>CAZKCG010000010.1:0-118430 GCA_964551445.1 uncultured bacterium | reverse complement strand
CGGATCTTTCGGCATAGGATAACCGATGTCGGAAAAAGGATCTATCAATATCTTCGCGTCATTGAGCTCAAGCAGGAACATGGCGTGGCCGAACCATTTTATTTTTATGGACTTAACATTATCCGCCGCCTTTTTATCGAGGCCGACCTGCGAAGTTTCCGAGGCGAAAGCGCCGGAAACAAAAAAACCGAATACAAAAAGAAAAACAGCTGTTAAAACAGACGGTTTTATTGATCTGATCGTGAGTGAAAACAAATTACGACCTCCGTTAAATGACTTCAAAGCGGCAATGCTTCTGTATTAATTCTACTAAAATTATCAATTAAATGTCAACAAATAATATTTCAGCGTTGATCAAAGCTTACGGAGGCTGATTTATATAAATTGAATATTGCGGAGAAATTTGATATAATGGGGTGAATTTTAAAAATGAGGTGGCCGATGGACATCAACATAATTCTTTTCACGATATTAACTTTCGCTATAATCCTTGTACTGGTTCGTTTTATGATAGCGCTCATATTTCCGGCGCTTATACTTTTCGGCGCGGCCTCTCTTTTTTATTTTTTCTTTCTGAGGAACAGGCTGAAAATATTCGTTTCCAACCCTGCCGCAAGGGGCGAAGGGCCTGACCTTCGTATCGAAGGACTCACGCTGAAATATTCGCGCATAATGGTCGAAACCCTTAAAAAGATCGAAGCCATAAAAGAAGCTTTCTCTTCCGACCACGCAATAAGATCTATCGTCGATGAACTCGATAAAAAATTTCAGCGCTTATACGATGAACTTCTTTCCCTTTGCCAGAAAGGCTCACAAATAGAACAACAGATACTCTCCGTCGATTACGATAAACTGAAAAGACAGTCCGATGAATATAAACTGAAAGCATCGGCCGAAAAGGATTTTGAACTTAAAAACGAGTATCAGAAAAATCTTTCGATGCTCGAGGAAGCTCTCCTGACCTATCAGCACGGCTATAAGCTTATAAAAATGATAGACATGGAGGTCGGCCGCGCGGGAAATTATTTCGACATAGTCAAACTTAAAATGGCCAACCTTGCCATGTCAAAGAGCTTTTCGCCTAAAGGCGGAGAGGTTGATGAAATATACAGAGACCTAAAAGAACTTTTTGACGGAATCGAAAAACTTAAAAACAACTTTTCAAACATCAACATAGCGGATCCAAGGTGATTATTTTCACGATCATGTTATGAATTTCCGATATCGTAATTCTATTTTTTACGGTCTTTTTTCTTTAAAAAAAATCAAATAAAATTTTGACTTGGCATATATAGTGGTGGTATAATATAACGACTGCTTATATTAACGCTGCCCGCTTTGAAAAAAATTCAACTAAATAAAATACTATGAGGTTAAGGAGTATCTGTTCTATGTACACAAACAATCCCAATCTTACCGACGCCCAGCTCGAGGCCGAATTTTTACGCTGCGAATACTGCGAGGACAAGCCATGTAAAGCTGCGTGCCCCGCCAATTGTTCCCCGGCCGATTTCATCATGGCCGCAAGACTCAAATCCGATAAGGATTTCATGCGCGCCGCCGGCGAAATAATGAGCTCGAACCCGCTCGGCGGTATCTGCGGCGCGGTATGCCCGGATAAACACTGCATGGCTAAATGCGTCCACCTCGAATTCGATAAAGCCATCGAGATCCCGTCGCTTCAGGCAACGATAGTCGAAAGGGCTAAAAAACTCAAGGTCATGCCCGCGTTCAAGAAAGCTAAATTGAACGACAAAAAAGTCGCCGTCGTCGGCGCCGGCCCCGCGGGCCTCGGAACCGCAGCGATGCTCGCACAGAAAGGCTATAAAGTGACCGTATTCGAAGCTGAACCGTTAGCCGGCGGAGCATGCCACACGATACCGGAATACCGCCTCGACAAGAAAATATTGAAAACCGATATCGAATTTTTATTGAAATGCGGCGATATCGAAATAATCAAGAATAAATACATCGAAGATCCCAAAGAACTCCTGAAAAAATTCGATGCTGTATGCGTGGCAACAGGCCTTTGGACTCCTATCAAACCCGGCATCAAAGGCGAGGAAGCCGCCGTTTACTCTCTCGAATATCTCATGGACGCTAAAAAATTCGCTTGCAAGGGCAATGTAGCAATAATCGGCGGCGGAGCCGTAGCTTGGGATTGCGCTGTAACGGCGAAAAACAACGGCGCGAAAATGGTCGAGATGTACGCGCTTGAAACATTGAACGAAATGCCTCTCACGCAGAAAGAGCTTCTCGAACTCGCTCATTCCGGCGTTGACGTCAACGGCAGAATAAAAGTTAAAGAGATCGTTTTAAAGGGCAAAAAGGTCGCCGGCATCAAAACCGCCAAAGTTAAGTTGAACGGCAAGAAATTCAGCCTGAAAGACATCGAAGAGATAAAAGGCACCGACCAGGACAGAATGTATTTCGACCAGGTCATCGTAGCCATTGGAAACCGCTCAGGCCTTACAAAAATTGAAAATCCGAAGATATTCTACGCGGGCGACTGCGTGAACGGGCCGACGACGGTCGTTGAAGCCGTAGCCGCGGGTAAAAACATTGCCGTTCAGATGGACGAATATTTAAACGGTAAAAAAGTGACGAAGATCGAAAAAATGGTCAAGAGCTACGACGCTCTTCCGGGCTGGAATCCGCTCCCCGTCTCTCTTGAATACGACTTCTTCGGAAGAACGATCGAATCTCCTTTCATCCTCTCGGCCGCTCCGCCATCCGACGGATACGACCAGATGGTAAAAGCCTATAAAGCCGGCTGGGCAGGCGGAATAATGAAAACCGCTTTCGACGGCGGATCGATCCATATCCCGTCGGAATATATGTTCGCCGTAACGCCGAACACTTACGCTAACTGCGATAACGTTTCCGGCCACTCTCTTACAAGAGTGTGCAAAGAAATAAAACGCCTCATAAAAGAATTCCCGACCAAACTCACGATGGCGTCAACCGGCGGACCCGTAACCGGAAATGATAAGAGCGACAAGGCCGGCTGGCAGGCAAACACTAAAAAACTCGAAGACGCCGGCGTAATGGGTATCGAATACAGCCTTTCCTGCCCGCAGGGCGGCGACGGAACCGAAGGCGACATCGTATCTCAGAACGCTGCGCTCACCGCTAAAATAATCGACTGGATAATGGAAGTGTCAAACCCGAAGATACCTAAACTCTTCAAACTCACTGCCGCCGTCACCTCTCTTCATCCGATAATGATGGCTATAAAAAAAGTTCTCGATAAATACCCGAAAAAAGCCGCAGGCGTAACGCTTGCCAACACATTCCCGACTCTCATGTTCAGGGAAGGCTCCAAAAAGAACTGGGACGAAGCGGTTGTCGTCGGCATGAGCGGCGAAGGCGTAACCCCTATATCGAATCTTTCGCTCGCTAACGTCGCCAAACTCGGCATCACCGTCTCCGGAAACGGCGGTCCCATGGATTATAAAGCCGCGGCTCACTTCCTCGCATTAGGCGCTAAGACCGTTCAGTTCTGCACGGTTGCCATGAAACAGGGCGTAGGCGTTTATAACGAACTGGCTTCCGGTTTATCTCACCTCATGCTCGACCGCGGCATCAGATCAGTAAAAGACCTTGTCGGCGCAGCGCTTCCCGATCCGATAACCGGATTCATGGAACTTACGCCCACTAAAAAAATATCCGAAAGCGATCACGACCTCTGCCTCAAATGCGGAAACTGCGGCCGTTGCCCGTATCTTGCCATTACTCCCGATAAGAACGGCTATCCCGTAACGAACCCCGAAAAATGCGTCGGATGCAGCATATGCTCGCAGAAATGTTTCTGCGGCGCCATCACCATGAGAGCCCGCACGAAAAAAGAACTCGCGATGTTAAAAGAAGACTAATTCGATATAAACGAGCGGTAAAGAGGCAAATAGAAAATCAATATTTTCTTTTGCCTCACTTCCTTTAAAAATAACGCTGCGTGATATACATAGCCGATCTAACGTTATAACATAAATAATTCCGGATCAGCGTTAAGGAGACTCCACAGTGAGCATAGACAACGTAAAAAACATGTTCGGCAAAATACAAAAAGACCCCAATTTGAAAAATAAATACGCATCATTTATGCAATCGCACCAGAAAGAAACCGAAATAAGTCTGGCCGACAAACTTATAGAACTCGGCCGGTCTTCAGGATTCGCCTTTTCAAAAGATGAGCTGATGGCAGCCCGCGCCGAACTCATGGACCAATTCAATTCAAACACGGAATTGGTGGACCGCGATCTGGCTGACGTCGCCGGAGGCATGTCGGATCGAAAGGTAACGGTGATCAAAATGAGTATTGCAGGCTTAGGCTTTCAATGCGCATTTGCAAGCGTCGTCATGGAAATGCAAACAAAAGGCAAATGCGGAGACAGGATGACAACAACCGGCTGCTGATCCGATCCGGCATATCAAATTTAAAAAAATCGTAAATACGGCAAAAATATCAAATACGGAGGAATATAATTAAATGTCAAAAGTAACGACGATATTGATAAAAAACGGAACGATAGTAACGATGGGCGAGAAAAACAAGGTCCTCACAGGCCACTCGCTTCTCATCGAAGGAACTAAAATAAAAAAAATAGCTCCCGATAAAACATTCAAGGGAAAATACGACCAGGTCATCGACGCTCACGGAAAGGTCATAATGCCGGGTTTCATAAACGCCCACATGCATTTTTATTCGACGCAGGTCTGCGGACTCGGAAAAGCCGCTCCGTCGAAAGATTTCAATCAGGTATTGAAAAATTTATGGTGGAGGCTCGACAAGAAACTCACGCTCGAAGACACATATTACAGCGCGCTTCTTCCTCTCATAACCGCGGTAAAAAAAGGCACGACGACATTGATCGACCACCACGCAAGCCCGTTCGCGGTTACAGGCTCTCTTGAAACGATAGCCAAAGCCGTTAAACAGGTCGGACTTCGCGCATCCCTTTGCTACGAACTCTCAGACCGCGACGGCCAGAAAATATCGGACGAAGGCATCGCCGAGAACGCGAACTTCATAAAAAAATGCAACAAGGAAAAAGACCCTCAGATAAAGGCGCTTTTCGGGCTCCACGCGTCGTTCACGATAAAAGATAAAACGATGGAAAAAGCAGCCGAAGCCGCTTCAGGCTTAAAGACCGGTTTCCATGTCCACACCGCTGAAGCTCAATCCGACCAGGATTACAACGTTAAAAACTTCAAGAAAAGGGTCGTTCAGAGACTCGATTCTTTCGGCATATTAGGCCCTAAAACGATATGCGCGCACTGCGTTCATATCACGCCTAAAGAAATGGACCTTCTCGCATCGACCGACACAGCCGTCGTTCATAATCCTCAGTCGAATATGAATAACGCGGTCGGCGTCGCCAACCTTCCCGCTATGGCTAAAAAAGGCATCACGGTAGGCCTTGGAACCGACGCTATGACGGTTAACATGATGGAAGAACTGCGCGCCGCTATGTGGGTCCGCCACCTGGCCGATAAAAACCCGAATTCCGGCTTCATGGAAGTTATGTCGACTCTCGCTATAAATAACGCGAAGATCGCGAACCGCCATTTCGGCGATTCAGGCGTAGGCATATTGAAAGAAGGATACGCGGCCGACGTGATACTCGTCGACTATTTCCCGTGGACTCCTTTCGATGAAACGAATTTCCTCGGCCACCTGTGCTTCGGCATAGCCAATTCGGCCGTAGATACGACGATAGCTTCAGGAAAGGTCCTCATGCAGAACAAAAAGCTCAAGCTTGATATCGACGAAGAAAAGATCGCCGCTGAAGCCATGAAACTTTCGAAGAAATTGTGGGACAGATTCTAATAATTAGTTAAAAGTTGAGAACGGAAAGTGGAGAGTTAATGAATGCCGGCTTTGCCGGCTCTAAAAAAACGCCGCAGCGCGGCGCCACCAAAACTCTCCGTTCTCAATTCTCCACTCTAAACTCAAAATCACTGAGGCAATATTATGTTAAAAACATTTTCGATCAGGACAACCCGCAGGGTTGAATTTATAAATATCACAGGCCATATCGAGCGCGCCCTTTCTGAAAGCGCCATTAAAAACGGCATATTGACGATTTTCGTTCCGCACACGACGGCCGCCGTGACCATAAATGAGAACGCCGACCCCGACGTAATGAACGATATAACCGGTTACATTAACACCGCTATACCGTTTAACGCTAACTACTCTCACGGCGAGGGAAATTCGGCAGCCCACATCAAATCCTCATTTTTTTCGCCGTCATTGACGGTGATCGTTGACGAGGGCGAAATGTTATTAGGGACCTGGCAGGGAATATATTTTTGCGAATTCGACGGCCCGAGAACGCGCGAATTTTATGTAAAAGTCGTCGCCGGATAAAATCGGACGCAAAAAGTTTAAATTAAGCGATTATTTTGACGATTTATATATTAACTAATTTAATTTAAACACTTCCGGCAAGCGCGGATCTTTTTTGCGCATGCTGGCTTTAAAGTTTTGGGAGCGAAATTCTATATGAAATCTTTGAGATCCGTTCTGCTTTATTTGTTCCTTGTCGCCATTGTAACTTCTTTCTTTTTAAGCTCGGCAGACGCGGGCCCTCTAAAGGCGCGATTTGAAAAGGAATACGAGAGCTGGATGCAGAACGGCCAGATGCATTATGACCGCGGTGAATACGGGAACGCGCTTTTGTGCTACTTCAAGGCGAACAAACTCAATTCCAACGAAGAGGTCCGCGGCATGATAAAAAAAGTCAAGTCGCACCTGGAAACCGCTGGAAAACAAGGGAACTTCCCATTGAAACCAATCCCGGTCTCGGATGAACGCAGCGCCTCGCCCCATAAAAACAACGAATTCAAGGCTCCCGAAGACAACGCAAAAACCGGCGTTAAAAGGATCCAATTTTTCAGAAGAAATTACGGATTTTTTCTCTTTCCTGAATACACCATGAATTTAAAAGAAGGACAATATTTCGATATATCCGAAAAAAACAGAAGTACCGCAAAAGTAGGCGACACTAAGAAAAACGAGCTTCTCGAAACGCTTAAAAGCAAGGTCAAAGCCGAAGACGCCATAGAAGAAAAAGCTATGGAACAGGAAACGGCCTCCTCCGAAACGGCAAATGCCGGCGAAACCGGAGATACGATAAAAGAATACTTCGTCGACGATCTTCCCGAGACATACGCCTTCGATAAAGGCAATAGAATACTCAGAAAGGGCAAGCGGCACGGCAAGATGGTCGCGCTGACATTCGACGACGGCCCTCATCCGTCATACACTCCGAAACTATTGAAAATACTTAAAGACAACGACGTAAAAGCAACGTTTTTCGTGCTCGGTTCGAGGATAGCGGAATATCCGAAGATCGCCGTTCAGATCCATAAAGAAGGGCATCTGATCGGAAATCACAGCTACTCGCACCCTTTCTACAAAAAGATCAGTCACGAAAAGGTCGACAAGGAAGTTTTGAAAACAAACGATATCATAAAGAAAACGACGGGAATTAAAAACATTAAATATCACAGGCCGCCTTACGGCTCCCTGCCGAAATATTACATAACCAAAGCCGAAGATGAAGAATTTTATATAGTTATGTGGTCGGTTGACTCCAAGGACTATCAGGGTCATTCGGCCGATTATACCCTCGATAAGGTTTTAAAGCACGTCAGGGGCGGCGACGTGATGCTCTTTCACGACATACACGCCACCACGCTTCAGGTCATCGAGGAACTCATACCGATATTAAAAAAAGCCGGCTATAAATTCGTTCTGCTCGACGAGATTTACGGCATAGACGAACAGGAACAAAAATCTACGGCGGAAGTGAACCTCGCCGCTAAAAATTCTTCGGAGGTCAATATTTCCGGCGGGAAAGCGACATCCGAGGTCAGCGTTGCCCTTAAGGCTGACGATAAAAACGCCAGTTCCCAACCGGATAAACATAAACAGATAGGATCGACAAAATGAAAGAACTCAAATTCGTCAACGAAAGCGGCGCGCGCGTCATACTCGCGTCAAAATCGCCGCGAAGACAGGAATTATTAAAAAATTTAAGCGTTAAATTCGAAGTGATAACATCCGATTTCGATGAAAAACTAATATCCCATGAAGGAAAGAGCCCGAGCGAATTCGCGTCAAAACTCGCCGCCGCCAAGGTCGCGGCAGTGGCTTCTAAGTTAGAGGGCGACGCCGGGCGCGACATTTTAATAATCGGCGCCGATACTATCGTCGTTATGGACGGCCATGTCATGGGCCAGCCGGAGGACGAGGCGGACGCGAAAAAAATGTTGGCGAAACTTTCCGGGGCCGACAATGAAGTGGTGACCGGCGTTTCAGTTTTGAAAATTTCCGGCGGGAAAAAAAGTTCGCACAGCGGACATGAATGCACGCGCGTCTTCTTCAAAAAACTTTCCTCTTACGAAATAGACCGCTACATAAAGACCAAAGAACCCATGGACAAAGCCGGAGCTTACGGGATCCAGGGGTTCGCGTCGCTGTTCGTGGAAAGAATAGACGGCTGTTATTTTAACGTGGTCGGGCTTCCGATAATGCGGCTGTCTAAATTATTCGCTGAACATGGCTATTGCCTTATATGAAAAATAATGATATATTAAGCGAAAGATAAAAATACGGGGTGTTTGAAAATGAAAAGTTTGATCAAAATATCCGTTTTAAGCCTTTGTCTGGCGGTTTCAGCCCTTACGCCATCGGCTCGTGAAAGATCATGCGCGGCAGCCGAGGCCGACGATAAAAGCGATGCCACTCCAGAAATTTCGGTCCCTAAAACTTTTTCCGACCAGGAAATAACGGCCATGGACGCCGAAAAACTGAAAAACTTGTCGGCCGCCGGGTCCGCCGACCAGAAATCACCCCTGGCGTCGTATTGTCTCGGCCAGAAATACCGCAAAGACAAAGATAGCGCAAATTCCATAAAATCATTTCAGGAAATAATCGAAAAATTCCCGAAGCATTATCTGGCGCCAAAGGCCTTCGTCGAAATAGCTTTCATCCACCGTGAAAGCAAAGATATGAAATCCGAGATCGACGCCCTTAACCGCCTTTCCGAGGACTATCCTCTTTACGCGGAAAATATAACCGGATTATACAGGCTCGCCGAAATATACAGAGAACAGAAAAAACTTGACGATATGCGCAAGACCCTCGATACGCTCGAGGCCAGATTCGCCGACAACCGCGAGATAGTTCCGGGACTCTTCTTTTCTGCCAACGAGTACCTGAAAAATTATAACTCGAAAAAAGCCATTGAAAAATTCGACATGCTTTTAAAGGTAAAAGATATCACGCCGTCACAGAAGGCCAAGGCGCTCTTAGGCAAGGCCGCGGCCTATGAATATGACGCGCAGGGCGCCGAAGCGGTTAAATTATACGACGAGATAGCCAAAATGCAGGTTGACGAGGCGGTCGTAGCGATGGCGAAAAAAAGCATCGAGAACATTTCAAAAGCGCCAAAGGTACCTCTCGTAAAATTCGATGAACCGAAGGACGGCACGGCTGAGATAACGACGAAAAAAGCCGATGATAAACCGTCCGGCAGGGTCACCGACGAAGGCGCGGCCAAAACGGCCGAGGTCAGGATCAAAGAATAGCCCCCGCGAAAACGAAAGAACATCGATAAACAACTTGGCGTAAATAAAATAAAAAGCTCCGCCTGATAAGACGGGGCTTTTTTATTTTATGGACTTAAAATTCTGCGGCTATATAGTTTTTACCGCCGGCCGTTGGCGCTATTGACTGCGTGCCCGCTAATGGCGCTCGCCGGACTGATTCATGCGCGGCTTTCGCTGCGGATCCCACCTGACACGGGCGGTCGGAACATCAAAAAACCGGTACCGGAAGATTTGTTTCGATGGCGCCTTTAGGCCTTTCAAAAAGCGCTTCGGAAACCTTTTCCTTTTTATAGTTTTTAAATTCGATGGTCAGTTCTTCCACGCCTTTGGCCGTGAAAGTGACTATTGACTTAAGCTCGAAAGTTTTTTTATCGGCCAGGGCGTTGAACGATCCTTTCGCTTTTTTCGATCTTCCGCTGATCTTTATGATATCGGCGGACTCGTCGGAAGCCGTAAGTTCGAATTCGGATGCCAGCTGGTCGAGTTTCGAATCGAGCTGGGCGACATTTTTAGGGACCTGGATCGACTTAGTTTTAAGCTGCGTCATCTTGTCGAGGTTAGTTATCATATTCGCGGCGGGCAGATAAATGAAACCGTCGGCTTCCTTGAAAACGATCTTGACCTGAAGGGCGGAACTGACCGCGTCTATAATGAAATTCATCGGCGGGCGGAACATGAAATTTCCTTCGAAAGCTATGTCGCGCATCTTTGAATTTACCTTGAAGCCGACCACGAAATCGGAATTGTCTTTAAAGTAAAACGATTTGATGGACTTGACGGCGCTCATCGCGTCGGGCGCGGCAAAGGCGTTTTCAAACGAAGATAGAAGAGCGGCGGCAACCGCTAACACAAGCATAAACACTGCAAGATTTTTTTTCATTGATTGGTTATCTCCTTCAAGAAATTCTGGTAATTCAAATGTAATTTTCCGGCGTTCCCGCCGTTATCAATAACGAAACCGGATCTTTCAGCGCTTCCGGCGAACCTCGCAAGCTGTCTCGACACGACGCCTTCCGCGTAATCTCTGGTCCAGCCGCGTTTTTCGACGAGCCTCGCGATAGTGATCTCGCGCGGTGAAAAGATCCATACGGTCCGGTCCATAAGCCGGTCAAGACCGCTGTCGAAAAGCACCGCCGCGTCAAGCACGAAGTAGTCATATCCCTTTTCCGAGCACTCCAAAACGAGGCCTCTGACATATTCGATAAACCTGATATAAAATATGCCGTTGAGTTTTTTCAAGGCGGCGGCATCTGAAAAAACATGCCTGCCAAGCGCTTTCCGGTCGATGGAACCGTCCTCGGTGAGAAGGTCCGGCACGAAAGCGCTGAATGCCGCGATTATTTCGCAGTAGACCGGGCTTTCGCGGTCCGAATACATGCCGTGAGCCACGCCGTCTAAGTCCAGGACGAAACCGTTATCGTTTTTAAAAAAACCGCAGAACAAAGATTTACCCGATCCGGCGATCCCGGAGACTCCTATTTTTATCATCGAGCCTTAACTTTCTTTCTTTTCTTCCGTCGCCGCCTGCGCCTGATCGTTAGACGCAACATCAGCCTTCGCGGGCGCCTCGAATTTTATCTCGAGAATGGAATTGGCTATCTGCGAGTGCATCTCTTTCAGCTGTGAAAGAGCCGCTTCAGCCGTTTTAGCGTCTTTTTTAGCGATAGCTTCTTCTATGAGCGGAAGAGCCTTCAAATTAATGTCGCGAACCAGTTTAAGCGGTTCCACGAAGCTGTCCTTCATATCGTTTAAAAGATCGGCCACTTCGTCGAACTTATCGCTCTGCCTGAAGGAGAAGCGCGTGCTGGCGTCGCCGTCGATTATTTTTTGAAGCGTCATTTCGAGTTTATAGACCGGCCCCGCTATCTGGTGCGAGAAGAACAGCGAGATCAGCGCGATTATGGTTATATTGACGAACACGAGCAGCGCGAGCCTTCCGGCCAGCTTGTCCTTTATGTCCTCCTGCAGCTTCGTCATAGCGGTCTCATATTTTTGTTCCTGATCGTCCTGCGCGAGGAAAAGCCCGAAAAAGTAGAGATTGCAGAATAAAACCACGACGATGAGAGTTATTATTAAAAATACTGTTCCTATAAACCTTGTCTGGAGGCCTTTTTTAATAAAATAATTCTTTCTTACCAAAATAAACACCTCTTATTATATTTTTATTTATTTTATTTCTGGAGATCTTCGGCGAATTTCTGGAGCTTTCTCTGCATATCGCGCGTAACGCCTTCGATGTACATTCTAAGCACAGGTTCCGTCCCGGAAGCGCGCACGAGTATCCATGAGCCGTCTTTCAGCGTGAATTTATAGCCGTCGATATCGTTGACCGAATTGACCTTCACGTTCTGTATGAATGACGGCGGGTCCACCTTGAGTTTGAGCATGATGGCGTTCTTCTGCTCGTCGTTTTTAAGGTGGATATTGATGCGGTCGGTATAAACTTCGCCGTATTCGTCCATGATGTTTTTAAAAACGATCGAAAGCGGCTTATTTTCTATCGCGGCTACCTCGCACATGAGAAGATCGGCCAGGATACCGTCTTTTTCAGGGATGTGCCCGAGTATCGAAAGCCCGCCGCTTTCCTCGCCGCCGATTATAACGTTCTCGGTCAGCATTTTTTCGCAGATATATTTGAATCCGACGGGAACTTCGTGGACGGTTATATTGTGTTTGGCCGCGATCTTATCGATGAGATGGGTCGTAGCGACGGTCCGCACGACCGACCCCTGGAATTTGCGGCGCTTGATAAGGTGCAGGAATAATATCGATATGACCTGGTTAGGCGTGAGATAAACGCCGAGGCTGTCGACTATGCCGAATCTGTCGGCGTCGCCGTCGGTCGATAAGCCTATCGTGAGCTTGTTGTCTTTTACGATCGAGATAAGCTGAGTAAGATTCTCGGCCGAAGGCTCTGGCATTCCGCCGCCGAAAAGGGGATCGCGCATATTATGAATTACACGTGTCTTAATGCCGTTCTGGGCGAGAAGGGTGTCCACGTAGTTTCTGCCGGTGCTGTAGAGCGCGTCGTAGGCGACGGTGATCTTCGATTTTCTTATCGTCTCGAAATCGACGAGTTCATGGATCTTTTTAAAGTAAGCCTCGCTCGGGTCGATCTTTTCGATCTTTTTAGCGGCGACGCCTTTTTCTATGGACATTTCAAGTATCTTTTCGTTAGGCATGATGGTCGCGATATTGGCTTCGATCTGGCCGGTTATCTGGGTATTGGCGGGGCCGCCGTATTCGGGGATGAATTTAAGGCCGTTATAATAGGGCGGATTATGAGATGCGGTAAGCATTATAGCCCCGGCCGCGTTCTTTTCAAGGACCGTGAATGCGGTTACAGGAGTGGGCGCGTCGCGTTCCATGAGATATACTTTTATATCGGCCGCCATCATTACCTGAGCGCAGGTCTCGGCGAATTTATCCGATAAAAAACGCGTGTCATAACCTATTACGATACCTTTTGATTCTTTTTTCTGTTCTTTTATATATTTCGCTATGGCGTAAGCTACGATGCGGACATTCGGAAAAGTGAATTCTTCCGCCATAATGGCGCGCCAGCCGTCTGTTCCAAATTTAATTCCCATAAACCCCGCTCCTTTTTATTTTTTTATTTTTATTTTTTTAATAAAGATAACCCTTTACCTTTTCGATGGATTTCTTATAAACGTCGACATATTTCACGGCAGCGGTCTCCCACGAAAAATTGCAGCTCATGCCGTTTTGTATGAGAATATTCCACATCTGTTTGTTCTGGTATATGCTGAATGCGTGTTCGACGCACTTGACGAGGGCGGTTTCGTTATACTCCCTGAAGGAAAAGCCGTTCCCGCGGTTGGTGCGCACGTCGAAATCGATTATGGTATCGGCCAGGCCGCCAGTCGCGCGGACTATGGGGACCGTTCCGTATTTAAGCGATATCAGCTGGCTCGTTCCGCACGGTTCGAACCGTGAAGGCATGAGAAAGAAATCGGACCCGGCGTATATCTTCGAAGCCGTGAAGGCGTCGAATTTCAGGAAGAAGGAACATTTTTCGGGATATTTTTTCAGGTATGAATAGAGCATGTCGACGTAGCGTTTTTCGCCGGTGCCCAGAAGCACGAACTGCATATCCAGCTTCATAAGATCGTCCATGGCCTTCGCAACGATATCGAGGCCTTTCTGATCGGCGAGGCGCGTCACCATTCCGACCACCGGCACGTCCGTTTCCGGAAGTTTGGCGGATATCTGAAGGTCGCGCTTACACTGAAGTTTTTTAGCGGCGTATGTTTTGGCGCAATAATTAGAGGCCAGATTAGTGTCGGTCTCGGGATTCCATTCGTCATAATCTATGCCGTTCGTAATGGCGTAAATATCGTTCTTTTTGGTCGTCAAAAGCCCTTCAAGCCCCATTCCCGCGGAAGTGCCCTGTATCTCGAGCGCGTAACTCTCCGATACGGTATTTACGGAGTCCGAAAAAATTATGCCGGCTTTCATAAGGTTTATCTTTCCGAAGAATTCGAGAAGGTCGGGCGAAAAATAATCCCATGTCAGGTCGAGATCGACGAGCGCCTGCATGTCGAACACGCCCTGGTACTGTATATTATGAATTGTGAATACTGAAGCTATATCCTTGTAAAAAGGGTCGAAATTGTACTGGCGTTTCAGAAGCAGTGAAATAAAGGCCGCCTGCCAGTCGTTTATGTGGATTATATCGGGTTTGAAATCTATCTTTTTTAATAGTTCCATTACGGACCGGCAGAAATAGCCGAATCTGCGTGCATTATCAGGGTAATCAGCGACCTCAGTGGAATATAGGCCCTCGCGGTCGAAATATTCGTATGAATCGATGAAATAAACCGGCACATGCTGTTTTGCGCGGGAGCGTTTCTTGTCTTTCTCGGCCTTGAACTCGAGTTTCCCTTCGCGCACGACGCAGTTATGAGTAAAATTGTTCATCTTGAGGGGAAAATCCGTCAGATATTGCATTTCGTATTTCTGGCGGTCGATGCTTTTGTAGCATGGCATGGCGATACGGACATCATGACCTAATTTTGAGAGCGCTTTCGGCAGCGCCATAGAAACGTCTGCGAGCCCGCCGGTCTTGGCGAAAGGGTAAACTTCCGCGGAAGCGAAAAGGATCTTTAAATTATCACTCATGGCAACAATTCCTTACATATTTATTTTTTAAATTTCCACAAAAATCAACAGATGGTATTATATATAAATTTAATACAATTGTCAAATTTTAAGTTGATAAATAATATACTTATGAGCGCCATATAAAACTTTTAATGTCCTGGGTCGTTTTTTTAAAATTTTTGTTTTAAAAAAAGGTTTTTTTTAGTAAAATGATATCATGAGCTTTGAAAACGGAGAAATTAAAGATCTTATAATAGAAGGCGGCGCAAGGCACAAGATAGCGGGCGGAAATTATACCGTTTCCGAAACCATCGTTATAAGGCGCGGATCTAAACTCATCGTCGAATCCGCCTCGCTTAATTTTGAAAAAGGCTGCGGGATATTCTGCGAGGGCGCCATAGAAGCGGCCGGTTCAAAATTTCTGCCCGCGCGTTCTTCTGAAAACTGGAGCGGCATAACCGTTCTTGTCGACGCCAAAGGCGCGGACAGCGTCTTTTCACATTGTTTATTCGAGGGTTCGGAAGGCTCTGATGACGGCATGATACTTAAATATTCGCCCGGAACTGCCGAAAAGCTCCCGGTTTTCTTCGGCGGAGAAAAAAAGATAACGGGAGCTGTCACGCTCATAAACCTCGACCGTTCCCTGGACCCTGACTTCATTATAAAAAACTGCGTTTTTAAAAATTGCGCGGCCGAATACGGCGGAGGCATTTTTTGCTATAACTGCGCTCCGGAGGTCCATGACTGCGTTTTCGAGGACTGCCGGGCCGGGATAAAGGGCGGAGGCATTAATTCGACTCAATCCGACACAAAAATAATAGCTTCAAAATTCCTGTCCTGCTCGGGAGGAACCGGAGGTGGAGTTTATTTCTGCGGCACCTGCGACGTTCTTTTGTCTAAATGCCGGTTCGAAAAATGCGCGGCGGAGTTTTTTTCCGGAGGAGGCGTCGCGGTAGAGATCGACCCTTACGACGATCAGAAACAGGTCGAAACGGTTTCCGACGACGAGATGGAAATTGAAACTGAAGTTCTCGCCAATATCAAGTCCGGGCCACCTCAAAAGCGGCCAGCCCAGGTCTTTTTCACTTTCAAGGACTGCGTTTTCACAGACTGCGGGTCGAACAACTCCGGGGGCGGGATCTCCTGCTGGGAGGCGCACGGCGCGATCGAAAATTCTTCGTTCACCAAATGTTATTCCATAGAAAGCGGAGGCGGCGCTCATTTCGACCTTGCGTCCATAAGCATCGAAGATTCGACTTTTTACGAATGCCACTCAAAAAACGGCGGCGGGATAAGCGCGGCAATGGGCTCTATGCCGACCCTGTTCGATACGGTCTTCAATTCCTGCGAAGCGCATGAAATGGGCGGCGGAATTTATCTGGACCTATGCGAAACCATTATGACGGGCTGCCACTTCGGCGAATGCCGGGCGCGCTATGGCGGCGGCGTATATCGTTCGGGCGGCGGCGATTCCATTTCCTCCAGCCGCTTCATAAAATGCGCAGCCAAAAAACGCGGAAGCGCTATATGTTTCAAAGAAAACAAAGGCCTGAGCGTAGCTAATTGCGAAATGTTGAATTGCGAGATGCAGAGCGAAAAAGGATTTTTCGGATTTTAATAAAAAAAGACTTTAGAGTTAATGGCAGTTAATTATTTGACAAGTTCCGCGGACACTGATATAATTAATAAAAAAAACTTATAACCGGAGGACATAAATGAATATTTCCATCGAATACTGCGGCGAGTGAAACTATTATCCTTACGCGGCAAGTCTTGCCGCAGAAATTAAAAAAAAGAAAAATTTAGAGGTCAAGCTTATTAAATCCGGAGGCGGAGTTTTCGAGATCACCGTCGACGGAAAGCTCATATTCAGCAAAAAAAAGACCGGCCGTTTCCCTGAAGAACCGGAGATACTAAACCTGATCTGAGAATTAAAATAACGGGGGCCGGAACTCTTTTTTGAAATAGTGCCCGGCCCTCATAAGAACTTATCTTTTCCACTTTATTTTAACCGCAAATAATTTATTTCCTGTCAAAAAATGGATTTTTAGGCGACACGGACAGCGGAACGGCGTAGACGATCTTTACGCTTTTATCGAAGATGCCCATTTCCAGGACCGCCTGGCCGACGGTGTACATAATGCGGTTATCGATGCGCATATCCATCGCTACCGATACGGCCGACCCGATAGCGATGCCCAGATCGCCTGTGTTAAATACGCATGGGATCTCCGGCTTTTCATTCTTCGCCGCGCAGTTTTCAAAACCGCACATGCCGCATTTTTTAAGCCCGACCGCTTTAATTTTAGTTCCAAAAAGAAGCATGACGCCGGCCGACAATATATTTTCGGCGTCGCGCAGAAAACCCGGATGCTCGTATTTTACGGATAATTCCTTTAATTTTTCGGATATTTTTTTAATATCGTCAGAGGTTGCCACGGCCATAACGGTATTGTCGTCCCCGCGTCCCTTAGGCGCGGTTCTTGCCGCCGCCAGGATCTGTTTAGCGGCGTCCATTAAAAATCCGCTTCTTAATTCTTCCTCATAAATTATAGTCATTTATAACACATCCGATCATTTTTTAAATTGGAATTTTATCTTTAAATCATACACCAACGCAAAAAAATTGGCAAGAATAATTTGTTCTTATTATAATGGCAATACTACGGAATGAATTATAATTGTTTTTAAAATTTTATTATGCTATAATTTTAATTAAATTTGATGCGAACCAAGGGTTTTCTCGTTTAAATTTTATCCGGGACAAGTTTTAAAAATGAAGATTATTCTTATATCACCCAAAATGACGCTGCGGCCAATGGATTCAGAATTCAAAAGGCTCATGGCGCCGCCCATATCGCTTCTGGTTCTCGCCGCGCTCACTCCGCCGGAACATATCGTCGAAATAATCGATGAGAACGTCATGCCTGTCAAGATCGACCCCTCCGCTGACCTTGTTGGAATAACATGCAATATAGATTCATCTAACAGATGCTTCGAGATCGCTCGCGCTTATAAAGCCGTCGGCGTGCCCGTTATCATCGGCGGCATTTATCCGAGCGCCTGCCCTGGCGAAGCTTTGAAACACGCCGATTCCGTATGTATCGGCGAGGCGGAAAATGTATGGCAGGAGATATTAAATGACGCGCGGGAAAAGCGCTTGAAAAAAGAATACCGTTCGTTATGCGAAAGCGGCCTAGAAAATGTTTTGCGGCCTAAATGGGAAGCCATAAATATCAGTAATTACTTATATACCAACATTGTCACCACGAGCCGGGGCTGCCCTCATTCGTGCGAATTCTGTTATAACAGCTGCGGTTACACGATCAAAAAATTCCGCCGCCGGCCCGTTCCAAGCGTTATCAGCGAGATAGAAAAACTTCCAGGCCGCCAGGTCCTCTTCGTTGACGATAATTTTATCGGATCGGAAAAATGGGTATTTGAATTCATGAAAGCCGTTAAGCCGATGAAACTCATATGGCACGCCGCCGTTTCCGCCGATATCGGAAACAAGCCAGGCCTGCTCGACCAAATGGCCGAAACCGGCTGCAAAAGCCTTTACATAGGGTTCGAGTCGATCAACGCCCGGTCAATTTCAAACGTAAATAAATCCCAGAACCTCGTTGAAAGTTATGACAAAACGATAGGCGAAATACACGGCCGCGGTATCATGATAAATTCAAGCATGGTATTCGGATTCGACCATGACGGGCCGCAGGTTTTCGACGAGACGCTGGACTGGCTCGTAAGAAACCGCATAGAGACCATGACGGCCCACATTTTAACGCCATATCCGGGGACCAAATTATTCGAACGGCTTGAGAACGAAGGCCGCATAACAACCAGGGACACGGCTCGCTATAATACGGCGAGCGTAGTTTTCAGGCCCCTTTTAATGACGCCGGATGAACTTTTGAATGGATATCTCGATATTTACGAGCGTTTTTATTCACTGCAAAATATCTATAAAAGACGGCCGCTTCTTTTTTCAATGTGGCCGTCCTATTTTATGTTCAATCTTTTTTACAGAAAATTCGGGAAAATAACTTCGGCTGTAGGAAAGGCCGGCTTGATGAATGCCTTTGGACGGCTGGCGCGCAGGCTTTCATACGGCGTCGGATAACTCCATGTTCCGCTTCATATCTTCGTTCAAACGGATGTTAACGGTACTAACCGTATCTTTGGAATTAACGGCTTTCTCTTTCCCGGAGTCTCTTTACTGATTCCTCAAGCGCATCGCTCGTTTTCACTTCGATAACGACCGGCAGGTCTTTTTCAGCGGCGAAATTTAAATATTCTGAAATTTCGATATTGCCTGAATAAAGAGGGTTGTGGTCTTTTTTCCCGTCGAAATCGTGAAGGTGCATATGCGCGATCTTCGAAGCGTTCTTCTTCGCGAAACCGGAAAACAGATATCCCGAGGAAGCGTCATGGCCGATATCCCATGTGCAGAAAAGCGAATCAAATTTCACTATCTCGTTAAAACAATCAAGCGAATAATTATTTATCTTCGTGTTTTCAAAGCAGATCTTTGCCGTCGAATTCCCGGCGAGCGAATTAATTTCATCCAGAGAGCCTTTTAAGATCACCATAAATTCTTCGCCGTATTTTTCGTTGACCCATTCTTTCCTGTCGGGCAGCGTGAAATAAACGCCGGGAGAAATATGCAGATTTAATATCGATGCATTCAATTCATTTGAAAATCCGACCGCTTCTTTTATACATTCCAGAAAACCTTTTCGTATGCTCTTATGATAATTGGCGATATCGATCTCTTCCGGCAGATGGATCGTAATTCCGATCCCGGCCATCATTTCACGGTTATTTTGAACGAATGAAACTATCTTATCAAGGCCGCAATACGGCAGGTTCAAATTTATCTCGATGAAATCCAGAGAAAGTTTCCGGCACAACTCAACGTTCCTCCGGAAATTATCGTATTCGATCAGCGTAGGCATTCCTAATTTCATATACATCCGTTTCTTTCGCGTTTGATCTTAATGCAGGCCACCCATTTAAAAGGCATTGCTTCGGGTTTTTTCAATCGTTTTTTAAATCGCGTCGCTTACTCAGGCAAACCGGGAAAAACACCTTAAATGTTTCATTTCAGGACCAACTTCATTTCGATCTGATTTATGAAGTTTTTAAATCCAAGCTCTTTGAGTTTAATGCCTAAATAATTATTTTCGGCGACATTTAAGACTGTAACGCGTTCGCTCGCTGTTTCTTTTAAAAGCTCTCGGATAAGAACCGCTTCCAGTCCGCTCTCACGCCATCCCTCATGTATTCCGATCTGCGGTATATCGCCGCCGGCCTTATTTATGAAACCATACCCGACAGCCTGGCCGTTTTTTAAAAGTGATATGAAAGCGTATCGTTCAATAGCGTTTCCAATCGATGCGTATGCGTTTTGCCATGAAGGCTCATACAAATCAAATTTTTCATATTCTATGTTTTTGTATCTGCAGGCGTCTTTATCTACAATAAGGTCATGGTCAGGACCAGGTTTCAATTCAGGCCTTTTTAATTCATAACATTCGAGTCTTCTCGTAGTTATGAACCCGTGTTTCTTATATAACTCAATGGCCGCAAAGTTGTTTTCAAGAACTTCAAGAATGAAGCTTTCAATGTTTTTGAGCTTGAGCTCCTCGATCAGACGGCGCAAAAGATCGCTTCCTATGCCTTTTCGCCTGAATTCTCGGACCGTTCCGGTCCCTCCGTCGTAACAGTAGTTTTTCCCGCCGGCCGTTCGATATCCGCAAATGATAAAACTGACGAGCCTTTCACCGTCAAAGCAGCCAATGGAGTATTCAAGTTTTAAAGACCTGATTTTAACCATATCCAGGAATTTTTCGAACGGTACCTGAATTTGCACTTCATAATCGCTGAAGGCTTCCGTGAACGCCATATGAACCACTTCGAGAAAAGTTTCGCGCAACGATCTTATCTGCATAAGTTTCTCCTTTTATAACGCCGGCGTTTCGCTAAAACCCAGTCTTTACAAAAAAATACGATCATTGAAGCGGCCCCGCCTATAAACGAAAATATTGACGATAAATCCTTATGTTATCGGTTTATAAATACCATTGTCTAATTGATATTAACACAATCAAAATTCAAAAGCAAATTAATTCCGTCATTTTTTTTGACTAACGCGCGAGGCTGTGATATAATAAAATCCGTTAAAATTTATTTTGAAAGCGTATGATAAAATGGATATATTCAACGAGTTTATAAACGGAAATCACAGGGCGCTCGCGCGCCTTATAACGCTGGTCGAAAATTTCGACCGTGAAGGATTCGAGATGCTTTCTCGGCTTGAAAGCCATTTTTCAGAAAAACAGAAAGCTGAGGCATCGGCTAAAAAACAGATAATTATAGGCATAACCGGCCCGCCCGGCTCCGGAAAAAGCTCGCTTGTGGACAGGCTTGCGCGCTCGATAATCTGCGACGAAAAAAACCATCCGGAAGGATATGTTCCGAAAGTAGCGGTTATCGCTTTCGATCCTTCTTCTCCGTTCACGGGCGGCGCCATACTCGGCGACCGCGTCAGAATGGCTAATTTCACGTCCGATAATCTTTTTTTCAGAAGCATGGGAACGCGCGGTTCGCTCGGCGGAATGTCCAGATGCGTAGCATATGTTTTAAGGATATACGAACTTTTCGGATTTGATTTTATAATAGTCGAAACCGTCGGCGTCGGCCAGCTCGAGATCGAGGTCGTCAAAATGACGGACACGACGATAGTAGCGGAAGTTCCGGGGCTCGGCGACGAGATACAGGCCATAAAAGCCGGAATATTCGAGATCGGCGACATATTCGTAATAAATAAGACCGACAGGCCCGGCGTCGAAAAGGTTTTCTGCGAAATAAACTATATGCTCAACCTCCGCCGCGACAGAAACCTTCAAAACCAAGTGATCGATGAATGGACGGTTCCGATCGTCCGCACCAACTGCGTCAGCGGCGAAGGCATTTCAGAATTGCTTGGAGCCATAGCATCGCACCGCGATCATCTGTACGATGGAAGCAGAATATACGCTAACAGAAAAGCCCGTCTGCTCGAACAATATGTAAGCTTCGTCAAGGACTTTCTTGAACAGAATATCGTCACGGCCTTAAAAGACGACGAAGACTTCCGCGACATGATCGAACTCGGAATCAGCGATTTTTATTCAGCCGGCGGCCGTTCAAGTTTCAAACGCGTTCTTGAAAAAATGATGAACGAACTCTCGGAAAAAATAAAAAGGATGTAAATAAATGAAACTCGCCACTTTATGCTATGTAAAAAAAGACGGAAAGACGCTCATGCTCCACCGCGTGAAAAAAGAGAATGATATCCACGAAGGAAAATGGAACGGTCTAGGCGGAAAATTCGAGCAGGGCGAAACGCCGGAACAATGCGCGATCCGCGAACTTTACGAAGAGGCCGGCATAACGGTTCGAAACCCTGAGCTGAAAGGCGTTCTCACATTCCCAAAATTTGCAAAAGGTGAGGACTGGTATGTTTTCGTTTTCGTAGTGCGTGATTTTTCAGGCGATCTTATAGTTTCCAATGAAGGAAACCTCGAATGGATCGACGATCCCAAAATTTTCGACCTGAACCTCTGGGAAGGCGACGAGATTTTTTTGAAATGGATGGAGGAGGGCAAATTCTTCTCAGGCCTTTTTGAATATGAAAATGGCCGGCTGACAAATCATTCGGTTTCTTTCCACTGCCGCTAATAAATTCAATATCCGGTGCGCCCTGTTTATTTCATAGTTATGCGCCATTCTATTTAACCTCATATCGTGACCAAATCGCTTTCAAATAAAACTCGGAGGCTTATGACGAAAATTATAAACGGGTTCGCTGCTAACGAGCGCACTCATAAATTCAAAAATGCGCATCCAGAAGTATCATTTAAAAAACTCGGAAAAACGGATCTTGCCGTTTCATCGGCCGGTTTCGGCTGCTACCGGGTAGATATAGCCTCGAAAGAACACAAAACTGCTATGTTATCAGCCATAACTGGCGGGATCAATCTTATCGACACAAGCGCCAATTATACTGATGGAAATTCAGAACTCCTCGTAGGAGAAGTTATCGGCGAACTCGCCGCCGCGGGAAAAATTTCACGCGAAGATCTAGTGATCGTGACAAAAGGCGGATATATCCAGGGACAAAATTATGAGGCCAGCCTTAAGAGAAAGACTGAAAAAAACCCGTTTCCCGAGCTGGTCGAATATGACGAAGGCCTGGAGCATTGCATCCACCCTGAATTTTTAGAGGACCAGATCACAAAAAGCCTTCAGCGGATGAATTTATCAACTATCGACATCTACCTTTTACATAATCCCGAATACTATCTTTCATGGGCCGAAAAAAATGGGAACGATATTGAAACGGCGCGCAACGAATATTATAAAAGGATCAAAAACGCCTTTATCCATCTTGAAAAAGAGGTTGAAAAAGGGCGCATTAAATATTACGGAATCAGTTCGAACACCTTTCCCGTCCAGAAAGCGGCATATAATTTCACTTCACTTGAACGCGTTATCGCTATCGCGCGTGAGGTTTCTGAAAACAATCATTTCGGCGTTATAGAATTTCCGATGAATCTTTTCGAAAGCGGCGCGGCGGTCGAACCAAACCAGAGCGGAGATAAAACTCTTCTGGAACTGGTCCGCTCTGAAAACCTTGGTGTTATCATAAACCGGCCTCTCAACGCTTTTTATAAAGGCGCAATGATAAGGCTCGCCCGGCCTCCGGATATAAGTTTTTCGCAAACGGCAAACGCCGAATTCGAAAGCGCAATAAATGAGGCGATAAAAACTCTCGGCGCGGCCGAAGAATCGATAACGGCGGAATTTGAAAAGTTATTCGAAAGCGATTTTGAAAAAGCGGACCCGATCCTTCAAAATGTTTTCGTCTATGAACAATTAAGCCGCGACTGGAAAGAGTTCGGCAACTTATCGAACTTCGATTCATACATGAACCAATATTACAGGCCGCGCGCCGAATATTTCCTGCTTCATCTGAAAAAAGGCATATTCGAAAATAAAAAGATAGGCGCGAAGATATCCGCCTATATAAAAGACGCCCTTGCCGTCTTTGAAAAGATCGGCGGCTACTATAAGACCGAACACTTTAAAACAGCGTTAAAAATTTCAGAATGCGTCATAAACTCCGCCCCTGAATTATCCGGCTCTAAAAATCTCAGCAACATCGCCATCAGGGCCCTTATCAACACTCCCGGAATTTCGTCGGCCTTAGTCGGCATGAGATCGTCAGAATACGTCGCCGACGTTCTTGAACCCGTCAAATCAGGCCTTGACCCCAAAGGAACCGACTGGCCCACATTAAAGCAAAGCCTCGAAACCTTATTTTAATCATTATCACATCTTAATAAATTTATAAAAACATTATTGGTATATTTCAAGAAGCAACAATTATTTTTTGAGGGATGTCTCGGAGTCGGCGAAGCCCATGGATGGGCGAGAGCCGACGAGAGGCAAGCAGCGAAAATTCAAGGATGAATTTTCGACTGCGTTCCCTCAAAAAATATTTGTTGCGGCTATTGACCGTAACAAAAACAGGCTGCTTCAAAATTAAATTTTGTTACAGCCTGTTTTGTTTATATTAAAACTTTAGTTTGTATATTTGCCCGTCTTAATGGCACGACTGGCAGTACTCGGTGAGCACTTTCATCGTATCTTTCGGGTGAAGGAAAGCGATCTTCTTGCCGTGAGCGCCCATTCGGGGTTTTTCATCGATGAGCTTTATGCCTTTGGCCTTAGCCGCTTCCAGCGCTTTTTCGATATTTGTCACTTCATACGCGATATGGTGTATCCCCGGGCCCTGGTTCTTTTCGAGAAATTTTGCAACGGGGCTGTCGGGCGAAGTAGGCTCTAAAAGCTCAATGCATGTTTCCCCGATCTTAAAGAAAGCGACCTTGACCTTCTGTTCGGCAACTTCTTCGGTGCCGCCCAGCGTTAATCCGAAACCTTCACCATAGAGCTTTATGCCTTCTTCGAGGCTTGGAACGGCCATACCGATATGGTCGATCTTTTTAATGTATTGTTCTTCTTTCGGAAGTTCGATCTTCATGGCCGAATATATGAAACCGAGTATCTTTTTTATGGTGGTGCCGGGTGTGAATATCTCGTTCACGCCGTGCTCTTTAAGGAAGGGTATATCGTCTTTGGGTATTACGCCGCCGCCGAAAACGATCATATCGGATGCGCCTTTGGCGCGAAGAGCGTCCACGACCTTCGGAAAAAGGCTGTTGTGAGCGCCTGACAGGCATGAGAGCCCGACTATGTTGACGTCTTCCTGTACCGCCGTTACCGCTATCGATTCGGGCGTCTGGCGGATACCCGTGTATATTACTTCCATTCCGGCGTCCGAAAGGGCTTTAGCCACGTATTTAGCGCCGCGGTCGTGGCCGTCGAGGCCCGGTTTAGCTATTAGAACTCTTATCTTTTTATTATTTTCCATTTTATTTTCACGCACCTTTCATCGATTATATTACGACGTTTTCTTTGTGTTCGCCGAACACGCGCCTCATCGTGTCGCAGATCTCGCCGAGCGAAGCATATTCGCGGACGCAATCGATGATGACGGGCATGAGGTTGACGTCTGACTGGGCCGCGACGCGAAGTTTCTCGAGATTTTCCTTCACTTTTTCGTTGTTTCTGGTGGCCCTTATTTTATTGAGTTTTTCGGTCTGATTCTTCTCTATTATCGGATCTACCCTCATAAGAGGAACAGGCGCTTCTTCCTTGAGTTCGAACTTATTGACGCCGACGATTATCTTTTCCTGTTTTTCGATCGACTGCATGTAGTTATATGAAGCTTCCTGAATATTCTTCTGGACGTATCCCGCTTCGATCGCCGCTATCATGCCGCCCATTTCGTCTATCTTTTTGATGTATTCCATAGCTTCACGCTCGATACGGTCGGTCGAAGCTTCTATATAATACGATCCCGCGAGCGGGTCCACAGAATCGGCCACGCCGCTTTCGTAAGCTAAGACCTGCTGAGTGCGAAGGGCGATAGTCACAGAATCCTGCGTCGGAAGAGCGAGCGCCTCGTCGCGCGAATTGGTGTGCAAGCTCTGAGTTCCACCGAGAACGGCTGAAAGCGCCTGATAAGCGACGCGCATGATGTTGTTGTCGGGCTGCTGAGCGGTAAGCGTCGAGCCAGCCGTCTGCGTGTGGAAACGCAGCATCATGGATTTCTTTTCTTTCGCGCCGAATCTGTCCTTCATTATTCTTGCCCATAATCTTCTGGCCGCGCGGAATTTTGAAACTTCTTCAAGGATGTCGTTATGCGCGTTGAAGAAAAATGATAACCTTGCCGCGAAATCATCGAGCTTCAGGCCTTTTTTGATGGCCGCGTCTACGTAGCATATCGCGTCGGCGAGCGTAAAACCGACTTCCTGAGCCGCGGTCGAACCGGCTTCGCGGATGTGATAACCCGATATCGAGATCGTATTCCATTTCGGAACTTCGCGCGTGCAGAAGTCGAAGATATCGGTTATCAAGCGCAGCGACGGTTTCGGCGGAAAAATATATGTTCCGCGGGCGATGTATTCTTTTAAAATATCGTTCTGGATCGTGCCTTCGAGTTCGGCCCTGGAATATCCCTGCTTTTCGCCGACGGCGATATACATGGCCAGAAGCACTGAAGCGGGCGCGTTTATTGTCATTGAAGTTGAGACCTTATTGAGCGGGATGCCGTTGAAGAGCATCTCCATGTCGGCTAACGTATCGATGGCCACTCCGACCTTTCCGACCTCGCCGGATGCGAGAGCATGGTCCGAGTCGTAACCTATCTGAGTGGGAAGGTCGAACGCGATCGAAAGACCCGTCTGGCCCTGTCCGAGCAGATATTTATAACGCTTGTTGGATTCTTCGGCGGTTCCGAAACCCGCGTACTGGCGCATTGTCCAGAAGCGGCCGCGGTACATGTTGGGCTGGACGCCGCGCGTGAACGGATAATCGCCCGGAAAACCTATATCGTTCATGTAATTATTATTTTCAAGATCGGCCGGATTATAGAGCGGGTCGATGACGCCGCCGGACGAATTTTTAAAAGGGTTCATCCTTTCCGGAAATTTAGATATCGATTTCGTGTAAACCTTTTCGTGCCATTCCTTTGACCTGTTCTTGATGTCGTTTGACCCTTCGCCGTGGTTATCGTGATGTTTTGACATTAATAACTTCAACCCCTATCTTTTTTTATCTTCAGCGAAAAAAATCAGCCTATACTATATTCTGCATAAAAAATGCTGTCTTAATTTTATCGCAATTCGGCTGTTTTGTCAATAAAATCATTGGCGCGATTCGAGCCGCGCGCTATATCCGCCACATTTGAATTCAGGCGGGCGGCCGCTATCGCAAATCTCCGGGAGCATATTAAATACCGTCTTTGGTCGCGTTATTATGCGGACTGCTCGTGCCGGCCCTTAATCCGCAATGAATTTTGATAAGCTGTTTATCGAGCGCCGTCAATTCGCTGTTTCCCGTGGGCGACATTATGCTCGTATTGCTTGAATGGCCGGTAAAACCCATGGCATGCAGCAGTTCGTGAATGATCGTCGTCTTGTCATTATGTTTTAAATTTATCCGGCAGTTACGGTAAAGATATTCGGTCGCTCCGACCCCGCAGCTGCCAAGTATCCTGTAATCAAGCCATGGATCGTATCTTATGGTTATGTAACCGTATCCGCCATACTTCCTGTTAAAATCGCAATTGTCCTCGATAACTATCAAAGCATTATTAAAACCGTAAATATTAAGGTTGAATTCCGGCGCGACGAATTTTCTGATAGTGTCTCTTATCGCGTCCTTATCTTTCGCGTCGGGAATATATTTGGAAGGCTCCGTTTTTCCGTTGTGTATGACCACCGTCGGAAGTTCTTTCCACTTGCGGGTTTTGCCTCCATTCGGCCTTGCGACCTCATCATAATCGGAAATTTTGAATGTTTTAGGTATTAATTTTTCATTATAAATTTCATCTCCGTCATGAACGAATTTCGTTATCGTTCTTGTATAATATGCGGATGAAGTTATCGTAAATATGAACTCGCCTTTTTTTGATCTGAGCTCAAAGCCGCCCCAGCGGTCGCTTACGGCAGAAGCAGTGCCAAGGCTTACAACAGCGCCTTCGGCGCGCGATCCGTCCAGAATATCCGCAAGGCTGCCTTTTAACACGAATTCCAATTCGGCCGGAGCCGCTTCGGCAGTGCTTTCATCCCGGACCACCCGGCCTTTATCTTCTTGAGCGTCTTTCACGCTAACGCTGTTCTTTAGAGTTTCCGTCGCTTTTAGCTCCAGGGCCGCTTTTTCTTTTAAAGCGTCTTCATCACTTTTCAATGCGGCGAAAGTTCCCGGGCCGGCTATTATTTTTATACCTTCACCCTCCCGCTGCATTCTTTTTATTTTTTCGATCGTAGTTTCCAAAGTTTCTTCAACCGCCTCATTCGCGTTCAAAGACGAGGACGCCGTGGAAAAAGGCGGAACGAAAAGAGTATGGCTTTTTATGGTCTTCGCTTTCGCGTATCCGTCAAAACCTGTGACCAGGCATCTCACCGCCGCGGTCCTCGATCGAATATAAACGCGCGGAAAGCTCATTTTATTCCGGAGATCAGCTCTTATGATCTTATCGATCTCCCATTCAATGATATCCTTATTGTTCTCAGCCCCATAATAAGAGCTTCTGTCATAGGATAATTTTATCGTATCGTTAAAACTTCCGATCGAAACGTTCGTTATGCGCGGCGGAGGCGCCTCAAAAAAAATGAAATGGTAAACGGCCGAAATGATAATAAGCGGCGCGGCGATAAAATATGCGAAAAATTTAATATACCCGCGCGGACCCATTTTCTTCAAATGGTCGTCTTTTATTAAGTTTATGAATTCCTTGAATACATCGATCATATCTATAAAAGGCCGGCGCGGGTTTAACGCCTGAAAAAGGTTATAAAACGGTTTGATCTCATTATCGCCGTGACGGAAAATATATTTCGGGCATCGATGAAAGCGGAAACTTACACGCTATAGAATCGGTTAATTTAAAATGAGAATAAAACCTGAAAATACAATGAAGCCGTCAAAGTTAATTTTTGACGATCTCAACCCGGAATTTGATCCGCGCGAACATTATGATATCGCCGTTTTTAAGTTCGGCCGATGAAGTTTTTTTGTCGTTGACGAACGTGCCGTTAGTGCTTTCAAGATCTTTTAAAACGAGCTTTTTACCGTCGAATTCGATCTCGGCATGCTGCGCGGAAATAAAGGGTATCTCTTTAAAACATATGGCGCATTTACTGGAACGGCCGATCTTATTGACGCCCGTTCTAAGAGGAAACGACATTCCCGCGTAGGGCTCTGAAATGGCCGTGAGACCCGCCGAAAAAGTTTCAACCGGCGCCGCGGGGACGACATCTACGATGACCGGGCCTATCCTGGTCTTTCCGGTTTTAGCGGCCTTTATCTCGGAGCGCTTTCCTATCTTCGAAGACGGATTGATGTTTCCGACCTGGGCCGTGACTATCGTGTAAATAAGGCCTGATACGCCTTCGATATTGACCTTCGCGGAACCCATTTTTTCGAACACACGGTCCATGGGGCTTGCGGCAAATAACTTGTAAAATTGTTCGGAAGCTAAAAGATGCCCTGATTTTCCAAGCGAAGACACCATGACGGCGGTATCAGGACCCGCGCCCGTGGCTTCGATCTCGCCCGTCATGCTTTTTTCGATCCTGCATGAACCGCAATGAACTCCGGCTCGGGCAGGGATCTTTTCCCGCGCGATACGGGTCGCGAAATTTATGAGAAAATTAAGAGTATCCTCGGGGGCCGTATTTATAAAAGAAAGAAGTATGATGTCGGAAGACGGATTGAAGATCACCTGCGAACCGGCGGACAGATTCTTCTTGATCGGCCTTAAAATATCGTTTAAAAGAAGCGTCATGCGCGAGAGACTAGCGTGCGAATCGACGGCGATGCCCTTCGCCGATGACATCGGCTCGACGCAAAGAAAATAACCGCTTGCTTCGACCATTCTGGATGAAGCGCCCGCGGCTTTTTCGTGAGTATCCGAAGACTGGACCTTTTTACCGAGAAGGTTTCTGGCGCGCCTGTCGGCTATCGCGGCGATCATCTGGGCGGCGCGGCTCCTGGAATAGGCTCCGTGATGATGTTTTAAAACGCTCAGTTCGGTCATGAAAAGAGCGATCTGATATTCGCGCCATTCGCCCTTTTTAACTAAATATCCGGAAGCGTTCTTTCGTATCTCTTCAATGGCGGCCATATAAGATAAAAATTTAGGGCCCGGAGCTCCCTGTCCATCGAGAGACTTTTCAAATTCAAGCGCCGCCGATACGTCGCTCGCCTCGTCATGCTGAGACTTCTCAACGCCCGCATCCTGAGCGGAAGACTTATTTCCGCTTATCAGAGGAAAGAGTCCCCACAATTTAAAGTAGGTTTCAAGCTTGGCGAAATCCGTTAAAACATGACGCTCATAACCTACGCTTTCGAAATCTATGAGAAGTATCGTTCCGTCATCGGTTATAACTATATTTCTCGGATGAAGATTTCCGTGAACGGTAGTGGTCTTAAGTGTTAGAAGCTCTTTTTTAAATTCCTTGAGAATGTCGGTTATAAAATTTGCCTGTACGTTTTCAGCGGCGATGAATTCGGCGAAAAATTCCTGCATCGAAAGCGGCGGCGCGCCCAAAAGATTGAAACTGATCGTATTATTGCGCGCGGCTTCGATCAGTTTTTCTTTTTTTATCTCGGGATTTTTTAAATAAACCGTATATTGATGGCCGACGGACTGCTGGTCCAAAACCGCTACGGCCTTATCGTAAACTTTTAATATCTTGCCCCTGGCGGCGAATTTTTCGGGGTGTTTATCATACGCTTCGCCGCTTAAAACGATCGTCTCCATTCCCTCCGCTTCTATTTTAACGGCTGGAGCAGGCCTGTAAACACCGAATATCTTATTGCCCGGGCTTGCTTCGGAGTATTCCTTGAATATGGAAACGGCTGATTTTGAAACAGGGTCCTTATAAAGCGCCTCGCCGAGGATATCGTTCAATAGAAGTTTCAAAGTGAGGCAGATCTCGTCTTCGCTTCTGCCTTCGATCCAGTCGAGAAGCGTTATCGCGTCATTTATTATTACGTTTTCGTTATATTTGTAGAGTATGGCCGCCTTTCCTTTTGAAAAAAGGTAGTCGCCGGCCTTCGGTATAGCCGCGGGTATCTCGCCCTCGAATTCGTCGCATAAAACGTTTATGTTGAGATATTCGTCCCGGAGTTCGTATTCGCATCCGAGTTTTACGATAACGCCGCCGGCTCCGCCGTTGTTGACGGGAAGACAGAATATTATCTTGGTGCCGAATATTTTGCTTCTGAGCGCTTTTAAAATATTGACCTGCTGATGACGCCAGAAAAAACCGGAAAGAAGTTCGGTCTCTTCAGCGAGAAGATTTATTCCGGGCGCGGCCTCGATCTTAACGTCGGAAACTATTACGCGGACGGGACGCCTTTCAAGTTGACCGTCGCAGGCGACGTAAAAACGGTAATCGCCGAGTTTGGCCGGGGCGTCGAAAGCTATTTTAGCGCTTTTTCCGCCTTTGACCTTGAAAGACCCTGAATCGGCTATCTCTTTCGAGCCGCTTGTTTTAAAATTGACGAGCTGATAATTAACGGAAAAATTTTCAGGGGTTTCAACGAGAACGTCAAGCGCGATCTCTATCTTTCCGCCCGGTGAGACGATTATATTTCGTGGATTTAAATTAGCGATCTTTTCCTGCATATCATTTTTATTATACATTCAAAAAAAATAAATTTCAACTACTATCTTAATTAGATTTGAAAAAAAATATAAAATGTGATAAAATCACCGGTATCATGAAACACTGCACGAAATGCGATCACATCAATAATAACTTTGACACGGCCTGCAAAAACTGCTCCGCCTCTATGGAAAACGTCAAAAAAATAGAGGACGGACTTTCGGAAGCCGACAGGAACCGTTTTAAAATATCCGATTTTCTCGGCGAGGGAAGTTTTGGAAAAGTTTATCGCTGCCAGGATACTAAACACAACAGGATGGTCGCGCTTAAAATTTTAAAAGACGATTGCAAAACCAAAAAAATAATTCGCGACCTTTTCAAACGCGAATGCGAATTCTCTTCAAATATAGGCGAAGAGCACCTTATCACGACCCTTGAATATTTCATGTCAGACGAACAGATATACTCCGTCATGGAACTCATCGACGGGATCGATCTGAACGTATATCTTGAAGAGCTCAATTCCATAAGCCTCGCCTCATTTAAGATCATAGCCGAACAGATCGCGAGCGGCCTTCATTTTTTCCATTATCACGGCCTTCTTCACTGTGATCTTAAACCAGCCAATATCATGATAAATCCGGAAAATCTGAAACTTAAGATAATCGATCTGGGGCTTTCACATTTTAAATTCGAGGAAAACATTCTCGAAAAAAACATGGTGGCCGGAACGAAAGGCTACATGTCCCCCGAACAGGCGGCGGGATCGAAAACCATAAATCCCGGAAGCGACATATATTCCGTAGGCGCCATATGTTACGAACTTTTGACCGGATCGATCCCGAAATTCGACGAAACGGGAAAACTCGTTCCGCCATCGTCCTGCTACGGCGTGGACATGGGCGACGACGAGACGGATAACCAGGCCGACGCCGAAGTTATCGAAGAAAAAACCGTTAAGGCGATAACCGCTCTGGATGAGATGATCTCCGTCTGTCTTCAAACGAACTCAAAAAACAGATTTAAAAACGCCGCCGAATTCAGGGAATTTCTTCAAAAAATAGAATCGCCGCCCCGCGTCGGGATAACCTTTATCCGAAATCTCAACGAAAGCGGCGGAACAAGGCCGACCGAACATACCATGGCGTATAACGAAAGCGGCAAAAGCTCAGGCGGTTCGACCTCTCTTTCAACTCAGCTTTTAAGCGGCAATGATGAAGGAACTTCCAAAACGGAGCTTTTAGCCCCGGAAAAACCCGCTTTCGCGGTGAAACCGCAGGCCGTCAAAAATGAGGCGCCGAAAGAAACGCCGGCGGCCAGGGCGGGCGCCGAGCTCAAACAGCAGGCTGAAAACAGGCAGCAGCCCAAAAAGGCCGCGCCCGATCATGCCGTCAAAACCGAAAAGAGCGCTCCAAGGCCGGCAGTAAAAGAAGCGAAGCGCGAAGCTAAAATAACCGCCGCTCCCGCCTTTAACGAAATTCCTTCCGAAAATAACGAGAACGTCAAAAAGCTCGTCATTATACTTCTTGTTCTTCTCGCCGCCGGCGCGATATTATATTTTATTTAAACTATTTGAAATATTCGCTGATGGTAGCCGCGGAAGCCTTGACCTTTATAACGGCTCCCTGTTTTATGACGAATTCGCTCGGACCGTATTTCGTCTGACCGCCCCAGTCATAAGTATAGCCAAGCCTTGTAAAAGGGTACTTCGAAGTGCTGTAATAAGATTCGTATATATGCTGATTAAGCCAGTTGATGTGATCCTGAGCCGTTCCTGGCCTGTAAGTAAGTTCGGAGACGGTGTCGTCGATCTCCGGATCAGGCGACGGCCTGAATAGATCAGCCGGCTTCACCCATAGCTCAACGCAATAATTATATCCGGTGTCGGGCAAGCCGAGGGCCTGTTCAACCCTGAGGTTCAAATTAGCGTAGGGAACGCTTTTAACTTTTGTTTTAAGCTCGGGAAGCACCGTCACAAATGATTTCCATAAAACAGTGATCTCTTTATCGACCGGTGAATAAGTGCCTTCACGGCCGGGCTTCATAACGCTTAAAACGGCTATGGCGCTTCTGTCGGCGTTCCAGACCAGATTTTCGTTGGTGGAATAAATGGCCGTCAATTTATCGTAAATGTCGCTTTTCAACATCGAATCGCTGACCGCGTTATTATAAGCCTGGGTTATTGTCATGGATTGAGGGGCTATCAAATCGTCGCCGCTGAATATGCCGGAACACGATATCGAACCCATCGCCATAAAAACAAGCAGAGCAAGCGTAAAAAAACGATTTTTGATCTTGTACATGAAAATACCTTCTTTCAGATAATTTTTTTAAATTTGAAGAGACGCAACTCGATATGAAAAACGCTGGATATCCTGAAAACATCTGCGGCACGGCGCCTTATGATCGCGGCACGGCCGGCGCGGATATCACTTTCAGGACATTATCTTCCGCTCGAACCTTTCTATAAGAGCGAAAATATCTTCGGATCTTGCCAGTGACGCGATCCATTTTTCGGGTATGCCCGCGTATCCGTAGTGGATGGCGGCTAACGCTCCGGCGACCGCGCCGACGGTATCCGTGTCATCGCCGAGATTGACGGCCTTAAGAACGGCCTCTGAATAAGACGAACTGTTGAACAGGCACCAGATCGCCGCTTCAAGCGTGTCAACCACGTAGCCGCCAGATCTTATCTTGTTTTCAGGGACCTTCGCGATGCCGCGCGAGAGTATCCTGAAATAGAACTCAAGCTCTAATTTATCGTCGGCTCTTTTATAAAAATCCAGGATCGAGCGGCATGTATTTTCAAGCGCCTCATCCTTCGAATATCTTTTAATAAGATTGACGGCAAGCTCAATAAATATGGAGCATCCGATCTTACTGCGCATGTGCGCGTGCGTTATCTCGGAAACCTCGTGAACTGCCCCGAGCCGTTTATAAGCGTCGTCGCAGAAAAAATAATAAGCCATAGGCAGTATCCGCATCAGCGAACCGTTGCCGTTGCTGCGTTCGCCCGACTCCCCGCAGAAAGGCGGAGCGATCCCGGCCAGAACTTTATCGAGCGCTTCGCGCGTGGTTATCCCGGCGTCAAACACGGTTCCGTGAGGGGTCCAGAAACCTTTCGAGATCCATGAGCAGAATTTTCCCGCTATATCTTTTACGTCGTACCCGCCGCAAAGACTTTCCATAGTGCAAAAAACCAGGGAGCTGTCGTCCGACCAGGTCCCCGCCGGCTGGCTGTGAGTTCCGTATCCCGTCATATCCGTCACGGGGCTGCGCTTTAAAAATATCCGCGGTTTAAATTCAACCGGAACGCCGAGAGCGTCGCCGACCACGAGGCCGATTATTCCGTCTTTTATATTCAAACTTTCCATAACGACATTCTAATATAAAAGGATATAAAATTCAACAAAATTATTAAAATTAAATAAGGCTGTCACGGCATCTTGACAAAATTATTTTTAAATATAATTAATCCACCCTTTCCTGAATTTGACCTGAAGTCATTCAAAATTAAAATCTCGCGCTCTTCCATAAAAAACAAAAATCTGCTATAATGTTTATCCGTAAAACTCAAATAAAGGGGAGATTCAGAAATGTCAGAAGATATGAACACTAACGATCAGAACAACTCTAATCAGGGCGAAGACAACGTCACTAACAGACTCGACGCGAAACCGGCTCAGGGAAACAGTTTTGTCGGAATAGCATTTATCCTGATCTTCGTCGGAATATTCGGATGGGGCATGTATAAGGGCGGCGTCAACCGCGACGAGGCGAAAAAAGAACTGGACAAAAAGAACATCACGGTCACCGACGCGTCGCTCATTGACAGCATAAAAAAAGGCGACGTTGAAACATTCAATCTTTTATTGAAAGCCGGAGCCAACAAGGACGCCAAAGGCGAAAACGACACACCGGCGCTCATATTCGCGGTTGAACAGAACAAGTCGGATATGGTTAAGGCCCTTTTAGACAGAACGGCGGTCGTGAACATAAAAAATGCGGCCGGCGTCACGCCGCTTTTAGCCGCCGTCGAAAAAAACAATTTCGAGATAGTGAAAATGCTCGTCGATAAACAGGCCGCGATAAACATCCAGGACGCTCAGGGCATGTCGCCTCTGATCATCGCCGTAACAAAAGACAATATCGAGATAGTTAAGCTGCTCCTCGAAAAAGGCGCCGATTTCAAGGTCAAAAACAACAAGGGCGAAACGGCGGAATCTCTCGCCAAAGCCGTTAACATAAAAGAACTTCTGATAAAGGCCGCTACGCCTCCGACGCCTATCAAACCCAATCAGCCGCAGATCCCCGTCGTCGTGTCGAGCCAGTCACAATCGGCAGTGATCGAAAAGCTGTCGCCGGCCGACGCTAAAAAACAGCTTGAAAAATTACAGGTAGCGTATAACGATAACCGCTTCATCGAAAGCGTAACAAAGAATGAAGCCGAGATAACGCTCCTTTTCATAAAAGCCGGAATGCACCCCAACATTAAAAACGGCGACGGAATAAACACTCTCATGGAAGCCGCCAGAACCGGGAACGCCGCAATGGCTAAACTTCTGATCGAAAAAGGCGCGAACGTCAACGCGAAGGATAAAAACGACACTACGGCGTTGATATACGCCAGCGAAAAGGGAAACGCGGCCGTAGTTCAAATGCTTCTGGAAAAAGGCGCCGAACATAGCGTAAAAGATAAAAAAGGCCGCTCTGCGCTTTCAGTGAACACCAACCCCGACGTTAAGCAGGCGCTTTTAAAAGCTGGAGCGAAATAAAAATCAGTGAATAGATAAAAGAGAATAGTGAATAGCTGAGGTAGCCGGCCTTCGGCCGGTCAAATAAAAACCCGCTGAAACAAATATGTTCCAGCGGGTTTTTATTTTATCCTGTAGCGATCGCGAATAACGAAGTCCTTGTGATCACAAACTTTTAATTGTTAAAAAGTCCTTAACTATTCACTATTCGTTATTCACTCTTCACTATTTAATTAGCATTCCGTCTGTTTCACGTGTTCCGATACTACCTCTGCTATTCCTACGTCGAACTTTTCGCCGTTTATGTTTAAAACGAAGCTTCTCTCCGGGTGCGTCGGTTTAGCGTTAGGCTTATTGCCTGAAGTAACGGTTTTTTTGATGGGGTTCTTCTTGTTCTCGAAGTAATCCTTCGCGACCTGCGGAAAGAGGGCGTAGCAGAGTATGTCCTCATCACGGTCGGAGATGCCCGTCATCTCTTTTTTGCAGTGTTCCCATTCCGGCGCGATCGAATCGGCCGGGCGCGTCGTTATTCTCGGCGTATCGCCGATTGCCATCTTTATAACTTCAGGATTGATGGGCGCGGGGGTTCTTCCATAGAGGCCCTTGCAGATATCTTTAACTTCCTGGATTATCATCTTGTAGCGCTGGCCCAGGATAACGTTGAAAGTGGCCTGAGTTCCGACGATCTGGCTTGTAGGCGTAACGAGCGGGACCCATCCGAGATCTTCTCTGACCCTTGGAATTTCCGCGAGAACGGCTTCGAATTTATCCATTGCGTTGCTCTTTTCAAGCTGTGAAACCAGGTTTGTGAACATGCCGCCCGGAACCTGATAAATAAGCGCGCGCACGTCGATCTTTTCGGCCAGAGGCGATATGAGGTACTGATATTTTTCTTTAAGAGTTTCAAAATATCTTGTGATATCGGTGAATTTCGACTGATCGACGCCGGTCGTATAACCCGCTTCATCAAGAACGGCGACGAGCGTTTCGGTCGTCGGCTGTGAAGTTCCCGATGAGAACGGAGAGAGCGCGGTGTCAAGGTGGTCGGCGCCGGCTTCGGCGGCTTTATAATAGCTGATGGGCGCCATGCCTGTCGTGCAATGGCTGTGAAGGCATACGGGCAGCTTCGTTTCAGCTTTCATTTTAGTGATGAGTTCGAACGCTATCTTCGGCGAGATCAATCCGGCCATATCTTTTATGCAGATAATGTCCGAGCCGCAGTCGCGCAGCTGTTTAGCAACTTCGATGAACGATTCGAGCTTATGCACGGGGCTTATCGTGTAATTGACGGTGCCCTGAACGATAGCGCCGGTTTTTTTCGCGACCCTTATTGAATATTCCATATTTCTGATATCATTCAACGCGTCAAATATTCTGAAAACGTCGATACCGACCTCGTGCGCCTTGTTTATGAATTTTTCGACGATATCGTCAGCGTAGTGTTTGTAGCCGACGAGATTCTGGCCGCGCAGAAGCATCTGGAGTTTGGTCTTTTTAATGACTTTTTTGAATTCACGGATCCTGTCCCACGGGTTCTCGTTCAAAAAACGCAGGCACGTATCGAAGGTCGCGCCGCCCCACATTTCGAGCGACCAGTAACCAACCTGGTCTATCTTTTCAAGTATCGGGATCATATCGGAGGTTTCAACGCGCGTGGCCGCGAGAGACTGATGCGCGTCTCTGAATATGGTTTCTGTTATCTTTGGCATTTATATATTCTCCTTTTATAACAAAATAATGATCGGTATCCCTGTTTCATCCGGCGTAATTATTCAACGACCACAAGCATTTCGCCGGCCTGAACGGCCTGACGCTCGCTCACGAGCACTTCTTTTACTTTTCCGGTGAACGGGGACGCGACGACGGTCTCCATCTTCATGGCTTCGAGTTTTATTACCGTATCGCCCTCTTTTACCTCGTCGCCCTCTTTTACGAGAATGGCGAGTATGCTTCCGCTCATCATGGCGTTTATCGTTTTTCCTTCGGTCGATTTCTGGCGGTGCACGCCGCTCGGAAGCTTAGGTTTCGGGGTCGCGATCGGATTGGTAAGCACCGGCGGCATGATGATATTGGAATAGCTTGCCTGCACGGCGCCCTGTTTTTTTATTTCTTCGACTTCGACTTCGTAAGAGTCCTTGCCTACTTTGACGACATATTTTCTTATCATAAGCCTACCTTTCCTTTATATAAAAAATTAAGTACCATTATTTCCAGCGCGTCTTCGTCAGGCGGTCCATGTTCTTCATCCTGCCTGATAAGCCCCACAAATTGAGGTCGCTTGAGTGAACGGGCTGTATGTTCAATATCTTGAAGTCGAACTTTTCGTTCTGAAGGAACATACCGAGCGCCGCTGAAATGACGGCGATCGTTTTCGCGTCGGCTTTGCCCTTTACGGCGCCCGTATCTATATTTGTTTTATCAGCCATTATATGACACCTCTTCGTTAATATCTTTTAGAGAGGGATGTTTCCGTGCTTTTTATTGGGCACGGTCTCACGCTTCGTGCGCAGCGTACTGAAAAGCGACGCCAGGAAAGGCCTCGTATTCTCCGGCGCGATGACGAAATCACAAAGTCCGCGCTGCGCGGCTTCATACGGATTACATGTGACCTGTTCGTATTTCGCGACGAGCTCTTTCTTTTTAGCGACAGGATCAGCCGCGCCGTCGATATCTCTTTTAAATATCAGAGGAACCGCGCCGTCCGCGCCCATAACCGCGATCTCCGCCTGAGGCCACGCGACGACATAGTCAGCGCCAAGATCTTTGTTGCACATAGCAACGGACGCGCCGCCGTATGATTTTCTGACCGTGAGCGTGACTTTCGGCACCGTGGCTTCCGAATAAGCGTATAAAAGTTTCGCGCCGTGCCTGATGATGCCGCCGAATTCCTGGTTCTTGCCGGGCAAGAATCCGGGCGTGTCTACTATCGTAAGTATCGGCATGTTGAAGCTGTCGCAGAAACGGATGAATCTTGCGGCCTTATCGGATGAATTTATATCGAGGCATCCGGCCAGAACGTTGGGCTGATTGGCTATTATGCCTACGGCCTGTCCGGCGATCCTTGAAAAACCTATTACCATGTTCTGCGCGAAGAGCGGCATGACTTCGTAAAATCCGCCATTATCAACTACGCGCCTGATAAGTTCGCGCATGTCGTAAGGCATTTTATTATTCGTCGGAACGAGCGTATTTAATGAAGCTTCTTTTCTGTTGACGTCGTCTTCGCTTTCAACCTGGGGAGCGTCGTCGAGATTATTTGAAGGAATGAAGCTTAAAAGTTCGCGGATGCTCTTGAAGCATTCCACTTCGTTCTCGCAGATAAAATGGCCGTTTCCGGAAATAGCGTTATGCGAATACGCTCCGCCGATCTCTTCCGCCGTGACATCCTCCGCCGTAACAGCTTTGATGATCGAGGGACCGGTTATATACATCTGGCTGACCTTGTTTACCATGAAAATGAAATCCGTGAGAGCGGGCGAATAAACGGCTCCGCCGGCGCAGGGCCCGACTATGACCGATATCTGAGGGATGACGCCCGAGCTTCTCGTATTTCTGAAGAATATCTGGCCGTAACCGTGCAGCGAATCGACGCCTTCCTGAATTCTCGCGCCGCCTGAATCGTTTATGCCTATTATCGGAGCGCCCGTTTTAAGCGCCATATCCTGTAATTTCGTTATCTTAAGAGCGTGCATTTCGCCGAGCGATCCGCCGAAAGCGGTGAAGTCCTGCGAAAAAACGTAAACGAGCTTGCCGTTGACGTGGCCGTATCCGGTAACGACGCCTTCGCCCGGGATCTCCTGTTTTTCCATGCCGAAGTTATCGCATCTGTGCTTGACGAACATATCGGTTTCAACGAACGATCCGGTGTCTAAAAGCAGACCTATTCTTTCACGAGCGGTAAGTTTACCCTTCTGATGCTGTTTTTCAGCGCGCTTGCCGTCCACGGCGTCCATAATGACTTCTTTTTTCTTATATAGATCCTTGATGAGAGTTTCTATATTTCTCTCTGCCATTTTTATACCTGCCCTTCCATTGATTTATTTTTTTCCAAATTACGAATATTAATTTTTTCGCATCATTATACCTAAATATAATTTCCATGTCAAATAAAAAAAGAGCGCCTTTCAAAGCGCCCTTTTTTACTGATATGCCGTACTGGTATGGAGTCCGGTTTTTATTTTAGTAAGCTATATCGAAGAACCATGACTCGAGACCGTTCAAAAAAGTCTCTCCGCATTCAAGACATTCGCACTGGTTGAAATGATAAAGCACCATTTCTGAACCGCAGCATTCGCATTTTAAATTTTTCATTATATACACCTCTTTGTAAAACGGCATCGAATGGAGTTATACGGCCTGCCGTCGCAACCGTTAACTTTATAATACTATCTTTCTTTTAAATTTTTCCGGAATTTAACAGAAGCTGACAAAAAACGATCAAAACAAGATTTTCGTTTAGTACCTGTAGAAAAAGAACCACTGGTCAAGATCTTCGACGAAGCGTTTTCCGCATTCGACGCATTCACAATAGTTGAAGTGATTTAATACCATTTCAGAACCGCAATTTTCACACTTTAAGTTTTTCATAAATTTCACCTCACTCACTTCGCCAATTTTTAATGCAATTAGCGTGCCAACACACCAAAAGACCATTAAACATTAGTTTTATCAGTTTCACGGCATTTTTCTGAAAACCCGCTCAGTATCATTAATATACATTTTGCTTATTTTCTGCACACTTGAAAGTAACCTATTTTAGTGAATGATCGCGGAACGATCTGGAATACGGTTGGCTTTTCGCTATTTTGAGATCCTGAGCCGCTTTATGAAGTCGTCATATCATAACCTCTATATAAACCAGTGTTCGAAAGATCGACTATCTCATCCAGCATGTCTGGAAAATTAAATGTTGCCTGACGCCGGCAATAATTGCTTGACCACATATTATAACTTGTGATAGAATTTAAAATATGTTAAAGAACAATAAACATATTCACACTTATATATTTATCATTGTAACGCTTATAATTTGTTTTTTATATGTTTTAAATATTTTTGAGCCGCTGGAAGTGAAAACTCAGGACTACAGGTTTCCGGGAGCTCTCGATCAATCTATTTCAAAGAATATAGTTCTTATCACTATTGACGACGAAGATCTTAATAAATATGGAAAATGGCCTTTAAATCGCTCGATACACGGAAAAGTCATCGACGCGCTTAAAAAAGCCGGAGCCGCCGTTATAGGCCTGGACATAATGTTAAGTATCCCTTCGGCCAATGCAACCGAAGATGAATTTCTTGCCCGTTCAATTAAAGAAGCCGGAAACGTTATTTTACCTTATCGTTGTGATATGGTAAGCACAATGGTGAGCAACCAAAATTTTAAAAACCAATTAGCAGAAGAAAAAATTTATCCGGCATTTTCAAACGTCTGCCGTGACAGAGGCTTCGTCAACATAGATTTAGATTACCTCAACCCTGACGGAGTTTTAAGGAACGTCGAGCTCTTCAATGAATTTGATAATTCGAAAAGATTCTCGTTTCCGCTCATTATTGCAAAAGAGTTTTTGAAGTTTAAAAATTCCGGAAAAGAATTTACTGTCGAAACGGGAAAAGACGCCATTAAAATAGGCGAAAACACTGTTCCTCTCTTCCGGTTTTATTCATACTCCCGGTCAGGATTGACCGCTCATCAATGCTATTTAATAAAATATAACGGAACGTTTCAAAGCGGTATATTTCCAGCCTTCAGTTATTCGGAGGTGCTTGAAGGCGGGATTCCACCCGATGTTTTCAAGGGAAAGGCCGTTCTTATAGGCGCGCAATCGGCAGCCCTTATAGACGTTAAGTTAAGCCCTTTAGGAATGACTCCGGGAATGTTTATGACCGCACAGGTGATCGACAACATTATAAAAGGCGATTATATTATCAGACCGGGTATTTTCACCGGCGTTATTATGATCATAATACTCGGCACATTGGTATATTGCTTTCTTGTAGTGACACAGCCGTCATATTTTGACCTTTTATATTTGCCTGGTTTCGTTTCTGCTATAGCCATGATCGAATGCGTATTATTTTCGTCGCAGAAATTATTGCTGGAAATGGTGGCCCCGCTTTCACAGATCATATTGTTGTACGCATTTATAAGGTTTTATCAGCTTTTCTTTACATTGAGCGAAAAAGAAAAACTCGCGGCCGTTTTTTCAAGATACGTCTCGTCGCAGGTCATCAAAGAACTGACCAGGAATCCCGACTCGGTGAAACTTGGCGGCAAAAAACAAAATACGACGATACTTTTCAGCGACATACGGGGGTTCACTCCGATGAGCGAAAAAATGGAGCCTGAAGCGCTTGTAGAGCTTTTGAATGAATATTTTTCGGAAATGAGCGCCATCGTATTTAATAATAACGGAACTTTAGATAAATACATAGGTGACGCCATGATGGTTCTCTTCGGCGCCCCGATCACTGGTAATGACGATGAATTCAGGGCGGTAAAAACAGCGATCGAAATGCGGTCGCAACTTAAGAAATTAAACGAAAAATTCGAGAAAAAAGGGTTGAAAGCGCTAGAGATAGGCATCGGCATAAATACCGGCAGCGTTATCGCCGGAAATATAGGAAATGAACACAGGCTTGAATATACGGTTGTCGGCGACGCCGTAAATATCGCTTCGCGGCTTTGTTCAGCGGCGAAGGCCGGACAGATAATCATTTCAGAATCAACTTATGACAGGGTAAAAGACCTCGTCATCGCCAATGATCTTGAAACCATCAGCGTAAAAGGTAAAACCGAAAAAATAAGCATATTCGAAGTATCAGGCATAAAATTTACCGTTTAAATATATTACGCTGGGGCTTATTTACAATTAAAATATTTTAAAAAACTTAAAGATCTTCTTTTAATTTTATGCTTTATTTTTTTTATTTTATTGTATATAATAAATAATCAATATTACCGGCGCTTAATTATTTGCCGCTTCATTGACCCGGGCATGAAAAAACACCTGCGGCAAAATCTTTAACACGAGGACAAGTATGGAAAAAAACACGGTCAAGATAATAATTCCGGCTAAGATCGCATACCTGCCCGCGGCGCTCGCTTTCGCGGCGGAACTTTCAAAACTCGCGGGCTTCGATACAAATTCTCAGAACCAGATCCAGGTCGCGCTCGAGGAGATCGCCTCAAACGTTATGCGCCATGGATTCGACGCCGCGGAACCCGGCTCGGTGGAAATAGAGTGCGAAAGCGGCCGTTCCGGAATAAGCTTCATCGTCTACGACCGCGGAATGCCTTTCGACCCGTCGAAACTGCCGCAATATTCCCCGGAAAAGGCGACGCTCGATTCGGGGCTCGAAGGGCTCGGGACCTTTCTCGCGAAAAAAAGTATGGACGAGATAATTTACCGGAACATGGGGCGCGATGGTTATGCGATAACGCTTATTAAAAACTTGAAATCGAGCCATATCGAAAAAATGTGCGGCGCGTCCGAGCTTGAAAAATATTCCGACACGAAGCGCGGCGTAGAAAAAGCGGCGCTCGCGGAATACGCGATCCGTGAATTTCGCGAAACGGAAGCCGTCGAAATTTCCAAATGCGCCTACAAAGCTTACGGATATACCTACGAAGATTACATTTATTATCCGGAAAAGATAATATCTTATAATAAAACCCGTCTCATGTATTCGCTCGTCGCAGCGACCAGGGATAACACTGTGATGGGCCATTGCGCGCTTAAAAAGAACGGAGTGGATGACATCATCGGAGAACTCGGGGTCGCTTTCGTAAAACCTGAATATAGAGGCGGCGGCATATTCGTTAAAATGACGGAAGCGCTTTTCTCTAAATGCCGCGAGATCGGCCTCGCAGGAACTTACGCGCGCGCGGTCACGAGCCACACCATATCGCAGAAGATGTGCGTCAATTTCAACATGAAAGCCTGTGCCCTTCTTTTTGCTTCGTTTCCCGAAGGGACCAGTTTTAAAGGGCTCGCCGAAAACACGCCGCAGCGCGAAAGCAGCATAGTCTTCTATTATCCGTTCGCCGCCAGGCCGTCTTATGAAGTTTATCCGCCGGCGCGGCACCGGGCCGCGATCGAAAAAATATACGCCAATCTCGGCATACCCGCAAAAGCGTGTTCGGCAAAAGATGTTACAGGGCTTAAACTTTCAAATAACACCATTTCAAGTTCCTCGACCCACAATGTTTTAAACTCGGCGGTCATCGAGATTTCCTCATACGCCGCCGATACCGCCGCCATCATAAAATACAAGGTCAGGGAACTCTGCTTCGAAAAGATCGACGTTATATACATGCATCTGGACCTCGAGAACCCGCACACCGAAAAATTCGCCGAAGAGTTCGAAGGTCTCGGCTTTTTCTTCGCGGGGATCCTGCCCTGCGGTCTTAACGGCTATGACGCGTTGATCCTTCAATATCTGAACAACGTAAACATCGACGCTGACCGCATAAATCTATTCTCCGAAGACAGCCGTGAAATTTTAGAATATATTAAAAGCGTAAGGTAGTAAAACCTTAAATTAACTTTAAATTAAACGGTTGACAACTTAATTGGTTTATGGTACAATCACATTGATTTTAAAGCATTTTCAGAGGTTTTTAACATGCCAAAAGGTAAATCGAAAAAAGCGGCCGAACTCTTAGATGCCGGCCTTGATCATCTTCTCAGCCAGAATACTTCCGCCGCCCTCAAAGCTCTCAAAGAGGCCTACGAGGCCGAATCCGATAATGGAAAGATCGTTTCGGCGCTCGCGCTGTGCTATTCGATCTTAAACGACCGCCAGAAGGCGATAGAGCTTTATAAAAAAGCGATAGAACTGCTTCCGGAAGACACTAAAAATTATTACTGCCTCGGAAGGCTCTACATGGAAGAAAACAAACAGGTCGAAGCTATGTCGGTTCTATCCAACGGAATTTTCCGCTGCAAGGAAAAACTCAAGGACGCGCCCGAACTCGAGACCTACCTCGATCTTGCCAAGATCCACGCTTTCCAGGCACAGCACGACGAAAGCATCCTCACGCTTTTTAAAGCCCTCGCCATAAACGATAAGAACAGCGAGGTCTACCGCATGATGGCGGAGGAATATTTCAATCTTTCACTATATCGCGAATCCATAATAGAAGCTGAAAAGGCTATAAAAATAAATGACCGGGACTCGGACGCGCTTTTATACATAGGCCTGTCCTACCATAAACTCAACGTCATCGACCGCGCGCTGACCTTTTTCGGCCGGTCCCTTTCAATAAATCCGGACCAGCCCGAACTCAAGTCGCTTCACGACAAGCTCATAGAGCTTAAAAGCCAGAACGGCCCTACGGTCGAAGAAACGATCTATAACGCCAAACCGGATAAAAAATATACCGGCATCGTAAAATGGTTCAACGACGACAACGGCATCGGCTACATTAAAAGAAACGAAGACGGCGCGGAAATATTCGTCCATTACCTCTCGATAGCGCGTAACGGTTATCAGAGCCTTTACGAAGGCGCCGAGGTCGAATTTTCAGCGGTGCCTTCCCATACGGGCCAGGTCGCGATAAACGTTCGTGATATATCAAAGGTCAAGGCCAAACTCAAACACGGAAAGGTCAAATGGTTCGACGACGAACGCGGAGTGGGCGAAATACTTATAGACGGCGGCGATACCGCCCTCGTCCATTACACGGCCATTCCAAAGGACGGCATAAAAACCCTCCGACAGAACGAACGCGTCGAATGCGAACTTTTCGAAAGCGAGAACGGGCTTCAGGCTTTCAACGTCTGCGACGAAAAGATATCGGCGGAAGCCGAAATGATCGACGAAGCCAGCGACACGAATAAATTCATGGGAAAAGTTAAATGGCTCGATAAAAATAAGAACATCGGAATAATCGACGAGATCAGCGGCTCGTTTCAGGCCATTTTCAAAATATCCGAGGCTCTCGAGAACCAGCCGCAGGTTAAATCGTTGAAAACCGGAACCAGCGTCCGTTTTGAAATATTGAACGTGGAAGCGCTTGAAAACGAGAATATTAAAAAAGCCGTAAATATAGAGGTCTTGAACTAATGTCGGAACGGTTTCTCAGCGGGCTCATAACTTGTGAAGCGTGCCATGAAAAGCTATGGTTCTCGCCCGAAGGCTATGTTTCCTGCGGCTGCCCGAATCCGGCGCCGCGTAAAATATCGGCTGACGACATCGAAACGGCAGTGATCAACGATATCCTCGAAAAATTAAGCGAGGATGAAAGGCTGACGCGGATCACCGACGGCACGAACGCAGCGCTCGCGAAATCCAATTCGCCGGCGCGCCTCACTAAAGACCAGGTTTTAAATTCATTGAGAGCTCAATATGAAAAGATATTTTCTTCCTCGAATAACGCCAACAAAAAAAAGCTTGTAACAACGCTTATCAGCTCTATTTCAATTCTTCCGGACTGGACCATCGAAATAAGATACAACCAGATATAAGGACCCTTTTAATCGCGTCCGCCCTGCCGGCTTGTTATGCGCGGCCCGTTCTTAAATTTCAGTTTGAAGCTGAAAACGCTTCCGTCCGGGCTGCTTTGCACCGATATTTTTCCGCCGCCCATTAATTTGACCAGGCTGTTCGATATAGCAAGCCCGAGCCCGGTCCCGCCGTATTTTCTTATTTGCGAACTGTCGGCCTGAACGAATGGCAGAAAGATAGAATCTGTTTTTCCGGGCTGAATTCCTATTCCGGTATCCGAAACGCTTATTTCGACCGATGTATTATCTTCGCCTTCATTTTCGATCCCGCAATTGATCTTTATGCTTCCGGATGCGGTGAATTTGACGGCGTTATTTAATATGTTGAGAAGGACCTGCGAAAACTTGCCGCGGTCGCCGTTCAGGCAAAATTCCGGCGGCCTGCTAAAGTTATACGACATGCTTATTTTTTTCCGGTCCGCTTCGACGCTGTTGTTCTTTAATACCTCTTCAAGCATTTCTTCAAGATCGAATTCAACGATGTGCATTTCAAGCTTCCCTGATTCTATCTTTGAAAAATCCAGCACGTCATTAATAATAGACAGAAGCCGTTTACTGCTGACTGATATATAGTCCAACATTTCCCGCTGCTCGCCGTTCAATTCAGTTTTCCCGAGCAAACTCGAGAACCCGATCATGCCGTTCATGGGAGTCCTTATCTCGTGGCTCATATTCGCGAGGAAAATACTTTTGGCGGCGTTAGCCGAGTCTGCCGCTTCCCTGGCTTTTTTGATCTCCGCTTCGGCTGTTTTATTTGCCGTTATATCACTGATAACGATCCGGCAAACGGTTTCACCGCTCGTTCTATCCGCGGCCCGGCCGGCTTCGAACCTGGCCCAGAAAGGCGTTTTATCATGACGCTGCATTCGAAGTTCGAACACCTGCTGGGAACCGCCTTCGAAAAGACTTTTAACATGTTTATGATAAATATCGAGATCGGCTGGAAAAACAAAGCAGGCCAAAGGTTTTTTAAACAGTTCCTTACGGTCTGCGCCAAGTAAACTGGCGCCCTTGAGATTGGTTTCCGTGATAAGGCCGTTTTCACTGACAGTAAAATATCCGACAGGCGCCAGATCATAAAGTTCAAAATATCTCTCCCGTGAGGCCGCCAGCTCTTCCTGCGCACACCGCAATTCGTCGTTCTGCATTTCAAGCTCGATCTGATGAACGCGCAGCTCATGAACCAGTTTATGCGAATCTTCAAGCGAGACCGCCTGATAATGATTTAAATGCGGCAGATTTTGCCTGAGTTGTTCCTCGGCAAGCCCGCGTAATTTTCCGGATTCGTCCCGTTCGTTCTGTTTAATACTCATTACTTCATCCTTCACTGTAACGCGGCCGCTCTTTCGCTATACCGTTTTTCTAATTATTGCGCCCGCTCCGTGACGGCAATGGCGTACACTTCGCCGGATTCATTGACAAGCGCCGTGGCGGTGAGCCATACTTCTATTATTCTGCCGTCTTTTGCAAGGCGCTCGGTTCTATAAGGCTCGATAGTTTTTGACATACAAAGTTTTTGCGTGATCGCCAGCGCCTCTTTTTGAAGACGTTCCGGAACGAGTTCGCTTATATTTTTTTTGAGGGCCTCCGCCTCGCTCCATCCATACATTCTGACGGCGCCGGGATTCCACGCGTGAATGCCGCCGTCCATGCCAAGCAGTATCACCGCGTCGCGCGCATCGCTAACCACGGCCGCCAGCCGCCGGATCGATTCGGTCTCGCTGATGATCTCATACATGCGCTTCATTTCAGTTATTTCCACAAAGGTAAGCACCGCGCCTTCAATAACGTTATCGGTCGTGCGGTAAGGCTGGATGCGCATCTGGTACCACTGACCTTCCGGCGTCTGAACTTCCGATTCCTTAGGGATGAGCGTGTCTAAAACTTCTCGCGTATCCGTCAACAGGCGGTCATACCCCTTCAGGCGATGAACCAGATCGCCGATCGGCCTTCCGATATCGGTTTGAATGAGGTTGATGACGCGCTTCGCCGCCGGCGTGAAGCGCTGTATGCGCAAATGGTGATCTAAAAACAGCGTGCCGATGTTGGTTCCGGCCATGAGGTTATTCATATCGTTATTCGTTCTTGAAAGATCGCCCACCTTCTGCTGCAGCTCGGCATTTACGGTAGCCAGTTCCTCGTTCACCGATTGCAGCTCTTCCTTCGAAGTTTCCAGTTCTTCGTTCGTGGACTGCAATTCTTCATTGACGGACTGCATCTCCTCGTTAGTGGATTTCAGTTCTTCATTGGATGTTTCCATTTCCTCAAGCGTGCTCTGCAGATATTCTTCTTTGGCTTTCAGTTTCTGTTCAAGGCCTGATATTATGTCGGCAGAATCGGCGGATGTAGTGCCAGAGTTTTGAGGTCCTGCCTGAACGGAAATGCCGGGGGCCGTGTCCGGCGCGTCCTCGAAAACGACCAGAAAAATTCCGCGCGGATTGAATTCATTTGATTTTTCAATTATCGGCCGTACCGATAAATTTATGGCGGTGAAATCGCCGTTGGTTTTCACCCGCAAATTATGGCATGTGACCGGCGTTTTTTGCGCCGCCGCTTTATGAAGCGCCATTGTAAGTTCAGGTCTTAAACCCTCGCGGGCCATATTAAGGATATTCACGCCGACCTCGCCCGGGGCCGGTTCCAGATATTTTCCGGTCCTTCCATGAATATATAATATCTCGCCGCGGGCGTTAACTAGGGCGGATGCGGGAGCGTACTGTTCAAGCATTTCCCGTTCGGCCATATCGCGAAAAGTGACGTTTTTTTCGCCGCGCTTTTCTTTTGGCTGTTGTATAGGCACACGGCCTTCGGATATGGGAGCCAAAAATTTTCCAAACAGCGGACGGTCATGGCATCGGCTGTCCTCTTTGCGTTGAAAAAGTTTCCATTTCCGGTCAACCGTGATGAAAAGATTTATGAAATCGCCAATAGATTCGGAATTACCCAGAAAAAGAAGGCCGGCGGGCTTTAAAGCGTAATGAAACAGAGGAAATATCTTTTTTTGAAGTTCCGAGTCCATGTATATAAGCAGGTTACGGCAGCTTATCAGATCGAGTTTAGAGAATGGCGGATCTTTGATAACATTCTGTTCGGAAAAGATGAGTATATCGCGAATATTTTTCTGGATCCGATAGGTTTCGGCGTCCTTATCGTAACTGAAAAATCTTTCCAGCCGCTCCTTTGCAACGTCCGCGGCGACGCTTGCCGGATATATTCCGGCGCGGGCGGTTTCTATCGCCCGGCTGTCGATATCGGTTGCAAATACCTGTAACTGAAATGTCTGCTTTAAAGACTCCATGTGTTCCTGAAGAAGGATCGCTATCGAATAGGCTTCTTCGCCGGTCGAACAGCCGCACACCCATACGCGGATCGTGGAACCCGCTGGTTTACCTTCGAAAAGGCTCGGAATGAGTTCATTAAGGGCCGCGAACGCCTCGGGATCGCGAAAAAAATTCGTTACGCCTATCAACATGTCGCGAAAAAGAAAGTCCACTTCTTTCGTGCTTTGCTGCAGAAATTGAAGGTATCCATCGATATTTTCGATCTGATTTACCGCCATACGCCGTTCAATACGGCGGGCGATGGTGTTTTGTTTATAATGCGAAAAATCATGGCCGGTCTGAGAGCGCAGAAGTATGAATATTTTTTTTGTGGCGTTTTCAACTTTAGGCGCATGAATGGGATCAGACAATATTTTTTTGCCAAAGGTGTGGTTTTTATAAGCCATAAGCTGCGCCGGCATTTCCTGAGGCGTTAGAACGTAATCGACAAGGCCCGTGTTTATGGCGCTTGATGGCATTCCGGAATATTCTATAGCGGCCGGATCTTGCGCCATGACCATGCCGCCCTCGCCTTTGACCGCGCGAAGTCCAAGCGTGCCGTCGCTTCCGGTGCCGGAAAGCACGATACAGATGGCCCGTTCATGCTGGTCCAGAGCGAGTGAATTGAAGAAAAAATCAATGGGTAATCGCATGCCGCGGGGAGACAGAGGTTCCATCAGATGCAGCGCGCCGTCAAGAAAAGCCATATCTTTATTAGGCGGTATGATATAAGCGCAATCAGGTTTAACGACCATCCCATCCTCGACCTCGTACACCGACATCGTGGTATAACGCCGTATGAGATCCGTGAGTATGCTCTTATGGTCAGGAGCGAGATGCTGCACCAGCACGAAAGCCATACCTGTTTTTGTTCCGGCGGGCATGGCCGAAAAAAAAGCTTCGAACGCGCCCAGGCCCCCGGCCGACGCTCCGATGCCGACAACCGGAAAATCAGGATTAATTAAGGCAGGGGTTTCAATATTTGGTTTTTTGGAGGATGATTTTTCGGGAATATTCGTCGTCTTTTTCTTTCCGATGCTGCACCTTCCTGTAGTTAAGAAGAAAAATTAATTTTTTACGGCCGGCGATATGAAAAAATCGTATTTATTGCGGCCGTTGTTTATTTTAAAGCCCTTGTCAACACGGGTCTCATAACCCGGACATTTTATCGTGACGTCATATATCCCGACTGGAATATTATGAATTTCGAATGTTCCATTTTTTTCCGTTTCGGAACCGCGGCCTGGCCCTATTATAACTCTCGCGGGCGATTTTATCCCGCTGCCGTTGTTTTCATAAACGCACCCGATAAGTTTTCCGAAACCGCGGGCGGTTGATATTTTAGGAGCTCTGGATATCTCGCCCGGCGCCTTTTCGGTGAACGCCATACTTTTCTTTCCTTCGCCGGAACTGTAAGCTCTGCCGTAAGGGCTGAAATATCCGGGCGAAGACCTGGTCCGGGGTTTCTCGGCTTCCTCGCCTATTCTTATCTCATTAGTGTTAAGGCGCATTATTCTGCCAATCGTCATATCGTATTCGCCGTTTTTTTTCTGCATTTCGGTTATTTCGGGCGGCGGCATTACGAGTCCTATGCGCATGATGGCCAGAGGCGGCTGAAAAGAATGAAATTCGCCGTATTTTTCAAAGGGCGGCCGCTCTATCGTCACGAAAAAATCCCCCGCGAGCATATTCGAAACTTCGAAATATCCGCGATCATCGGTTCTGATCCGTTTCGATCCGACGGAAACGTAACAGTCGGCGACCGCTTCAAGAGTGCGCGCGTCATATACCATGGCTATAAGACGGAAAAATTCGGGTTTTGAAATAGTTCCGGCCGCGCGGACCGGCCCTGTTAAGGCCGGCACGCATGAGACCGTCATGATGAGAATGAAAATTATTTTTAAAAGGAATTTAGTCATGAAATTATTCTAATGCTGTTTTTTATGATGTGTTGGAACCTCTATTTTTTCGTACTGTTTAATGGCTTCGGCGAGTATATCCATAGCGTCTCTCAGATGATCGCGGTTAATTACGTATGCGAGACGGATCTCGTCCTCGCCATGGCCCGGCGTCGCATAAAAACCTGAAGCGGGAGCGACCATAACGGTTTTTCCGTTGTGGCGGAAATCAGTAAGAAGCCATTCAGCGAATTTATTGGCGTTTTTTATGGGAAGCTTCGCTATCACGTAAAAAGCGCCCTTGGGTTTTTTGCAGATTATCTTAGGGTTAGACGCAAGGGCTTCGTAAACTATGTCGCGGCGCGCTTTATATTCGGCGATCATACCGGTCATGTAAGCCGGCGAGATATTTATGGTCTCGGCAGCCGCCATCTGTTCGTAATAGGGCGATGAAAGGCGGGCCTGGCCGAAGCGCAGTATGAGGTTCATAACTTCGGGATTGCGCGAAACTACGCATCCCATGCGAACCCCGCACGCGCTGTAGCGCTTGGATATGGAATCTAAAACCAGAACGCGGTCTGAAATATTGGTTAATTCGAGCGCGGATATATGTTTTTCATTGTCATATACGAATTCGCGGTAAACTTCGTCGGACAGAAGAAAGAGGCCCTTTTCCTTGCAGATCCCGGCCAGCATTTTCAATTCATCCATTTTATAGACCGTGCCGGTCGGGTTATTGGGGTTGCAAATGAGTATCGCGCGGGTCTTGGATGTGATCTTTTCTTCGATCTTCTTTTTATCGGGAAGGTGAAAACCGTCGACAGCCTCGGTGAGTATCGGGACGAGCTTGACGTTCGCCATTACCGCGAAGCCGTTATAATTTGTGTAGAATGGCTCGAACACGATTACTTCATCGCCCGGATCGCATAGAGCCATCATCGCGAAAAGAATAGCCTCGGACCCGCCCATGGTTACGAGTATATCGGTTCTTTTAAGATCTTTTATGTTTATTCTGTCATAATATTTTATAAGAGAATCGAGATATTTGTTTTCGCCCTGCGAAGGAGAATAGGCCACTATCTTAGTCTTCTGGTTTTTAAAAGCGTCGAGGATCTCTTTAGGGGTTTCTATATCCGGCTGGCCTATGTTCAAATGATAAACGCTGACGCCCTGTTCCTTTGCGGCGTTAGCCAGAGGCACGAGTTTTCGAATCGGTGAAGCCTGCATATACTTGTCACGAATTGAAAGTTTGAGCTTGTTTTCCATTTTAAACTCTCCCATCTTAAATATGTTGGTTTTCATTTCAGCCGCACCCCGTCACATCAAATCTTACGAAATGAAATCATTAAAATTACTTCAGCCCGATAACCTTATAGACCTGGACGGGCTGCGAGCGGCCCTTAACGGTCGTTGGTTGCAGTTTTTCAACTATAACGCGGTCGCGAACCTCGGAATACAGGGACTCCGTTATGAGGGTCGTTCCGCCGGGCGCTATCGATTCAAGGCGGAACGCCACGTTGACGTTGTCGCCTATCGCCGTATATTCCATTCTTGAGGATGAGCCGATATTTCCGATAACTACGTCGCCAACGTTTATGCCGATGCCTATTTTGAACTGCCAGTCGGGGCCTTTGGTCTCGCGCCATTTTTCCTCGAATATCTTTATGGCGTCCTGCATTTCGATAGCGCATCGGATCGAGTTGAAACAGTCGTCGGCCTTGGCTATGGGCGCTCCGAAAAGCACCATAAGCGCGTCGCCGATGAATTTGTCGACGCAGCCGTGATTCATGTTTACGATCTCCGTCATTACGGAAAAGTAATCGTTTAACATCGATACCATTTCCTGAGGCGGAAGGCTTTCCGACATTTTCGTAAAACTTCTGATATCTGAAGCGAGTATGGTTACCTTTTTATTAACGCCGCCCAGTTCGAGCGCGTCAGGATCGTTTAGAATTTCACTCATGATCTGAGAAGAAACGTATCTTCCGAATATGTCCTTTATCTTTTCGGTCTCCTGGGACATCTGTTCGCTCACTTCTATCTGGTTCTCATAGACCAGCGAATTATTGAGGGCGACCTCCAGAAGCGAGGTAACCATGTTAAAAAGGTTTTTCTCCTCGTGTGAATAATTAATATTATCCATGTCGCATATATTCAAAACAGCCATTATTTCAGCGGATTTAGAATGATGTATGGGAGAGGCCATAATGGTCTTTACCATGCCTTTGCCGATGAGCCTTGAAAATGTCTGTTCTTTTTCAACGCTGTTGATATCAACGGTTATGTTCGATCTTATAGCCAGGCCGACAAGGCTTTCTTCATGCTTGTTTATTGATATGTCACGATCTTCGCCGGCATTGAATCCATGCGACGAGAGTATCGTAAAATTTTGCGTTTTAGAATCCAGCAGGAGTATGCATGCTTTTTTTACCGCCAGCTCCTTCTGCAGAAGATCGAATACGCTGCTGCAAATATCGTGAGGATCGAGGCTTGAAACGATCTTTTTGATCTTTAAAAAAAGCATCGACTGTTTCACGTTTTTTTCGGTCGTTTTAGTTATTATCTGAGTGGTGTGTTCGCGGGCGTCGCTTTTCACCCTGTTCACGTCCGACAGATATTTCTGGTTTAAAAGTCTGTAATGTTCAAGTTCATTCTGTTTTTCGACAAATTTTTTTATGACGAAAAAAATGCCGAGGAGCAAAACCAGTATAATTCCTTCAGGTATTCCTATCATAACTGTAACGCACTCCCACATCTCTGGCAATTGTTGAATTCATTTAAATTAAGATGAAAACATTTATGACACACGTTGAAATTAACTCTTACGGCAATCGCGTAATCGACCCTGGGAACCGAACTTTTTTCAAGAATCAGCGATCTGAGGGATTGATTTATGAAGTTTGTGATGAGCGAACCAGGATTCTCGTGGCTCATGCGCTCATATTCCGTTATCAGCATCTTCGGCTTTTGAAGGTTGACTATCGAATCGATGAATATGGAATGAACCAGGATATTATCGATCGCGAAGGCGAAAAGCACGTTGCAATCGGATATTATCTTCTGATATTCTTTTCGCCTGTAAAACATTTCCAGCATGACGATGTGGGCGTCTATGTCGCGGGGATATGATTCGACGAATTTTTCGACGAATTTCAACGCTTCATCGTCTATGCGCTTCACTTTATTGAAATATTTAACGAGCGTTCTGCCGGCGGTCTCGTTATTAGGCTCGCTCCCTATTATTTCCATCGCTATCTGGACCGCCCGATCGTCTATGAGGTTCTGCGACGCGTTATACGCGGCGACCGCTTTAAGCATTTCCAGGTCGAAGATCTTGTGGTCGATCAGAAAATTAAAAACCTCTACCGCTTTATGCGAACGCTCTTTCGTTTTAATGTAAATTCTTCCAAGATATCTGTATGATTCGACGTTCTCATAATCGTACTGCAGGACCTTGCGGAAAGCCATCAGCGCGCTCGCGTAAGAATTGAGATGATAATAAGCTATGCCTATATTTAAGAATAAAACTATGGTTTCAGTTGAAGAAAGCTTCATTTCAACAAGCTTTTCAAGTTCCGAGACGGCTTTCTGGTATTTTTTCTGTTCGATTAGTCCCACGCCGTTTCTTATGGTTTGAGAAACGCTTATGAGGCCGTATTGTTCGCGATTGAAAAAGCTGAGCGGATTAAAATAATAAAAGAGCGCCGCGAGGAGTATAAGGATAAATGAATATGCGGCCATCTTGATATATTCTTCGCGTGAGCGCCAGTAAGCGGCGAATATCTTGCGCTTTATCTCTTCTTTAGTTTTATCGGGAGCCAGTTTAAGGGCTTTTTCATATTCGATTATGGCGTCCTCATATTTACCGGTCAGGAAAAGTTCCTCGCCGCGGCCGATCGCCTGGTCAAATTCCCTTGTTCCTTCAGGCGAGGTTTTTGATGACTGCCGTGAAATTTTATTGTCGTCTTTTAATTGTGAAGGCACGTTCGATAAAACAACCGCTGCCGTTGTCGATTCAACGGGCGTTACCCATGCGCTATCCCCCAGGCCGGGTTCTGAAGTTGAAACCGGCGCCTGAACGGAGGCCGTATGCCTTATCTCGGCGGTGTCTTTGAAGATTTCTTTAAGAGCAGGTTCGGTTTTTAAAATTTCAGATATGAGTTTTTCGGAATTCAAAAAATCGGGCGATATTTTCGAGTGGATATACGCCGCCATATATGCTTCTTTTGATTTTTTAGCCGAGTTTTGCGCCGCCGCGTAGTCTAAAAGAGTTTTATATTCCATGAACTTGGGAAATATCATATCGGCGTAAGATTTGATGGACCTCATATTCGGGTCCTTGACAGCGGCTTCAAGAAGCGATTCAAAACATTTAGTGCTGTCATGGAATGTGGCGTAAACAACCGCGAGTTTGCCGTGGATCTTTGCGAGATTCTCGGCCGGAAGCGCCAGCATATCCTGTTTGCCTAATATTTCAAGACAAAGTTCGTGCGTCTTTCTATAATTTCCGGAAAGCATATATATATTGAGAAGTTTATTGAGCCAGACGAAGTCAAAGGAATTTTTAAGAGTAAGTATCTTCATGTTCAGCGAAGCCGCTTCTTTATAGTTTTTAAGGACCATTTCAGATTCTATCTGTTTCGCCAGGCATTCGATGAGAAAAGTTTTAACGTCCTCCGAAACGGTCTTTTTTATAAAAGTTATCGTTTCAAGCCTGTTTATGGCAGTTTTATAATCCCTGTTATCGAAAAAACTCTTCGCTTCCTTTAAAAGCTGGTCTTCCTCGCCGATAGAGATCGGCATGACCGCGACCGGGTCGGTCCCCTGCGCCATAGCGTGAAACGGGACGAAAGCGAAAAATACGGCGGCAAAAATAACGGCCGTAATTATAACTTTGAGGTATTTTTCTTTGAAAGTATTTGCGTTTTTCATTATTTTTTACATTAACTTATTTGATTATCGCGCGGAACTTCAATAATTTTTTATGACATCAGCGCCGGGCGAAGACGGTTCTTGATAATTTCAATGAAGCTTCCTGTTCTGTTTATGATATATGCATAAACATTAGAACAAAATTTCAGTATTATTTTAACATAGAAAAGTTAAAATGTCAAAGAATAAAGAACTGATAATGCTTTGCCGTAAAAAAATACCGTTTGAAATTAAAGATCAAAAGTCGGCGCTGCGACGCGGCCCGACCCTGCGCTCGACTCCGTCCGGAGCTCCCATATCGGCCTTGCGCCTGTCTGAATCCCTTCTTTCGTTTCCGGAAAATTCTTTGAAAACAAGCGTTTTATCTTCATCGCTCCAGCTGAAAACATAATCGCATTCGGCGCTGCCGCATTTGACGCCTTCGTTGACGCAGCGCCGGTGATGTTTTGCGAAACATTTTGGACACTCTATCATTACTTCGCTGTTATCAACCGGCATAGAGCATTTCGGACAATTCTCGACTTCAAAATTAAAATCAGGCGGTGGAAATGTCATTTTAATTCCTCCTCAAATCTTTATCACTATAAAATTCGATCAATTTTCCGGCCAGGGCGGTTACGTCGCTTTCGCAGTTATTATGGCCGAGGCATATCCTTACGTATCCCGCCGCGTCGTCGATATCAAGACCGAGCGACGATAGCGCCCCGGGAACTTTATTGGCGGAACTTACGCACCATGACGCGGAAGATATAATTATATTTCCGGCTTCAAACCGGGAAACAAGTTCTTCGGAATTAACGCCGGGCAGGCAGAATGAAGCGTAAAAAGGCAGCGGATTCGAAACTCCCGCCACCCATTTTATATTTTTAACGGCGGAACTTAATTTTTCACATAAAATATTTTTCAAGCGGCGCGTTTTTTCATTCCTCGCGTCCATTTCTTCAATGGCGATCGCGGCCGCCATACCCATTGCGGATATCGCAGGAATATTATAAAATCCTCCGCGGAGGCCGTTCTCCTCCGGGCCGCCTTCGATCTGCGGCATGACCCGCGTTCCGCGCCTTACGTAGAGAGCGCCGCTCCCCGGAGGTCCGCATAGTTTATGTCCCGAGATGGAAAGCGTGTCGACCCTTAACTCCGAAACGTCTATTTTAATCCGGCCGGCAACGAAACAAGCGTCCGAATGAACCAGCGCGCCAGCCTCGCGAGCCCTGGAAGCCAGTTGTGACACCGGCATCGCGCGTCCGTTCTCCGGGCTCGTATGAATGGCAGTCAAAAGTTTCGCGTCCTTTAAAATTTCAGACGCGCCGGAAAAACTGACCGAACCGTCTCCGGACGCTTCTAATTGAACCGCCGCGTGACCCGCCGAAGCGAGGGTTTTAACAGGGAACGCGACGGATGAATGTTCGAACGGCGTCGAGACGATCCTGTGAAACGAGCCTTTCGAGCGCGCAGAAGCCGCGGCCATAATGCCTTTTACGGCCAGATTATTAGATTCCGTTCCTGACGACGTGAAAAAAATTTCAGACGGATCGGCGTTGATGAGAGCCGCTATATTTTTTCTGGCGTCATCGAGAAGTTTTCTGGTAATTTCGCCGGATTTTCCTGAATAAACGGGATTGCGATAGGCGAAAGACTCGTGGAGCCTTATAAAGTGAGATAACACCGAAGGCTCCATGGCGCTCGTCACGCAATTATCGAAGTTAATATCTTTCATAATCGTAATGATCTTAAAACTGATATCTGAAGACCTGATACAACAAAACGAGCCAGCTCGCCATCGAAATTATAAAAGTTCCCATGGATAATTTCGAGATCGCGTATTTCTGGCTTAATATCTTCGCCACCTCGAAATTCTGAGAGCACATTTCATGCAGCACGGCTTCCGGCTCGAGATCTTTCACTGCGCTTAAATACCGGTCGGCGCTCTGTTTTTTGAGAATATGCTCGAAAAAGGTAAGTTTCGGCGGCCGAAGCTTGCTGATCGTATTCGAAGGCCGCGGATATAAGACCAGAAGCGCGCTTAAGATCGACGCGATAGTAAAAGCGCAGAATGCGATAAAAACGGCCATTACAGGCCCCTGCGGCGCCGGCAGATTCACTATTTTATAAAATTTATCCATAAAGAACGGGGCGTTGGCGAGCGTCGCTATGAGCGCGAGATTGGCGCCTATGACCGCTCCCGCCTTGGCGTCGGCGAGAGGCACGAGGCCCTGAGCGCTCGAGTAAACCTGATACTGATATTCTATCTGTAATTTGGTCTCATCGTCCATTTTTTCCCTCCGCTGATCATTTGATGGAAATCGTTTTTCGAAGCTGAAAAAGCCTTAAAATATTACGTTATAAAGATTATTGTCGAGTTTGATATCCTTGGGTATAGTTATCCGGATCGCGGCCCCGCGCCCGTCCTCGTTATTTTTTATAGTTATGTCGCCCTTATGGAGTTTTACGATGCCGAGCGCCATCGGAAGCCCCAGGCCCGAGTTCTCGATCGGCTTATTTTTCGTGGTATAAAAAGGGTCGAAGGCTTTCCTGAGCATTTCTTCGTTGAAACCGCGCCCGGTATCGGAAATATCGATAACTATATTATCGTTCTCGAATTTAGTTCTCACCGCGATGCGGCCGCCGTCCCCGATCGCCTCCCGGGAATTCATTATGATGTTAATGAACGCCTGAGTGAGCGATTGGATATCGCAGTTAACGGGCGGGATCTTATCGTCGAGGTCCTCGCTGAAAGTTATGTTGTGCTTTATGAGGTATTCGGATTCGAATATGGTTATGACCTTTCTCAATATCTCGTTGACGCTGGTTTTTTCAACCATGTTCATATTTTCCGAGGAATATATCTGAAGCGATTCGATTATTTTAACGCAGCGCGACGAGGCGTTTTTGATGCTTCCGGCCATCTCGGTCAGAAATTCGCCCGCTATGTCCTGATTTTTAATTTTTATGAGCATCCGCTCGACGTTCCCGTTTATTATAGTGAGCGGATTGTAGATCTCGTGGGCCATCCCCTGAGCCATCGCGACTATCGAAATATATTTTTCGTTCTGAATTATCGTGTCCTGCGCGATCTTTAATTTTTCCACGGCGGCTTCGAGCTGACGGTTTTTAAAAATAAGGTCGTTGTACAGATCGCCGATCCTGACCAGGGACTTGACGCGTATCATAAGGGTCTGCCTGTCGAGCGGCTTGGTGACGAAGTCGTCGGCGCCGGATTCCATGGCTTTTACCTTATCGGGCGAACTTGATAATCCTGACGAGACAAGTATGGGGAGAAACTTATATTTAGGCCGGGAACGGATAGCGGAGCATACTTCATAACCTGATATTTCGGGCATCATTATGTCCACGATGACAAGAACGATATCCTCGGCCGTCGAATCCATGTATTCAAGTGCGGCAAGGCCTGAAGGAAAAGTGCGGACGGCATACCCGGTATTTCTCATGTAAAGTTCCACGAGCTCCAGGTTCTGCGGCTCATCATCTATCGCTATTATGACTTTTACGTTTTCTTTATCCGGCTGCATAAAAAACTCTTCTTCAATTTTTTTATTTCTATTATATAATAAAGCATTGAAATATTCAAGCATTAATTGTCGCCGCATTGACTCTTCGGCCCCTTTTTTATTTTTAAAAATATATTTCTTTTATTTTCGAACTGATTTTGATAAAATTATGTGAATATTTTTACGGAGGTCTTAAAAATGCAAGACGATAAAAAAACATATCTTATAACCGGCGGCGCCGGATTTATAGGCACGAACTTCATAAAATATATGCTTGACGGATATGCCGGTAAATTATCCGTCATAAATTTTGACGCGCTCACTTACGCCGGAAATCTTAAAAACCTCGACGGCCTTGAAAAAAACGCCGATTATCGATTCGTGAAAGGCGACATTTCAGACGTATCAGACGTCGAAAAGATCTTCGCAGGCCATAAAAAGATAGACCATGTCGTCAATTTCGCCGCCGAATCCCATGTCGACCGCTCCATCATGGATTCCTCGCCATTCGTCCAGGCCAATATAAAGGGAGTCCAGGTGCTTCTCGACGCGGCCAGAAAACACGGCGTTGAAAGGTTCCTTCAGGTATCGACTGACGAAGTTTACGGCAGCCTCGGCGAAACCGGACTTTTCACGGAAGAGACGCCGATCGCTCCAAATTCTCCATATTCCGCGAGTAAAGCCGCCGCCGACCTTCTTGTAAGATCATATTATCACACTCACAAAATGCCGGTGCTCACCACCAGATGTTCCAACAACTACGGCCCGTACCAGTTCCCTGAAAAACTCATACCGCTTATGATAGCAAATATACTCAATAAAAAACCGCTGCCGGTTTACGGAAAAGGCGCGAATGTGCGCGACTGGCTCTATGTCACCGACCATTGCTCGGCCATCGACGCGGTCCTTCACAAAGGAAAATGCGGCGAGGTCTATAACGTCGGCGGCAATAACGAATGGAAGAACCTCGACATAGTCCACATCATCTGCGATATCCTCGCCAAAAAAGGATTCCCGGGCGGCCGCGATCTTATAACTTACGTATCGGACAGGCCGGGCCACGATCTCCGCTACGCCATAGATTCGTCCAGAATGCAGCGCGAACTTGGCTGGAAACCGTCCGTCGAATTCGAGGCCGGTATAGAATTGACCATCGACTGGTACCTCAATAACCGCCCGTGGTGGGAGGACATAATCTCCGGTGAATATAAAAAGTATTACGAGACGCTTTACGCGCCCAAAATGAATGGTAAATGAAAGATCTATACATCCTTCTGCCCCTTATATTCGTTTTTTTAACGACATGGCTCGGATTTTTCGTTTACGAAAAAAATACGAAGAACCCGAAGAATTATTTTTTCCTCGCTCTGATGTGCGTTTTCATCCTCGCCGACCTTTTCGAGCTGAAATCTATCATGGGCCTGTCTTCGAACACATCCAAATCATTTCTTTTCGCCCAGTCGCTTCCGATGATATTTTTCCCGGTCATACTTTTCTGCTTCAATAACGCCTATGTGGAATATTTCAAGATCCGCTCCGACTGGATGTACTGGATCATCACCGCGCCGTTTCTCATAATTTTTCTTTTTCTGGCAAGGCTTTTGAACAACGCCGCCATACAGGTCTCGGTGACCTCTTTCGATTACGGTTTCATAATATACCCCGGCTTTTCCGCTAAAACTTTTTTCGCCGTTTATTTGCTGATTCTTCTTCTCGCGTTCATTCCGTTTTTCAGAACTTACCGCATGCGGGCCGTTAATATGGAATTCTACGGCGAGATCCGGCTTCTTTTTCTGTCGATATTCGCGCCGGTGATTTTTTCGTTCTTTGTCATGATCTATTGTAAACGGGGCCTTCTCGGGCTTAACGGAAACGAAATAGTATATCCATTCCTTCTTTTTCCGCTGACGTTCTTCGCGTCGACGATCATGCTGGGCGTGCTGATAGTGCGGTACAAATCCTTCGATGTTTCAATAATTTTTAATAACGCTCTTATATATTCGATATTAACCATATGCATATCCTCTATCTACGTATTGGTCCAGAATTTCTCCGAGAATTTCTTCCAGCAGATGTTTCCCTCAGGAAACCGTGTCTACGGTCTGTTTTCGGCGCTGCTAGTAGCTTTCCTGTTCGACCCCATAAATTCGAAGATCAATATTTTCGTCAACCAGCTGGTCGATTTCTTCAGATCGGTCAACACGCCCGCCGAAGCTGAACCGGGCGCCGGAAAAACCTGGTCGCAGACGGATCTTCGCTCGCTTCAGATGTCCTACGCCGTCTTCGCGGCGGCATATCTGGCGGTCCTGGTCTGCGCGAAACTTCTGCCCGGGATCCATCCAAGGATAGCCTATGTGATATCCGGCGCTTCGCTTTCGATTTCATCGCTCTACATAATATTTCAGATCTTGAAGCTCCCGTTCAACCTCATGGCCTATTCTATAATCGCCTTTATTTTCGTGACCGTCCATGTTTCATTCGTGAGCATGACGGCCGGCCTTAACTTATACATCGAAGCTTTCGGCTCCGTCGTATCGACCATAGGCCTCATATCGGCCGCCGCGATGATAGGGCGAATAATCGCGTCAAGGATAGACGAAATAGCCTTCCTCATACCGCTCTGCCTCGTGGCCGCGATAGCCGATCTCTGGTCTGTATTCTACGGAGTGACCTCGGAACTGATAACTAAAAAATCCGTCATGCTCGATTACCTGCTTATAAAATACCCTTCCCTTGGTTCAGCTCAGCTCAGGCAGTTCATCGGCATATCCGACTTTCTGTTCGCGGCCATATTCATGGGCTGCGCGCTCAATTTCAAGCTCAACATAAAAAAAACATACATAAGCTTCATACTTGCCTTCGTAACGACCTTTATCACCGTCGCGGCGACAGGGACCGGAATTCCGGCTATTCCAATACTGGCGGTGTTTTTCATGACCGTCAATTATTCGATATTGAAGATCAACTATGAGGATATTAAAACGATGGCAATAGTTATCGCCGGATCCGCCGCGGTATTTTATATCATAACCTCTGTAAGGAGGATATTGCACAAATGAGTGAATCGTTAGACACCATCGCCGGGACCATAGAACGGATAACCTATTACAACGAGGAAAAAAATTACTGCGTAGCCCGCGCCCGCTGTAAGAATGAAAAAGACCTCGTTACGATAGTCGGGACCTTCGCTTCCATAAACGTGGGTGAATTCGTTGAAATGACCGGTGAATGGGGCAGCCACAAGGAATATGGAAAACAGTTCAAGGTCAGGACCTATAAGGTCACTCTGCCCTCGACCATTTTCGGCATTAAAAAATATCTGGGTTCCGGCCTCATCCACGGGATCGGCCCGAAAATGGCGGAGCGCATAACCGACCACTTCAAGGAAAAAACGATCGAGATAATAGACAAGGCGCCGCGCAGCCTTCTCGAGATCGAAGGCATCGGCGAATGGAGGCTCGGCCAGATAGCCGAATCCTGGAAAACTCAGAGCGAGATACGCTCGATCATGATATTCCTTCAGAAATACGACATCTCGACCTCGCTTTCGACGAGGATCTATAAACATTACGGCGAGCGCGCCGTCTCGATCTTAAATGAGAACCCTTACAAGCTCGCCGACGAACTTTTCGGCGTGGGCTTTAAAAGCGCCGACAGGATAGCGCTCTCAATGGGCATCGCCGAGGATTCGGAAGTTCGCGCGAAGGCCGCGCTCATCTATTCGCTTAACCAGGAAATGGGCGAGGGACATGTTTTCACTTTTAAAACAAGGCTTTTCGAAAAAATGAAGGACTTTTTCGACATCAAGCCTGAAATTTTCGAGAACCTCATAAAAAAAATGACCGATGAAAAACTTATAACCGTCGAAAAAGACGGCGAGGTCTATCTCGAGGCGTTCCATATCTCCGAAACGCGCGTAGCCGAAAATCTTTTGAAAATATTTAAAACGCCTTCGAAAAAGATCGTAATGGAAACCGATACGATAATAGCGCGCATCGAAAAATCCTCGAAAATAAAATATTCCGAGATACAGCTGGAAGCCATAAATAGAGCCCTCTCTTCAAAGGTCATGGTATTGACGGGCGGCCCCGGAACCGGAAAGACCACAACGATACGCGGCATTATAAAGGCTTTCAAAATGCTCGGCATGCAGGTGCTTCAATGCGCGCCGACCGGCCGCGCCGCTAAAAAAATGGAGGAATCGACGGGCGAACCATCCAAGACCATACACCGCCTGCTCGAATTCGCGCCAGGCGAGGCCAAGTTTTTACGCGGCCCGCAGATGCCTCTCGAATGCGATGTTTTAATATGTGACGAAGTTTCGATGATAGACATAATTTTAATGCACCACTTATTAAAAGCCGTTCCCCCGCACGCGAAGGTCGTCCTCGTCGGAGACATTAACCAGCTTCCTTCGGTCGGGCCGGGCAACGTATTGCGCGACATTATAGATTCAAAGGTGATACCCACCGTTTCGCTCAACCGGATCTTCCGCCAGGACGAACACAGCTACATAATCACCAACGCTCACCGGATAAACAACGGCGAGTTCCCTTATATGCCCGATAAGAGTGAGACGCTCAACGATTTTTATTTCATCGAGAAAGACGACCAGGCCGAATGCGCGGCCATGATAATAAAGATGATAAAAGAGCGCATCCCTGATAAATTCGGAATAGATCCTATCGATGGCGTACAACTTTTATGCCCGATGTACCGCGGCGAATGCGGCGTCACTGCTTTAAATTCAATGCTTCAGTCGAGCCTGAACCCTTCGAAACTCGAACTCTACCACAAAGCAAGGCTTTTAAAATTGAACGACAAGGTCATCCAGACAGAGAACGATTATAAAAAAAATGTCTTCAACGGCGACATCGGAAAAATAATCGACGTGCGCGTCCAGTCGCGCTCCATAGTCGTCGAATTTCCTCACGCCCAGGTCGAATACGAATTTAACGACCTGGATAGTTTAGAACTCGCCTACGCCATAACCATCCATAAATCGCAGGGTTCCGAATATCCGGCGGTCATTGTTCCTATCCTGACATCTCATTTTATAATGCTTCAACGCAATCTTTTATACACGGCGGTGACCCGCGCCAGAAGGCTCGTGATACTCATCGGATCGAAAAAAGCCGTAAGCATAGCCCTTGGCAACAACAAGGTCACACAGAGAAACTCAAACCTTTCTAAAAAATTGATCACGGGAGAAATGGAATGCCCCTTGTAACCTTCAACAAAGTTTCGGTAACTTTCGGAACTTTCGACATACTTAAAAACCTTTCCTTCATTCTGCGGGAAAATTCAAAGACCGGGCTCATCGGCCCTAACGGTTCCGGTAAAACCACCATAGTCCGGCTTTTAAAGAACGAACTCGCGCCGGATTCGGGCGATATAATGAAGATGCGCGACATCCGCATCGGTTACGTCATGCAGGAAATTAAAACCGGCGAGGACGAGGTCACGCTCGTTGAATTCATAAAAAAAGACTTCGCCGATATCTTCGACCTCGAACGCCGCATAAACGAGCTCGAGAACGAGATATCGAAATTTGGACGCGACGCTTCCGGCCGGGCGCACGCTAAGCTTTCCGCGGGCGAGAACGCGCTGATGGAAGAATATTCAAAAAGCACCGAGGAATATTCGCGCAAGGACGGATACGCCCTGATGGCCAGGATCCGCTCGATGCTCGCGGGCCTCGGATTCGTCCCTGAAGAGTACGATAAACCGCTGCGGCTTTTTTCGGGCGGAATGAAAACGAGGGCCCAGCTTTGCAAGCTTCTTCTCAAGGAATACGACCTGATAGTCCTCGATGAACCGACAAATTATCTCGATACGAACTCGCTGGAATTTCTCGAGAACTTCCTTAAAAGCTCGCCCGTCGCGGCGCTTATAATATCGCACGACCGTTATTTTCTCGACGAGGTCTGCGACCATATGCTCTATTTATATAACAAACAGGCCGAGGAATTTCCGGGCAACTACACCGACTTTACGGAGATATTCGAGCTGCGCCAGAACCAGCGCGTCGACGAATACGAAAAACAGCAGGAATTCATCAAAAAAACCGAAGAATTCTATCTTAAATATAAAGCCGGTATAAAATGCAAGATGGCGCGCGGCCGCAAAAAATTCATAGACAGAATGGAACGCATCGATAACCCGGACATCACGCAGAAAACTATCAACCTCGATTTTTCGGCGAATATGTCTGACGAATCGGGCAGAGTGGTCGTATCCGCGGAAAATATATCGAAATCGTTCGGCGATAAAAAACTTTTCTCGAAAGGCTTCTTCGAGATCGGAAGAGGCTCGATAGTCGGCATAATCGGAAGCAACGGGACCGGAAAGACAACGCTTTTAAAAATGATCAACGGCGAAGACGAGAATTTCGGCGGAAAGCTTGCCCTGGGACATAACGTCAAGATCGGGTATCAGGACCAGCTCCTCTCGAGCGTTGACGCCGAGAACCGCGTGATCGACGAGATATGGAACATGAAGAAAATGATGCTTGAAGGCGAGGTCAGAAAATACCTGGCGAAATTCCTCTTTTCGGGCGACGATGTTTTCAAGAAGGTAAAAAGCTTATCCGGCGGAGAAAAAAGCCGGCTCATACTCGCTAAAATAATAATGGGCGGCGCTAACACACTCATACTCGACGAACCGACGAACCATCTGGACATACCGTCCAAGGAAATGCTCGAATCGGCGCTCGTTAATTTTGACGGGACGGTCATATTCGTGTCTCACGACCGCTACTTCATTGATAAGGTCGCTAACGGCCTTATAGCCATTAACGAAGGCGGCCTTGAATATTATAACGGCAACTACTCGTATTTCCGTGAAAAGCGGGATGAACGAAAAAAGCGTTCCGACGACTATGCGGCCGAAAAAAACCGTAAGCCTGATACGCGCCAGGCCGCTGAAGCCGGCCAGGAAACGAAAAAGACCCTTTCCAAGAACGCCGAAAGAATGATAAAAAATGAGATAGATCAGGCCGAAAGCGAGATATCCCGAACCGAATCGAGGATAGGCGACATCGAAAAAATATTCTCGGAAAATTTCGTGGACGGGCACGCTCTGACCTTTGAGGAAACCGAAAGATTCAATAAAGAATATCAGGCTTTAAAAGACGCGAACGCGGCTTTATATGAAAAATGGCACAAACTCAATGACTCGCTTGAAGGTTAAACTTATCTCGGCATTACCTTGAGCACCATGAGATCTTTCACGCGCATATATTTTTTAATGACGGCGTTGATGTCGGCGGCAGTGACCTCGGATATCCGTTTTTTATAATCGAGGAATTCCGAAAGTTCCTTGCGGTAATAAATGGCCTGTCCGGCGCCGCGGGCCAGCTGAAAACTTGATTTCATCGATGTTTCTATCTTTTTCATTATCTGCCCGCGGGCTTCCTCGATCTCTTTTTTCGTGGGGCCGTGCGTGACGAAGCGGTCCAGCTCCTCCGAAACTTTTTCGATCACGGCGTCGAGTTTGGCCGTTTCCGTGTTGACGCAGCAGAAGAAAATGCCGTTAAGCGCAAGAGGTATATATTCAGAAAATATGTTATAACACAGGCCGAAATTTTCGCGCAGGCTCCAGAGCCGCTTACCCGAATAATCCGACAGAATATAATTGGCTATAAGAAACGGCATGGCCTCTTTTGAAAAAGCCTCCGGTCCCACGCCGCCTATCATCAGCGAACATTGCGACTGCTTTGAAGGCACGGTCAGTTCGGGGACATGGATAAGTTTGAATTCTTTGGCCGGATGTTTTTTTCCGGCGGCGCGGGGCTTGAAAAAACCTTCAACAACTTCGCTCATCAAAGGCGTGGCGTCCTGAGACGACGCGTAGGAAACGCTTATATCCGAAGCCGTTTTCAGCGCGCCGTAGTAATTCCCGATATCGCCGGCGGTTATTTTCGAGACCGCTTTTTCGTTGCCGAATATCACTTTTGAATAGGGATGGCCTTTGAAAAGCGCCTTCACGAAATTCCAGAATGAAAATTCAAAGACGTCGTCCTCGGTCGAACGCACCATTCTTTTAACCGAGCGGCGGGCGTTCCCGAGCATGACGCCGGAAAAATCGAAATCCGAAAGAAGCCGGCGCACATGGCCGATAGTGTCGTGGTCCCATACTCCGGGGCATATGGCGTCGATCTGGATATAGTCGAGGAATGAGTTACAATCGACGAGAAGACCCATTCCATCAGACAGGCGATAGTTCTGAAACATTCCGATGGAGCGGGTGCGGCGGCCGAAAAGTTCCGAAAAAACATACGCGTCGCCAGGAACCATCGAAGATATGGCCCCGCCCTGAATATATATATTGAGCGAAGAATATCCAAGCGAACCGTCTATGACGGATGCGAGCCTGATATTTTTAGAAATATCGGCGCTTTTGACCGCCGGTTTTTTAAGGTCCGCGTGATTGAGATAAGGGAACCGTGAATATTTAACGGGGGCGAGATCGAGTCCGGAAATATTTTTAAAGACCGCTTCGTCTAAAAGAGAAACCGGAGGGCGGCGCTTTTTATTTTCTTTTTTCGGGGAAGAAACCAGCTCGACGCGGTGCAGAAAACTTTTACAGACCGTCTTTTCAAGATATTCAATGAATCCGCTATATTCTAATTCGAGAATATTCTTTATGGACAGGCCGTGAGAACCTTCGCCGAGAACATGATCGAATGTCGCGAGTTCGTTGCAATACGAACGGGCCGTTTCTATTTCCTGAAAGTATTCCAGCAGCACTATCTTTTTCATGCTTTCAAAAATGTCCGGCGTCATGAGATCGGCCGCGTTTTTTATAAAATCGGATATGGCGGAACTCACGAATTCCAAACGCCTCGAACCGCCGGACGCGACGATGGCGAACATCCAGGCGCCGAATTTAAAAATGAGATCGGCGCTTAAAGAATTCGCGGCCTGGGTTTTTTCACGCAGAAAATAAGGCAAAGGCGACGATTTCAGCGTTGAAAAAATATATGGCAGAAACATGGAGGACGCGTTGATCCCGTCTATGGAAGCCGGTATCAGAAAGGAAAAACCGGTGTAATCCTGGGAAAATTTATTGTCTTTTCTAATAATAGTGCGGCTTTTACGATCAGCGATATTTAAAAAGTCGAAGTTTTTAGGACCGGAAGGCGCCGGTTTCCATACTTTTTTACCAAAATAACGGGCGGTCTCGGCGAGCATCTTGTCAAGATCGAAATCGCCGACGATCGTCAGGGAACAATTTCCCGGAACGAAATAATCGGCGTGATATTTGACGAAATCATCACGGCGGAGGGCGCTTACGCTTTTTCGAGTGCCGAGTATCTGATTTTGATAACAGGTCCCGGAAAAACATTTGTTTTCAAGTTTCAGCATTAAAAGATCTTCGGGGTCGTCCTCGTAAAATAATATCTCGTCGAGTATGACCTTTTTTTCAAGGCCGATCTCGGAATCGGGAAAGGTCGGGCGAATGACAAGATCCGATAAGACCTCGAGAGCTCGGCCGAAATCTTCAGGCGGCGCCGTAAGTTCAAGACATAGCGAATCGGCGCTCGTGAAGGCGTCTATCGTTCCGCCGATGGAATTTACGGCTGAAGTTATCTCGAAATTATTGAAATTGGCGGTGCCCTTAAAAAGCATGTGCTCGAGGGCGTGAGTGATCCCGGCGATACCGGGCCGTTCGGAATACAATCCGCATTTTATAAGAAATATAGCGGAAACTAGAGGGCCGGGATTTTGAAAATCATGGACCGCGCAAACCGGCAGTCCGTTATCGAGTTTATGACAGGATGGTTTTATAACCGGGTATTTTATCGTTGAAGGGTCTTTTATCATAGGAAGGATATTTTATTAAAATTAAGCCTTTATGTCAACAAAAAAAGAAGGCTATTTTTCAGCCTTCTTTTTTTGCTAAAGTTTTTAACTTATTCAAATTCTTTCCGTTTGGCGGCAAATTATGCTACGGCTGCCTCGGCGTTGGTTCCGATCATTCCGCGGCTGGCCATTATCCTTTTGAGCTTGTGATCGATAAGGTCTATGCCGTTGGGCTGGTCGAGAAGATGGATCTCTTTTCCAAGAACCGTTGAATAATGCTCACGGATCCACGATTTAAGCCTTCCCTGAAATTCCTCGGTACCGCTTACGTTGAAATAATGATCTGATTTTTTTGTCGGTAATACCATTTTTATTTCACCTCATAGTTATTTTTTTTCGTATGAAATATTTATCGTCACAAAATAAATTTAATTTAACGCCAAAATTAAGTTCGCGTCCTTGACAATACAAAATGCTATGTGATAAAATGACTATTTACCAAATGTTTAAATTTTTTACGTCCAAGAATGAAAAAGATTTATATATATTTTTGATAATATCTGTTATGGTAACCGGTATCTTTTTGATTTTGACCGGCATCGGAAAAAGTTCTTTTCTAAATTATCATAACAGGCTTATCTCCGGATTTTATAACTCGGAAAGCGATTTCCCAAAGTTATATTCTTCCAGGTTATCCGATAACCTTACTATTATAATTATAGACGGGCTTTGCGCGGCAGATTCTTCGCGCATTTCAGCGTTTTCCTCATTAAAGGGCCACGGGGCGGCATGCGCCGTGAAAATTTACGAACCTTCTTTCGGCACGTCATCCAAAGCAACCATTTTGACGGGCGCAAGCGCCGAGAACCATTCAATACTGGACCCGGTGCCTGCTGAAAAAAAACCTTTCAAGCTATGCGAAAACCTTTTTTCGCTCTGTAAAAAAAGCAACCTGAAAACCGCTCTCTTTGGTTCCCGCGAACTAGAAAGACTTTTCGGCGGCTACTCGACGAATTCGTTCTTTCACGATATCGCGACCAATAACTCCAACCTGCCTGAGATCGACGCCGAGATCGCTTCTTCCGCGCTTGGATTCATAGCTTCCGACAGGCCTAATTTTTCAGTTATAAACCTTCCCGGCCTCTCAATAACGGCAAGGCTTTTCGGTCGTAAAAGCCGCGAATACTCCATACATCTCGAAAAACTTGACGCGGTAATTTCCAAACTCGTTAAAACCCTCATGATAAATAACAATTATCTCATGGTCGCATCTTCGCACGGCCATATTCCGAACGGCGGATTCGGCGGACCGGAGCCGGAAGCAGTCGAAACGCCCTTTATGATACTTGGACCGGACATAAAAAACGACTCGCTTTTAAATGTAAGCGTAAAACACGTTGATATCTGCCCCACGGCCTCCGGAATTCTCGGGCTGCCGCCGGCTTTTTTAAACGAAGGTTCTTTTCTCGGCCAGGCCTTCTCCATAAGCGAATATTTGAAATGCGCTAAAGCCGAAGCGGTGATCAGACAAAAATCTGAATTTTATTCCCGGTACGGCAAAGCGCTCGGCTTTTCAGACAAAAAGATATTCAACTCAGGCGCGGTCATAGATGAAATAAATAAAAATACACAGCCGGACAACTTTCGCCAGAAAACCGCGGCGCTCGAGATACACGAAAAAAGGATCGATATGGAATTTGCCGCCATGAGATCTGACGCCAGATCCGGCGACAGGCTGTACCGCTCCATTTACCTCGCGATAGCGCTATTTGGCTTCTTCATATTCCTGATACGCAAATACCGCCATCCTTTCAAGCTTTTTGCCGCAGCCACTCAAATAATAGTTTTTTACTGCATCTATTACTGGATGTATTTTTACAACGGCTATAACTTTTCCCTTTCCGATTTTAATTTCATCGAAGGAACGGCGCCTTTTATAAAGAACCGCAGCATCGAGATATGCTCGGCCTATATGCTCTCGACCATTCCGCTTTTGCTGAATTACTTTTTATACAATAAAAGCCTCTCGACCTGGATCAATCACATTTTCATCCCGGTATTCTTAAAGTTCAATCTCTATCTCATACTGACCATAACGGCGCAATGCTTTGCTTACATCGCGCTATACGGCGCAAGCTTAAGCTATATGCTTCCCGATATGTTCTGGGCTTTAAAATACTACTTTGACGTGCATATGCTCGTGGTCTCCCAGATCATGTCAATAGCCTTTCTATCCGTAAGTTATCTCATACTCATGGCCTTCGGCCGGCTCCCTGAATAAAAAATAATAAATGAAAGCGGTGTTCGAATTGGGAAAAATATCAATGCGTAAAATATCGGTGTTGAAAATATTTATGTTTGCGGCTGTCTTCATCCAGTTTGCGGCGTTTGCCGTTTGCGCGGCTGGCGGATCACGCGGGGACGACGGCGAGGAATGCACTCTTATGGGCGCAGCCGGATATTCCGCCGCTGGCGGAGGCGCGATGGTTTTAAAGAACCGCGACAGAAACACCCGCTTCATCCAGTCTTTTTCTTTTGAAAAGCCTGAATCCGGTTACGCTTTCTTCGGCATCAAAAACATTTCAAGATCGCCGGAAGACCGTTATGCCTACACCATGGGAATAAACGAAAAAGGATTGATCTGCGTTTCGTCTTCGGCGCCGCGAAAAATAAATTTCGATTTCAAAGACGGGAAATTCGTAGTCCTTCACCCGGGAGCCATTTTAAAGAACATAGCGACGGTGGATGAATTCATAGAAAAGATACTGCGCGGAAAAAAGCTGCGCGGGTCGATGAATTATATCGTCGCCGACGCGAAAAAGCTCTGCCTTGTCGAAGTGGTCGATCGCGACCATTACGATTACAGGATCGTTTTCAATGGAGCGGTATGCCAGACGAACCATTATTACTTCGATTCCATGAAAAAATATCAGAACCTTCCCGTTCCCGGAAGCACTTTGCAAAGACTCGCTCGCGCGATGAAACTCGCAGCCGGAGGGGCCAGGACCTTTAACATCGCTGATTTCATGACATTTTCAATGGATCACGGTCCCGCGGGAGTCCCTTCGGATCTTACGATCTGCCGCCATCCCGATATGAGATACGACGCGAAAAAATTCGACGGCGGCACTATATCATCAATGGTCTTCGTGTCTAAACCAGGCGAAATGCCTTGCGCCTACCTGGCTCTCGGCCAGCCGTGCACGGCGAACTGGAGAAAATTCACCATCGAGAACGGCGGATTAAAAACCGCGCCGCTTGATATGGGATTTTTAAACGATGGAACGCTAAACGCGATAGCCGAGATAAAACGCGACTCGTGGTATCATTTTATAAATCCTTTCTTTTACACAAACCCGCTTACAAAAACTAAAGAGGTGGATCATGCAGCTGAATAAAGTTTCTCTTGTTTCTTTTATCGCCTTATTCTTAATTATCATCCTGGCGTTTCCGGCTCCGGCGTTCGCGCAGAAACCGAAATTAAACAATGACGGTTCAATTTCACCGGAAAAAATGGATGATAAAATTTATATAGAGCTTAAACAGGCTTATTTGAACCCTGCCGGTTCGGCGACGAACGAATGCGCCTTCGTTGTCGATATATCATTCAGAGAAACTTTTATTTTTGAAATGTATGACCGTAAGATCCCCGACAACGTTTTCTTTTCGCTCACGATCAGCTCCGAAACGCTTAATTTATCAATATCACCGCCTTACCGCAAAGACGTTAAAATTTCAGAAAAGTCTAAAAAATTCAGGTTCGCCGGCATCTTAAAAAACGCCGGACCTGAAAAATTAACGGCCGAAGTATCGGTCTATAAAAAAAGGCCGGACGGATCGCCGGAAGAAGCGGCCTGCGCGGTATCGGCGTTCGAACTTTCACCGTTGAACGCCCCTTGCGCCGGAGACGATTTTCACGAACTGCGGCGGGCTTATTTCAACACGGTCTCAAACTTCATTCTATCAAACATCGATATGAACGAAAATTCGGCGGCTAATTATCTCATCGTCAAATACGCGTTCTATATCTCGAAACTTTATAACGCTAAATTTGAAACTCCTCAGTATTTCGACAATTTCACGGCCGCGCTCAACAGAATGAGGTTCGGGGCGAACTTCAATTATACGTTCGCGCTTTTTTCCGGATCCATGGCGGTCATGGAATCCATACAGCTTGAATCGATGAAGAACATCTCTAAAAACCTTGAATACATCAAAGAATACTGCGCCGGCGATAAAAAAGCCTTATTTGTCCATGACAAGGTTTTCTATTATAACGAGAAAGATCAATTGTTCGTCGATTCGGCTTTCTGGGGCGGAGAAAAAATAAGTGAAATAAGCGTTTTCGGTCCGGATGTTCTTAACGTTCAAAGCCCTTCGGTCAAAAGATACATGGAAAAGTTAGCCGAAATGGCGCCGGATTCATCCAAAGCGTGCGAAAATAATCCCGCAAATTATTCGGCCCGCGGCTTCAAAAAAAAGTATCCCGACGCTTTGATAGTCGAGGAAACGCCGGGTGAAAAAAAATGTCTTATTTTAAGTTTTGAAAGCGCCGGCGATTATAAGTTAAAAGAACACAAAGACTTCATAGCGGCGGCCAAAAAATCCATTTCGTCTAACGCTAAACCGCAGTATATAAAGATCGCGGGCCTTTCCGCGCCGGCCATAAAATCGCACGACTACGAAAAAATGACGGCCGAACTCAACCGCAAAACGGCGGAGATCGAAATTTTCGCGTCGTCTCTGCTCGCGCCGCGCGACTCATCCTTCTTATATTTTTCAGGCGTAGGCGGAGCGCTCGATTTTTTCGACGAAATGAAAAAATACGCCGCCAGGATCGGCGCGATCTTTCCGACGACTCAAAACTTCAGCGACGTAAAGGCCGGACTCGAACGCCAGCTTCTTATAAAGGTAAATCCGCTTCTAAGGCCCATGTACGGGTTCGCGGTTTCGGACATGACGATAATTTTAGACGATCTGTATATCGCCGAAGGCACCGCCGTCGCGGTAGTTTTCAACGTGCTGCAAAAGATGCCGTTTGATCTGTCCCGCGATAAAAATAAAAAAGATATACTCGCCGAAGCCCCGGAACTTAAGGTCAGCGAAGGCGCTGAAAAATACCAGGATTCCGAGATCACATTCACCGTGAGCGGTGCCCTTGAAATATCTTCGTATTCATGTTATATCGGGGACCGTTTCGTAGTAGCCAATAACATGAACTTTCTAAAAAAGATCATACGCTGCCATAACGAAAAAAAGGGCTCGCTCGGCGCAGAATCAGATTTCAGATATATGAGGGCGCTTTACTCCGACAAAAAACCCTTCGGATTCGTATATTTCGGCGAAGCGGCCATCAGAAAAATGGTTGCGCCGGAATTTAAGATCAGCGAGATGCGCCGCGTCAATTGCCTTGACTGCCTGGACGAACTGGAATCGTCACTTTATCTTTACAGGCTCGTCAAAAATGATCCGAAAGTTTCGCCGGAAATAACCGAACTGATAAACAGCGGAGCGCTTTACGAACTCCCGGCATGCCCTTCCGGCGGACATTTCGAACTCGACGCAGCCCGTTCCGAATTTTTCTGCGATATCCACGGCTACCGCCATACGCCTAAACCGCTCTCTGATATTCCCGTGAAATTCATTACCGAATACGAAGAAAAAGAATACAGAAATTTCTCCGCAAGGTATAATTCTTATTTCACTAGATTTTTCGATCCGGTCGGGGTCGAGATATCAAACGACGCCTCGAAAATAACTTTTAAGACCTACATCCTGCCGCTCATCGAAAACAGCTCATATAACCAGTTGAGAAGCTTCGCCGGCGGAAAAGCCTTCGCGTCGTCCTTCCGGGACCTCATCTGCGGCGACACGGTATTTCTGATGAATCTTAAAATGAGGATGTTTCACGGTTATAAAGACGATCTTTCGAATATCGATGACGAGCAGCTCAGAACCGATCTGTTAAGGGATAAGCGATGGATAATAAAAGACCTGGACTGGAAATACCCAATGGACGTCTTTTCATGGGTCGGGCCCGATTTTAATTTATTGATAAACGATTTCGGGTTCGAGATCTTTTCGAATAACTTCTCCGAGCCGCCGGTGGCGCTTGTCAACAATATTAAAAACAAGGACACCTGCCTTTTATATATTTTCAAAAGCTTCAGGCGTTACTTCAACCGTTATGAGGATTTCAACGAAGGCCACGATAAAAACACCGGCCGGAAAAAAAATTCGATCACGGATATCTTCAGCCCTTTCGCGCATGTGAATAAAGCCCTTAAAGACGTCAGATCGGCCTTCCGCGAGCTGGAATATCTCATGACGAAGGCATCAGTATATAAAGATTATGTGATATTGAAGGAACCTTGCTTTTTTTTCACTTTGTATTTTGCCGTTTCAAACAGATATCTTATCGTTTCGCCAAACCTCGATACAGTGCACGGCGTGATCGATACCCTGGCGGATGAAAAAACAGCCGCAAAGGCGAAAAAAGAGCTTGAACCCGCGCTTTCATCACACCCGGCGGAACATAACGCGATAGCGTTGCTGAATTTTTCGGCGGCTTCGAAGATCCCGGCCGCGGCCGCGGAATATTTTGAAAAAGAGCAGGCGGAGAAATGCCTTCCAAAACTCTCCGCGGTGAACAAGGCGAAATTCGTGAAAAATATTTTCCCGGCATTCGCATCCGCTTCAAAAATCGAGGAAGCCGCGGCGCCGTCCTGCCCGAGCCTCACGGAATATACAATTGATCCGGCCGGATTTTTCCGGTGCCCGATACACGCCGAGGCGTTCATGAACGGCCGTGAAGGCCGGACCAGTTATTATAGTTACGACGGCGTCAAGCGCGAAGTAACGAAAGAACAAAAAAGCGCGGCCGAAAAAACTTTGCGGGTGCTCCTCGGCCTTTTAAGATCTATGTCGGCTTCGCTCACTTTCACGCCCGAAGGCATATATACGGTCTTCACATTACAGAAATAAATTTATAAGGAGTTTTTTATGTCAAGAAAATTTATCTTATCATTAATGGTTTTACTTTTAATTTCGACCGCCGGAACCGCCATGGCGGATAATGCTCCAAAGATAGTCTCCTCGACGGATCTTGCGTCAACCTCCATAACCGCGGTAATGGACCACAAAACAGCGCCCGGAAAAAACGTCATCTTCTGCTCCACTTTCCAGATGGCGTGGAACGAGTTATGCAACGGCATAATAAAAGCCGCGCTTGAACTTTCGGACGCGCCGGCGTACGCGAAAAGCCTGAACTCGCTCATCGCTCAAAAACCGCTCGTGTCGGAAGACTCATATCTGGCGATGGCAGGGTTCGGAAAAGACGACATAGTGAAAAAGATCAACGAAGCGCTCGCAAAAAAATTCAAGAAAGACGCGCCGAAGGTCGATGAAAAATTAAAACCTACGGATATTTTAGCCTACGCCTTCCTTTATAAAAACCTTCAATTCGCGAAGGAATTTGAAAGCCTCGATAATCCTCTTTATTTCAATTCAGGCGAAAAGAGGTTAAAGGTCGATTCGTTCGGCATAAAAAAATTCGAACCCGGAAAAGACGAACATGAACTTTTGAGCAAACAGGTCGACGTCGTTCATTACGATAACGAGGAACGCTTTATAATAAGGCTCGCCTCGAAATCGCCCGACGACGAGATAATAATTTCAACCGTAAAAGCCGAAGCGACCGTAGCCGCAAGCTGGGCATCCGTGAAAAAGTTATGCGACAACGCTATAATCTCGAAACTTTCAAAAGACGAAATGCTTCAGATACCGAAGATCGATTTCAACATCATCCATTCTTTCGGCGAACTTATAGGAAAAAATCTTCTTAACGAGGGTTTCAAAGGTTATTTCATTTCAAAAGCCATTCAGTCTATAAGATTCGCCCTCAATGAAAAAGGCGCGATACTTAAATCCGAGGCCAAGATAGTGCTCACTAAAAATGGCGGCGGCCATTCGGGAAGGCGTTTCGTGGCCGACTCCCCGTTCTTTATTTTCTTGAAAAAGAAATCTTCGATCGCGCCATATTTCGCTCTGTACATCGAAAACGACGAACTTTTAATTAAAAAATAACGAGGTAATAAAAAAATGAATAAAAAAACATCCATGAAGACGGCCGGGTTTTCACATCTTGACGAAAACGGCCGCGTCAGCATGGTGGACGTCTCGGGAAAAAAAAGAACTGAACGGACCGCAATAGCGGCCGTAACCGTGTTTTTTGAAAAAAGCGTTTTTTCAAAAATAATATCCGAAGGAGTGTCGAAGGGCGACATCCTCTGCATAGCAAAAACTGCCGGCATAATGGCGGCGAAAAAAACGGCGGAGCTCATTCCGCTATGTCACCCCGTGTTTCTCTCAAACTGCGACCTGAAATTTCATGTCAATGAAAAGAGATCTTCGATCGAAATATATTCGCGCGCGAAGACGACCGACCTGACCGGCGTGGAAATGGAAGCCATCATAGCCGCTCAGACAGCCGCGGCGACGGTCTACGATATGTGCAAGGCGCTTTCGAAAAAGATAAAGATATCGGATCTCGAGCTTTTATATAAGAGCGGCGGAAAGAGCGGCGTCTTTAAAAACGAAAACGCGCCGGCTGAAAAGCTCGAACGCGTTTCTGAATGGATGTGAAGTAGAACCGCTGCCCTTAATTGAGCCTTTTAAGACCGGGCGGAGTTTTTCCTTTAGACATCTTATAACCAAGATCGATAAGGTTGAGCTTTTTGGTCTTGCTTAAAATAAATTTTGCCTGGGGCACCGGCGAAAAAAGCCGCTGGACCTTCGAGCATTCCTGACACTTGGGACAGGCAACGCTTCCTTCGACGAGGTCGGCGCGCGATGCGAAGAATCTTTCGAAATTCTCCTCGCATTTACCGCAGTGAAATTCATATAATGGCATTTATCATCTTCTCCTTTTATGAGCCGCGGCGGCGGCCTTTTGCGGCACATTCGCAATTACTCCATTTTCATACGGGTTAAAGACCTTATCAGTCCGTGCCGCCGAACTGACTTATGACCATGATCAATTTAACCAGGTTCTTCGATTTAGCCTCGCCCAGAGGCGTTATTCCGTCGTTATTTCTTATGTTAACCGAGGCGCCGTGAAGAGCGAGCGTTTTCACGATCTCGGCGTTCTCGTAAAGGACCGCCGTATGAAGCGGCGAACCGCCAAGGTTATCTACGTTGTTCGGATCGGCGCCCCAGTTCAAAAGATTATCGATGAGTTTGAGGTGGCCGCCCGCTATGGCGTTGCCTAAGGCGGTTGTTCCGTTAGTATCTTTCGAGTTGACGTCGGCGCCTTTTAAGATAAGGCAGTCTATGACCGCGGTCCTGTTAAAGAGCGAAGCCGCGTGGAGCGGTGTTCTTCCGCTGTTATCCCTGGAATTTATCGACGCGCCTTTTAAAAGAAGCGTTTCAACGGCGGGCTTGCTGACCGCTTTATGCAGCGGCGCGGCTCCGGAAGCGCTCGGTTCGTCGGGGCTTATGCCGCGGTACATGAAAAACTCCATAATATCGATCTTATCGGCCGAAGTCGCTATATGTAAAAAACTTTCGCCGTTCACGCGCGCTTTAACAAAGTCGGGAACGGATTTAACGCCTTCCATTACCTGATCCAGATCGCCCGTTTTGATCATCTCGGCTATCTTTACCGCGTTCGGGTCGTTCTGCTGCATATTTCACACACTCCGTTTTCAATAAGCCTTAATAGCTGTCCCTTTATAACGGGATCAGTTTTATGAAAAACTTTCGCCGCGCTTACATAATCTATCAGACAAAAGGCGGAAAATCAAGAAATTCATTTTTTATTTTAAACTCATCCCGCGATCTTGAAAGGCAGGGTCACGGAAAAAGTGCTGCCGCGGGCTGGTTCACTTTCCACGCTTACGGTTCCGGCCATAAGTCCAACCAGTTTTTTTACGATCGTAAGGCCGAGGCCCGTTCCTTTATATTTTTTAGTGGTGGAAGAGTCCACCTGTTCAAAGCAATCAAAAATTTTCGACAGTTTATCGCCCGGTATTCCGATCCCTGTGTCGGATAACGATATTTCGATCACGGCTTCGCCGGGCGTTTTTGAAACTTGTCTGAGCTTGAGTTTTATAAATCCCTTTTCAGTGAATTTCAAGGCGTTGCCGGTCAAATTATTTATTATCTGAACTATCCGAACCTCGTCGCCTGACACGGAATAATTAATTGCCGGATCAGCTTCAAAAGAACTTTCCAATTTTTTGGAAGCCATTTCAGCGCGAAAAAATTCAAAGGCGGCCGAGGATGTTTTCACGATATCAAACGGTAATCTCGCCAGTGTCATCCTGCCTGCCTCGATCTTTGAAAAGTCAAGTATGTCGGTTATAATAGTAGAGAGTATTTCGGCGGATCTTATTATAAAATCACAATATTCCTTCTGCGTCGGGTCCGCAGTCGTTCTTTTAAGAAGGCTGGCAAACCCGATTATACCATTCATGGGAGTTCTTATCTCATGGCTCATATTGGCAAGAAAAAGGCTTTTCGCCGCGCTTGCCTCCTCCGCCTTCGTCTTTGCGGCCGCAAGTTCCAGTGCCAGCTTTTCGCGTTCTTCTATCTGACGGGCAAGCGTTTTTGAACCGGCCAATATCCCGGACAGCACAATAAGCCAGATAAGGCCGTGACTGAGTATAGATTTGTTCATTTGATCTTTGCTTATTTTATAATAACTTTCAAGCGGCGCCGAAACGCTTATGCCGCCCCTGATATCGCCCAGCTTATACCCCTGCGCGGCATGACATTTTAGGCAGCCGGCCTCGGTCACGAAAGGGCGCATAAGTCTGAGATGTTTACCGCCTTCATCGCAAATGACCTCGCAGACGGAAGCGGCGCCGGCTTCAAAACTTTTCAGCGCTCGGACTTCCCATGAATCCGGTGAATTTTCATTTCTGATTGGGTTAAGACTTGTTATATGTCCGCGATACCCGTATTTTTTCATTCCGAGTTCATGCGCCTGGCGCGTCATATAAGCCGGATTCACAAGCGTTAAAAGCCGGCCGGAAGGAGTGGTTATGTCGCGTTCTTTTACGTGTGAAAGATATGGATTGGGAGGCGTTTCAGCCGTAACCGGAACGTAAACGCCGCCGTGCCCGGTAGCCCATAGCCTGTAAATAATATCTTTATCGATACTGCTCATGGCGGATTCGCGCGCAAGGCCGTCAGCCGCTCCGGCAATAAAATGATAATTGAAAACGAGCGAAACTACGATAATAGCCGTCCACGAAACAATAAGCCAGTTCGTGAAGGATTTTAATCTGACCGGCCCCGAATTTTCAAAATTACTTTCCGTCATTATCCACCGGCTTTAAGTTTTCATAAACTCACGGCTGTACAAGCAAATCACTTGCTTATTATAGCGGTATTTTAAAGTGCCATATTTATTATTTTAACACTTACTATTATTACATGCAAGCTTTTTTAAACAGTATAAAATATTATTGCCAAAATTTAAAAACCGTGATAATCTATATACAGCAGGAAACAAAAACGCATAAATGTTTATTAATAATATATTTTATAGAGGGAGGAAAACAAAAATGGCGATCCAGGAAAAATCAACGGTAAAATACCACAGCGCCCTTTTTAGCGTAACTTTCTTAATTAAAGCGGTCCTTCTCGGTTCGTTTTTTGCCGCGGCCTCTTTCGGCCCGCTCCACTCTCAGACGCTTTCCAATATCAAAGATAAAATGGCTGATGGCGCCATATCGGAAAAGGCCGTTCCTTCTTCGCGGACGGGCAGTTCATCATCGGCGGTTATTAAGTCAGCTAAAATAGACCCGCTCGCCGGGGTCGCTTACAACAAGCTTCAATTCAAATTCGCCCATAATTCCTACGAACGCGAAGAAACGATCCCGGAAATGCTCAAATATGATCCGGCCGCTAAATATCAGGCAGGATGCCGCGGTATCGAGTTCGACTGCCATCAGGACGGAGCACGGACGGGCGCGGCCGTCGAATGGCGCTGGTCGGTCCATCATGACGACGCTTATTCAGAGAACAAACCGCAGTTAACGGGATATTTTTCACAGGTTAAGCGCTGGGCCGATCAAAATCCCGGTCACGATCCAATAGTTATTTACATTGAATTCAAAGACGCCGCGGGCGACGACGCCATCTTCACGAAAAAATTCGACGAACTGGTTTTATCGAAACTCGCGGGAGGAAAACGCAATAAATTCTTCACGCCGGCGGATATGCTCGCCCGTGCAGGAAACAAAGGGACAGACCTCGTATCCGCAGCAGGATCAGCCGGCTGGCCGCCCCTCGGCTCGTTAAAAGGCAAATTCATCGTGGTCATAACCGGTTCCGATGGCGGCGACACGGGAAAACGCAAGGAATATTACAGTTCAAAATCCAAAACAGTTCTGGCTTTCGTCGATCGCGACTGCGGCGAAGGAAACATTGAGTCCTTCCCGTCTGCGACGAGCGGCAACCGCCTTTTCATGAACCTGCATGTTTATCACAAAAACAGCGGCTGGCATCAATTCTGCGAACGCGCCGCTTCACAGAAAGCCTTTGTGGTCAGGGGATGGAAGGTCAACGCCAAACCTCTGTGGGACGACTGCGTCAAATACGGCCTGAACATTCGTGCAACAGACAAGAAAAAAAATGATAAATGGGCTTAAATCGGTAACGGCCCGTTCACAAAGATCAAAGCTAAATAAGGAAATTATAAATGCCTGTTTTTAAAACCATGTGCGCGCGGGATTGTCCCGACTCGTGCTTCATGAACGCGGAAGTCGAGAACGATAAATTAATATCCGTTAAACCCGGAAACGAAAACCCTTATACCGGCGGATTTCTTTGTTCGCGCGGGAATTGCGATCCGGCGAGAGTTTACAGCACAGGCCGCGTCTTATATCCGCGCCGTAACGATAACGGCAAACCTGGTTCTTCTGCATCAAAAATTTCATGGAACGGCGCGCTTGACGAGATCTGTTCAAAGCTTTCAGAAACCATAGCCAGGCGGGGGCCTGAAAGCGTCCTTCTTCTTGATTTCGGCGGCAACGCCGGGCTCATCACTTCACTTTTTCCAAGGCGCTTATGGAACGCGATCGGCGCCGCCGAAACCGATTATTCGCTGTGCGGAAGTTCCGGCCACAAAGCGATAGGCCTTCACTATGGTTTAAGTTACGGCCTGTCTCCTGAAAAACTGGCCGAAAAAAAATGCGTGATATTCTGGGGCTGCAACCCTCTTGTCAGCGCATCCCATTTATGGGCACAGGCGCAGAACGCGAAAAAAAATAATTCCGCTAAAATAGTGGTCATAGATACCCGGAAAAGCGAGTCGGCCGAAAAATCCGACCTGTGGATCGATCCAAGGCCCGGAACGGACGCGGCTCTTGCTTACGCGATAGCCAGGACGCTTATCGAACGCGATCTTGTCGACATGGAATTTATCCGCAAGCGCACCGCAGGATTCGAAGAATTTCGAAACGAAGCCATGAAATGGACCCGCGAACGGGTTGAAGGCGTGACCGGCATAGGCCCTGACCGGGTCGAGAAACTCGTCGAGCTGATCAAACTGAACGGACCGGCCGCTTTTATCATCGGAATCGGATTTCAAAAAAGTTTTAACGGGGCTTGCGCCGTTAGGGCCGTTTCGCTTCTTCCGGCCATGCTCGGGACGAACCGTGGATTTTTCTATACCAACAGCCGCGGCCGTTTCGTAAATTTCGAAAAATTAACGAGGCCGGAACTTCGTCAGAAGCCTGCGCGCGTAGTTAGCATGGTTGACATAGGCCGCTCGCTTGAAGCCGGCGAATTCGGATTCATCTGGATAAGCGGCATGAATCCGGCGATGACGCTTCCAGGTCAAAATGCGGTCCGAAAAGGACTTTCACGAAATGACGCGTTCGTTACGACGCACGATACTCACATGAGCGAAACATGCGATTTTTCGAATATTGTACTGCCCGCGCCGACCTTCTTTGAAAAAAATGATATCATTTTATCTGACGCTCACAATTTAACGCGGCTTGCTAAAAAAGCCATCGAGCCTCTCGGCGAAAGCCGTGAAGAAACCGTCGTGATCCGTGAGATCGCCAAACGCTTAGGGCTTTTTGGCCAATGGATAAACGAAGAACCGATGGCCGCCGCCGCCCTCGCGCTCGAAAGCGCTTTTGAAAAAGGATCTTTTCAAGATCTGATGAACGGCGATACAATGCGCCTTCGCGAACGCGGCCCGGACGAATATCAAACGTCTTCAGGACGCATTGAATTTTTGGCGTCCGGCATTTCTGAAGGCGTAAGTCCGATACCGCTCCAGAACGATATCGAAAAGACCGCTGACGAATTCATTCTTTTAAACAGCGCGAACGCCAGATACCTGCACTCTCAATTCCAGGATATCCACGGGCCTGTTCCGGCTATCGTCTGGATAAATTCAAAGGACGCGGCAAGGCTCGGAATTTGCGATGAAGAGATTACAAACATATATAATGAACTCAACGACATATCACTGAAAGCGGTCGTTACCGACAAAATACCGCCGGGAACTCTATGGTCTTCACGACCCGTTAAAGACGGGAACGAAAAAGTCCTTAACGCGCTCGCTTCCGGCGACCCGCAAAAGATCGGCGGCGGCCCGCAGTTCAATTCGATCCGCGTAAAGATACGGCGGACCATCATATTAAACCAGTAAACATCGAAAATTAACAATAAAAACAAACCCGGCGTTCAACGCGGATCAAATTTTTTGAGCCTCGGATAAACAAGGGCGGAAACGTAGCTCACCACGAGAACGGTAAGCCCGCCGCTTACTATAAAAAGCGACGATCCGAAATATAATAACTTATCGAGCGGCATCGGCTTATTCAGATATAAATTATTTATAAAATAAAGATAAGGAAGCCCGAACGCGTATATCACGACCTGGCCCGCCGCGGAAGCAATAAAAATATTCTTAAAAGTCGCTTCTTTCAATACCTCTATAATTTTCCCCATCGCGTATGCCGCGAAGACGAAACCGATCAAAAAACCGAAGGACGGCTGAAAAACATAGGACGGTCCGCCGCCTTGCGCGAACACTGGAATGCCCGAAAGCCCCACCGTTACATATACAAGCTGTGACAGCGCGCCGTAGACCGGCCCCAGAAAGATCCCGGCGAAGGAAACGAACATCGTCTGCATGGTGACCGGAACGAAAGGCATCGGGATCCGGATAAAAGCCCCGACGGCCGTCAGAGCCGCAAACATCCCTGTCAGTATAAGTTTATAAGTATCTTTTTTTTTCACTTTTATCCTTCACCTGAAAAATTAAATATTCCGGCCATTCGCGATATATACGGTTGGATTTTACCAAAACAACACTTGAATGTCAATCCGCGTAAAAAATGGATTTCTATAATGAAGTTGAAATTAAGCCGCTTATCTGTTAAAATTATAAAACATGCTCATAACAAAACGACTGTAAACGCAAAACGGCATTCACAAATTTCTTTAGCGAAACTGCGGGCCCGAAGCGCCATTGATATCCCGGATCAGGCGGCTATGAATTTCATAGCGCGGCGGACCTGAAGCGGCCAGGGTATATAAGGCCTCAATTCAGGTGATCCGCGACGCGGAAATTTTTGCGGGAGCGTTAGTTGACGGTCATTTTAAATCATAAAAAAGGCAGGTAATGATCCCATGCGCAAACTGATAATTATTTCCATTCTGTTACTTTTAACTTTAACGCTGGCTCCGCTCCACGCTTTCGAATCCGGCGGCGACGATAATGTTACCGCTCTTAAAACCATATTCACGGTCAAACCGGCAGAATTCGAACCCTCGAAATATTTTGACGCGTCGTTTTTAAAAGCGGTGCCGCCTGAAAAGATAAAAGAGCTTTTAAGCGGCCTCGGCTCAAAGCTCGGCGGATTCAGGTCCGCCGTCAAAACGGGTGAAGGCTCCTATAACCTTATATTCTCAAAAGGCAGAATGCCGGCGAAGATATATCTGGGCCCGGATAAACTGATAACAGGCCTCTGGGCGGGAAATCCCACGCTCGCCGACGACGATCTTTCCAAAATTTCGGAAGAACTTAAAAAGTTAGACGGCACCGTATCGGTCGCGATCTTAAAGAACGGAAGCGGGGAAGTTTTTCTACTGAACGCGGACACGCCGCTCGGCGTAGGCTCGGCCTTTAAACTGTTCGTTTTAAAAGCTCTCGATGAAAAGATAAAAGACGGCGGCTGCGAAAATAAAACCGTTATAGACCTTTCAAGCGATAAATTCTCCCTGCCGTCGGGAACGCTCCAGACATGGCCGGATAAAACCCCGGTAACGCTTAAAACTCTCGCCAATTTCATGATATCGATAAGCGACAATACCGCGACGGATATTTTGATCGATTATCTGGGAAGGGACCGCGTCGAAAAATGCTCGCCGGAAAGGGTCAGGCCGTTTCTGAAAACACTGGAAATGTTCAAGGTGAAATGGGGCCTCTCCAAAAAAGAACAGGACGAATATATCGCCGCCCCGCTCGACGGCAAGCGCAAGGTCCTGGAAGGCCTCGCCGGGATGGATAAAGCTAAACTCAAGGTGAGTTTAAGTAAACCCATACTTATCGGCCAGATCGAATGGCACATAACCGCCCGCGAACTTTGCGGCGTTATATACGAATTGAAAGATAATTCGTCGCTTTCGATCAACCACGGTCTTGCCGATGCAGCTCAGTGGCAGAGCGTCGGATATAAAGGCGGTTCAGAGACGGGAGTATTAAATTATACGCATATACTCCGCAAGAAGGATAACGGCGATTATTACTCGATATCCGCCACCATAAATAACGAAAGCGCCGAGGTCCAGACCGAAAAATTCACGGAACTCACCGGAAGGCTCATATCGCTTATCGAGGACGAAAAATTCAAAAGTTCAAAATAATTGTTCCGAAATACGCGCCGAAATATGAAAGTTGTTGAAATATAAGGGCGAATCTGGTACAATATATTTAAATTTTCAGCATATAATAACGGCCTTTAATTAATAAATCTCAAATCACCGGGAGGAGTACCCTTATGGAAGCTTCCATTATGGAAAAAAACAACGCCATAACCCCTGAGAACGCTCAGGAACAAACGCAATCTTGCGATTTTATCCGCGAGATAATAAATAACGACCTCAAGAACAATAAAAATAACGGCCAGGTAGTTACGAGGTTCCCGCCCGAACCTAACGGTTATCTTCACATCGGCCACGCCAAGTCGATATGCCTTAATTTCGGGATCGCCCGCGACTACAAAGGCCGCTGTCATTTGAGATTCGACGACACTAACCCTTCGAAGGAAGACATCGAATATATCGAATCGATCGAGCGCGACGTTAAATGGCTCGGTTTCGACTGGGGAACCAATTTATACTACGCGTCCGATTATTATGAAAAACTCTATGATTACGCCGTGGAACTAATAAAAAAAGGGAAAGCCTACGTATGCGATCTTACGATGGAAGAGATGCGCCAGTACCGAGGAACGCTCACCGAACCGGGAAAAGAAAGCCCGCACAGAAACCGTTCGGTCGAAGAAAATCTCGATCTTTTCGCCCGCATGAGAAGCGGCGAATTCGAGGACGGATCGAAAGTTCTGCGCGCGAAGATCGACATGAATTCACCAAATATCAATATGCGCGACTCGATAATGTACCGCATAAGACGCGTTACGCACCACAGAACGGGCGATAAATGGTGCATCTATCCGATGTACGATTTTACGCACTGCGTTTCCGACGCCATCGAAGGCATAACCCATTCGATATGCACGCTCGAATTCGAGGACCACAGGCCTTTATACGACTGGTTCTTAGACGAACTCAAAACGCCATGTCACCCGCAGCAGATCGAATTCGCCAGACTGAATATAACTTTCACCATAATGAGCAAGCGCAAACTTTTAGAGCTCGTCGAGAAAAAATACGTGAACGGCTGGGATGATCCGAGAATGCCTACCATATCAGGTCTGCGCCGCCGCGGCTATACGCCCGAATCCATCCGCAAATTCTGCGAAAGGATCGGCATCGCCAAAAGCAACAGCACGGTAGATTTCCCGATGCTCGAACACTGCATCCGCGAAGACCTGAACATGCGCGCGGAACGCGTCATGGTGGTATTACGCCCTATAAAGGTCGTAATAACGAACTTCCCCGAAGGTCAGGTCGAGATGCTAGAGGCACAGAACAATCCTGAAAACCCTGAAGCCGGAATGAGAATGATACCGTTTACGCGCGTTTTATATATCGAATCGGAAGATTTTCGCGAAGACCCGCCGAACAAATATTTCCGTCTGTCGCCCGGAAAAGAGGTCCGTCTCAAACACGCTTATTACGTTAAATGCGAAAGCGTTGTTAAAGACGACAAGGGAAATCTCTTAGAAGTCCACTGCACATACGATCCCAAGAGCCGCGGCGGCTGGACCGACGACGGCCGCAAGATAAAAGGCACGCTGCACTGGGTATCGGCCGAACACGCCATCGAATGCGAAGCGCGCCTCTATAACCAGCTTTTCACCAAACAAAATCCGGACGAATCGGCGAGCGGCGACTACAAGGAAAATTTAAACCCCGGATCGGTCGAGATCTTAACAGGCTGCAAATGCGAGCCGGGACTCGCGAAAGCCACGGCCGAAATGCGTTATCAGTTTCTCAGGAACGGTTATTTCTGTCTCGACGACGATTCGAAGGACGGAAAGCTCGTTTTCAACAGGACCGTTTCGCTTGTGGACAGCTGGGCAAAGATAGAAAAAAAAGGGTAGATGAATTTTGAACAACGATACTAAAGTAATAACGCGTTTCGCGCCTTCGCCGACGGGATTTCTTCATATCGGCGGAGCGCGCACGGCGCTCTTCAATTATCTTTTCGCGAGATCACACGGCGGCGAATTCGTTCTGCGCATCGAAGACACCGACATGCAGAGAAATTCCGAAGAAGCCGCGGCCGCCATACTCGAATCGATGAAATGGCTCGGTCTTGAATGGGACGCGGGCCCGGTTTATCAATCGAAACGCTTTGATATTTACCGGGGTTACGCAGATAAGATGCTGGAAAATGGCAGCGCTTACATGTGCTTCTGCTCGCAGGAACGGCTGGAACGAATGAGAGCGGAACAGACGGCCGCTGGATGCGATCCCAAGTACGACCGGACATGCGCGTCTATAAACCTTGAAGATGCGGAAAAAAGAAAGAAAAACGGCGAGAAATTCGTCGTCAGGTTCAAAATGCCGGAAGGCGAGAACATAGTCTTCGAAGACCTGGTCCACCACGAAGTAGCCTTTAATTCAAGCACTCTCGACGATTTCGTCATAATAAAATCGGACGGAGCGCCCACGTATAATTTCGCCGTCGCGATAGACGATCACGACATGGGAATAACGCATGTCCTGCGCGGCGATGACCACATATCCAACACGCCGAAACAGATCCAGATATTAAAAGCGCTCGGATTTAAAATTCCCTCATACGGCCATGTTCCGATGATACTCGGCGCAGATAAGACAAAACTCTCCAAACGGCATGGCGCGACCTCGCTCACATGGTACGAAGAGGCCGGATACATTAAGGAAGGCGTCAACAATTACCTGTCGCTTCTCGGATGGTCCTTCGACGGCTCGAGCGAATTTTTTACGATGAACGATCTTATCGAAAAATTTTCGGCGGAACGCATAAACTCGACTCCGGCTGTTTTTGACATCGTAAGGCTCGAACATTTCAACGCTTATCATTTGAAGAACATGGATATCGAAGAAAAAACCGGCCTTATGATAAATTACGCGAAGAAAAACATGCCGGACCTTAAATATGACGCGGCGCTCTTCACCCGAGAACGAGTGAAGGAAATACTCCTGGCGTTAGGCGACAGACTCAAAAAACTTTCAGATCTCCCGCTTTACGCGGCGCCTTTTATAAACGAAGAAATATCTTACGCGGAAGATGTCATAAATAAAACGAAAAAAGACTTCCCGCGCGAAACATTTATCGAAGCCGCTGACGGGCTCGCTGAAATACTTGAAAAAACCGAGCCTTTCACAGCCGCGGCCCTGGAGCCGGTCCTGCGCGAGGGAAGGATCAAAGGCCTTAATTTCTCTAAATCGGTGGCGATAATCCGTTCCGCTCTTACCGGCCAGAGCGTGAGTCCCGGCATCTTCGACGTGATTTTACTTACGGGCCGCGAGCGGGCGGTTCAAAGAATGAAAAATTATAAAGCCGCCATGAGCGCGGCATACGATAAATAATACGGAGGAACAATGGAATTTTTCGAGTTTTTAAAGATAGCCGCCATGAGCGCGGCCCTGGCGACCTTATCTATGATGACACCTGCCGCGGCTTTCGCGGAGCCGGTTTCACAGATCAACCATATAACTTTTCTTCACACCAACGATACGCATGGATTTCTGATCCCTTATGATACCGAAAAACTGCCCGGCATAGGCGGCGCGGCATATCGCGCGACGCTTATAAACGAGATCCGGAAAATGAATTCCGAAGCCGGTTCGAACCGCCACACAATGCTCGTCGATGCGGGCGATGTCCTTGAAAACAATCCCATGTCAAACTTTTTCAAGGGACGCGCCGATATCGAGGCGATGAACGTTATGGGATACGAAGCCATGACCTTCGGAAACCACGACTTCGGTTTCGGAATGGATAATTTTCTGGAGCTTGAAAAAACGGCGAAATATCCAGTGATATCCGCCAACATACTGGATCGAAAAACCGGAAAATTTTTATTCAAGCCGTATATCATAAAAAACTTCGGTAAGCTGCGCGTAGCGATATTCGGCCTTACCAGCCATACCGTTTTCTATAATTCGTCCAAGGAAGATCTCGACAGGATAACTTTTTTAAAACCGGACGAGGCCTACTCGAAGATACTGCCTGAAATGCAGGGAAAATCAGACATTATAGTGTTTTTATCGCACCTGGGGATCGAAGAGGACCGCGCATTCGCCAAAAATCATCAGGAAATATCGGTCATAATAGGCGGCCATTCGCACACGGCCGTTGAAAAACCCGAAAGGATCGGCGGCGTCATTCTCACACAGGCCGGAAAATACGGCGAATATCTGGGCCGGCTCGACCTCACCGTGATCGGCAAAAAGGTAACGCGCTACGAAGGCCGCCTCATATCCGTCGCGGACCGCCAGATGAGCGAACACATAAAAAAATATAAGGACCAGCTCGATCCGCAGATAAACATTAAAATAGGCGACCTGCCGAAAAGGCTTGACAACCTTAGCAAGCTCGAAGAACCGACGCCGCTTTTCAGGTTCGTGCTTAAAAACCTCTGCGAATACGCGAAAGCCGACATGGCCATGGAAACCGCGGCGTCCGTCGGGAGCCGGCTCGACTCGGGCCCGGTCTGTATAAAAGACGCCTACAGGATAATGCCTTACAATAATTTCGTAGTAAAAATAAAAATGAAGGGCTCCGAAATCCAAAAGATAATGGATTACAGCGTTTCGAGAAAAAAATCATCGTTCTTTATCCAGACCTACGGCCTCACTCTTGACACGGCCGGCCCGAAAGCCTCGAAAATAATGATAAACGGAGAACCGCTCAAAAACGATAAAGTTTATCTGGTAGCGACCGATAATTATATGGCGGGCGGCGGCGCCGAAGACGGCGTGCTTAACAACATCGGCGAAGACCGCAAGGAATTCACCGACAAAATAATCCGCGATATAATAATCGAGAATTTTAAAAATAATAAAGCATTTGATTTTTAAGGAGTACTAAAAGTGGTAGCGATAGACGACAGCTCCGAAAAGCTCCCTTTCACTTATAAGATAGTCAACCGCAAGGAAAAAAATATCGGCGGATCTGACGTTTCATTCGACGAGATAGTCCTGGCCGGAAAACTTGAATTTCTTTCAAACCCGGACCTCGAAAAGAATTTCTGCGAAATGGACGGCGTCACGACCGACAGGCTCGTCATAAATTTGAAGGAGATCAACTTCATAAACAGCCTCGGCCTTAATTTCATACTCAACGAGTACGATAAATGCACCAAAAAAGGCAAAAAGTTCTTCATTTCCAACACGGGTAATTACGTTAAAAAAGTATTTACTATAACCAAGCTCGACCAGATCTTTAAAATACTCGTCAACAGCGATGAGTGCGTCAACCTGTAGCTTAAGGGCGCCACGGCTTTTTTAATTTCGCGTATAATAAAAAACAACACTTATAAAATGAAAAACCGGATCATTTCGTCCGGTTTTTTTATTTTTTATTCAGTTGCTCTTTCCGGTTTTGCTTCAATTCGTCTTTCGGGTTCAATTTATTTGAATTATCTCATATACGTTAACCGGTTCCGTTTTACCCTTCAGCTTGACGGTTTCCTTCTTCTTCACCTCGAGCCGGTCGGCGAGTTCCTGATAAGTGGTTTCGGAGATGAGTACCTGGTTCACGAGCGCTATCGAAACTATTCGGGCGGCGAGGTTGACGTTATCGCCGATTATAGTGTATTCTTTGTGTTTCTGAGATCCGATGTTGCCGACGACGACCTCGCCGGTATTGACCCCGACGCCGATGCCGTCTATCGTGTAGATGTTATCCGCCCTTCTGCGGCGGGAAAATTCGATGGACGCCTTCTGCATCTCGAGCGCGCATTCCACGGCCCGGCGGGCGTTATCCGGGCGGTCGGCGGGGGCCCCGAATATGACCATCATGCCGTCGCCGAGATATTTGTCGAGCGTTCCGTCATATTTAAAAACTATCGCGACCATTTCCTCGAAAAAGCTGTTCAAAAGATCGACGACCGCTTCAGGTTCGAGCTGTTCCGAGAGCCTCGTAAAGTTTCTTATATCGAGAAAAAGGACGGTCAGCTTCATCTTTTTTCCGCCAAGCGCCAGCTTTTCGGGATTTTCCAGAAGCTCGTCGACGACCTCCGCCGTAACGTATTGTTTGAATATACTTTTGATCAACTGCTTTTCGCTTTCCTCTTTCAGGTATTTGTATGATGTCATCAAAACGTATGTGAGTATCAAAGAAAGCTGTGGCAGAACGCTGTGCGCGGCTATCTGAAAATAAAACAGGACGCCGGTCGCCAGAAGATGCGCCGACATAAGCGCGACGGCCGTCACGAAAGCTTTGAACGGGGTTTTCCTGACTATGACCACCCCTAAAAACATCGATGCGAGAGCCGTCAAAATAAAATTTAAAAGATCCGGGATCCTGTATATGAAAGCGTTCTCAAGAAATGTCGCCTGGGCGAGGGCGTGTATCATAACGCCGGGCGTGGTCAATCTGGTCTTAAGCATCATGGGGGTCGCGAAATCGTCGTGAAGCGAGCGCACCGTAGCTCCTATGAGCACTATTTTTCCGCGGATCCATTCCGGATCGAACTCGCCGGTTATTATCTGATGGAACGAAAGCGCCCTTATGTGGTTCTCGCCGATGCCGTAATTGATATGGATATTCTCACCGGCGGAAAGCTGGAAGTCGACCCGGCGGTCGCGCATGGTGACCACTCCGCCGTTTCTGGTCGTCGATGTGTATGCCGCGCTCATGCGGTCGCTGAAAAGAGCAACGGAAGCCGTTGACAGGCCGAGAAATTCCTTAAGCACCATGAAATTCCAGGAAGGCTCAAAGTCTCCCGAAGCGCCGCCGGAGTTGGTCCTGTAAATGAGCCTTGATTGACGGACTATGGAGTCGGCGTCGAATATGTTCTCGATAAAACCCGACCTCGCGGCCGTAGCGGCGAGCACCGGAATGATCCTGTCGTTTTTGGAATAAGCTAGAACTACCGGAACGGTGGACTGGTTTATAGCGGTCGCGAGCACCGAATCCTGAGCGGCGTCCTGATCGCGGCTGGAGGTCTCTGAAAAGAAAACGTCGAAAGCTACTACTTTAGCGCCCGCGGATGAAAGCACATCGAGGGCTCTGGCGTAGATACGCCTGTTCCACGGCCATTTCATATCGAGTTTCTCGAAAGAAGCGTCGTCGATCTTTAAAATGACTATATTTCTGTAATAATCCTGATAATTTCTAAGCGCGGTAAAATTCATCTTCGCGTCGTACAAACGGCCTTCGAAGATAGAAAGAATGGTTCCGGTGAAAGGCATTAACAGCATTATATAAAACGCCGCGGATACGAGCGCCCCTACTATTACGCCATATTTGTATGATATAACCTGTGATCTTTTCATTGTTTCAAATTTCTTATTTCTGGGTCTTCTTCTTAGCCACTATTACGTTCGCGATAAAGCGGACGATCGAATATACGTCCTCTATCTGTCCGGCCTGAAGGCCTTTGAGAGTAGTTTTAAAACTTTCGCTGAGTTTCGACTGGTCTATTTTAAGTTCGTCGCGGACGTATGTAAGCGCGTCCTTAGACTGTCTCGCCGTAGTGATAACGCTTTTCTGCTGCAGGAAATGAGCGGTGGTATGGATTATTTTTCCCTTGCCGTAATCAAAGTAAGCGGCCACGCCTTCATGGCCGTATTTCGTTTTCATTTTATCGCTTTTAACGAGCATTTTCACTTTATCTTTATCCAGTATCTTCATAGGGTAGGAATAATATTCCCACCAGGACGGGGTTCCGTCGGCCGGAGTAATGTTTTTAGTGAATTCCGAATTAAGATCGGACACTTTTATGGGCATGACCTCGTCCCGCGTTTCGGTCCTGACGGCTTCTATATAGCCCGGCACAACGCCTGACACCGTATATCGAAGCGCCCAGTCGGTCGTGAAAAGAAACCCGCCGTCCTCGACGAATTTTTTGAGCTTTTCAAACGGGGCGTTCTTATCATTGGCGGGAAAGTTTCCGGGACAGTTCACCATAACTATCTGGGTAGGCTTGAAATCAAAATTTTTGACGTCCTTCGGAAATATCTGCGTGTAGGGAATATTGGCTAATCCTAATACTACTTCGACCCTGTCGTGCTGGCCGAAAACGACCACCACGTCTTCTTTTTTAATGCTGTTTAAAACGGCGAGGTCTTCTTTCGCGTCGTCCTCCATTTTAAGCCTTAAAAGCTGGGCTACGGAAGCTATAGCGTCCTTGTTCTGGCTTTCGGCGACGATCTGGGTATAGCGGATATCCTTGAAAAAATAAAGTATCATCGGCGCCAGAAGAAGCATCAGGATCGTCGCGAATATGAGGGCCTTTTTCCATATAAGCATGCTCACGTCCTGGCGGAAGCCGAAACCGGACTGTTCGAGGACGCCGCGGGACATGACCGTGTCTATGGATTCCGGCGCGAGCGGAGAAATAGCCTCGGCGGGCCCCTGCGGAGTCAAAAACACGAGCCGGCCGCTCTTGTCCCGGAAAGTATATAACAGCGAATATATGAAATAATATCCGATGGTAAAACACGCGTAGAGGATCCCGAGAACGAGCCAAACGTTATCGTGAAGGTTGAAAAACATCGAATATATGACAGGAAAAACGAAGAATACCGATAGTATGAACATGAAATATAATATATTTCCGAAAATTTGAAGCATAATTATACCATCACCCCGAAAAACATTGATATCATAATGAATTAACCCGTAAAGCCCTATTTTATCATAGAATTTTTAAAAATGCAAAAGTAAATATCCGGCGCGAACTCGGATCAGCCGATCTTCGCGATCTCCTCGTCGATGGCTCTGGCGTCATCCGGAAGGTCCATTTCAGCGCAAACCGCCTTCGCTCTTTCAAGGGATTCCAGCGCATCTTTCTTTCTGCCGAGTTTTGAAAGCGTCAGCCCTATGTTGAAATGGCTTAAAACCAGATCATAATGGGGACGGTCATATATAGCGGTGCCGATCTCGAGCGTTTTATTATAGTATTCGAGGGCCTTCTCATGCTCGGAAAGCTGCGTGAATATTCCGGCTATTCTCGCGCAATTGATGAGCGTTTCCGAATGAGCGTCGCCGTAGAGGGACTTATTTATCTCCAGGGCCTTCGCGAAATATTTCAGCGAATCGCTATATTCATGCTGCTGGTAATAGACGTCGCCGATGTTATAATAGCTCGTCACCGTTTCCGGTGAATTCTCGCCGCTGATATCGACCCTTATGCGAAGGGCCTGATTAAAAAATTCGAACGCCTTCGAAGGCTTACGCATGTTGAGATGAAGAATTCCGATATTATCGTAAACGGTCGCCACTATCTCGTGCCGTTCTCCGAAAGCGCGCTGGTATATCTCGAGGGCCCTGTTATAATATTCGAGGGCGCCGGAAAAATCACCGCCCGAAAGATAAATATTAGCTATCTTGTTATAGCTTGAAGCGATCTCCGGATGAGAATCGTCGTTTAGAACAGCCTGCCTTATTTCAAGAGCTTTTTCATAATTTTCATAGGCTTTTTCGTGGTCGTTCCGCCTGTTATGAACACCGGCGATATTATCGTAAACGGACGCGACGCTAAGGTGCTGTTCACCTAAAAGTTTAGAGTAAACTTCAAGGGCGGCGTCCATATTTTCAAGGGCTTTTTCGTAATTCGCGCACTGCGAATAAGCGAGGCCCAGGTTATTATAACTGAGAGCGGTTTCAAGATTTTCAGCCCCGAAAACCTTCAATCTTATATTAAGCGCCTCGCTGAAATTTTCGATCGCTTCGGCCACTCTTTCGGAGCCTGAAAAAACCCAGCCTATGCTGTCATAGTTAGACGCAACCTCGGCGCTTTCGGCCCCGAATATGGAATTTCTTATTTTCAGGGAAAGGTTGAAATACTCGAGAGCTTTCACGCTCTGGCCCATCCTGGAATATATTTCGCCTATATTGCTGTAAATGGACGAGGCGTCGGCGGTATTTGGGCCGTCCAGCCTGATATTGATCTTAAGCACCCGGTCGAAGCAATCAAGCGCCTTCGAATATTCGCCTCGGCCGTTGAACAGCCAGCCGAGGTTGTTGTAGCTCAAAGCCGTTTCGGCGTGGTCTTCTCCGTGCATCTCACGCCTTATGGCAAGAGCTCTCTCGAAGTATTCGCGCGCTTTTAAAATATCGCTCTGGCCGGCGAATATCCACGCCATGGCGTCGTATAGTTCCGCGACCGAATGGTGGTTCTCGCCGTGCGCGCCGCGCCTTATCTCAAGGGCTCTGTTATAATACTCCAGCGCTTTATGATATTCGCAGCGTTTCGAATGAACGCCGCCGATATAAGCGTATGAATTCGCAGCGTATTCATTAGCGGGCCCGAAATTTTTGATGTAAATGTCAAGCGAGCGTTCAAAATGATCCAGCGCCTTTACATATTCCGATTTCGTTTCGAACATTTTCCCGAGTTTAGTGTGGATCCATCCTATTTCCGGATGTTCCGGGCCGCGCGCCGCAAGTTTTATCTTCATGACCTTCGAGTAATTTTCCTCGGATTCGGCGAAACGGCCTTTTATGAAAAAAAACTCGGCTATATTTGAATATACCATCGCGGCGTTATCGGAAGACGCGGCCGAAGGCGAGCCGGAATAGATGTCGGCGGCCTTCTGAAAGCTTTCAAGCGCCGCGTCTTCTTTCCCCAGGTTATAAAGCGCTTCGCCGAGATCGTTATAAACACTTATCATGGCAGGATCTTCGCCGCGGCTGTTTTCAATGTATAACCCGATCGCTTCCGTAAAATTTTCGACGGCTTTCTCGTATTCACCGGCGGCGAGAAGAACGCCCGCGACGTTTATCGATCCGACGGCCGCCTGCAGGCTTTTTTTACCATAAACCGCGGTTCTGACGGTCATGGACCTTCCGTAATAATCGAGCGAACGGGAATAATCGGATGCGAGAGCGGCAAGCGCCGACGCGAGGGAGTCTATAGCGTATATCGTATCGTGGTCGCGATCGCCAAGAATGCTTATCTTGATCTCCATGACCTTGTTGTAATACCATATAGCCCGTTCGTCCGAGAGCTTTTCATAAGCCGACGCTATCCCTTCGTATATCGCGGCGCATTGAAGGCTGCGCTCGCCGGAACTTTTAATAAATATCAAAAGCGCCCGGTCGAAGTAAGCGACGGCTTCGGCGTAATTTTTAAGATTGAACATGCTCCAGCCCATTTTATTATAGGCGAGCGCCGTATCTACATGGTTCGCGCCGCATTTTTCAAGCCTTATGTCCAGGCACTTCAAATATCCGTCGCGCGCCTTTCCGAATTCGCCGGTCAATTCATAAACGCCCGCCAGATCGAAATTAAGGTCGGCCGCTATGGCGGTCCGATCGCCGCCGGAGGATGAATATATCCCGAGCGAGCGAATGAAACCTTCTATGGCTTCGGGATATTTCTTCAGATACCTGTCGGCCCACGCAATGTTGGTATAACCGGTGGACGCCTCGACGCTTTCGCCTCCGAAGATCCCGATCCTGACCCCGAGCGAACGCGAATAATAACTATGAGCGTCCTCGAATTTCGCGGCTTTGATGCAGCATCCGGCGATATTATCTAAATTGAGGATAACGTCGACGCTCTTTTCGCCGAAGAAATCTATTCTTATGGCGAGCGCTTTCAGATAACTTTCAATGGCGCCGGGCAGGTCGCCCGCGGCGTCTTTCATGCTGGCAATATTATCGAGAATTATTGCGAGCTTGAAATATTTTTCCCCGTATACCGCCGCGTAGGAGCCGAAAGCCTTTTCAAAAAACTTTTCCGCTTCGGCAAAAGATCTTTTCCTGGTGTGGTGCCATCCGAGGTTGTTGCATGTAACGGCGTATTCAACGCTCGTTTCGCCGCGAAATTTAAGCCTCTGCTCAAGGGCGGCGGTATAACATTTAAGAGCTTCATCGTCATATTCGGTCCCTGCCGCGTGATAGTTCTCGCCCATTTCATTATGGATCGAAGCTATTTCGTTATTTTCGGCGCCTGAAAGCTTTGTTTTGAGTTCGAGCGCCTCCTTGAAATATTCAGCGGCGCGGACAAAGGACTTCGCCGCTGAAAAAACGCGGGCGATCATGATGCGCGTTATTATGGCGGCATCGCCTTCGCCTCCGTTGACGGCCTTTCTTATTTCAAGAGCGGTGAAATAATTATCGAGGGCGTGCTGATAATCGCCCGTCTTTTCATATACCGAGGCTATGTTCTCATAGATCTCCGCCGTGGTCGGTTCGAACTCGCCGTAATTTTTGATCCATATCAGAAGGACGCGGTCGAAATATTCAAGCGCCTCAGCAAAGATTCCGTTGTTAAAAAAATGCCACGCGATGCGGCTATGAACGGCGGCTGTTTCAGCGTTGTCGCTGCCGTATTTTTTCGCCTTTATATCGAGGGCTTTTTGATAAAAACCCAGGGCTTTTTCTTTTTCATCGGTAGGCGAAAGGGCGTCGGCCATGCTCACAAAAATATCGGCAAGAACGCTGTTATAAGCGGCCTGATCCGGGGCGGAAAAAACGGCGGCCGCTTTTTCGAACCACTCCATGGATGTTTTCCGGTCATCGAGATATTCATGAACGACGCCGAGGTTCTTCATGCATAAACCCGTTTCAGGGCTTTCGCCGCCGCGTATCGAAAGTTTCACGCCGTAAGCGGCCGTGAATCTTTCAAGCGCTTTATTATATTCTTTTTTATTGATATACGCGTACCCCGCCTTATTCATTATATCGGCGGAAAATATCTTATCGTCGTCCGAATTATAAATATTGGCGGCCAGAGCTTTTTCATAATTCTCTATCGCCCGCTCGTCATCCGCCATGGCATAGAAGGATTCGCCGGCGTTGAAATAAACGCTCGCGTTATACCTGTATCTCGCGCCGTAAGCTTCCTCGTAAATGGAAGCCGCCTTAAGGTTCAATTCGGCGGACCTTTGAAAATCGCCGCGCCTGTGATATAACCGGCCCAGGTTCGACGAAACGATGGCCGTATAAAAATTCCGCTCGCCGAAGGCCTTTTCGTATAATTCGAGCGACTTCTCCATCATTTTAAAAGCGAGTTCTATATTCCCGCCCGAAGACGCTATGACCGCGTTCTCGCAGAGACTTTCGGCCGTTTCAGGGCCGTTCTCTCCGAATAATTTCAGCCTTATGACGAGAGCTTTTTTGTGATAGGCTTCGGCCCTAGGTATTTCGCCCATCGTCAGGTAGATCTCTCCGGCGTTATTATATATCGAAGCCGCCGTCTCGTTCTCCGGCCCCAGGATCTCAAGCGCCATATCAAGCGCATTCAGACATATCTCAAGCCCTTTTCCTTCGTCGCCGGAGAGATGAGTGTAATAGCCCAGGCGGTTCATGCACTTTATATAATATTCGCTTTTCTGCATCTCTTTGTTTTCGAGCGCGCTCTTAACTATGCCGCATGCTTCGACCAGAGTCGACGGTTTATCAGCCTCGAAAAATTTCTGCGCTTCCGCGAAGAACCGGTCGAGCGTTCCCGGAAATCCGGTCGCGAACGAATCGTCCTTTAAACCCGCTATAAAATCCGCGCAGTCTTTTTCATCTATTCTTTTGAGCTCGATCTTTTCACTGTTTTTCTTTCTTGGCATTTATAACTCCCGGGCCATGCAATTTTTAAATTTCAACGGACATGATTAAAATATATTTCCCTGAAACGCAGTATAACAGATATTTTTAACAAAATGGCAGACCTGATAAAGCCTGCCATTTTGTTAATTAAATATGTTAGACCAAAAACTTCATTTTATTTACCGGTGCCGTGAAGCTGTTCTTCCGATTCATCCTGAACGCGCTTTTTATCGAGCTCCTTGACGAGTTCGGAAAGCGACTTGTATTCTTCTTTTATGAGTTCGTATATCGGCGAACTCTCGTCTATTTTTTCGAGATGTCCCTTCAGATTCTGCGCGATGCCGGCTATGAACTGGATCTGGTCGCGATAAGCCCCGATCTTGTCGAGCTCGCGTTCGATCATATGTTTAAGCTTTCTTACCTGCTGGTTTTTAATGAAGTTCTCGAAAGCGTCAAGCCTGTTGGAACCGATCCACGTATCTTTTTTATCGTCAGGATCTACGGCCGCGGTCGGGTCGAATGTGCAGTAATACTGGGTCTTTCCTTCGACCTTGACCGCCTGTATGAATTTCAGGGCATTTCCGAGCGTAAAATATTTAACGCCCTCTTTTTTATCGATGGACATTGGCCTGAAAGGATAGTTGTCCCATTCGATCTTATATTCTTCCTCGGTTATCGCGTGGAGGAACTCTGATTTTTTATACTTGTTATATTTATTTTCCCAGTCTTCTATTTTTGATATCGCGAAAAGAGGCGCGCCGTGTTCGCTCTGAATAAGCGTTATACGGTGCGGGTCGCCCGTCGTGACCACCTGTGAATCTTTTTTCAGGATCGACTGGACATGGTCATATATTTTAGTGGTCTCTTTTTCGTAAACTCCGAGCAGGTTGAGCGGAACCAGATGACCCGGGTAGAGGCCCTTGTTTATCTGCCATAGGGTCTTGCCTTTCTGAGCGAGCGCCTCGCCGACGTTTCTGACCTCATCGTTTCCGGTGACCTTCGATTTATCGATGAGGAATTCTTCGATCGAAAGTTCCTTTAATTTTTTCTCGAGTATCTTCAAAACATAGCTTCTTACGTCGCTTTCGAACACGACGGAATTTTCGCAATAAAAAGGCCATTTTTCACTTATGTTGAGGCCGTCCTTGCTTACGAATTCGATCTCGTAAGATCCGGGATTCCCTATTTTTTCTTTGTAAAGCCTTTCAAGGTCTTCGCTTGCGACTATCGAGTTGTTTAAGAGCCAGTCGCTTTCGCGCTCGTCGAGAACGGTGCCGGTGAAAGTGGCGTTCTTGTCGAACTTGCTTTCAAGCACTTCAACGAGCGAATTGAAGGACTGAAGTTTTTTCATGTTCGAATTAACGTTCTGCATGAACATGTCGAGGGTTTCGATAGCCACGTCACGCCTGTCCACCTGAAGCTGTGAAATAAATGCGTTGTTGTTGTTCTGAGCCCAGAGTTCGGCGGCTTCCGAAAGCGCGCGGTTGCTTCTTCTGAACCAGCTTTTTCCTGATTCTTCCTCGATGAACTGTTTCTTTTCACGGACGGTCTGGAGGAAGCGCGCCATATCTTTTTTCTTGATCTCGCGCTCGCGCTCGAGCTGGCCGCGGAACTGTTCGAGCATGTTCAAAAGGTGTTCAGATGTTTTTATGACGAAGCGTACGCCTCGGTTGGCGTCCCCCATAGCCTGCGTCGTAAGTGCTACATAATTTTTAACAAGAGAGGTAACTATATTGTCTTTGGCTTCCAGCACGGATTTTTTAACATCCGAATATGATTTTTCAGCCGCCGACTGGTCCTGAAGAAGAATCTCGCCCATATTCGAAACGGCGAGCTCTTTATATTTTGAAGCGGTCATCTTAACGACCTTGCCGATCTCCATTATCTTATCGAGGATCTTCATTTCGCCCTTGGAATCGACTTCCAGGCCGTTATTTCTGACGAAAAGCACTACGTCTTTCTGCCACGGGTTCTCGGATTTTTCATCTTTCGGGTTGGCGTATTCGAGTATGGCGTCCATAAGCCCGGCGGAAAATTTATTTGAAAATATCTCGACTATCTTTTTAACGGGCATGACGCACGATGAAACGCCGAGTGAGCTGTAATTGGTCCTTTTTCCGACGAATTCGCCGCCGGGAATAGCTTTGAAGGCATTGGTGGGAACATTGGCCAGATAGCTTTTCGAGTCTTTCGTAAGTTCCGTTCCAAATCCGTGGAAAACCTGTTCCGCGACTACGCGCTCAATGGTGCGCTGTTCGGTGATATCGACTCCGGATACGAGATAGCAGAAATCGTAAGGTTTCAGCATACCAACGTTATCGTCCACCCAGAAACCGTCAGAATAACGGGTCGTGAAGCGTTCCATGTTCTCCATGAAAAGGTCTATTTCTTTGAGAGCGGCGGCGCCGTTGGCTTTAAGGCGTTCAAGCTCGGAATCGGCTATATCTACGAAGGCGTCCGGCATGAAAAGATAGCCGTGGATCTCGCATGAGTGCTGAACGGTTTCTTTGGATATAACCTGCCTTAAAATATATGGAAGGTCCGCGACCATTCCGGAACCTGTTCCGCCACAAACCGAGCTGACAATAAACACGTTGACCGGAACGTTGTCGCCGGTCCTTGCGATATCTACGCCGGAAAGCAGTTTTTTGTCGTTGATCCTGTGAAGCGCGGAACGGATAGCGTCGACGACGATGTCTATATTCGAAAAAATTGAAAGGCGGCCAAGGGCCCTTATCTGGCGGGCTCCGTGAGCGACCGTTTCCTGTATTTTATGCACGGGGAACCATTTTTTAATATGAGGGAACTGATTGAGGTTTCCAAGAACGCTCGTGGTATCTACCGTAAGAACTACCTTTTCGGAGGTGGTAAGAACGTCTTCGTCCTTCTTGTCTTCGATATTGGTATCGGTGTCGAAACTTAAAAAATTGACCATGGAGGGAACCTGGTAATTATAGTGAGCGCTTTCAATAAATTTTTTCTTTATGGTTTTAAGCGTCCTATAGCCTGTTCCGCCAAGGCCTACGAGCAAAGTTGGAATTAATTTCTGGGTTTTTTTGGGTTCCATTTTATTCGCTCCTCATATTGAGAATTAATATTTATCCGATGATAAAGCATTTATTGATTTTTATGAAAGATTAGATTATAACATTTCATAAAAAAAGTCAAGGTTTTACTATTGAGTAATGTTTAATTTAGAAAATATAAATACAATGTAGTTGATTTTTAAAAGATACTTTGATATAATTTATGCTCGGCACGCAAAAGATTTTTAATAAACGAGTGATGTAAAAATTAAGATCCTTATCATCGAACACAATTCCGGCCTGGTTTCAACGCTCGAGGCTCAGCTCAAAGAGAACAATAACTTTGACGTATGCGCCCGCATAAAGTCCGTTGAAGAGCTCGGAAATGCATATAAAGCGAATAACCCCGAAATAATACTCTTCGATCTCGAAACGGATAACGAAGCGTATTTTGACTTTTTAAAGAGCATCGACTCCCAGATCGCTTCCGGAAAGATAGCGATCATAGCCTTCGCGCCGACCTCCGACTTCAACAAGATCAGAAAAGCCATGAAAGCGGGATGTTCCGATTTCCTCATGCTCCCTGTAAAAGCGGACGAGCTTTTGACCTCTATGAACGCCGCTTACGACAAGGTCCTCCAATCAAGAAAATCGGCCACAGCCGCAGCCGGCGGGCCGCTCGCGCGAACTCCGGCCGGAAAGATCATAACTATTTTCTCCACGAAGGGCGGGGTCGGAAAATCGACGCTTGCCGTCAATCTGTCCGTCCTGCTGGCGCATTTTCTTAAAAACAAAGGCCGCAGGGTAGCCCTTGTCGACGCTAATTTCCAGTTCGGAGATATCGGCTTCATGCTTAATTTAAAGCCGGCCAGGACCATATATGAACTTGTAAAGGAAATGGGCGAACCGTCGACCGTGCCGCTCGAACTGCTTGAAAGTTTCGTGACCCGTCACGAATCGGGCCTTGACGTCCTTCTCGCGCCTTCGAAACCGCAGTTCGCCGAAGAAGTCAAAATGCTCCATCTGCGATATATCCTCGAATGCTTCAAAAAAAATTATGACTACGTCATAATAGATACTTCCAACCTCATAACCGAAACGGAACTTACGATATTCGACTGGACCGCGGCGCTTTTCATCGTCGCGACCCTCGAAATAACCACTATCAAAAACCTGGTTCTGACCTTTGAGATATTAAAAGATCTTCAGATCCCGAAGGATAATATATTCCTCATACTCAACAGGGCTTTCCAGAAAATGGGAATAGACACGGCGATAGTCGAAGAAAAACTTATAAAGATCAGCTGCCAGATACCGTCCGACGGCGAACGCGTGGTATCATCCTTAAATAGCGGCTGCCCCTTCGTCACGGACATGAAAATGGACGTCCCTATCGTAAAAGCTATTTTCGACTTTGCTTCATTCATCGTTACGCCGGAGGACCGCGAGCTTTTGAACTCAACGGAACTGCCGCCGCCGGCCAAAGCCAATGTTTTTGATTTCTTTAAAAATTTCATGAAAAAGTAAATATGTCTAAATTTATCGGAGGAATAAAATGAGCCTTCTCAAAAGAATATCCACGGACGACAAAGACGACCTTGAAAAGGGTAAATCTTCATCCAAAGGCGGGGACGAAAAAGAAAGTCCAAGCGATATAATTAAAATCGAGATGCAGAATAAACTCGTCGAAAAACTGGACGAAGATTTTTTAAAGATCAAATCCGACGATGAAAAAAAAGCCAAATTGAAGCCTACACTGGAAGAATACTACATCCAGATCGCTTCTGAAAAGGGCTTGTCTCTGACCTCGGTCGAAAAAAACGCCGTTATAACTTCAGTAATAAACGACGTTATAGGGCTCGGCCCAATGCAGCCCCTGCTCGAGGACTCAGACATTTCTGAAGTAATGATCAACGGTCCCAATCAGGTTTACATTGAAAAAAAAGGAAAACTCATCCTTACCGACTGCAAGTTCAAGGACAACGCTCATGTAATGCGCATTATAGAAAAGATCGTAGCTCCCCTCGGAAGACGATGCGACGAATCATCTCCCATAGTCGACGCCCGCATCAAGGGCGGCCCGGCCGACGGTTCGCGCGTTAACGCCATTATTCCTCCGCTCGCGCTCAACGGACCCACCGTCACCATCCGTAAATTCAAAAAAGACGCTATGACCATTGAAAACCTTATAAATTTCGGCGCCATGACCCGTGAAATGGCTACATTTCTTGAAGCGTGCGTTCTCGCCCGCTTGAACATAGTCGTTTCCGGCGGCACCGGCTCAGGAAAAACAACACTTCTCAATATTCTCTCCTGCTTCATTCCCGAAGACGAACGCATCGTAACTATCGAAGACGCCGCTGAACTTCAGCTGAAACAGCCTCATGTCGTAAGGCTCGAAACAAGGCCGGCGAATATCGAAGGCAAAGGCGCCATCACCATCCGCGATCTGGTTAAGAACTCGCTTCGTATGAGACCGGAGCGGGTCGTAATAGGAGAATGCCGCGGCGGCGAAGCGCTGGACATGCTTCAAGCCATGAACACCGGTCACGACGGTTCACTTACCACGGGCCACGCCAACACTCCCCGCGATATGATAGCCCGTCTCGAAACGATGGTTATGATGTCAGGCATGGATCTTCCGGTAAAAGCCATCCGCGAACAGATCGCGGGCGCCGTTAACGTGATAGTTCAACAATCGCGCCTCAAGGACGGTTCGCGCAAAGTAACCGCGGTTACTGAAGTCCAGGGCATGGAAGGCGAAACCGTCGTATTACAGGATGTTTTTGTTTTTGAACAGCACGGCATAGACGAAAAAGGTAAAATAATAGGCCGCCTCAAACCAACCGGTATCAGGCCAAAATTCATGACCAAATTCGAAGAGGAAGGCATAAAACTTCCCGCGGATATTTTCGTAGACTCGAAACGCGGGTGGTAAAAACATAATATTGGCAAAAAAATTAATTTGCATTTTTAATTCATTTTATGTATTATGTCTTATAAACAGGTCGTTTTTTTTAAAATTTTAAAATTCCGGGGTATGTAATATGGGTCATTTTATAACAATGGGAATAATAATGGTCGTGCTGGTGATCGCTTTCATATTCCTTCTCGGCTCATACCAGGTGGTCGTGAAGCGCCAGGAAAGCGTCAAGGACAGGCTCGACAAATTCGTAGCAGACCAGCATCAGGGCGGCATTGCTCAGGAACTTTCAACCGCCGGTGAGGCCGTCGGCGACCTTGCTAAAAAAAGTGATTTTCTTCAAAATATCGGAACTATAATAACCCCGGAAAAGATCAAGGAAAAGATCGCGGTTCTGCTTTCCGCGGCCGACATACCGCTTCGGCCTACCGAATTCATGGCCGGCGTTTTTTTCATGTCGATCGTTCCCATGATCGTGATCTGCCTGGCTTTAAAAAGGCTCGCACTGGGACTTATTATTTCAGCCGTATCCGGCTATCTGCCGTTTTTGTGGATAGGAATGATGAAATCTAAAAAACGCCAGATGTTCGCCGACCTTCTTCTCGACACTCTCGGCATTATTTCAAACGCGTTAAAAGCCGGATATTCATTCATGCAGGCAATAGAACTTATAACGCGCGAGTCGCCGCCGCCGATGTGCACCGAATTCAAAAAAGTTCTTCGTGAAAACTCCATGGGATTAGCTCTTGAAGATTCTCTTACCAATATGTCGGCACGCCTTGAAAATGAAGACTTCGACCTGCTTGTAACGGTCGTGCTCATCCAGCGCGAGGTCGGCGGAAATCTTTCTGAAATACTCGATCAGATAGCCGAAACGATCCGTGAACGAATAAAAATAAAAGGCCAGATCGTAACGCTTACTTCGCAGGCGCGAATGGGCGGTTACGTTATCACCGGTCTTCCTATATTTCTCGGTTTTACCATCTACGCAATGAATCCGGACTATTTCGTCAACAAGTTCCTTCTCGCCGAGGTCGGCGCTTTCAAGGGATGGTACTGCATTGTCGGCTGCTTCATAATGATGGTCGCGGGCGGACTTATAATCAAAAAGATAACCGATATAGACGTTTAATTATTTTTGGAGGGACGCGCATACCGTGGATATAACATCATTGATATTAGTCGGCGGAATAATAATCGCCGCCGTAATGTTTTTCATGCCGGAAAATAAGAACACGGCCATTACAAGGCTTGAAGAATTTTCCGGCCAGCAGAAAGAAGAGACAAAAGCCACCAAGGCTAAAGCCGCTCTCGAAGATGAAGAACTTCAAAAATCTTTCCTCGAACGCATAGTAAAGCCCGTTCTTACAGGTTTAGCGAATGTTTTAACCAGCCGCAACAAGGTCGACACGGCGTCTCAGCTGAAAAAAGAACTGGCCCAGGCCGGAAACCCCGGCGGGCTTACCGCCACTGAATTCAATGTACTTAAATATATGCTCATGTTCGTTCCAGCGCCCGTGTTCGCCGCCATCGGAACGGCCGCCGGCATTCCTATAAAAACACTGGGTATCGGAACTTTCGTGATCTTTATCGTAGGCTTTTTAGGCCCCCGGATTTATCTTCAGAGACTGGTATCGTTCAGAAAATATATGATCCAGAAATCACTGCCGGACGTTCTTGACCTGCTTTGCGTTTCAGTTGAAGCCGGCCTCGGATTCGACATCGCTCTCGCCAAGCTTATATCAAAATTCAAAGGCCCTATAGCCGAAGAATTAAGGATCGTGCTTCAGGAAATGCAGATGGGCCGCACCAGGAAAGAAGCTCTTAAAGCGATGTCCGACAAAATGGACGTCCCGGACCTCACTTCCTTCATCTCGGCGGTCGTTCAGGCAGATCAGCTCGGCGTTTCGGTTTCAAAGATACTCAAGGTCCAATCGGCGCAGGTCCGGTTGAAAAAAAGGCAGCGCGCGGAACAACTCGCGATGCAGGCGCCCGTCAAGATGCTCTTTCCAATGGTCGGCTGCATATTCCCGACGATCATGGTCGTCCTTCTGGGCGGCGTCGTTTTCGAATTCATAAAAAACTTCCCGACCTAAACGAATATTATTGTTTTAGAATATGATAAAAGTGACCGGGCCGTCTGGCCTTATTATAGCCGAAAAAATATTAAGATGCGATTCTTTCTTTAAAAGGGCCGCGGGGCTCATGTTTAAAAAGAGCCTGGCGGGGCATGACGGAATACTTTTAGAACCCTGCTCTTCCATACACTCTTTTTTCATGTATATGAACATAGATTGTTTTTTTCTGGATAAAGACCGCAGGATAATTAAAATACTCTGGAATTTCGGCCCCCGGCGTATATCCCCGATAATAAAAGACTCGTATTACGTGCTGGAGACGCCGGCCGGAAAAGTACCGAAAGATTCCTTGAATGAAGGCGAAATACTTAATTTTAGCGATATATAAAAAATTTCTAAGGAGAGCACTTCATGGATTTAAAACAAATTCCGATTTTTTCAAGCCTCAGCGACCAGCACGTGGAAAAGATCCGCGAGATCATCGAGGAAATAGCAGTAAATAAGGGCGCAGCCATATTCCGCCAGGGCGAATCCGGCGATGCGTTCTACATAATAATAAGCGGCAAAATAAAGATCTCCAAACGCGAAGAATCCGAAGAAAAAACCATCACCATACTTAAAGAAGGCGAATTTTTCGGTGAAATGGCGCTTTTAGAAGAAGCGCCGCGCATGGCTTCGGCGATCTGCGCCGAAGACGCCAAACTTTATAAGATAAGCCAGAAAAATTTCGGCTATATAATGCTTTTAAACCCGGCTATATCCCTTAAAATAATGCGTTTCATGAGCGACCGCGTCAGAAAATCCGCGGTAACCGGCGTAGTCGCCGAAAAAGAAGCGAAGGTCTACACTTTTTTCTCTCCCAAAGGCGGTTCGGGCTGTTCCTGCTTCGCCGCGAACTTCGCTTACGGACTATCGCTCAATAAAGATATTAAAGTTCTGCTGGTGGACCTCGACGCCGAATTTGGAAGCCAGGACATGATATTAGACGTCAAACACGACAAAACCATAGTCGATCTTATAAAAGAGGTCCAGATAAAAACCTATGAAAATCTCGTCCCGTTCCTCGCGCCCGTCGCGGATAATTTCAAAATGCTTCTCGCGCCGAAAAAGCCGGAAGAGGCGGAGGGCGTAAAGGTCAAGGAATCGAAAGAGATAATAGACGTTTTCAAGGGCTTTTTCGACTACATAATAATCGATACCCCTTCTTCATTCACCGACCTGTCTCTCATGGCAATGGACATAGCTTATCGCATCATGCTCATAATGAACTCCGATACCTTAAGCCTTAGAAACATGAGAAAATGCCTGGACGTAATGAAGAGTCTCGAATATCCTGAAAACAAGATCATACTCACGCTTAACCGCGAAGACACCATAACCGCGATGCCGATCGCCGACATGGAAAACTTCACTAAAATGAAGATACAATATACCATTCCGAATGAATACGTTCCTATGAGAAAAGCCCTGGACTCCGGCGTGCCTTTCCTGAAATCGGCCCCGGCTTCTCCCGTGACCGCTAAATTCTTCGAAATGATAAATAAAACCGCGAACCAGAATCTTCAGGTGCCGAAGGCCGATGGCAATATATTCGACTCGCTGAAAAATCTCATCATGGGAAAATAAATGAAAAAAGGGCTGCATATTTACGTCCACATTCCGTTCTGTCTGAAAAAATGCCATTATTGCGATTTTTCATCGGTCGGAATGGACGAAATGAGCGGCGGCGCGGAAAAAATCTTCGATTCATACTATGAACGCCTGATCAGAGAACTCGCCTTCCGCTCTCGGGAACTTAAAAATGACCGCGTCGTAACGACGATATATTTTGGCGGCGGAACGCCTCCGGCCGCAGGTGTTGGAAGGCTCGCGGGATTTTTGAAAAATATAAGCGAAACTTTCGCCGTGGCGGAAGGCGCCGAAATAACATTTGAGACAAACCCCGCAATTCTTAACGAAGAGGGGTTTTCTCTTTTAAAAAAGGCCGGATTCAACCGGGTTTCAATAGGAACGCAGAGCTTCGACGACGGCGTCCTTGCGGCACTGGGACGGGCCCACAGCGCGGCTGACGCGATAAACTCGGTCTCAGCGGCCGCGGCGGGCGGATTTGATAATATAAGCATCGACCTGATGACGGCTCTTCCGGTAAAACCGGGCCGAAAAACCGAACCCTTCGATGGATCGGCCATACCGCATGCAAAGATTAAACATATTTCCGTTTATCAGTTCTCCGTCTGCGAAGCGACCGTTATCGACCGGCTCGTATCAGGAGGCGAACTTATTAAAGCCGACGATGAATCGACCGCTTCAATCTACCTGGATATGTGTGAAATTCTTAAAAACGCCGGCTACTTACAGTACGAAGTTTCGAATTTCGCGAAAAATGAAAATTTCATTTCACGGCACAATTATTCGTACTGGACCGGCGAAGATTACCTGGGACTCGGCGCTTCCGCCGTTTCAACGCTCGGCCGCGAAAGGACCACGAACGAAAGAGATATCGAAGGATACATCGCGTCCGAAGATACAAACCCCGAATGCCGGTCCGTTGAAAAGTTAAGCGACATAGATATCAGGAACGAGAAAATAATGCTCGGACTCCGCACATATGAAGGCTTGAAAAAAAGCGCGATCGGAGCGGACGATTATAACAAAATATTTACCGGGACCGGCCGGATGATCTCTAAATTAAGCGATGAAGGTTTTTTGACGGCCGGCCGTGAATCGATAAAACTTTTGCCGAAAGGCTACATGGTTATGAACAATATAACGGCCATAATCGCGGGCGCTCTCGAAAAATGAATTCAGAATCGCCATAAATCGCGAAAAACCTGCGGCAATGTAAACGCGCCTGAAAAACATCGCGCGGCGGGACCTGCATAAGTTAATGAAAAAATAGTTTGTTCGGGAAATGACCGTCAAATCTTCCAAGAGGTGGAATAAATGAGAACTTTAAAAATATCAGCGAAATTACTTTCCGTCATAGCGGCTTTTATCCTTGCCGTTTCAACTTATTCAAGCGCTTTCGGCCAGGAAATGGTCTTAACCGACAATATTTTTTTGAACATGGTTAAATTTTACGCTAAAAACGGCGATATAGAAAGGGCTCTGCTCGAATTAAAAAAACTTCAGGACACTTATCCGCAAAACTCCGATTATAAAAAATACGAAGAGATACTCCGCTCCGAATATGCGAGAGGCTTTAAACAGCCCGAGGAGAAAGCGCGGCCGAACGTCAATTCCGGAACAACCGCGAACAAAAAATTATTCAGAAAGGAAGAACCCGTCGAACCCGAAACCGACCTTCCGCCGGGCGTAGCCGAAAAGAACGCCAGGATAAATTCCGGCAGGCTCCGCTATGTCTATGAGCTTATAGGCCGCGGAGACGAGGTCCAGGCCATAGCTAAACTCCGCGAAATAGTAGCGACCGAACCCCGCTTTCTCGAAGCGCTCAATCTTTTAGGCGACCTTTATCTGAACCGCAAAAATCATGAAGAGTCCCTGACTTTTTATAAAAAAACGCTCGGCATAAAACAGGACGCGGAAACAAACTATAAAATAGCGGTATGCTATAAAGCTTTAAACAACATAGACAACGCCATAATCCATTTCGACATAGCCGCCAGGATGAATCCCAAACACGAACTCGCCAATCTCGCGCTCGGAAACATCTGGCGTTTCAGAAGAAGCTTCAAGCTCGCCCGCGGCTATTATGAACAGGCCCTCAAGGCCAATTCCAGGCTCGTGGAAGCCCACCTCGGCATGGCGGACTGCATCTACAACGAAGGAAACCTCGACGAGGCCACAAGCGCGTACGCTTATATAATAACTAATTTCCCAATGGAATATCCGGCTTATCTGGGACTTTCACGCATACTTATACGCAACAAACAGTTCAGCGAGGCAAAAGCCGTGATAATGAAAGCGAAGGAACTCGCCCCGCAGGCTTCTCAGGTTTACGAGCTTCTCGGAGTCCTCTCTCACGAAACGAAAGACGATAAGGCGGCCGTGGAAAACTTCAAACGGGCCATAAACCTTGACGCTAAAAGCCAGACGGCGTATGAAAGTCTTATCAATATCCTCATATCCGAAAAAAAATACGAAGATGCCCTCACGCAGATAAAGAACTCGCTCGCTAAATTCCCGGAAAACGCCAGGCTTTATTATCTGGCCGGAATAATCTACTCGGGCTTTAAAAACGACCTTCTGGCGCTGAAAAATCTGCAGCAGGCCTATAAACTCGAGGCCAACAACATAGAAATAGTACTCGCGATCGCCATATTATATGAGAACGGCTTTAAATACAAGGAATCCGTCGACAAATACCGCGAGGCCCTTCTTATCGCCGAAGAAAAAAAAGACAACAGATATATAAACAATATTCAGGAAAAAATAGAGGTCCTGGAGAAAAAAGTTGAAAAATTCTCGGAAAAAAAACTCTAAAGCCTCGCTCATCGCCCGGTGCGGCATAACCGTAGGCCTTGCATACGTTCTCTCCAACTTCAAACTTTTCACGATGCCGCAGGGAGGCTCGGTTACGTTCGTTTCGCTGCCGCTTATACTCCTTTCCGTAACTTCGGGAGCGGCGGCCGGATCTTTCGCCGGCGTGACGCTCGGAGTTTTAAAGATATTCTCCGGCGCGAAGATCTTCGGCTGGGTCCAGGCGGCGCTCGATTATCCCGCCGCCTACTGCGTCCTGAGTTTTTCAGGGCTCGCGGCCGGCCGCGGCGATAAACAGATCCTTTTATTCGCTTTCGCCGCGCTTACCCTTAAATTTTTTATCCATCTGTTCTCGGGCTATCTCTTCTTCTCGGAAAACCTTTACGCTTCGATGATATATAACGCGTCCTACAGCGCCCCGGAAGCGGCGCTGTCGCTTCTGGCGCTTCATTACGCGCTGAAAAAAAGACTGATAGAAAAAATAACTGTAAATTGATAATCTGGAGGCTGACATGGCTGGCGACATCGATTATTTAATGTTTGCGCTTAATTCAACAAAACCGGCTGAAAAGAAAAAGGCCATTTTGGAGATCGAAAAATCCGGATCGACCGAAGCGGGGAAAAATCTGATCCCTCTTCTGGAACGCGACCGGGACGACTCAATGAAAGCTCTCGCGGCAAGGGTCATAGGGGCTCTCGGCGTTAAATCCGCCGGCGAGGCGTTAATTGGCGCCATCAGGTCCGGTTCCGAGGAAATATCTTATTTCGCGGCGATTTCGCTTTCGCAAATATCCTCCGACGCTCTTGTGGCGAAGATAGCGGACGAAATGAAGAATGCGCCGGAAAACAACGACCGCTCCTTCTTCTGGTTCACCGAGGCGCTTATGAGATCCGGCAACGCCGCGATATCATGCCTGGTCGAACTTCTTTCGATCCATTCATGGTCGAAGCGCAGGATACTCGGAGACGCTCTCATATCGTTCGGCTCCGAAGCCGAAAAATATCTCGTGAACGCCATAGCCGACGAGAACGCCGACAAAAGGTTCTGGTGCGCCAAGATCCTCGGCAGGGTCGGCGGGTCCGACGCGGTCAACGCCCTGATAAAATTCGTGGACGACGACGACCGCGACGTAAGGTCGGCGGTCATAACGGCGTTAGGCGAAATAGGCAACAAGACCGCCATAGAATTTCTGAAAAAAACGCTTAAAAGCCCAAAAAAAGAACTCAGGCACAAGTCGGTCGAGGTGCTCGGAAAATTCGGCGAGGAGATCGTCGAATCGCTCATCGAATCCCTGAGCGACGACTACTGGTACGTCCGCGATTCCGCCTGCCAGGCGCTTTCCAAACTCGGAAAAAAGGTCATTCCCTACCTCGCCGGCGCTTATAACACCGGGAACGAAGATATAAGGATCTCCGCGATAAAGGCGCTGTCAACGTTAGGCGAAGACGCTACCGACGTGCTCATACACGCGTTAGGCGACAGATACGAGCCGATATGCAGAAAGGCCGCCGAGGCGATAGTTAAAATAGGCCCTTTCAGCGTAGACGCCCTTATGGCCGCCTATAAAAAAAATTCCTCGACCGATTCGATAAAAAGATGGATAATCTATTCCCTCGGCGAGATCTGCGAGGGCTCCGGGAACGCCGCCGCCGCGGCCCTTATAATCGAAGCGCTGAGATCGAACGACCTGGTTATCCGCCATACGGCCGCATCCGCACTGAAACATTTCAGGACGCCGCGCGTTATAACCGTATTGATAGGGCTTCTCGCCGACATTCACGAGGAGGTCCGGGAACGCGCCGCCGAAAATCTCGCGCTTATGGCCGGCGAGTCGGTTCCCTTCCTTATCGAGGCTTTAAGCCACGAGAGCTGGGTCATGCGAAAGAACGTGGCGGCGGTGCTCGGCAGGATCGGAGATAAATCGACGCCTGAACTTCTGAAAGTGCTTCACGGCGGCGACGAGGACGCAAGATACTGGGCCATAAAAGCCATGGGCCGGATAGGCTCGGGGGCGGTAGAGCCGCTGCTTCAATATTTGAACGACAAATCATGGCAGGTGCGAAAGAACGCTTCCGACGCTCTGGCCGAGATAGGCGAACCGGTCATAAAACCTCTCACGGCGAAACTTACCAGGTCGAACGAAAAATACGGTTCGAACCTTTTTTACTGGTCGGAATTCATACTGACCAAGATCGGCCACGCGGCCCACTACCCGCTTATGAGCCTTCTCAATAACGCGAATGAGAACGTGCGCATGATCTCGGTAGCGGTCATAGGCAGGACGAGCGCGAGCCTTGAAACCTATCAGCTTTTAAAAGATATGCTTTTAGAGGACGACAGCTTCGACGTCAGGAAAAAGGTCGTCCAGGTGATCGGCCGTTTCGCTCATCCTGACGTCATAGACCTTCTTACGGAGTTTTATGACAAGAACGAAAATATCGAAGAAAATCTGGCGCCGCTCGTTATAGATGCTATATCAAAGATCGAATCTAAAAAGACCATGGATTTTCTTCAGAAAATGCTCAAATCCTCAAAGTGGATATCCCGTTACAGGGCCATCTGCGCTCTTATGGACCTGTCCGAAAAATCGTACCTGGATCTCGACATAGAAAAGGTGGTAGCGCTTTTGAACGACGAGGTCGGCATGGTCGCGGCAGGCGCGGCTAAATTCCTCGCGTCCATGAAAACAGAAAAAGCACAGATAAGCGTCGTCCGCCTTCTCAAAGAAAAGCGGTTCGAAGATACCATACTCGAGGCGCTGTCTAAAAACAGCCACTTCAAAAGCAAGGATGTAATAATTCCATACCTTAAGGCCGGGGATAAGAATCTGCGGGCGCTCGCCGCGCTCGCGCTCGGCATGACGGGCAACAAGTCGAATATTTCAAACATCACGCCGCTTTTGAGCGATGAATTCATAACGGTCCGAAACGCAGCAATATTAGCTATATCTAATATAAACAACCGCTGCACCGACGAAAAAGCAGCGGCTGAAAAACAGAATCCTCAAAACGCGAGAAAAGCCGACCCGAACGCCATAGAAGAACCCATAATCACCGAAGCGGAACAATTTTATCAGCTCGGGCTCTTCCACACCAAGAACGGCGACTTCGAAAAGGCCATACACGCCTATCAGAACACAATAGCGGCCGACGCGGGCTTCGTTATGGCATATTGCAAGGTCGGCCTCATACTCCAGGAAAAAGGCTATTATGAAAAGGCCGGAGCGTTCTTCAGAAAAGCCCTTGAAATATCGCCGGATTTCATACTCGCCCGCCTGTACCTCGGAATGACGTACGCCATGATGAATAAAACCTATGAAGCGGTGACGGAGCTGAAAGCCGTCCTGAAGCAGGAACCGAACTCCGAATCGGCCAAAATGGCCCAGAAAATACTCGAACAGATAAAAAAGAATATAGCGTAAAAGGAATATATGTTAAGACCGACAAACGATAAGCCGGCGGTATTCGTGCTCATAGGCCCGACCGCCACCGGAAAAACAGCCATATCCATAGAACTTGCGCGCATGTTCGGCGCGGAAATAATCTCGTGCGACTCCAGGCAGATCTATAAATACATGGATATCGGAACAGCCAAGCCGACGGCCGAGGAACTCGCTCTCGCCCCCCATCATTTGATCGACCTTATAACGCCAGACCGGTTCTTCTCCTACGCCGATTTCGCCGCCGCCGCCGAAAAAAAGATCGACGAGATAACCGCGCGCGGAAAAATGGCGTTCATAACGGGCGGAACCGGATTCTATCTCGACGGCCTCATCAACGGCGTTTCCGAGATACCCGAACTGGATCAGGAAAAAACGGGAGATCTCCGCCTTGAACTTGAAATGAAGGATTCGGCGGAACTGGTAACAAAATTAAGAAAGCTGGATATCGATTCGGCCGGCCGGATAAAACCTAACGACCGGCAGCGCCTCATAAGGGCCATAATCGTATCCAGCCTGAGCGGAAAGCCTTTCTCTCATTTCAAGGACATTAAAAAGAGGAGTGAAAAGTACAAATATTTAATTTTTGGATTGACAAAGCCGAGAGAGTTGCTATATAATAATATAGGTTTAAGAGTGGATATAATGTTTAAGAAAGGGCTTTTAGACGAGGTCAGGGGCCTTTTAAAGATGGGATACACCGGCCTTATGCCCGGAATGAAGACCATCGGATATCAGGAATGCGTCGATCTCCTTGAAAAAGGCCTGGCGCTCGCCGACGCGGCCGAACTTATCAAGCAGCATACCCGCAATTACGCCAAAAGACAGGAAACCTACTTTAAGAAGATCGATGTTTTGAACTGGTATGTCAGGGACGGCGCCCCCGTAACCGACGGAAAAATATACGACTCGCTTAAAAAAAATATAGAAAAAAGTTTAAGGAGTGTCAATAAATGAGTAAAATTAACATCCAGGACGTTTTCCTCAACGCCGTCAGAAAAGACAAGATCCCCATAACCGTTTACACGACCAACGGCGTCAAGATAATGGGAAACGTCATTTCATTCGACACTTTCACGATAATGCTCAACACAAACCTCGGCCAGCAGCTTCTTTTCAAGCATGCCATCTCGACGATAATCCCTTCGAAGAACGTCAGCCTCATGGTCGACGACGCCGACGACAAAACGAAAGTCAAAAAGGACGATGAAAAAGCCTGATTTTAATTAAAACGCAACCAATTTACTAATTCCAGGAGTGTTTGTGAGAGTATGTCAGAATTTCTAAGAAAGAAAAAAATTGGCCAGATACTCATTGAAATGGGTGTCATCGACGATCAGAAGTTAGAATGGGCGCTTGCCAAACAGCAGGAAACCAATCAGCTTCTCGGCCAGACGCTTTTAAGCGCGGCGTATATAACAGAAGACGATCTTACCATCGCTCTCGCAAAACAGTTCGACGTTCCATATATCGACCTCAAAGACGTCACTGTTTCCGATGAAGCCAAAAGATGCGTTCCGCCCAATCTGCTCCAGGGCGGCGAGTTCGTTCCGCTTGAAATAATCGATAAAACACTCACTATCGCCATAGCCGACCCGACCAATTACGAGCTTGTGGACAGGCTTTCAAATATAACCGGCTACGACATAAAATACGTGCTTTCGACACAGAGCCAGATCTACACTTTCCTGGGGCTTAAAGTCGATAAGGCCGGCAAACCCCCGGGCGAAGCCGGCGGCGGCGAGGCTGCCGAAGGCGAACCGCAGAAAGAAATATCAGCCGAAGAAGCGGCCTCCGACGTCAACCTCGAATTCGAAACGGGCGACGGCGAAGAGGACGGCAAAGCCGACATTTTAAAACAACAGGCCGATCAGAAGCCTATCATCCT
>CAZKCG010000009.1:0-131624 GCA_964551445.1 uncultured bacterium | reverse complement strand
TGTTTAGAGTGTATAATGCATTTTGGGACTCAACGATCTTTTGTGCTGTGTGCCTTTGGTTCGCTTATCCTATCGGTAAATGCCGGCTCGTTGACTTTTTTTATCCGCTCGTATAATGATCTTATTTCGGAAAGGTTGGCTTTTTTAAGATCGTATGCGATCGCGTCTTTTATATTTATTTTCTTTCCCTTGTTGGTGTCGATATCGAAAAGGACCTTGATCGACATGAATAATTCTTCGAAGATCTCTTTTATTATGCCTATAACCGGCGGCAAATGAACAGTTTTGATATCGTTGACCAATTTCAGCAGAAAAGAATCGCTCTTTTCGCTTTTTATAAGGCCCTGTATCTTATTCAAATGGCCTTTCATTCCGCCTTCGATCGTATCGAACAATTTATTCATATGCTCTACGTTCTCATTTGAAAATCCGGCGTTGAAATAAACATTCGGCAGATTCGCGGTAATGTTGGTTTTAAGCATCTCAATATGCTTGTCGGTTATGGCTTCGTAGTTTATGCCGAATTTTAAAGAAAAGGTGGTCAGTTTGCCGTAATCTTTTATCTTCAATATTTCTTCGAAGATGATCTTGGCGATATTCGCCATCGGCTTGACGTAGATTGTAACGGCTTCGTCATCGATTTTTTTGTAAAGATTTTTTACGACTTCGTCTTTAACATTTTCCGATTCGTCGCATTTTCTCGGGAATACGCCGATGAGCGAATCCAGCATTAGAAGAAGGAATTGATAAGCTTTCGAGTTGTTCTTCTGGTAATCGTCGAGGGGCTTGCCCCGATTGAGGCTGTCTCTCTGAAGGCACTTTTCGAAAAGGCCGAAATTCTCTTTTAATTTACCAAGGTTCTGCAATAAGCCCAGTTGTATCTCGTCAAGGTAGGTCTTAAGATTCTTATCGGTGATGGAAACCATTTTGACACGATACAGAGGTATATTGAGCTCGTTGGATTTTAAAAATTTTTTCAAATCCTTGAATTTCGATTCAAGACTCGCAACTTTAGCCATAAAGACCTTCAGCACCTTCGCCCGAACGATGGAAACGCGACATCCGGGCTTATGATCGCATTTCAATGAACTTTTCTTGCCGGATTACCACCAGCCTCATAATTAATTATAGCACCTTCTCCTTCAAAAAGTCAGTACACGTCACCGTCTTGGCCTGAAATCTCCAGGGTATTTGACCGGCTGTAGGCGTCGCACCGGATCTTTCGTTCGAATTGATCAATTACCGTTATTGCCAGTGTCGTTCCCCGGCGGCGTCATAAGGTTTTTTTGACAAATGAAACAGGTATCCTGACGAGAAAATTCAAAAGAAATTATATAAATTGAAAATCAGTAAAAAATAAGTTATAATGTTTTATCAACACAGTTATGATCAAAAAGGCCGTATAAACAAGGAAAATCATTGAAAGGCCGGTCAGGGAGAAAGCGTGTGAATAAAATATTCGGAAGCGAAAAACTGTATAATGCCCTAGAAAACTGGGGACAATTCCTCGAAAAATGGGGGCGACGCCTCAAAAGAGCCGGGGCGGTGATTAACGTGAATGAAAAGTCGTTCTTAACCGTTTTCACGATCATTTTTCTGTCCTGGGCGCTATTGGCCACTTTCAAAACGGCAAGGATCGTTATGAATTCCGAAAAAACGGAAGGCGTCATAACCGAATTTATCGCGTCAAAAGGCCGTTCAAGCCCTGAAAGGCGAAGCTACTATCCGGTGATAAAATTCAATGCGGTCGACGGCCGGGAATACAAATTCCAATCAGGAACGAACTTTAACGGCAGAGAATATAGAGTGTCCGACCGCGTGAAAGTGATATACAGAACAGACAGGCCGGAAATGGCCGAGATCGATTCGCTTTACGCACTGTGGTTCGTGCCGGGGCTGCTTTTTGTCGCGAGCGGTATCGGCATCGCGGGTTTATGCGGCGCGGGCGGAAAGAAAAACACGAAAGACCCGGAGCTTGCTTTTTTAGAGGCAAACTCCATCGATAAACACAATTAAATTTAAATATTATTATTTCGTTCCAGCGGTTTCCAGGAGTTTGGCGGCTTCGTCATTTTTCGCGAGCTTCGCTATTTCAAGCGCTGTCCGGCCCGCCGCGTTTTTCAGGTTTATATCCGCGCCTTTTTCTAAAAGCAGTTCGATCATTTTCACATCGCCCTCGAATGCGGCGGCCATAAGAGGCGTGATGCCGGCAGGTCCGTTAAGATCGACCCGGGCGCCGGCCGTCAAAAGCATTTTCGCCACTTCATGATCTTTCATATTCACGGCGGTGATAAGGGCGGTATTACCAAAATTATCCGGCGTGTCAAGCGCCGGACCCTGATCGAGCACGATCTTTACCATGGCCGCGCTGCATTTCAAAATAGCATAGCGCAGAGCGCTGTATTTGAACTCGTCGCACGGACCGACGTCGGCGCCGGCCGCGATCAGAAACCAGGCAAATTCCTGGTCGCCGGCGTTTAAAGCCAGCATAAGCGGAGTGCGCTGCCGTCCGTCGCGTATGTCAATAAATTTCGGGTGAGCGCCGATTATAGTTTTCACTTCCATCGTGTCCATTTTATCAGGCGCGGCTAAAAGGTTCTTTTTCGCGGCTATCTCGGCCGTATCGAGCGGCGGCTCATATTGTCTGTTTAATATTCCAAGGCTCGCGCCCACGGCCACTCTCGAAATAACGGCCGGCATTTTATTCAAGTTGACGGCGGCGGTCCCGCCTTTATTTTTATCAGGCCTGTAACCCTGATGTGAAACTGCCCCGCCAACGGCCGCGCCGGAGACCTGCGCAAAAGCAGCCGCCGGGAAAGAAGCGGCGATCAGCGCTAGCGTGAGCGCGAACGAAAATAGATCATTTTTCATTAAACGGTCACCGTCACTTATTTTGGAATAAATAATAGCTGAATTAAATTTTAATATCATCACGCTGTCCATGTCTGAAAGCCCATTCAAAAATTCATTGAATATGAGCGTCCGGTAAAAGTATCTCCTCCACCAGTTTACAGGAGTCTTTTACGAAAATCGAGCACTTGCATTCGTGGAAATTCTTTTCCTTGAATTCGGCGGAACCTTCGGGCGTTCCGATATCTAAGCCGAGAAGGCCGCGGCAGGTGATATTACAATGGAGTTTTTTGAAGCGGGCGGTGAATTCTCGGACCATCTCGTATGTACGGTCTTTGGCCTCAGAGTCGCCTTCGGCCGTCATGGCGTGCTTACAGCCGATGAGCATGAACGCGCCAGTCAGAGCTCCGCAGGTCTCGCCAAGCCTGCCCATTCCGCCGCCAAAAGCGCCTGAAACGCGGAGGGCGGTTAGTTCATCGACGCTAAAAAGATCAGAATAGGCCGCGAATACGGATTGAGAACAGTTAAAGCCTTTCGAAAAGAGTGCAAGGGCTGAATCTATGCGTGAATTCATTTTTAATTTCCTTTTATCGTTATTTTTAAAAATTCGGAAAGCATTGCTGAAATATCGTGTTTACTCATAATTCGCTGCCCTGTCATTTAAAGGTTTTAATAATATATCTTGATTTTACAATGATTTCAAATTTTTGTCAATACTAATTCAAAGTGGTAATTTATATTGACAAAAACAGCGTTTCAATATAAAATCTATTTTATCATTTTATAAATAAGTAATAAGGCAGGTAGTATGTTTATGAAAAAATTAAGAATTTATTTGATCACGGCCGTCCTTGTTTTAAGTTCGATGTTAGCTTGCTTCGCCCAGGACGCCGGGCTCACGGCCGTCAGCGTTTTTGATGAACTGGCGAGACAGAGCGGGAACCAGAAGGCGCTCACCCGGCTGATAACGGACAACCCCGAAAGCTGGTACGCCAGATGGTACATGCTTTCAAGCGCGAAAAGATCCATAGACATCACTTACTTTATAGTCAAGGACGACATATTCGGCAAATCTTTCCTCGGGCTTCTTATAAAAAAAGCTAAAGAAGGCGTGAAGATAAGACTTATGATGGACGCGCGCGGTTCCGTCGAACTCACGCATAAGATCATGGCCCAGGATTTTTTACAGGAAGTGCTGGAAACGCCCGGCATTGAAGTAAAAGTTTATAACCCGGCTGCTTCCAATCTTTTAAAAATGTTTTCAAAACCCGCTAATATAGTTTGTTCCAACCACGACAAAATAATAATAGTCGATAACGACTGGGTAATGACGGGCGGAAGAAACATAGAAATGGTTTACTTCGCCGATCACGCCGATTACGGCAAAGCCTTTCGCGATACCGACGTTATTTTCAAGGGCGGATCAGTGGCGCGCCAGATACAGGCCGCTTTCGATGAAGAATATAATTCGCGCGCGGTCTATACCGTTAAAAAAGAACTCTTCGGAAACTGGGTGTCGCGCGCGAAGGAACTCGAATTCACCAGACGCCTTATGGAAAACTACATCAGCGGCATGGGACTTTTAAATACTCAGGGAATGGGCGGATATTACGAAAAACACGCGAAGGAACTCGCGCAATATAAGAACCTTCAGTCCTACAGCGGCTATCTGCCGTTAAGCGGCATACACGAATTTCCCGTCCTTATACTCGACAAACATTCCATGAAAGGCACCAGAAACGACGTAACCCCTGGACTTAGCGCTTTAATAAGAACCGCCAGGAGCGAGATAATAATACAGAATCCGTATGTCGTCATAACCAAAGAAGCGATCGAAGCTTTGAAGGACGCGAACGCGCGCGGAGTTAAAATAAACATCCACACCAATAGCCCCATGAGCGACGACGGCATAGCATCACAGGTCTTTTTTTCCGAAGAATGGGCCGGGATCTTAAAAGACCTTCCGAACTGCAGACTTTTCGTTTATCCGGGACCGCGCCCGCTCCACTCGAAAACTTTCGTTTTCGACAGAGAGATAGCCGTCGTGGGAACATACAACATGGACCCGTTGAGCGAACAGATAAACTCCGAGGTCGTAGCGGTCATCAAGGGCAAGACCTTCGCATTGAGAACGGCGCTGCGGATACTCGAGGATGAAAAAGGATCGATCGAATATAAGATCGAGGTTCAAAAAGACGGCTCGGTCAGAATATTGAACGGACCCGTTAATCATTCGGATCCGAAAAAACTTCAACAGATCCACAGGCTCCGCCTTCTGGGATTTTTAAGGCCGCTCATATAAAAAGCGTCTGAATAAGAACTATTTAAATAAAATATAATGAAAAAGGTGCCGTCTGAAAAGGCGGCACCTTTTTTAAAAAATTCAATATAACGGGAGTGATCTGGTTTGAAAAAATTAACGGTTGTCCTTCTCGTATTATTCATGAGCATGGCTCTGGCGGCGGTTTGCGAAGCGCGCGGGGCTGAAAGGGCCGTCGGCGGTTATGAAAAAGCCATAACCACGGCGCGCGAAATAATGTGGAACGCCATCACGACAGGCAAGGGGTCCGGCGTGACGCTCGCGTTATCCGACATGGGCCGGATATTTCACGCCGAAGGCATAGGCGTCGCCGACCGCGCCGGGAACAGGCCCGTGGACGTTAATACCCGGTTCAATGTCGGCTCCACCAGCAAGATGTTCGCGGCCGTCGCGATCCTGCTGCTCGTCGACGACGGACTGGTATCGTTAGACGAAAGTATTACTAAATACATACCTGAATTTAAAATGAAGGACCCGCGCTATAAGGACATAACCGTCAGAATGCTCTTCAATCACTCGTCGGGACTTCCCGGGTCGACATTTTACTTCGGTTACGAAACCGACGATAAGATGCATAAATACCTGCTCGACACGATGGCCGGTTCTTTTTTGAAGCACCAGCCCGGCGCCATGGCTATTTATTGCAACGACGGATTCACTCTCGCCGAGATCGTCGTCGAGAGAGCTTCGGGCAAAAAATTCCTTGAGTTCCTCGCTGAAAGAGTTTTCAAACCGCTCGGTATGAAGAACACGGGCGCGAGCGTCGGCGAGATACAAAACAAAAACACCGCCGAATATTACGACCCGCGGACGGGAAAGAAACATCCGCGCGAGGTCGTCATGGTCTACGGCGCCGGCGGGCTTTCATCGACCGCGACGGACATGTCCATCTTCGCCAACAGTTTTTCGCCTTACGGCAAAAGGATACTCTCCGAAGCTTCGCTGGCTGAGATCTTAAGAACGCAGCCAGCCGGATTTTCCGATAAATTGAAAGGGCCACAGATATGCAGCGACTTCGGATGGGATTATTCGAACCTTCCCGACTTCGAAAAAAAGGGATTACAGGTACTCGCCAAAAGCGGCGGAACCGGCTGCTACAGCACCTACGTCCAGACGGTCCCGAAATACGGTATCACCGTAATGTTTTCGATCTCCGGAAGCGGCGCGAACCTCGAAGCTATGTCCCGCCAGATACTCAATGCGATATTGGAAGAGAAAAAACTTGTAACGCATGAAGAAAAGCCTGCCGTTAAACCGGTCGAAGCGCAGGCGATACCTGAAGAATTGTTAAGCTATGCCGGATACTACATGAACGGAAACAAGGTAGTAAAGGTCCGTTTCGACAAAGAAAAGAATTCTTGCGATATCATCCCCGTCGGCGTCCCCGAAACCGCTGCCGGATCGGATGCCGCGCCTATGAGTTCGATGGTTTATAACGGCGGATACTTTCACCATAACGAAAAAAAGCAGAAAATGTATTTTGCGGCGGATGGATGTGAAAGCTATATAGCGATACACGAAATGCCTCATTACGGCGCAGACGCGCTGGTTTATCAGAAGGTCGCGGAGATCAGAGAGCCGAAAAAACTCGAGACGGATATCAATGGAAAAACATGGCTGATCAGAAACGCGATCTCACATACGCTCGTTAACAGCATAGGACTCGTGAATTCTTCCGTTTACGAAGAACTTCCGGGCTACGCTATGTTTGACGGCCTTAAAAGGATCGAATGCCCGAAACACGCGAGCATCGCGGCCACCGCGTTCCGCGACCAGGCGGCCATTAGCATGATCGATAAAAACGGCGAGCCGTGGATCAGTTCAAGCAACAATTTATATACGCTTGCCGATAAAGCCGGAAAAGCGATAACGGGTATGAATAGAGTAATTATAAGGTCCGAAGGACTCAACGAATGGCTCCGGATCGAAAAAGGCGCGATACTTAAATGCCGGAAACCTGCGAGCGGCAGGATAGTCGTTATAGCCGGAGAGGCTGCGATATACGACAGCGTAATCGATTCGAACGAAATTTACGCTCCGGAAGGAAGCTTCGTCTTCTGCGCCGGGAACGCCGGAGATATGTTTCACATTGAGGCCAGATAAATTCGGCGCCGTGTATTCGCAAGCTCTGATCTAACATTTCGATCAAGCTGTTGTTCCAGATAAAAAATATTGAATATTCAAAAAGTTCCCCCGCCAAAATAAATGGCGGGGATTTTTTTATGGGCTGCCGGGAAAAAGCGGGACGGTGAAGCACGACAAACACCATAAAACAATTGACATTTAAGGACAATTAATGTAATATTTATTTATTAATCTGGCGCAATAGCGGCCGTTGGCTGACATTATTATGGGCGGTGCTTTTTGTTATGTTGAAAAGAATATCCATAGATCATACCAATATCTTCTTTATTATTTTTATCCTGATGTTCATCACGACCGCGGGCTGCGGCAGCGGGGGAAGCAGTGATACCGCGTCCACGGCGGGAACGAATACCGCCTCATCTAAAACGCTCGAAATTTCAGGCAGCTTATCAGAAGTAAGCACCGCGGCGCCCGGGCTTGGCATAGACAGGGCGGTATTTTACGGCGCCGATTATTCGGTCGGGATAGTTAACAAAGACAACCTCAACGAAGAACTCGGCAAGGTGACCCTTTCAGCCGCCTCCTTTTCATCGTCCATTCCGCTTTCAGAAACCCCGAAATATCCCATGATCATAATAAAAGAAAGATCGGCCGGCAGAATAATTTTCCGGAACCTGCTGGGAAGAACGCCGCTTTTATCGGAGCTTCCGCCACCGGTTGAAAAAATAAGCGTGAAGGGGTTGAAGGTTGACGAAAACACCACCGCTCTGGCGCTTCTGATCATAGAAAAAAAAGCCGTGCCCGATATCCCCATCGTCATCATTCCAGGCGGCGAGGGGACTTTCGGCGCTACGATAACCGAAGATCACGGCGTCAAAAAAAGCCTTTTTGAAACCACCGCGATAGTTAACGCGGGCGGCGCCGGCCTCGTATCCGAGATCGCCGGAGCCGTCAGAACGATAGCCGCCATCGCCGTCTCAAAATACATAGACGAAAGCGTTAAAGCCGTAATGCTGGAACCGTCCTCAAAACCAGGAACCTCGGCCTCGACCACCGATACGTTAAAGTCTTTCCTGAATATAATTAAAAATTCCAACGCGGCGGTCCAAAAGGTCATCAGCGACAAAAAACTTTCAACAACGGTGACGCTCAACGCCGAAACCATAAATAACCAGAGCGATCCGAATAAGATCGACGCTGCTATGAATTCCATCATTTCCGGAAAGATCGATACGGGACTCGCGCCGGTTCTCGCGCCAGTCACGATCGGCCCGGCCGTTTTAAGATACGGCGATACGGTTTCGATCGTCTTCACGGCAAACAAAGACCTTTATTCGATACCGGCGGTGAAGATCATCGGGGTATCAGCCCAGGTGAAAATGAACGGAACAAGATCTTATACAGCTTCGCGCGTCATAGCCGCGGGCGATACGAATCCCGTAACCTTCTCTATCGCGGAATATTTCGACAATTCGGGAAACCGGGGCGCGGCGGTCACTCAAACAACCGACGGCAGCCTGTCATTCATATCATCGGAAAAAAGCACCGTATCGCCTCCTGTAATAACTCCCGCGGCGGGAGCTTACGAAGGCACGATGGCAGTTTCGATCTCATCGGGCGCGACCGATGGCGCGATAATAAAATACACGCTGGACGGAACCGACCCGTCTGGATCGAATGGAATGGTTTATTCCGGAATTTTAACGTTAACTTCCTCGGCGATGGTCAAAGCGGTCGCCATAAAATCAGGATGGCAGAATTCGCCTGTCGTATCAGCCATCTATACTATCACTTCATTGGCACCGGTGGCAGCGGCGCCGGTAAATCCAGTAACAGATGATAAATTCAACGCTTTCGACTGGACGAATAATCCTTTATATACGGCTCCTTCAAATTACGAGTTCTCAAAAAACAACGGCGTGAGCTGGACGGTCTGTACGGTTAAACCGCAAACCGGAATGAGTGGAAATATCACCGCCGGATGGGTAAAGGTCAGGGTCAGGGCGGGCATTTCCGGCGCGGCCTATCCGGCAAGCCAGCCGCTTTCATCGCTTGCGGCTTATACCGCGACGCCTTCGGCGCCTGCAAACCCTGTCGCGGATAACGCGGCGGATACTTTCGATTGGACTAACAATCCTCTTTTCACAAGTATTTCAGACTATGAGTACACAAAAAATAACGGGGCCGGATGGACGCTTTGCACGGTTAAACCACAGAGCGGTTTTGCCGGCGACATCACGACTGGCTGGGTAAAGGTCCGTGTGAAGGCTAATGCCGCGGCGGGAGCCAATGAGGCGGCCGGGATGGCCCTTGCCTCAACTTCAGCATTTACGGTCGCTTTCGTTCCGGAGCCTCCGGATCCGACTGCGCCGGCTGCGCCTACCGCCGGCATTATCGATGACCGGACGAACACCTTCGACTGGACTAATACGCCGCTATTCACAAACATTTCAGATTATGAATATACGAAAAACAATGGCGCGGCATGGACGCTCTGTACGGTAAAACCCCAGAACGGAATGAGCGGAAATATCACGGCCGGATGGGTAAAGGTCAGGATCAAGGCGAACGCCGGCGGCACCGAAGCAGCCGCAAGCGTACCTCTTTCATCCTCCTCCGCTTATACTGCCGCTCCGGCGGCGCCTACGGCGCCAGTCACCGATAACACGACGGACACTTTTGACTGGACGAATAATCCTCTTTTCACAAGCATCTCAAATTATGAATATACTAAAAATAACGGGGCCGGATGGACACTTTGTACAGTTAAACCTCAGACCGGAATGAGCGGGAATATAACGGCCGGATGGGTCAAAGTACGCGTTATCGCGAACGCGGCCGGATCGGGCGAGGCGGCCGGCGGCGTCCTTTCATCGGCCGCCCCTTATACTGAAGCTCCGGCGGCACCTACCGCACCAGTATCGGACGATAAGTTCAACACTTTTGACTGGACCAACGCCGCCGCGTTCACCAGTTTGTCAAACTATGAATTTTCAAAGGACAATGGCGTAACATGGGCTATATGCACGGCGAAACCGTTGACCGGAATGGCCGGCAATATAACGGCCGGATGGGTAAAGGTCAGGGTCGCGGCAAATTCCTGGCCTGGCGCGCCGGCCGGAACGGCGCTGGCGTCGGCCGTTGCGTATCTGGCGGAACCCGCCGCGCCCACCGATCCGATAGTCGATAACTCGGCCGACACTTTCGACTGGACCAACACTTCACTTTTCACAAGCGTAAGTGATTATGAATACTCAAAAGATAACGGCGCGGCATGGACGCTTTGCACGGTTAAACCTCAGACCGGAATGAGCGGAAACATCTCCAGCGGATGGGTAAAGGTACGCGTCAAAGCTAACGCGGCCGGCACAGGCGAAGCGGCCGGAGCCGCCCTCGCGTCTAACGCGCCTTATAATATAGCGCCGGCCGCGCCAACCGCGCCCGTATCAAACGATAAATTAAACACCTTCGACTGGACTAACACACCTTACTTTACAAATGTTTCAGATTATGAATACTCAATGACCAATGGAGCCGCGTGGACGCTTTGCACCACAAAACCCGTGACGGGATTATCGGGCAACATAACCACCGGATGGGTAAAGGTCAGGATCGCGGCAAACGCTTCAGCGCTGGGCTTGCTTTCAGGCTCCCCGCTTTCATCCGCAGCGGCTTATACGGCAGCGCCGCAAGCGCCGATGCTTCCAATCGTCGATAACGCCGCGGACACTTTCAACTGGACGAACGCGCCACTTTTCGCGAACACATCAGATTATGAATATTCCAGGGATAATGGAAGTACATGGACCGTCTGCACATTTAAGCCGCAGGCCGGAATGAGCGGAAATATAACTATCGGATGGGTCCAGGTCCGCGTCAGGGCAAACGCAGCCGGCACAGGCGAACCGGCCGGTTCCATCCTTTCGTCAAACGCGCCTTTCAACGGAATTCCGGCAGCGCCGACCGCGCCCTTATCGAACGATAAATTTAATACTTTCGACTGGACATTTGCGGCTTCTTATACCGCGGCGGCCAACTACGAATATTCCAAAGACAACGGCGCGACATGGACCGCCTGCACGGCTAAACCCGTCTCGGGTATTTCAGGCAGCGTCGCGACCGGATGGGTAAAGGTCAGAACCGCACCTAACGCGCTCGGTTTCGGCGAGTCGGCGGGGACGGCGCTTTCATCGCTCGCATCTTATACCGCTTTTCCCGCTGCGCCCACGGATTCGATGGTGGATAACTCCGCTGACACTTTTGACTGGACCTACACTCCGCTTTTCCTGAGCGCAGACGATTACGAATATACGCGCGATAACGGCGCCGCGTGGACCGTGTGCAGCGTAAAACCTCAGGGCGGAATGAGCGGAAATATAACGGCCGGATGGGTAAAGGTCAGGATCAGGGCGAACGCCGCCGGATCCGGCGAAGCCGCAAGCCCTGCTCTGGTTTCGGTCGTTCAGTATAACGTCACGCCGGCCGCGCCGACCGTTCCGGTATCGGATGATAAATTAAACACTTTCGACTGGACATTAACGCCCTCTTATACCACGGCGGCTAACTATGAATATTCAAAGGACAACGGAGCCAGCTGGACCGTTTGCGCATCAAAACCGGTAACCGGGATCTCCGGCGACGTAACTTCCGGTTGGGTAAAGGTCAGAACAAAGGTCAACGCGCTGGGATTCGGAGAGCCTCCAAGCGCGATCCTTTCGTCACTCGCCCCCTATACCGCGTTTCCCGCCGCGCCTACTGACCCTGTCGTCGATAATATCGCGGACACTTTCAACTGGACCGACAATCCTCTTTACACAACCGTTTCCAATTATGAATATACTAAGAACAACGGAGCTTCATGGGCCGTCTGCACTATCAAACCGCAGAGCGGTATGAGCGGGAATATAACGGCCGGATGGGTAAAGGTCAGGATCAAAGCTAACGCCGTCGGTTCCGGCGAAGCGGCAAGCCCGTCGCTCGCGTCGCTCACCCTTTATAATGCCGCACCGGCCGCGCCGACAGCCGCCGTGGTCAATGACAGACTGAACACTTTCGATTGGACCAATACGCCTCTTTTTACAAACACGAGCGACTACGAATACACAAAGGACAACGGAGCTTCATGGGCCGTCTGCACAGTCAAGCCCGTTACCGGCATTTCCGGAAACATTACGGCAGGATTGGTTCAGGTGCGCATCATCGCCGACGCCCGAGGGTTCGGGGAACCGGCGAGCGCCGCTCTCGGATCGACTTCAGACTACACGGATCCGCCGCCCGCGCCATCGGGCCCGCTGACCGTGGACGCAATGACGAACACCTTCGACTGGACCAATGTTCCATCCTACACGGCCGTGGCTGATTATGAATATACCAGCGATAACGGATCGTCATGGACGCTTTGCACCATCAAGCCGCAGAACGGCCTATGGGGAAATATAACGACCGGATGGGTAAAGGTCAGAGTAAAGGCTGACGCGGGAGGCACAGGCGAAACCGCGGGCGCTCCGCTTTCATCGACCGCCGGTTACACGGCGCCATAGAACTTTTTTCGGAGGAACGATGCCCCATATAAGCTTCGCATGTTACGCCGCATACGCCTTTCTCGCCATGATAAACCTTATGGCGGTATCGTTTTTCACGGGCGAACCCAATTTTTTTCATCCTAACTATATTTTTTTCGTAAATATGGTTCTCATCGCGGCTGTCCTTCTGACCGGCATTTACCGCTCACCGTCTATCAAAAGCCTTATCCTCGGCAAATTTGCATTGATCGACCTATTATTTCTGCTCGACATGTTTTATAACATAGCCGCGATATCCTATTCTCAATGTTACGATCTTTCCGTCAGGGAAGCCGTTTTTCAGATCACATATTTCCTGATTTATTTTTCCGCCAGGGTAATTTTTTCTTTTGATCCTATAAAGATCAGGGACCACTTCAAATTTCTCTCGATCATTTCGGTCTTCTTCTGGCTGAGGCTTTTTTACGCTACCTTTATCGAGGTCAGATCGCTCTCCTATGACGGGCGCATGCACTACATGCTCCTGCACCCTAATATAACGGCTACTATGCTCATAATCAGCATGCTGCCCGCGATTTTTTTTCTGGCGTCGGAGAGGGGCCGGAAAATCAGCAAACCGGTAATGATGTTAAATTTGTTCTTCGTTTTTCTATGCGGTTTTTTCATTTTTCTGACCGCGTCGCGCGGAGCCATCGCCGGATTTTGTTTTGCCTTAACCGCCGCTGCCTTCACTTACTGGATACAATACCCCAAAAAAGCTAACGGAAATAAACTCTTTTTTTACGGCCTGATATCCGCGGCCGTTCTGGTTTTTACTTTATCGGCTACAATGCCGCATTACTTTGAAAAGATAAAAAGCCTATTTCAGAGCGATACGATAACGAGCCTCGCCAACCGTTCATCCATCTGGAGCGCCTCGCTTCAGCTGTTTCGCGACAACCCCTGGTTCGGGATCGGCCCGAACGCCTTCATCGGGGGCATTCAAAAATATTCGTTCTGGGCGATCGACGCCCACAATTTCATTCTCGATAAACTATGCGGAGTCGGCATTTTCGGAACTATTTTATATTTACTTCCGCTTTCGCTGATCGTCCGCTCGTTTTACCGTTCGATAAAAACGGGCGCGTTTGAACGAAACGAAACCGCTGCAACGATGAATATCGTATTGATATCAATGCTTGCCGGAGTATTCACGAACTCATCCTTCAGCCCGCATTATTCGCTTCCAATGATCTCATTTTTCATATATTCGATCTTCGGAATGTATCTGAGCGCGCTTCAAAGACCGGACCGAAAAACCGGCACCGAACCTGAAGATAATTCCAGCCGGGCGTTCCCGGCGCCGGAATTAGTAAATGCGTATTTATGGTCGGCGGCCGCTTCAATTCTGGCATACGCCGTCGTTTCATGTTTTGATCAGCCCTTCTTTCGCGAGATCGCCCCGTGGATACCTTCGACTTTTTTTAATCTGGCGGTTTTCTTCTATTTCATGAAATTCAACCCTTCTTTAAATGAAACCGCCGTTTCCCGGCCCGAAGTTCCAACTGATAAAAAAGCGGGCGCGCCGAAGCATATCGTTTATATTTCGCTTTCTCTGGCCGCGGCGGTATCGTTCACGTTCATCATCTGGGGACACTATTATTTCGTGGCCGCGCGCGCCAACCGGCTCGGCATTTCCGCCATGAACGATTATCGAAAGATGGATTCGGCCGAAAATCATTTCAATACCGCGGTCGCTAACGAACCCGGAAATTTCGTCTTTCTCACCAATAAAAGTTATGCTATATTGCTCTCGTATCTCATGAAAAACAAGGCGGACGAAGGCGCCTCGAGAATGAACGAGGCGCTCGCCGCCTCAAAAAAATGCCTTGATATCATTATCATCGACGACAGCCTGCAAAATAATTTCGATCTTATGGATCGAATATACAAAAAAAAGAGAGACGGCGGCCCGTCCCCGGCTGACGCGGCCAAAAGCCTTGCCGATTCTTATCTGAATCCGGAAACGATGTTCTCAAGATTCGTCGAAATATACGGTGAAAAAGCACCGGAAGAGTTCGCTAAATATAATCAGACCCGTCTCGCCGAAATTTATAACATCATGAAAACCAAAGATTACAAGGCCATGGAGCGGTATATCCAGTACATCGTAATAACTTTATACGCGTGCATAAATCTGGATATCCCTAACGTCGATCAATACCTGATCTATTGTATAAACCAAAGTTCACAGGCGACCTCGAAAACTCAAAAGGTCCTGCCGGCGATCAATTATGATTATAAAACAAGGTCCCGCGAATACCTCAATGAGAATCTGATATTATCCAAAATGATCTATGTCATGCCTCTCATCTGGCGTCAGGTCAAAAAACTTGATAATAATGCCATTATTCAAAAACTCGAAGAACTTTCAAAAACCACTTCCGTAGACGAGAAAATACTTTTCCCGGTAATGGATAAATATCTGTTTGGCAATGATTCAGCGGAGATCGCCATAAAAGAATACCATCCACAGTTTAAAAACACGCCGGAGGACCTCGACGCGTTCGCGTCCGGCGATTACGATTCCATCATAAAAAATAACGCGAAATTCATTGAAACTCCAGCCGAATTGACCAATGACATCTTAAGGATCCTTTCATGGGCGCATTACAAAAAAGGCGATATCGTATCGGCTCGCCGTCTCCTTTATTTTCTCGTGATCAGAAACCTCGAATCGGCGAGAAATTTTGACATTCAGTACAAGAATTTATACCGCGACGACGCGCTGTTCAATTTTAAGATCTCGGAATTCGAATATCTAAACCTCGACGCCTATTATAATTCCGCCATTCTTCTGGCTCTGGTCAAGCTTCATAAAGGCGACTTCAAAATGGCGCTGCCTGAAATATTCGAATATGCCAATAAGGTTATTTACGCAAAATGACCGCGTTACCTTTATTGGTCGCGGTCATTTATTTATTCTTTCTTCAGGCCGTCAGATGAGATAAGTTTTGAATAAGCGTCAAAAAAAACCATCGGATCATACGATGGTTTTTTTCATACTTTTATTTGTTTCGAGCAAAAATTTATCAGTCGGCGAACTGTTTGAGCGAGCCTTTGAATTTCAGATACGCCGCCTTGTATTTATCGTAATCTTTTTGGGTCGCGTATTTCAAGCCTATCACCCATTTGGTGCTGCCTTCGTTTTCAACGGTCTGCTGATAGGTGCGCGTATAGCTTCCGTCTTTAGCGGTTATGGTATAATTCGTGATCTCACGGCCGTCTTTTTTTTGAACTTCTGCCGGAGAAGCGGTTTCCGTTTTTTCGTTGATCGCTATATCTTTAGCGTCATAACTCCACTGAGGAGAAAACATGTAAAACTCGACTTTGTTGTCGGGCGAAGTGAAGAATGCGCTATCGTATGTTCCGTTATTGGTTGGTGATATTATCGACGGTCTGACGGTGAAATCTGTCGGATATTCAATATTGAACCAGCCGCCTTTAAATATATTCCAGGTAATACCATTACCTTTGGCCGAAAACTGCTTCAACGATCTCTTGAAATTTAAATAATCCGCATTGTGCATATTGTACATGTTTTCATCTTCCAAAGTTTTATATTTCAAACCTATAACCCATTTTTTAGAGCCTTTTTCAACGGTCTGCTGATAGGTGCGCGTATAGCTTCCGTCTTTAGCGGTTATGGTATAATTTGTGATCTCACGGCCGTCTTTTTTTTGAACCTGGGCAGGAGAGGCATTTTCCGTTTTTTTGTTAACCTCGATATCTTTAGCTTCGCCGTTCCATTGAGGCGAAAAAATATAAAACTCGACTTTTTCATCGTACGAAACAAAAAATGCGCTGTCATATGTTCCGGGATTAGATTGCGACATCATCGACGGTTTGGCGGTTAAATAGTAAGGATATTCAATATTGAACCAGCCGCCTTTGTACACATTGCAGTCAGTTGACTTCCCGGCCGCGAACGCATCCGCGCCAGTAAAATTAATAATAAAAACCGCCGCCGCAATAAAAATGATCGTTTTTAAACCAGTTCTTGAATTTTTCATAAATGCCTCCATTTTACATATCATTGTTTTTTAATTCCCAGCTTTTCCCATTTCTCATCAACGGCTTTTTTTATATTTTCATTCATCCTTAAAAGTTCGGGCCATTTGCGGCATCCCGGCTCGCCGCCCTTGAATGTCGCGTCTATTCCGACCTTCGGCCCGTATCCTTCGATGAAGGATGCGTGATCGAGTATATCGAGCGGCCCGTCGCAGCTTATCACGTCGCGCTTGAAATCGGTATTGGCAAGCATCATAAAGAGCGCCTCGTCGGCGTTATGAATGTCGGTGTTTTCATCGAACACCACGATGTTTTTAGTGAACATCAGCTGGTTCTGGCCCCAGAAATAGCTCATTATTTTCTGAGGGTGGCCGTGATAAAGTTTTTTGATCTTGACAAGCACCAGGTTATGAAAAACGCCGGCGAGCGGGAATTTTATATCAATAACTTCAGGGCATTGAAGTTTCAGAAGCGGAAGAAAGATCCTTTCAGTGGCCATTCCGAGAAAAAAATCTTCCATCGGCGGCATTCCGACTATCGTTTCAATGAAGACCGGATTTTTCCGCATGGTTATACATTCGACCGTGAAAACGGGATAGTTATCCGCCGGCGAGTAAAAACCGGTGTGGTCTCCGAAAGGCCCTTCAACTCGAAGATCGGATAGATCGACGGTGCCTTCGAGGATTATCTCGGCATGCGCCGGGACCATGATATCGGATAGTTCGCTCTTAACTATCTCGACCGGTTTATTTCTGATGAAGCCGGCGAGCATGATCTCATCGACCCCGTTCGGAAGCGGGGCGGTGGCGGAAAACATCGTCGCGGGATCGGCCCCGATAACTACCGATACCGGAACTTTCGTTCCTCCGGTTTCCTTATGAAGCGCCGCGATATAAGCGCCGTCCTTATGTTTATGCCAGTGCATCGCGGTCTCGTTACGCGACAGTACCTGCATTCTATACATTCCCATATTTTGAATTCCCGTGACAGGATTTTTCGTTATAACAAGCGGAAATGTTATGAATTTGCCGGCGTCTTTCGGCCAGCATTTTATTATCGGAAAAGAGTTCAGATCTATAGCCGACGCATCGGTCAAAACGACTTCCTTGCATTCGGAGTTTTCACGCTTAACGACCTTCGGCAGCGCGTTCGAAGCTTCGATGAGTTTCGGCAGCTGACCCATTTTCTCGAAAAAACTACTCGACTTCGGCGCCTTCAGAAGATTTTCAAGCCGCGCCGTTATCTCGTCGTAGCTTTTCACGCCGAGCGCCTTTTTCATGCGCGCGTCGCTCGCGAAAAGATTCATTGCCAGAGGAATTCCGCATCCCGCGACATTTTTGAACAACAGCGCCGGCCCCGAATTTTTAACGGCCCGGTCGCATATCTCCGTGACCTCGAGGTTTGGATCGACGCGTTCGCCGATATCGCAAAGGTCTCCGGAGCGCCTCAGTTCATCCATAAAATCAGAAAGTGATCTATAATTCATGACCGGATTATACCATATTATCATATCCATTTCAAATAAAAAAAGCCGATGCCAGCAACGAAACGAGAGAAATTTTTATTTAACCTATAAATTTGAATTTTGCTGGAACATGTGTGATTGTTGGGTAACAAAAATTTTTGAAAGGAACGCGTCGGAGGCGGCGTAGCCCACGAAGGGCGAGAGCCGCCGAGACACGAGCGGCGAAAATTGGCGGGAGGTTTAAGAGGTGACAAATAAATATTACTAATGCCTTGCGCGACCCACAGGACGTGGGAAGTGCCGCTAAAGCCAGGATGGCGAGAAGCGGCGTTCCTGGAAAAAATTTTTGTTACCAACATTAGCAAACTTTATAATAAAAAAAAAACCGGCCCCGTTAAAGGGCCGGCTGGAATATTTGTATGGTACCGCTCGTATTATTTATTTGTGTTTACTGTTTAACTGACGCCGTCTGTATCTCGTTGTTCTTCCAGGTCAGATAAAAGAAGTCTCTCGTGTAAGGCTTGATGCACCGCTGCGTCTCGTTAGCCATTTCGTCCGTAAGCCTCGTCACTTTTAATTTCAGATTCCCCTTTTTATCGGTGCCGTTAAGTTTGTACAGATGAAAGTATGTGTGATATTCGTTTATGTCAAGCTGCATCGCGTAGTCGCATCCGGCCATTTCCATTCCCTTCGCGAGTGTATCGAAGGTGAGAGAGTTTCCGGCGCCGTAAACAAGCCTCTTTCCGTCTTTTGAAATGCCTATCGCCGAACGCCACACATTAGTTTTGTTATCAACCGACGCGCCCCAGTATTGATTATTCACGTTAAGTTTGCCGTTTTCAAGTATCGGAGGGAGGTTCTGACGGAGATGAACGTAGTTTTCTTTTGTGTCAAGCGCCGGGCCGCCCCATGTGCCGATCTTTATATTACCTTTTGAATCGACCGCTATCGTGGCTATTCCGTTCGCCGGACTCAGATAAGTTACGCCGTCCGAGATGAATCCCCATTTGCCGTGTTTCGATCTGAATCCGCCGTTGAAGGCGCATATGAGGTTCTGATATGTCGCCGCGTCTCCGGGGATAGATCCTTTGCCCTTTAATCCCATCGTCGAAACTGGCTCTTCGGTTCCCGGCACGAGCTTCATATCGACTTTCGAGATATCGATGCTCGCTATATGCATGATCGCGAAAGGCCTCTTTGGATCTACTCTTACCTTCGTTTTAAACAAGTAATTCCTGCCGTTTAAGAGCGGAGTTTCTTCCGTCGACCATACGCCTTCATCCTTCATAACTGATTTCTTATAGATCGGCGCGATATTCGCCGGCATAGCAAGTTCAGCTATATTGACTGAAGTTGTGGCCGCATCCGTTAAGAGTTTTACTTCCTGCGTTCCGATTGAAGCCGCAGGCGCCGCACTTGCAGCTATAATGCCCTTGAACTTCTTTTCATCAAATCCCGTGATATTCTTAACTAAAAGAGCGTTGTGATCACAGAACTCTTTAATTTTAACCGTTATCGCATCCGTTACCATTTCAACGGCTTCAGTGGTTCTTATGTTTTCAAACATCGGTTCGCCCGATACTATCGATTCTTCGACTTTATTTGCCTTGAATGAGTTAGTCTCTTCTTCTTTTTCTTCCTCGGTGCTGCCGTAGAATTTGCGTTTGAAGAAATCAGATGTCTGGTAATAGCAGTCTTCGAGTTTGGCTATTTTTTCAGGTCCCACAAAATTAAGGCTTCTGACTTTTTCAACTATCTTGGGAAGCATCGGTTCATCCGCTTCGATATTGGGCAGGTATTCTACTGGAAAGTCCGGCGGATCTATGGTTCCCGAGTCTACGTTAAGCGACACGTTGGTCTTATTGGTTCCCCTGTTGGTTTCTACTTTTATCAGATTCAGCGCCAATGCCGAGTTCTCGATCTTGTTTATATTCACAAGGTTCTTAAAGAGGAACTGTCTCTTGTTGCTTCCGTCGCCTTCTTCTATCGTTAGTATCTTCATTCCGCTGTCGGCGCTTGAAAGATACGCGAACGAATTTTTCATTATGATAAGGTCATTCTCGTCGGCCGATGAAGTTTCGGAAATGTTTCTGATCTTATCCAGCCTTGAAACTTCCCCGTATTTGTCAAACTTAACTGCCGCTTCGAATATATCGGTATTTTTAAGATTGACCTCGTACGCCGAGAACATTATTGTTTTGCCAAAGACGCCTTCAAAGAACGGTATCGACGATGTCCAGTATCTGTGTTCGTAAACGAGCGGAACGCCGTTGCCGCTTTTATTGAGCCTGTACCCGTTGGAATTCAGGTGGCTTTCGATGCTTTGCCGTCCGCCCGGGTCAAGCTCCACGAAACTTCCCTTGCCGAGTATGAATTCAGGGAACACGTAAAAGAACGCGAAGATAAAGAACGCCATCACTACCGCAAGCTTATACTTATGCCGGACAGCCATCGCGGCGGGTTTTAGAATGAACAGGTCATATAAGAAAGATGCGGTCCGTTTGAGCCTTCCGGTTTCTCCTGATTCGAGTGCCGCGCCGGAATCGGATATCATAACGCGCGGACTGCCAGTCGAAATTTTCTTTTCCCTGACCACCGTATCCACGTAAGAAGAAAATTCGCTTATTATCACTTCTTCTTTGGGCGGGCTTTCCGCTTTGACGGCGCCTTCTTTGATCTCCGCCGCAGCGCTTGCCGGCAGCGGTTTTGTTTCGATCACGCCGGTTATTTCCGAGATAACGGCTTTAATATCATCCGAAGCCGACTTTTTGATCGCTTCAATTGAAGCGGCTGCATATTCGGAACCTGCGTCAGTGAGATTTTTAAGTTTCGTAACGCAGTCTCTGCAATTTCCCGCTTTAGAATTTGTGATCGCCCTCGCGAGGATATCGACGAGCTCATTCTCATAAAGAATATTATTGAGCATTTCAAGAACTCCGAGCGCCGACTTTCTATGCCAGTCTATCTCGGAAGCTATCATGTTTTCGATTATCCCGAGGCTTTCTTTTTTGCCGAGATGCCTTATTTCTTTAACGGCAAGCTGCCTGAAACGGACGTCGGCATCGGTCAATAATTTAAAAATGTACGGATATACCTTGATCGAATTTATCAAGGCAAGCGATTGAAAAGCGTATTTCTTTATTTTTACGCTTGAATGATTCAAATAAGATCCTATGAAATCGATCTCGGTTTCGCCGCCGATCTTCGCGCACGCGATTATCATAGCGGCAAGGATCGTTTCGTCGGATTCTTTGACGACGTAATCTTTTATGACGTAAACCGCAAGCGCTTCGGATTCGGCGATAGCGTCTCTTAAACCGCTAAGCCTTTCTTCTACTATCTTGCTTTCAAGTTTTTGTTTTAATGAGTTGACGTTCATAACTTTCACTTCATCTTTTAATTTCATCGCTGCTGAAACTCGTTTCTTAAAATATAGCAAAAAAACAAAATTAAAGGTAGAGTACGATTAAGTTTGCGGGCGCAACAAAAGAGGATATAAAAAATCAAGTAAACGCGGGACTTTTTTTATTAACTGTCAGTTAAAAATTCGAGCCAGAAAAACTATATTTCACTTTACAAAATGCGAAATTTATGATATAAGTTTATATTCGATTTTCTTAATAATAATAATGGTTTCAACAAAAAATAAAATATAAAGGGGAGGTTTCTTATGGGGAAGTTCTTAAAACCAAAGCTCATTTCTAAAGGGCTTTTGATCTTATTTATGACTTCTTTGTTTTTCACTTTAAGTTTCACTCAAACGGCCGGCGCGCAAACCGGCGAAATTCAGGCGGCTCCCGCTGCGGCTCCGCAAACTCCTAACCCGGTGCCCGATAATATCAAGGTTGATGCCGCGAATACTCCGGCAAACGCTTCATCTCCCGCTCCTCAAACACAGGCTGTCGAAACGCAGACGCCAGCTATACCGGCAAATGTAACGGTTCCGGCGACACCGGCCCCTGCCGTTGAAGTACCGAAAGCTGAAGCGACGGTAGTTACACCAGCTGCTCCGGTTACAGCACCCGTCGCGGAAACTTCGAAAACTGAAGCCGTGACGGCTGCACCCGCGGTCCAGGCAACGCCGGCACCTGCCGAGAAGCCTCAAACGGCAGCTGACTCAGCTCCCAAACCTGAAAAGATAATGGTTTCAGAAAACACATTTTATCTCGTTCCCGGCGAAGAACTCGATCTGACGCCCGTGAAAGCGCTCGTCACCTACACCGATAAATCGACGCGCGAAGCCTCGATCGTATGGAAATGCGACACAGGAACGATCGCTCTTACGAAATATACGGCGCCTTCTTCTTCAGTTATCGCTGGACTCGCGGCTGAATTTACGGACGGCGGCACGACGATATCGGCGCCGGTCACCGTCAAGGTCAGAAACAGATTCAGATCCGAACGCATAACCATATTGATCTTAACTCTGCTGCTTGCTTCGATAGTTTTCATCTCGATAAATATCGCGGTCGGCGGAAAAGATTATTTCATCAGAAAAATAGGCGGGCTCTCCGCTATCGACGAGGCCGTAGGCCGCGCGACGGAAATGGGTAAACCAGTTTTATATATCACCGGGTTGGGGGACGTTTCGTCCCTTCCGACCATCGCCTCTCTTTCGATACTTTCATATGTCGCTAAAAAAACGGCCGAATATGAAACGGCGCTTCTGGTTCCGTGCTGCCGCTCTCTCGTTATGAACACGGCGCGTGAGATCGTAAAAGAATCGTATCTTGAAGCCGCTCGCCCCGATTCATATAACCCTGACAACATTAAATATTTGACCGACGATCAGTTCGGTTTCGTCTCCGGCGTCGACGGCATAATGCTCCGTGAAAAGCCGGCAGCGAACTTCTATCTCGGCCACTTCATGGCCGAATCGCTCATTTACGCCGAAACGGGCAACAGCATAGGCGCTATCCAGATCGCCGGAACCTCCGAATTCTCGCAGATACCGTTCTTCGTGGCCGCCTGCGATTACTGCTTAATAGGCGAAGAGCTCTTCGCGGCTTCGGCCTATCTTTCAAGAAAACCCAAGGACGTCGGCACGCTTCGCGGCCAGGATATCTGCAAGCTCGCGATAATGGCCGTTATAATGATCGGCGTAGTACTTGAGACCGTCGCCGTCTTAAATCCCGAACTCGCGCCGTCAATGGGCGTTTTCAAAGCGATGTTCACTTCCAAGTAAAGGGTTTTTACCGATAAATCGAAAGGAGAAATATAATGTTTTTAAGAAAAACGCTTCCAATGATGTTATGCTTCTGCTTCGGCGTTTTCGCGATGTTCGGATTTTTCGCGGCCGAAGGCACGAAGCTTAATATATATTACGAAAGCTTTGCTAAATGGCTTATGATAATTGCCACGTTCGCAATGCTTCTCGGCATAGGCAACCTTCTTCGCGTAAACACGATGAAGATCATGAAAAATCATCCCGATAAAATATACTGCACGATACTTCTCATCGGAGCTATAACCACAGCCGGTTTCGGAATATTTCAGGGCATCGATAAAGGCGTGTGCATGTATATTTTCAACTACATGATCAAACCGCTTCAGTCAACGATGTTCTCGCTTCTGGCGTTCTTCGTGGCTTCGGCGGCTTTCCGCGCTTTCCGCGCCAAATCGTTCGAATCAACGATACTTCTCATCACGGCGTTCATAGTCATGCTCGGCAGGGTTCCGATCGGCACCTCCATCTGGCCCGGTTTCGCCTCGATGTCCGAATGGATATTAAGCACCGTCAATATGGCCGGTTCACGCGCCATCACTCTTGGAGCAGCGGTGGGCGCAACTGCAGCCGCGTTAAAGATCATACTCGGCATTGAAACGAAATATCTGGGTGGTGAGTAAGTTGGAAAGTATCTTTAAATTTTTGAAAACTATAGACAGAAGGATCATATTCTTAATAATAGCGGTCGCGGTTGTAGTCACTCTCAAAATGCCTATGTATCTTCCGGTTTCCGTATCAAAGAACGCCAGCGGCTTCCTCGAACTCTTAGACGCGGTCAAGGAAAACGACGCGGTTATAATCTCGTTTGATTACGCGGCGTCCGGCGAACCCGAGCTCAAACCCATGGCGCAGGCTATTTTATACAGGCTCTTTCAGAGAAAAGCGCGCATTTTCATGATGGCTTTCTGGGACCAGGGCCCGGGCCTTGCCGACAACACCGTAAAGGGCATAATCGAAAAATTCGAGAAACATAATCCCGGCAGAAAGATCGAATACGGCAAGGATTTCATAAATCTCGGCTATAAGGTCGGCGCGTCCAACGTTATAATCGCGATGAATAAATCGATAAAGGATATCTTCTCAAAAGACAACACCGGAAAGTCCATTGAAGAATTCCCCATCATGAAGGGAATTGAAAAATTAAAGGACTTCAAAAGAGTATTCGCTATAACCGGCGGAAACAACGGCCTTCTCGACATATGGCTGCCTTTCGCCAGACAGCAGTACCAGATACCGGTCTGCGGCGGATGCACATCCGTTTCGGCCCCGCAATTTTATCAATACATGCAGTCCAAACAGCTTGACGGCCTTCTTGACGGATTCAAAACCGCGGCCGAACTTTTAAAAGCCATCGAATACGACGATCCGGCCACCGGCAAAAAAGAAAATCTGCTTTCAAAAGACATACACAGAATAGCGGACGTCCAGTCAGTAGTCCATATAATCATAATACTTTTCATAATAATAGCTAACGCCACATATTTTTACGAAAAAAAATACGGCCGCGCTAACAGCAAATAAGGAGGAAGAAAAATGAGTGAGATAATAGGATTAAATATAGCCGCAATATTAACACTTGGAATTTACAGCTTTTTATATGAAGATAACTTCGCTTATAAAATAGCCGAATATCTTTTCGTCGGAACTTCCGCCGGATACGCCATGGCGCGCCAGTACCACAGCGTCATCGTTCCTAACGTGTGGACGCCTGTTTCAACCGGGACCGATTACTTTGTTATAATACCGACGCTCCTGGGCCTTTTAATGCTTACGATGCTCGTTCCGAGCCTTTCGGTTCTATCAAGAATTCCGATATCGATAGTCGTCGGATTCGGCGCCGGAATGGGCGCGATGGCCGTTGTTCAGACCGACATAATTCCGCAGATATCAGCTACGATGCTCCCTCTGTGGTCGAACGTCTCATGGACGGTGGCCGTCAATAATTTCGTCATAATCGGCGGAGTTGTCTGCAGCCTTATATACTTCTTCTTCTCGACCGAGCATAAAGGGATCGTTTTCGGCGGCGGCTCGCAGGTCGGAATAATGTTTTTAATGATAACTTTCGGAGCTCAGTTCGGAACGACTATAATGGGCCGCGTTCAGCTTCTGATCAACCGCTGCGACTTCCTTTTGAATGATTGGGTGGCGCTTTTATTCAAATAATAACTCATCGGCGCTGTCAAATCGACTCAAATAAAAAACGGTTTTTTAAAACTTAAATCGCCTCCAACCGTAAAGAAAAATGCGAAGTCATAAATTAGTCCGATAATAAAAAAACTTTGATCTCCAAGCGGCCTGTTTTCAAACAGACCGCTTTTTTTTATTGACAAATCGCATCAATGGATATATACTTCTTATTGAGAAAAAAATGCAATTAAAATAACTGTTATACCCAAACGAAAAAATAATAAAGGAGATCAAAAAATGAAAGGCAACAAAAAACTCATCGACGCTTTGAACCACCTTCTCGCTAACGAACTCACCGCTATCAGCCAGTACATAGTACACGCTGAAATGGCGGACAACTGGGGTTATGAAAAACTCCACAAACACTTTGAAAAACGCGCGATCGAAGAAATGAAACACGCTGAAAAACTTATCGCCCGGGTCATCTTCCTTGAAGGCCTCCCGATAGTAAGCGATCTTCACAAGATACACATCGGCGCCGACGTCGCGAAACAGCTCGCCAACGACCACGCCGCTGAAGCAACGGCTATAAAAGACTACAACGAAGCTATAGTTCTCGCAGGAAACGTAGGCGATTTCGCGACGCGCGAGATCCTCGAAGGCATCCTTAACGACGAGGACCGCCATATCGACAAGATCGAAGAACTCCAGGACCAGATAGGCCACATGACGCTTCCGATATTTTTAACCACTCAGGTAAAAGAGTAGTTTTAATATAAAACGAAAATAAAAAAGCCGGGCCTTTGCCCGGTTTTTTTATTTTTATTAAGTGTATAGTTAAGAGTGAATAGTGAATAGTTAAGGAATTTGCGCCAACGGCGCTTTTTTAAAAAAAACTGTCCAAAAGTCCTTTAGTTCTAAACTTTCTACTCTCACTTCTCCACTAAAAAAAGAGCGGAAAAGCCGCCTGCATAAACTTTTCACTTTTCTCTCTTCCCTGTTATCTATTAATTAATGCGAAGCATATTTTTTTACAAAGTCGCAGAAAATCGCGCGCTGATCGCGAAAAATATTATGTGAAGCGCCCTGAACGAGCATGAAATTCTTTTCTCCGACGGCGCTTTTTATCTTTTCAAGGCAGGCCTCATCGAATAAACCGTCTTCAGCTCCATAAATTCCATAAACAGGAATGGTCTTCACGATCTCTACCACCGAACTCGTATGATCCAGTGTCGAATAACGCTCTTTTGCCAGAAAGCCAGCTACGGGAAGAAATTCGCTTTTAGACGCGAGAAAATAGTTCTTGTCCTTTGAAACGCTCTTCTTGATATCTTCCGCTTCCGGCGTCAATTTTGAAGGGTTGTAAAGACCGCAGGACATAGCGTGCATGAAACACAGATTAAGATATTCAATGGAGGCCGGATCGAGTTTTTCAACCAGGTCCATCTGCGCGACAAATTCCGTATTTTTTTTCGCGTAAACTTTGCGGCAGTTATTTATTATTGCTTTGAACCCGGCGGGATAATCGAGAGGCGCCCCGGCAAGTATAATGCTTGAAACCTTTTCAGGATATTTCGCGGCGAATTTAAGCGCGACGGCGGCGCCGAAACTATGGCCTGTCAGACAGGCTTTTTTCACGCCCGCCCTTTTATAGATCGAATCGAGATCGGCGATGGCTTCACTGAACGTATAATCGGCCTTCGGGCTCTTCGATCTCCCGCACCCACGCTGGTCGAAAACGATAACAAAAAGTCCTGTTTTAGAAAGCGTTTCCGCCGCCGCGGCTTCAAAGAGAAAACAATTGTAACCGGGACCGCCGTGAAGAAATATCACCGCCGGATCACCGGCTGAACCAAAGGCTCTCATATAAATTTCTTCAGTAGCTGATGAAATTGAAGGATATAACAACATAATGGTGAAAATTACAAACATGAAAATCATAGATCGCCAAAAACGGATTTCATTTTTCATTTTACTACTCCAGGTTTATTATTTTTCAGCTTCCCCTTTTTTATGTTCAAGTTGCCCATTGATAGTCGTGGCTGGAACTCTCAGGCAGCGATAAACAAGTAATTATCACCGGCGCAAAATAAGAACGGAACGTTTTCAGAAACAGCGCACAAAATGATCGCGGCTGTTATAAAACGAAAGCGGCCCCGGCACGCTCTTTCGGGCGCGGCGCAGCCGCATTCATTAAACATTTACAATTATTTCTTATATTTAACTATTTAAGGTCGCTTATTCCGTTAGCCTTGATTATCGCTTCGGCGCGGTCTTTTCCGAGGATCTCGCGGAGCGCCTGGACACCGCTGGTATAGGGCATTACGCCCATCTGTTCACGGGTCTTTACGAATTTCGAGATATCTTCGTCCGTCATTTCCTTGAGGAAATTTCCTTCGCGAAGCTGCAGCAGCTGGCCGACGGTGACGCTCGCGATATTGACGTGCATGCCTTTGTTGCCGAGTATTCCGGATATCATGCCGCCGAGACTGAAGCTCTTGAATCCCTTGACGTTGGTCCAAAGGTCGCGGCTGACGTTAGCGGTAAGCTGCGATTCGTTCTGCATAGCCTTGGCAAAAAGGTCTTCCTTGTATGTAGTCCATTTTTTCTTGGTATCGTAGAATGTTTTTTCATCCATCTGTTTCTGGACGAATTTAAGCTTTGCCTGATAGTAATCGTAATATAGCTTTCTTGCTTCGTTCGAAACGGTGGCGTAATTAGTACCTTCGAGGAACATGCGATAAAGAGTGTTTTTATCTTCAGGGAAAGCGGTGGTCCAGGCTTTTAAGAACCCGATGAAATCGACGGGTTTCTTTTCGTACATAACGCTGATACATTTCCCGAAGGGATCCTTGAGGGATCTGGATGTAAGGATGTCATAGAAAAGACCGGCTATAGCGCCTTCCGTCGAGAGTATCTGAGAGCCGTTCTTTAAGATACCGGTTTTTTTACCGTTATGATTCTGCCATATGTAGCGGTCGCGGCGGACGGGATCCTGTCTGGTGAAAAGGAATTCTGATATTCTGTATTTTTCGCGGTCTGCTTCCTTTAATTTCAAGAGGGGATTGGTCGGGCCGTATAAAGCTTCGAAAGCTTCAGCCCATCCCTCGATATATGCGAGGCCGCGATCGGAGACCATCGGACCGTCGTGGCCCATATTGCTGACCTTGTCGATCTTTGTGATATCCGGACCGTATATGTCGAACATAATTGCGTGAGCGTTCTCATGAGCGACGACCATGTCGAATGTGTCGTTTTTGATGGCATCGGCTATTGAGAAGAATTTAGGTATATCTTCGACGAAGGTAACGGTATTGAAAAAATAATGGCCGCCTTCCTTGAGGTCGAGATGCATTGGAAGCGGAGCGCAGGCCGGGCCCGTTCCGGCGTTCATTCCGATGAAAAGAACTATCGGGGCGGTGACTATCTTTTTATAGAATTCGGCGTAAGCCTGGTTTCCTGATTGAATAATGAGAGAAAGCTTTTTCATTCTGGCGATAACGCGAAGTTTCGCGCTGTCGACCATTTCAGGCGACGCGCTAAGGTAGGGAATTACGTCCTTGCCGTATTCTCCGCCGGCGGGCGAAGGGGCTATTTTAAAACCCTGCGGCGAAGGACTTTCGAGCTTTTCGAACTCGCTGGCCGGAACTATCATCTGAGGTTTTTTAGGGTCTTTGGGGTCCATAAGCGGAGCGGCCGAAAGAAAGGCATTTTCAACTTTAAAGGGAATGTCCTGATACTGAGGAGCGAGATAGGTCGTGTATTTTTCGGCGGCGGCCGTTCCGGTAAAAGCGCTTATCGCTATGGGAACCGCCAGGGTCAGAGCGAGAGTTTTTTTCAAGAGAACTGAAAACTTCAAACTGATCACATCCTTCAATATTTTAATTTATACGCATATGATAAAAAATGCATTCGTTTTTATTGATCATTTAATTATAAACGATAAAAATAATAATGTCAAAAAAAATGATGAAATATTAATGAAATTGTGTCAGATTTTTATCACGGCCCGGTAAGTTTATCGCTTTTCTCAAGATTAAAATGTAATAATAAATAACTTTATTTTAATTTCGTAAATCTCAAAAAAGCAATTCTATTGGCAAAAAAAAGAAAGCTGTCTGATATTATTTGAAAAGACAGCTTCCTGATTTTTTTGATTTTGAGCGGCAAAGCCGCCGCATCAACTATTCGTTATTCTCTTTTCTCTATTCACTAAATTAGATAACTATCGTTTTAACGTTAAAACCTCTGTAGGTTTCGCCTATTCTGGTTCCGCGCGGAATAACGGTTATGCCATCGGATACGGTAAAGCCGCGGGCGAGATCTTCTTCTTTATTTATGCCAACGCTCTGGTTGTCGCCTATTATTACGTCCTTATCGGCGATGACCTTGTGGAGCTTACAGTTCTGGCCGACCCTGACGTTATCGAAGAGAACGGATTCGGTAACTATCGAGTTGGACTGAACGTTAACGCATACGCTTATGACGGAGTCGCGGATGGTAGCGTTACTGATGATAGCGCCGTCGCATATGACCGAACTTGATATTATCGGCGAGAAAACGAATTTAGCCGCGGGAAGGAAAGTGTTTTTGAAGCAGCGCAGCGGCCATCCGCCTATATCTTCGTTGAAATTATGGCGTTTATAAAGGTTCAGCTCGGGTTCGGGATTTTTAAGGTCCATGTTGGCTTCCCAGTATGATTGAAGCGTGCCCACATCGCGCCAGTATTTAGCCGTTTTCATATTCTCGTCGCGGAAATTATACGAGAAAACGTTATAGCGCATTCCGCCGCCGGAGGCGAGATTCTTTTTGTTTATACGGATCATGTTGGAAATAACGTCGTAGCCAAAATCCCCTGTCGTATAACGATGAAACGCTTCGGGGTCGTCCTTGAGTTTTTCCATGAGCGTCTTTTTGTTGACCATTTCTTTCGAACCGCCGAATTCCATGTTGAGCGTTTCAAGAAGCGTCTGAGTGTTGAAAAGATATACGCCCATCGAGGCGAGAGCGTGTTCCGGATCGCCCGGAATGCATTTGGGTTCTTTCGGTTTTTCTTCGAAACCTATTATGCGGCTTTCGGTGTCGACCTCCATAACGCCAAAGCTCGACGCTCCCGCGACGGGCGTTTCGATCGTAGCGACGGTAACATCGGCGTTATTGCTGACATGGTGGCGGAACATTTCGGAATAGTCCATCTTGTATATGTGGTCGCCTGAAAGTATAAGCGTATACGGCATTTTTTCGCGCTCGATCGAATATACGTTCTGCCAGACGGCATCGGCGGTGCCGCGGTACCAGTCTTCCGAAACGCGCTGCTGAGGCGGAAGCGTCTCGATAAAGCCGTATGAACGGTCTGAAAATAAATTCCATCCGCTTCTGATGTGGCGGTCGAGCGACTGCGACTTGAACTGCGTGAGCAGGTAAGCTTTTCGGATATGCGAATTTATGCAATTATTCAGCGTGAAATCTATGATCCTGTAATAGCCGCCGATCGGAACGGAAGGTTTGGAACGGTCGAGAGTGAGAGGCATGAGGCGTTCGCCCTTGCCGCCGGCAAGTATTAAGGCTAAAATCACCTGTGAAACTTTTGCCATTTTTTACTACCCCCAATTATTTATTTTTTGTGGCCAAAGTATTTCAAACATCAGCAAATTTATTACAAGTGATAATATTTTAACAAAATTAAAAGTGCTTGTCAATATTATTGCGATAAAGCCTGTTTTTTATTAAAAACATTGAAAAAATATCGTTATCGTGATAAAATGAAAAAATTTAAAAATATGGCGGTATTAAAATGAGACAGGGAAACATAGTTGAATACATAGACGAAGGCCAGATATTCTCGGGGTGTGTCCTGGCGGTTGAAACTGCCGGTTCGGGTTCTAAAACCCGTGAGTCATACAGGATATTGAATGAAAAAAACAGGACGCTCACTATTTCCGCGAATAAGATAATTAATTCAGAGGCTGGTTCCATAACCGAAAAAACCGACCATGCCGCGATAGCCGCAAGACTCTGCCAGCTGCGCGACAAAAGGCGTGAAATGGCCGCAGCAGTTCCGCTTTCGGATATACGCGAGCTTCTGAAACTGGAAAATGAAACATTATGGTCGCCAAAAGATATGGCCGCGGCTTATTACGGCGACGCCATTAACGACGACCAGCTGTCAGCGGTCGTACGCTCGCTTCACTCCAAAAACCCTTATTTTAAAAGAAAAGACGATTATTTTTACGCGGTCGGCGATGAAGACCTTCAAAAATATTTCCAGCAGCTCGCCGTGGAAAAAGAAAAACAGGAGCGAGAAGCCGAATTTTTAAAAGAACTTTCGGACCTTGCGGCATCGGCTTTCGCGCCCGAAATAAGATCTGAGTTCATAAAAAAATACGGAGCGAGAATAGATATTCTGACCAATTTTTTCGTTTTTCCAGAAAACACCGTCTTTCAAAACAAGGGACGCGAGCTGATCCAGATCATTTCCGACGGCCTCAGCGCCCGCTTTGACGCGTTCAAATTTCTCGTCGATATGGCTGTATTCTGCCGCGACGAAAATTTCCTTCTGAAAAAATATAACATAGACAAAAAATTCGAACCGAAACTTATCGAAGAGGTCGGCGAATTCAAAAAAACTTTCACGATGGATAAGTATAAAATAATAGACGCTCATAGCGTTTTAGACGGCATCAAACGCGGCGAAAAGAAATTCTGCGACGAAAATTCGAGGGTCGATCTTACGAATATAGCTTCATACACGATCGACAGCGCGGACACGAAGTGCTGCGACGACGGAATAAGCTTCATCAGACACGGTGACGGATACGCGCTCATGGTCCATGTGGCCGATATTTCAGAAATGATCAAAGAAGGCACCGAAATAGATTCAGAGGCGTTCGCGAGGGTTACCGCGATCTATATGGCCGAAGGCAAGATCGACATGATACCGGAAGAGGTCTCCAACGATCTTTTCAGCCTCAGGGAAAACGAGCGCCGGTTGTGCCTCACGCTCGCCGCGATACTATCGGGAGAACTCGAAATAATTAATTTAGCCTTCGTTCCGTCGATCATAAAAGTCGAGAAAAAATGTTCGTACGAGCAGATAAACGAGATCCTTTCAAACGGTAACGGCGCCACGGGGATCACCACAACCCGCGAAGAACTCGAGACGCTTCTCAAGTTTTCAAGCGTTATGCGGCAGAGACGCGAAACCGCCGGAGCGGTGTCGCTGTTTTTCCCGAAAGCCGATATTTATGTAGAGGATCCCGGATCGGAAAATGAAAAAATAAATATTTCAACGGACGACCACGGCGAGGCCGGAACCATAGTTTCAGAGCTGATGATATTTTATAACAGCCGCGCGGCGGAACTTTTCAACGCTTTTAAAGCGCCCGCGCATTTTAAATACAGCGCGGCTTATCCTTCGCCCGAACTCGTAAAAAAATACAGGGAAGACGTGCCGGCGGGAAGCTATAATCCTCTCAGGGCCTGGGAAATTAGAAGATCCATGCCTTATTCCATATCGGCTTATGAGATGACGCCGCACGGAATGCTGGGCGTCCCCGGCTACGTCCAGGCTTCTTCGCCCCTTAGAAGGTATATCGACCTTCTCATGCAGCGGCAGATCAAAAGTCTGCTGGTCTCCGGAAAACCCCGCTACGATATCGAGTCGCTCAAGGAAAAAATAATATACTGCGAAGGCTCTCTTTCCGCCGCTTCCGAAATTGAACAGGAAAGCCGCGGCTACTGGCTTTATAAATATCTGAAAAAAAATTCCGGCGAAAAGATACCCGCGACCGTTATCGAGGCGAGTGAAGACCGTTTCAGAGTGGAACTTTCGAAGTATTTCCTGCACCTCAACGGCGCCGCCCGCCTTCACGGAAAAAGAACCGCCGGGGAACGCGTTATCGTAACGATAAACAGCGTCGATATCCGCGACAGAAAGATCCACTTCGCCATCGATACCTTCGAAGAATAAAAAAAAGTACCCTTGCGGGTACTTTAAATTTGAAAGAGAGGTATGTGGTTAAGGTGTGGTTAATGCACTTTTGATCGATGTGACATAAATTATCCTCTGTCTTCTACTATCTTGACTTCCCGGACTTCTTTGGGATTTGTCGCTATTTTTTTAAGCGATTCGTTATATTTTTTCTTGTCGACTACCGGAAGCATCGACGCTACAGGATATTTGAACTTGATCGTGGGCCTTGCGACGATCCTTTTCAATAAATTTTCTTTCTTGTATCTGTTTATTATGAACAGCCTGTCTTTCATTGAATCATATTTTTTTTCGGCGAATTTATAAGTTTTAGCAGGCGTTGTTTCAACCGCCTGAGCGGCTTCCTCCGCAGGGGCTCTTTCAGCTTTCGCCACGGCTTTTTCGGACGCCTTCGCTCTTTCGGTCCGATCTGCCGGGGCATCTTCACGCGCGGCTGCAGCTTTCGCCATTCGAGTTTTATTTGCGGCGGCGGCCGGCTCATTAACTTCGGACGCGGCTTCTTCAACCGTTATTTCTTCGGCTATTGGTTCTTCGATCTCCGGCTTGACTTCTGAGGCGGCGGCCAGCTGAGCTTCGGCCTCGGCCTGGGAGGACGCGGCTATAACAGTCACGGGAGCAGATTCAGTTTTAGCGGCAGCTTCAGGGGCGGCTTTCGCCATATATGCGCTGGCGCGGCCGGAAGCGTTCTCGGCGTCGGCCCTTTCTTTGAACGCCTTTGCCAGGTAACTGTTCTCATCTTTTTCAGAAGCGGCCGAATACATTCTTTTGTACATTCCGGCCGCCGGCTTTCTGTCCGCCGCGGCGCTCGGATCGCTGAAATTGACCGCTTTTCTGGCTACTTCAGCCTGATCGATCTTGTTTATATAAGCGAGACGGTTTCCGATCTCGGCCTTTAAAGCCTGCGATTCCCTGGCGTTGCTCGAATCAAGTATCTTGTTTATGCGCGAATAAAAGCGGTTGAGGTATTTAACTTCCGCGTCTATCGTCGAAGCGCGTTTCGAAGTGGCCGTAAGCGCCTGATCCATTTTTTCCTCAAAAGACTTGGCGTTCATATCAGGAGGGTTGAATGCTCCGGGAAAGTTCATTATAAATATGCCGAAAGCCACAACCATGAAAGAAACCGTAGCATACGCGAATTTGAATTTGAACCTGTCGAGAGCTTTTTCATGGTCGTATGTAGGCGCGATCTTAGAGAACGCGTTCCTTACGTTCACTCTTATGAATTTTTCATAAAAGTTCCCGATAAATGACTTTTCACGCTCTTCGGTTATCTTTCCGCTCAGACAGTAATTTTTAATACCGTCCGTAATGCGTTCTTCGGGAATGCCGTATTTTTCTGCTGCGCCGTCTACCGTGAGATGGCCCTTCAATACTGCGAAAACTGCTTCTTTAATAAATCTTGTGCTGCGACCGTCCATTATGCATTCACCTCGTCGAATTTTTTTATTTATACGCTTCTCATCGGCAAAAATATCGCAAAATTTATATTTTTTTAAGCTAAAAATTATGGAGTTTTTTCCGATACTATAAGATATCAGATCATCTAAAAAATAAATATATATGATTTCAATGGAGGTTATTCATGGCAAACTTCAACCGGCGGAAACACTTTATCTTCCTTCTGGCCGTCGTCGCGTTCGCGGCCCTCTCTATTTCCAATGCTATTGCAGCTAACGTAGCGCAGATCAAAAGCATCTCCACGCAGGAATTCCCTGAAAAAGACCAGGTGGTCATAAACGGCGACATGCCGCTCACTTTTCACGAAGTGAAATCCCCGACGCAGATAATAATCGACGTGCCTAACTCGCAGTACGAATCTAAAGGCAAGGTACAGCTCGTATTGAGTAAATCCATAAAATTATACCGCGTAATGAACCTCGAAAATTCGAACCCGAAAACCACAAGAATTATAATAGTTTTAAACGAGTCTCTTCCGACCGCGGTTTACAAACAGAACAGCCAGATATTGATCGACGTGGATAAAAGCGCGATAATCGACAGAATGGAAAAGGACATCGTCGCAAAAGATAAAGCCGATACGACGCAGAAACATTCCAACACTCTCGTCGAATACCATTACAATCAGGGTAAAACATTCACCCGCCTCGGAAAATGGAACGAAGCGGTCGACGAATACCTGAAAGCTTTAAAAATAGACCCGGCCAACGACAAGATAAAACTCTCTCTCGACGTCGCCAAGAACAATCTCAAATCAGAAAAAGAGATCGACAAATCCGTAAGAATGTACCAGAACGGCGAATATAACGAAGCCATAAGGGCCTTCACCGCGATCACGAACATGTGGCCGCAGGACATCTCGGCGCACTTCTACCTCGGCAAGAGCTTTCTTAAATTGAATAAATACAGGGAAGCGGTCCTGGAATTCGAAAAGGTCATGGAGATCAATCCCGACTATGATAACGTTAAAGAGCTCTACGAACTCGCCAAACGCAGAAAGAGCATGAATAATTTCACGGTCGAACTCAAGGAACAGGACATACTCGACGTTTTAAGGACAATCCTTCACGGCTCGGGCTTTAATCTTGTGGCCGAGGACGGCGTTAAAAAAAGGATATCGATCTCTCTCGTCGATAAAACGCTGGACGAAGCTCTTAATGAGATAATAATAAAGAACGGATTCAAATATGAGAGATTAGATAATACAATTAAAATAATGCCGAATATCCCCGCGCCCGAAGACCGCGTCTATTCGCAGATGAACCTCGTCGATCTCGAGATCGGCCAGGGCATCGAAGTGCTGGCGCGCCTCATGGAACGAAACCTTATCCTCGACGCGTCCATAGACAAAGTTAAAAGCAACAAGGTCACGCTCTACATAAGAGACGAATTGACCATAAAGGAAATTTTCGAGCTGCTCTTAAAAACCAACGACCTCGTCGCGATACCTTATTATGACAATACTTACATAATAATGACGCTCGAAGAGGTCCGCAAAAACAATAAATATTCAAGAAAGGAATACAGCCTTTTGAGAGTGATCAATTCAAAACCGTCCGATCTTTTAAATAAAATATTCGCTTCGAAGGTCATCTCCGACAACATAAGCAAGGAAAGCCTCAGTTTTGACGACGATAAAAGCACGCTGTCGATCTTCGACACGCCCGAGAACATAAAGCTTTTAACATCCATTATAAAGCAGAACGACATAAAATTACAGCAGGTGACGATAGCGGTTAAAATGCTCGAGGTCACAAAGACCGCCAAAAGAGCTCTGGGCGTAAATCTGACCAATCTCGAGAACAGCACTTCGATAAACTCTCAGACCGCTTTCAGGCTCAACGTTAAAAATCTCGGAAAGATCTCGCTCACTAAACTCGACGCCCAGCTCGACCTTCTCGAGAACGACGACAACGTGAAAACGCTCGCGTCACCCATAACGCGCGTCGTGGACAAGGAAACCGCGACGATCCAGAGCGGTAAGGACATCCCCGTAAAAGACGTCGTTCAAAACCCCCAGTATGAAGGCGGAAAGATCGTCGGATACACTTCTCAGGAAACCTGGACGAGCGCCCACATAGGTATAGAGCTTAAGGTCAAGCCGCTCATCCATAACGACGGCGAGATAACCCTCGACGTTAGCGTCACGCAGAACGACGCCGATCTCACGAACGTTCAGGTCGGTTCCCACTTCGTAACGACAGGTAAAAGCACCAAGACCATACTTCGCGTAAAAGACGGCGAAACGGTCGTAATGGGCGGCCTCATAAGCGCGCAGGAAGGCGGCCGCGTTGAAGCCCTTCCGTATTTCAATAAGATCCCCATCGTAGGAAAGCTTTTCCAGAAAACGACGGACAATAAGAACAGGAACGAGCTTATAATATTTCTGACGGCATTTCTGGTCAACAGGGACGACGAATCACAGGAATCCGAAAACCAGAAAATATCGACCGACATGATCAAATATTCCTTGCAACCGAAAAACTAATAAGGTATAATAACAACTTAATAAATCTTTAACATAGGTGCGATTTTAAACGGTCGCGCCTATGTTTTTATACTTATAGTCAAAGGCATGCGGATATGAAAAAAAAAGATAACTCCCGACCCGCCATCGAATGGGGTCAATGGCTTTTTATAGCCTCGATCTGCGGCGTATTTCTTATATTCACGACGATGAACACGACGGCGTTCGTCGTTCCCAAATCTTTCTTTTTAAGATTTTCCATGTTCTCCCTGGCCATTTATTATATTATGACGGCCGGATTAAAAATAAGAGCGCACGCTATGAATTTCCCGCTTTTCTGTTTCGCGCTGGCGCTTTTTTCATCGGTGCTTTCATCTGAAAATTCTCACGTGAGCATTATTCGATTTTCGGAATATTGCGCTTATTTTCTGGTCTTTCTTTTCACCGTCAATTATTTCGATCGGGACAGCCTGAAAAAATTTTCTGCTTCGATCATATATCTTTCGATACCGATTATAATATACGGTTTTTTTCAATACTTACAGATCGACTTCGCGTTCTGGGAAAAACCCGAAGGGCGCATGGACCTTTTTTCGACTATCGGAAACGTCAACTGGTACGGCGCTTTTCTTACGGCGCTCATACCGCTTCTGATCCGCGCGGCTGCCGGCGAAAAAAAGAGCTCGATACACTTCTGGCTCTATTCGCTCCTTTTGTTCTCCGCCGCGGCAACGGTCATCATGACCTATTCCAGGGCGGCCTTTTTCGCGATGGCGCTTTCGCTTATCTTCGGCTCCGTCCTTTTCGCGGTGATGAACGGGTTCTCCATCCCGGCGAAAGCCTTAAAAACCGCCGCGGTATATATCCTTGTCATTCTTTTACTGGCGGGGATCTTCAGCTCCTATAATTTCATAAGCAGTTCGCGCTTCGCCGAGGGCGGCTTTTTCAACCGTATGAAAGCCGGTTTTTCGACCGCCGACCATAATATCGCGCAGCGATTTTTCGTATGGCGCGTATCGTACGAAATATTCAGACACAAGCCCGTTCTAGGCGTGGGATGCGGAATGTTCAAGGTCAAATATCTCGACTACCAGAAGTCTTATCTCGACTCTCTTAATAACGATCCCTATTACGACGAGATCGCCGGAAACGCCAAGGAAGCGCATAACGAATATATCCAGATGGCCGCCGAAACCGGCATTGCCGGACTTTTATGCATGTTCTATTTCTTTTTCTCGATATATAAGCTCTCGATAAGGGCCATCCGCGACGAAGCGGTTCCCTATGAGACGCGCGCGACGGTCCTGGCGCATATGACGGCGCTTTCAGCTCTCATGCTTGACGCGCTCGCCGACTTTCCGCTGCATGTCCCCTGTAACGGCGCTCTCATTTTCGCGCTCTGCGGGGCGCTCGCCGTTTTAACCGCGCCGGAAAAAAACAAAAATGAAGAACTTAAAAGCGTTCCCGATAATTCTACATCGTACATGGCGTCGGTATCACCGGCGGAAATTTACTCACTCAAGATCGCCGCCATTTCATTCATAGCGATCGTGATCATTTTCGTAATAATAATGCCTTTCGCCGCGGACTGCATCACCGTGACCGGCCAGACATTTCTGAAGGAACACAAATTCGATAAAGCGATACCATATCTTGAGAACGCGATAAGCCTTAACCCCGCGCAGGGCGACGCGCTCTATCTTCTGGGAACGGCCTATATCGGAATGGCCTCGCCCGCCGGAAGCCAGATCGACCAGGAAAAACTGAAGAAAGGCCGCGACCTTCTGTTGCGCGCCAGAAACTACGCCAGCGACAAGGGGATATATAACAACCTCGGATTCATCGCGATCAGAACCAAAGAGCTCGACGACGCGGTCATATTCTTTGAAAAAGCTCTCGGATGCGACCCGAAATCACCGGATTCTCTGAACAATCTCGGGATCGTCCACTTCCATAAAGGCTCTCTTGAAAAAGCCGAATTTTATTATAGAAAAGCCCTTAAATTCAACCCTTATTTCATAACCGCCACCAATAACCTGGGCGATCTGTATTCTAAAAAGAATTTGTTTCCGGAGGCAGAGGCCGAATATTTAAAAGTTCTGAATTTAGCGGTTGAAGATATAATCAACGAAAATATAAAGCGCAACATCTTCAACTTCAACCGCGCCACCTGCGGAAGTGAAATGGGCCGCTCGGCGTATCAGATCGGCGAGATAAAATACGCGGCCGGAAAACTCGAAGAGGCCCTTAAATTTTATAACAGCGCGTATTCGCTGGTACCTTCGATGCCCCAGATACCTCTTAAAATAGGACTTGTCACCATAAAAACCGGGAAGCGGTCCGAAGGCCGCGCTATCGTAGAAGGCGTCATGCGTAATCTCCCGGAAACATCCGAATATTACAAACAGGCCGCGGAAATTCTATCAAAATATTAAAAGAAAAAAATCTCACGCCAAAAGAAGAAAGGTAAAAATGGAAGAAAGTCTTTCGCAGTTTTTTCAGCAGGTCATAAATAATCCGATCTTTGTGACCTTTCTCATCCTTTTCGCCGGCATCATGTTCGGCAAGATCAATTTCGGGCTTTTTTCATTCGGAAGTTCAGGCATATTCGTCGTCGGATTCTTCGCCGGAGTGCTCGGGCTTCGCCCGTCAGAAGCCATAACCCAGATCGGGCTCGTTATATTCATGTTCGTCATCGGGCTTCGAAGCGGGCCGAGATTCTTCAGTTCGTTCGGAATGGCTGGCGTCCCCTACATCATCGTTTCGGCTACGACCGGCATCGCAAGCGTTATAGCGACATTCATTTGCAGCTCATATCTCGGTTTTACTACCGAAACGGGTCTCGGTCTATACACCGGAAGCCTGAACACCACTTCGAGTCTCGCCATATTAATGGATAAAGGCTGGAATAAAACCATCCTTTCAAGCTACGGCATAGTCTATCCGCTCGGGATGATCATGGTCATACTTTTCGTCCAGCTGCTGCCGCTTATAATGAAAAAAGACCTTCAGAAAGAGGCCATAAAAAGCTTCAACAACGAAAAGGAAAAAACGGACCTGCTCGTAGCCAGAAAATTTATCGTCGAAAAAAAGGACCTTACCGGAATTCCTTTCTCGGAAATAAATTTCGCCGAAAAAACGGGCGCCACGATATCGCGCATAAAGAGAAAGGGGCACATAATAATACCCGACGACAGCACGGCCTTAAAGTTAGACGATATAGTCCTTGCCGTCGGAAGCGAGGAATCGCTAAAAAACATGAAAAGGCTTCTCGGAATGCAGTCGCACGAGGATCTTCACATCGACCCTTCGGTCCAATCGCGCCAGATAGTCATGACCAACTTTTCGCTTCATGACGCGACTCTCGACAGCCTCGGAATATCCGCCAACTACCACTGCGTGGTGCCGCGTGTGTGGCGCGGCGAATTCGAGCTTTTCCCTGCGCGCGAACTCGTTCTGGAACAGGGCGACACTCTTTTAGCGGTCGGAAAAATAAACGATCTCGACGCCCTTGAAAAATTCCTGGGCACCAAAAGAAAAAAAACAGGCGAGGTCGATTTTTTCTCGATGTCATTTACGATCGCGGCTGGAATAGTCCTTGGCATGATAAAAATACCAGTTCCATGGGTCGGGGCGATAGCGCTCGGAAGCGTCGGCGGAACCCTTATAATGGCTATGTTTCTCGGGTATTTCAGGCGCATAGGATTTCTGACCGGGCATGTCTCGCACTCGGCCGAGTCGCTTTTAAAAGAGGTCGGAATGAATTTCTTTCTGGCCGGGCTCGGGCTTAAATCAGGAGCAGGCGTCACCGCGATGGACGCGGCCACGGTATTAAAAATGATATCAGCCTCAGCTTTCATCATGATTTTTACCATGAGTTCAGCGTTTTTCGTAAGTTACAGGATATTAAAAATGGATTTCATAAAAAGTATGGCGTGCGTCTGCGGAAGCCTTAATAATTCTGCGGCGATCGCGGCGCTTTCAAACGCCGTCGGGTCGGATAAGGTCAATATCCCTTTCGCGGCATGTTATCCGATATCGCTTTTCGGAATAATAATATGCAGCCAGCTGCTTGCGTTTTTTTTAGGGTAGAAATTTTTAAAAAAATATGGTAAAATGAGTTTTATATTTTTGTAAATATATTTTTGGGTGGAGGCTATTTAATGATAAAGCTTTATGATGACGTCGAATGTAAGGTCAATAAAAACGTCAGGGGAGGTATCGGTGAAATTGTGAACCGGTATTATCTCAACGAGAATTCTTCAAAGCTGCGTTTCAACGCGCTTAATCTTAACGAAATGGAACCTGGCGCTACCATTCCCGAACATCCGCATAACAACGAGGACGAATTTTATTTCATAACGGAAGGCCGCGGAACAGGCATATTGAACGGGCGCGAATTCACGGTCGCCGCCGGCGATTCTTTTTTATGCTCTTCCGGCTCCAGGCACGGAATATTAAATAATCTCGTACCCGGCCAGAAGCTTAAATTCATATCCATCTTTTTCAAACAATAACGGACGCGGTCCAGTTTACTCGGCTGTCGTGAAAACCCATTTCAATGGCATGAGCGCCTGGCCCGTAGCGTTTTTTATCGCGGAGGCAAGCGTCACTTCATATCGCGTGGATGCCTGAAGCGGCGAGTTAGGCCTGAAAATGGCCTTTTTCATACGGCCGTTGTAAAGAAGTTTGCCCGCCACTGTTCCTTCCGCTCCGGTGATGGCGAAAGTCGTGCCGTTTAAGCTCGCCACGTCGATATCCTGGTTGAATACGGCGGTTATGGTTGAATCGAGCGGTATCCCTTTTGAATTCTTATTCGGGAAAATAGCTATCACAAGAAATTTCGCCTCGTTTTCGGAAGGTATCTGGCCCGCATCCGACAATCCTTGATTTTCATAAGTTTTAAGAGTGGCGGCGCTTTCAACGACCGTTTTTTTCATGACCGGTCTTCCGCTTCCCCCGGCGTCCGACATGGTCGAAGGATCTCCGGCAGCCGCCGCGTTATCGGCTATCATGCCCTCGATCCCGCCTTCGCCGATTATATCTTCGATCGGAACGCCGTTTATCATTCCTTTAGGTCTTACCGGTTCGCCCGCGGCGGGTTTTTTAGCGCCGCTCAAGGCGTTTGCGCATTGCTGCGGGATCATCGCAGGTTCAGCGTTCGCGACTGAAGGGATCGTCACCGCTTTATTGCCTGCCATATTATTCATGTTTGCATCAACGGCGGGCGGAGTTTTTCCGTATTCTTTATCTTCACGAAGCGGCGAATCTATTAGCGATTCATCGTCGAGCGCAGAAATTTTTCTCACGGCGCCGTCTTCGGCGTCCATCGGTTCCTGCTCTTCAACGCCATATTTATGGACCTTTTCAAGCTTTATCAGGTCGGCGTCATCATTGTCGCTAAGTTTCGGCTGGCGGACGACGCGTTTTGATTCTACGGGGTTTTGTGAATATATCGAATCTTCTTTTGAAGGCGGATCCGACATTTGAACGAACGCAGCCTTCGGCCGGGCCGTTTCAGTTTCTCTTGAAAGGCCGTCAGCTTTGGTATAAACGATGTTTTTGCCGTTATAATTATCCGTTATCTGCGTTTTTACGCGGTCGGATATTTCGGCGTTCGCGCTTGTCCGCTCTTTAGTCATTACGGCGGCGGGATCTTCCTCATCGGCGTTTGCGGGCGCGACATTAGCGCCAAGTCCGTTATTTCTGGCGTCGGCGACGGGATCGGAGTTAGACGCAAGCGCATCTACCGCGGTTCCAAGTTTGGCCTGGCTTTTGGCTTCATCGGAAAGAAAATTCGCGATCTGATCTTTAAGAGTGCCGCTCATCGCGTCGTCGTAAACGTCAGTTTGATCGACAGTATCTTTTATTCTTCTCATCTTTATATCGCCGTAGGCGCTCTTATCCGAAATATGCGCGCGCAAAGCCGCTTCGTCCGGAGCGCTTTCAAGAGGCGATGCGGCCGGTTCGGCGGCGAGAGGAGCATTGAATTTCGCGTTGTCAGAGACGGCGAGCGAGTCTTCTCTATAGGTATTGGCTTTCACGTTCCCGTACGCGCCTTTGTCGGAGACCGACATGCGGTCTTTAACATCGGCGACGGGCACGAGATCTCTAAGCTGAGTTTTTTCAGGATTCGCGAGGTTCATTTCGCTTCCGAGTTCGCTTTTAGCGGCGGCGGTCGCGGCGCTTCTGTCTCCCATCTGAGTTATGAGTTCGGAACCCATCTGTTTCTGGACCTTTATCTGCATATTGGCGTCCCCGCCGGCGGCGACCGAAGTTACCTGACCGGAAGAAGCTATGCCCGATCTCATGCCGTTGCCCGTTTTAAACTGCCATAGCGTCGTCTCGGCGAGCGCCATTCCTTCGCGGTCTTCAATGGTTTTAGCAAGAGTTACGCTATACACCCTGTTCTGCGAATAAGTGCTCCAGGGAGCGAAAGTGGCGGAATTATTCTGTTCATCGTACGATACCTTTCCCTGCACCGATCTCGTTCCGTCGGTGACGAAGAACGAATAGGGCGTGATGCTCGAAGCCTTCATCCGGCGGTCAAAGCTCACGGTGATCGGCGAACCAAGTTCAACGCCGTCGGCGCCTTTTTCAGGAACAACGCTCGTTATCATGGGACTTCTTCCGGACCAGTTCTTTCCGACTATGAATTTCCATTTCTTTTCACGCTGCATATAATTGCCTGAAAGATCCATTATTCCGGTCGATATGTGAACGTTATACGCCGTACCTTCATCGAGCGGCGCTTTAGGAGTGAATATCGCTTTTTTCTGTGAAGTGTCGTAATAAAGTTTTCCGGGGACCTCGGTTTCACCGTTTAAAACCCTGAACGTAAAGGAATTGAGAGAAAAATCTTTTATCGCTTCGTCGAAAGCGGCTGTTATCTGGGCTGTTGCCGCTATATTGTCAGCGTTCTCACGGGGATTTAAAGTTATTATATTCGGGCCCGTCGTGTCTTTCGACATGCTTTTAGGCGAGTCGAACGTTTTTTTTATGCTGGACTGGGCGACCTGTTTTAAAGTGGTGAAATCCCAGTAATAATTCTGGCCCAGCTGATTGCCGTCCGCGTCCTCTATCTTTTCGGAAACGGTCACTTTGTATTTTCTGTTGATCTTCAAATTGCCGGAAGGAGTATAAGTGGCCGTCTTTGCGGCCGCGTTATATTCGACCTTTCCGAATATATATTCATCCTTTTCCTGCAGCGAAAAATTGAAAATGTTAAAAGTTCCGGGATTCATTTTTTTATTGAACCGCACGATTATTTTATCGTCCGTATTTACCATGTCGCTTCCGGGGGCCGGGAACATCTCCACGATCTCGGCTTTTTTGCTTTTCGCCAGAGGGCTTTCGTCGTTTTCAGCCACTATTTCTTCTTCTTCGGCGGCATCCACGGATGCGATATTTTTGTTCATTTTACCCATAAGTTTTTTTATCTTTGGATTATCGAGCATTTTTGAAGAAGATGGTGTGACTGCTCCGGCTTCACCCGTTTTAGATATTCTTGGAGCGCTCTCATTCTCGTCTTCGGATGAATTTGTGTTCTTGAGTATCATTTTTGAAGCGGTTTTAAAAGTATAGGTCTGGCCCTGCGCGAGTTTGTTTTTCGAAGCGTCGCATATTTCAGCAGAAATAACGACCTCGAAAAGCGAATCCGGTTTCAGAGGATTTATAGGAGAAAAAACGGCTTTATTAGCCTGTTCGAAATATCTTATCGCGCCGATGACCTTTTCACGGCCGCATTTTACCGTTATCGTGTTCTCGTTGATGCTTGAATCATACATTTTTTTATTGAACATGACCTCGATCTTCGTATCGCACGGAACGCCGGGCGCAGAAACCGTCGGCGAAACGTCTATTATAACGGGTGGATTCGTATCCGATTTTTTTATGGTTCTAAACTTCCAGACCTTGTCTGAAAGCATTGCGGACCCGTTTGAGTCCCTTATCGTCCGGCTGATGGTGACGAAATAGCCGTGGTCCGGCTGAAGGTTTTCAAGAGGCGTTATGACGGCTTTGGTAAGCTCTGAATTATAACGGACGCTGGTTGAAATATCGGAAACGCCGTCGTTTAAGGTCACGGTGAATTCGTTTATATCCTCGTCGCGCATCTTTTTATTAAATACCGCCATTATTTTGGCGTCAAGCGCGATATCCTCCTCGCAGTCCTCGGGAAAGATCTTGGATATCATAGGCGCCGTGGAACTTTCCGTGGAGGCGGCCTGGGCCGGGACTCCCTTTGAAGCGGCCATAACCGGCGGCGTTAATAAAACTATCAGCGCCGTTATGAATAATATGCAAACCATCGCGGCGATATTCGCCCGTGACAATCCGTATGCGTTTTTCCTCATCATTTCCGCCTCTTTATAAGGGCTTTCGCCCGTTCTAATATCGATTAATATATAAAAAATGAACCTATAGCGACAAACACTATAACACACTATTCATTTCGTAATAATAATCGAAAAGTTTAGCGAAAATTGAAATATATAAGATTTATTCTTACTTTAAAGCGGTTGATATTTTGAAAGTAAAGAAAACAAAAACGGAGAATAAAAAAAAGAGAATAAAGAACAGTGAATAGTGAATAGTTGAGGATTCACGGACAAATTTTAAATAGGAAAAGCGTGCGCAGGCGGTCGCCTCCTTGCCCGCCGCTCCTTGCCATCCATGGCATCGCGGCACTTGGGCCTCAGGCCCGTCGTCCAAGGCATCGGCGACACTGCGGCATCCGTGCCGGGCGCTCAGTCATTAACTATTCTCTGTTCTCTATGCACTATTCACTGAAATTTAATCGCGGCCGTGCATGCATTTTTTCAGCCACGGAGTAAGCATTAAAAGAACCAGTCCGGAGCCGATCGATGAAAGTATGAGAAATCCGTAAACATGTACGTTATAGGCGCTTAAAAGCGTTTCAAGCATACCGGCGAGATAATTTGAAAGCGCCGACGAAACGAACCACACGCCCATCATGAGCGAGACCATTCTGGCCGGCGAAAGTTTGGTCACCATCGAAAGGCCGATAGGCGACAGGCATAACTCGCCGAGAGTGTGTATGACATAGACCAGCGTGAGCCATATGGGCCCAACCATTCCGTTTTTAAAGACGAACACGTTCATGTTGAAATTACTCGCGCCGCCGGACACAAGCGGGACCCATCCGTAATGATCGCGGCTCATGGCTATGTTCTGGCCAAAATACATCACGATAAACCCTAAGCCGAGAAGGATCATACCAACGGCCATTTTAGCCGGGGTTGATATCGCGTAACGCGATTCTGCGAGCCGCAGCCAGAACACCGAAAAGAACGGAGCCAATATCATTATAGCGAGCGGGTTTATCGCCTGAAAGTATGAAGCCGGTATTTCGTATCCCATGAAATGGCGGTCGGTCTGAGTATCCGCGAAAAGCGTCATAGTGCCGCCAGCCTGTTCGAATCCCATCCAGAAGAATATAACGAAAACCGCAAGTACGCATATAACCAGTATCCTCTGCCATTCGTCGGAAGTAAGCGGTTCGACGTCTTCTTTCGAATCAGGAAGCATAAGCCGGCGGAAGAATTCGAGAACCGCTATGATGGATACGACGATAAGCCCCTTAGCCATAAAGCCCAATTCTTTCCACACAGGCCCCGCGAATTTCCAGATCTCGAGGAACCCGACGACGGCTACGGTCGAACAGATGACGTAGACGAGAACATCGAAATAATCCTTCCGGTTAAGTTCCGTGCGGGCCTCTCCGCCATGCGCCGGAGGAAATCCGGCCGGCCCGATCACTTTCTGGCCCATATAAAAAACCAGAAGTCCGAGTATCATCCCGACGCTTGCGGCTGAAAAACCATAGTGCCAGCCGACTTTTTCACCGAGCGTTCCGCATACGAGGGGCGAGAAAAAAGCCCCGAGGTTGATGCCCATGTAAAATATGGTGAAACCGCCGTCACGGCGGGGATCGTGTTCTTCATAAAGCCCGCCGACTATCGTCGATATATTCGGTTTGAAAAATCCGTTGCCTATTATCAAAAGCCCGAGAGCTATATTTAAAAGCGGCTCGAAAGCCATCGCGAGATGTCCGAGCGCCATTACGGAACCGCCTATGAGTATGGCTTTTCTGGCGCCGATATACTTGTCGGCGAGATATCCGCCTATGAGGGGCGTGAAATAAACGAGCCCGGTGTAAATAGCGTATATTTCAAGCGCGTCGGCTCTATTCATCTTAAGCTGATTTACAAGATAAAGCACCAGAAGCGCGCGCATTCCGTAATAAGAAAAGCGTTCCCATGCTTCCGCGAAAAAAAGTACGTATAAACCCTTAGGCTGTGACTCAAGGCTCATTTCAAACTACCCCTTTAAATATATTTTATATGACTATAAATCTAATTCACAATATAACCTCCCCCTTGACGGGTGAGGGTGATGCAAGCGTCTTTAAAACAACTTTTATTGAAATATTTTGATATTCAGATTTTATTTTTTCGGCTTGTTTTTAGCGGGCTGTGAACTCGGAGAGCCGCCGCTGCCGCCGTCTATTCTGTAAACGTTCATAACGCCGTCGATCTTTTCGAGGTTCTTAATGAATTCGTCCAGCTGTTGAGTGTTTGTTATGTCTATCGTGAATTCAACTATGGCAAAGTTCTTTTCAACGCGCGCGTGAAGTTCGTAAATATTGAGTTTTACGTTGGATATGAGGTTGGTGACGTTAAAAATAAGATTCTGACGGTCTATGGCTTTTATTCGAATTCTTGTCGCGTAAGTTATGTTGTGGGTAGATAAGCGCCCCTGGTCCCATTTAACCTCGATAACGCGCTCTTTCTCGCTGCCTTCTATCGAAAGGCTCGCGCAATTTTTGCGATGTATCGAAACGCCGCGGCCGCGGGTGATGAACCCGATGATCGGATCGCCCGGGACCGGAGTGCAGCACTTTGAAAATCTGACCAGAACGTCGTCGATGCCTGAAACGATAACGCCGTTGATGGAGCGGTTCTTCTTTTCGGGGGCCTTCTTCTGAAATGTCTGGATCGGCTTCCCTTTAGTATTGAGCGACTCCATATATTCGGGAAACATTTTGGTGTATATATGTTTTATCTGATATTCGCCCCGGCCGATTATGACGAAAAAATCATCGAGCGACCTGAAGCCGAGCGCCTCTATGGAATCGTTGAAAAGTTTTGATTTTAAAACTCGGTTGTATTCGCTGTCTTCTTTTATAAGTTCCGCCCTGTCATGAGCGTAAGGCGACTTTGAAAGTTCTTCGTAGAATTTTATAACGTCCTTTATATGAGCAGTGTAATATTCTAAAAAACTGTCTTTGCCTTTTTTCAGATCGCTCGCCCGTTCCTCGTTTTTGAACCAGGCTTTTATCTTCGCGCGGGCATGGGAGGATTTTACTATGTTAAGCCAGTCTTTCGAAGGCTTGGCGGAATTCGAAGTTAAAATATCGACTATGTCGCCGTTGTTGAGTTCGTAATCGATCGGCACCATTTTGCCGTTGACCTTGGCGCCTATGCATTTATTACCGACCTCGGTATGTATCAGAAACGCGAAATCGATAGGAGTGCTTAACGCGGTAAGGACCTTTATATCGCCGTTAGGCGTAAAAACGAAAACCTCGTCCTGGTAAAGATCTACTTTTATGGTTTCGATATATTCGCGGGCGTCGGTCACGTCTCGGTGCCAGTTTATTATCTGGCGAAGCCAGGCTATATCGTTTCTTTTCGCGCCCTCGACCTTTTTTGGGCCGGATTCTTTATAATGCCAGTGGGCCGCGATGCCGCCCTCGGCGATACGATCCATGATGTCGGTTCTGATCTGTATCTCGACCGGCTCGCCTTTAGGATGAATTATGGTCGTGTGAAGAGATTGATAAAGATTGGTCTTAGGGACCGCTATATAGTCCTTGAAGCGCCCCATTATGGGCTTCCAGAGTTTATGGACCAGGCCGAGGACCCCGTAACAATCGTTTATGGATTTGACTATAACGCGGACGCCGATGAGATCGTATATGTCCTCGATGGTCTTTTCCTTGCTCTTTATCTTTTTATAGATGCTGTACAGATGCTTGGGGCGGCCGGACATGCTGCATTGAATGCCGTTTTCTTCGCATTCGGCCTGAAGCATCTGGATGATCTCTTTGATGTATTCCTCGCGCGTGGCTTTGTCGCGCACGAGTTTAGTTTCGAGCTCATGAGCTATTTCGGGATCGCATATTCTAAAACATGAATCTTCCAGCTCGATCTTTATGCTGTGCATACCGAGACGGTTGGCGAGCGGCGCGTATATGTCGAGAGTTTCAGTGGCTATTCTTTTCTGTTTTTCAACCGGAAGCGAACCGAGAGTTCTTATGTTGTGAAGCCTGTCGGCTATCTTGACCAGTATCACACGGACGTCCTTTATAAGAGCGAAAAGCATCTTTCTGAGGTTCTCGGCCGCGAATTCCTCTTTGGTCTTAAATGAGATCTTGGAAAGCTTGGTCACGCCTTCGATTATAATGCCCATGGTATTTCCGAACTTTTCGGATATCTGTTCGATGGTGATCGGCGTATCCTCCACAACGTCATGCATAAGCCCGGCGGCTATGGTAGTAGAGTCGAGCTGCAGGTCGGCGAGAATGAGGGCCACGTTGAACGGATGAATAAAATATGGTTCGCCCGAAGCCCTGAATTGTTCCTTATGGGCTTCGCGCGCGAAATCGTAAGCGTCTTTTACAAACTGAATATTCGCGTTGGGATTATATGATTTTATTTTTTCCTCTAGCTGTGAAAATTCCATTTAATGAATATATGCTCCATTCGTTCCATATTGCTTTCTAAAAAAGCCGGGGCCAAAATTTATATTTTATCGAGAGGCGCGTATTTTAAAAGAAGTTTCTTTTCGCCGACGTTCATAAAATTAACCTTGACCAGACACTCGTCGCCGCGGCCGTTAGCTTCTAAAACGACGCCTATGCCCCACATGGAATGTTTGACGCGGTCGCCCTTGTTGAAACTGACGCCGCCGAATTCTGCGCCGCTGTAATCCTCGCTGTCAGGCGCGTTTTCATCTTTCGATATCCTCGCTTTGATGCGGGCGGCGGCGGCGGTAACGGCGCTGCTTTTGGTCGAGCCGATATCCTTCACGCCGTATGCGTCGTCCTCGTAATTACCAGGCTGATAAGTTTCGTCGCGGCCGTCGCGGTCAGCGTAAAACACAGGCTTCTGGCGGGTCATCTGAGGTATGCTGTTTAAAAATTCTTCCTCGCAGGATATGTTTATAACGAGCGAATCGGGTATCTCGGAAACGAAACGCGAGACGGGATTGGTGAATACCGATCCGAATATGCGCCGCTGGCGGGTATGAACGAGATAAAGCCTTTCGCGGGCCCTTGTCATACCGACGTAGCACAGGCGCCGCTCTTCGGCGATATCGAAATTCTCGTCGCTGCTGTGTTCGTGGGGGAAAAGTTTTTCCTCCATGCCGAACATGAACACGACTGGAAATTCAAGGCCCTTGGCCGAATGGAATGTCATCAGCGTAACGGCGTTCTCTTTATCGTCGATCTCGTCGAGATCGGTTATAAGCGTAACTCTTTCAAGGAAGCCTGAAAGGCCGTTCTTCTCGCCGGGGATCTCATCGTATGATTCGGTAAGCGACAGAAATTCGTTCACGTTCTTCGAACGGTCAACCGTCTGAGATGAATTTATGACCTTTAGTTCTCTCAAATAACCTGTTTTTTCGAGAATATTTCTGGTAAGTTCGGTGACGTTGCATTTTTTCGCGTCCTCGCGCAGCTCGTTTATAAGATCGACGAAATTAAGCGTCGTGTTTTTAGCCTTGAGCGGAAGGTCTTCTATCTCCGTTACGCGCGACAGCGCTTCGAATATGGATATCTTCATTTGTTCGGCGAAGGATATAAGCGAGTTTATGGATTTTTCGCCTATGCCGCGGCGCGGAACGTTAAGTATACGCTTAAGGCTGACGTTGTCCCGGGTATTTAAGACGAGCCTGAGATAAGATAAAATGTCCTTGATCTCCTTGCGCTGGTAGAACTTGACGGAACCTACCATTTTGTATGGTATTCCTTCTTTTATAAGAGTTTCTTCGACTATGCGGGACTGCGCGTTGGTCCTATAGAAGAAAGCGAAATCGGAATATTTTTTATCTTCGCGGTATATTACCTGGCGCATCTGGTTGATGGCGAATATGACCTCGGCCTGTTCGTTCAGGGCCTCATAAACGGTTATTTTTTCGCCTTTATCGCCGCTCGTCCAGAGCGTTTTTTCACGGCGGCTCATATTATTTTTTATAACTTCGGAAGCGGCCAGCAAAATGTTTTTGGTGGAGCGGTAATTCTGTTCAAGCTTGACGACGGCAGCGCCCGGATAATCTTTTTCAAAATTAAGAATGGAACGCACGTCGGCGCCGCGCCATGAATAGATGGAATTATGGACGACGAAACCGTCGACCACGTAATTATGAAGGTGTTTTACCGAAAGATCATATACGAAACCTTCATAATCGATAACTTCAACGCGGGATATCATAAGTTCTTCTATGCGGGTTTCCTTATGGTTGAAATAAGGGATTATCATCTGTTCGTGAAGATGGGAAGCCGGCATTTGATAAAAAGGCGGTTTTGAGGTCAGCTGGGCTTTTTCGACAAGCAGCAGATCGTCCAACCCTGAAATGGTTTTCGCGAACTGAACGACGTCAGAGTAATCCTGTCTTACGGCCTCGATCTTCCATTTATCGAAAGCTTCGCTGCGGACGGACGCGCCGCCGGCGGCTCTTATCATATTGACGGCCTGAGAATTCACGTCGATATTCACTCTGTGGTGGAACCATCCGTTCTCCGCCGTCCGTTCGGACGAGCCGAACATGGTAAGGCTTAAAACCTTCGGCGAAGTGGCGCTTCTGGTTTTAGCGATGGAGATGTAGTGCGGATGTTCCTCGTAGAGCATAAGATCTTTCATAAGGATCTCGGCGCGCACGAAGGTATCGATCTCTTTATACATATAATTTATTTTTTCCTGGTCTATGGTAACCCTGTTGGCGCGGGAGCTGAAATGAAGCGTGGGTATCCCGTATTTCGTCGCGTAGAATGTTTCATAAAAATATGCGTCCTTAGGATTTTTGCATATTTTCATTATCCAAACTTTATCGCCTTCCTCGAGGTCGTGACGGCGCGATTCGGTGAAAACGGAAAGCCCCTGGCAGACGCCGATCTTGTAGCCGAAAGCTTTGCGGTACATGAGATAGACGTAAATAAGGGCCTGGGATCCGTTATATTTGGCGAAAAACAAATGGTTGGGCGTCGCAACGAGGCTTTTTCCGTTCTCGAGCGTTATTCTTACGGCTTTGCCGGAATAAGGCTTGCGCATAACTTTATCCACCTGGGAAAGATTGACGGTATCGTGCCCGGCGCAGGCAACGACGGAAGAACCTTCCATGAAATTCTCGATCTTCTGATATCCCGACGGCGTAAGCACTGAAACATTGGCTGCCACGCACTGATCGTCGTCGCCGACGACGCAGATGTTTTTATGAGACAGAGAAAGCGTCTTAACGAGTATGTACTGGGAATAGTTGATGTCCTGATATTCGTCGACGAGTATGTATTTGAAGCGGGTCTGATAGAGTTTTAAAACTTTGTCGGAAGATTTCAGCAGCTTTACCGCCTGATAGATTATATCGTCGAAATCAAGCGCGTTATTTTCCTTGAGCTTTTTATTATAGAGGGCATATATGGCAGCGACGCTTTTTTCGCTGCTGACCGCGTCTGAGTCATGGCTTAAAATATAATCTTCTTCGGAGATAAGATTGGCTTTCGCCAGAGATATCTTGTTCTGGACGGCGCGGGGTTTTACGATGTCGTCGCCGATCTTGAGTTCAGCCATGCATTCCTTGATAAGAGAGAGCTGGTCGCCGTCATCGTAGATAACGAAATCTTTTGAATATCCGATCTCTTCCGGATGGTTCCTTAAAATATAAAGGCATATCCTGTGAAAGGTCGAGATCCAGATGTCGCGGCAGACGTCGGGCAGAAGAATGCTCACGCGTTCGCGCATCTCGTCGGCGGCCTTGTTGGTGAAAGTTATTGCCAGTATGTTTTTCGGGCTCACGTTCTTTTTGCTGACGAGGTATGAGATCCTGTGGGTTATGACCTTGGTCTTTCCGGTGCCGGCGCCGGCGAAAATAATAATAGGCCCGTCGGTATTGGTAACGGCCTCATACTGCGGCGGATTCAGGGAATCTAAAATGTCCATATAATAATAACCTTCTTACGATCAATTAAATTTTATTGTTCAGATTATAAATATCAAGAAAGTTATTTTATCATAGTTTTAATTTTTTTTCAATCGTAAAATTGATTTAATGTATATTATTTATATTGAAACAATATTTTAAATCTGATATAATGAAAACATGACAACCGAAACTAAACCGGGCGTCCGGGTCAACGAAATTTTCGAAAGCATACAGGGCGAATCTTCTTACGCGGGCCTGCCGTGTCTTTTCATACGCCTGTCAGGCTGCAATCTTAGATGTTCTTACTGCGACACTAAATACGCTTATAACGAAGGCAGGCATCTTTCCATCGCGGCGATAATAAAAAAAATAACGGCTTGCGATACGCCTGTAGTCGAACTCACCGGCGGGGAACCGCTTATTCAGAAAAATTCGCCCGCCCTTATAAATGCCATAATACTTGCGCTCGCGGACAACGAAAAAAAAACCGGGTTAAAAAGAAAACTCCTTATTGAGACTTCAGGCTCGGTATCCATAAAAAGCGTCAACAAAAAAGCGGTCATCATCATGGACATTAAAACGCCTTCTTCAGCGATGTCCGAAATGATGGACCTCGAAAACATAAAATACCTGAAAAAAAATGACGAGGTCAAATTCGTCATCGGCGACAGGAAAGATTATGTATATTCGAAAAAAATAATAGGACTATACGGACTCGAAAAAAAATGCGGATTATTATTTTCAACCGTTTATGGAAAAATTAAACCCGAAACGGTCATCGGCTGGATGCTAAGAGATAAACTCATAGCCCGTTTTCAGCTTCAGATGCATAAATATATCTGGCCCCCGGACGCCCGCGGAGTGTGATTTCAAATAAGCAGCCGTTGATCTATCAGATAATTTTTGTTGACTTTGTAATGATAATATGATAAATGTATATTCTGAAAAACTTTAAGTTAATTATTTTTCAAGGAGAGGGTTATGGCAGAAAGATCCGAAAAAGTATTGGTCGTAGACGACGCTCAATTTATGAGATATACTATTAAAAAAATTCTGGCGAAGTTCGGATTCACGAACGTGTTCGAAGCTGAGAACGTCGAAAATGCCATTAAAGTCTATCAGGCTGAAACCCCTGATCTTGTGACGATGGATATAACCATGCCCGGCGATTCGGGCATCGAAGGTTTAAGACAGATAAAACAGATAAACGCCCAGGCCAAGGTCATCATGGTTTCGGCCGCATCCCAGAAGGACAAGGTCATCGAAGCTCTGACGCTCGGCGCCAAGCACTTCATAGTAAAACCCTTCACGGACGACAATTTCATCGCGACCATCGATAAAGTATTGAAAATGTAATTTTATCCATTAACGGCAATAAAACTGCGTTTTTCAAAAAATATCGAGGTGAACGTCATTAAAAAAGAATTCATAAACCCTTTTATAGAGGCCGCCGCCGCGGTTCTGCCGCAGATCGTTCCGGGAATAAATTTTACCCGGCTCGGACTCGAGCTCGGCCGTGAGACGCACGCGTCACAGGAAAAGCTGGCCGTCATAATACTCGGCGTTATAGGAGCCATCCGCGGCCGCGTTATATACGTTCTCGACAATAAACTCGCGGCGCAGATATCGGTCAATATGCTTAAGGAGACCATCGTTTCGGATGACCTGCCGCCTCTCGCGCGATCCGCCCTGTCTGAAATGACGAACATGATAACCGGAAGAGCCATAACCATTCTTTCAAACGCCGGATACACCGCTGATTTTTCGCCTCCTACCCTTTTCATCGGAAAAGAGATCCTCATTCCCGAATCGGACGTCCAGTCGATCCTTATTCCCTTCCAGACCCAGTTTGGAAATCTGGAACTCAACATCGCTTTAAAAGAAAAAAGCTGATATATCGCGAGTGAATTTTTTTTATGAGTTATAAAATATTAAAAGGCTGTCCTTATCCTCTGGGTGCCGCTTTTGATAAAGAAGGCGGCATTAATTTTGCTGTCTTTTCAAAAAACGCGGCCGGCGTCACGCTGGAACTTTTTAACGCCGAGAACGCCACCAAACCTTTTCATTCGGTAAAATTCGACCCGAAAAAAAATAAAACCGGAGATATCTGGCACGTCCTGGTATCGCCTCTCGAAAAAAATATATACTACGCATACAGAATGGACGGCGCATACACTCCGGCGGAAAACGGGCATCGCTTCAATAAAAACAAGCTTCTGATAGATCCTTATGCGAAGGCCCTCGTCGAAAAATTTCTCTGGAAGGACGACGACACTTATAGCTTCGACAGAACCGCGGGAAAAAATATGGACCTGGTCCCTTCAAAGATCGATAACGTGAGCGCAGCCATGAAATGCGTCGTCGTCGACGATTCTTCTTTCGACTGGGAAGACGACCAGCCGCCCCGTACGCCACTTAACAAGACCATAATATACGAGGCCAGCGTGCGCGGACTCACGGTGCATCCATCATCAAAAGTGTCTGCGCCCGGAACTTTTTCCGGACTCATAGAAAAGATACCATATTTAAAGGAACTCGGGATCACGGCGATCGAGCTTCTTCCGGTGCATGAATTCAACGAGAACGAAATAATACGCGTCAACCCGAAGACCGGAGAAAGGCTTAAAAATTACTGGGGATATAACTCGCTGTCTTTTTTCGCCCTTAATAATTTATTTTCTTCTTCAAAAAAACCTACGGAAGCCGTCAACGAATTCAAAAAAATGGTCAGGGAACTTCACAAGGCCTCGATAGAAGTTATTTTAGACGTCGTTTATAACCATACGGGCGAAGGCAACGAGATCGGCCCGACCATATCCTTCAGGGGAATAGACAACTCCGTTTACTACCATCTCGAAACCAATCAGAGATTCTATAAAAATTATTCGGGATGCGGAAATACTTTGAACTGTAATCATTCCGCAGTTAAAAACATGATACTCGACAGCCTCCGTTATTTCGTCACCGAAATGCGCGTCGACGGATTCCGCTTCGACCTCGCCTCAATATTGGGCCGCAGCTCTTCAGGCATTTGGCTTGGCGAGAACAGCCTTTTAAAAGATATTCAGGACGACCCGATACTATCCGGAACGAAACTCATAGCCGAAGGCTGGGACGCGGGAGGCTGCTATAAAGTTGGCGAATTCCCCGAAGGCTGGGCCGAATGGAACGGAAAATTCCGCGACGATATAAGAAGCTTTATGAAAGGCGATCCTGGATTCGTTTCAAGCCTCGCGACGAGGTTATGCGGCAGTCCCGATCTATACAGCAAAGGCCGCGCGCCTTATCACAGCATCAATTTCGTCACCTGTCACGACGGGTTCACGCTCCGCGACCTCGTAAGCTACAATAATAAAAATAATTTCGAGAACGGCGAAAATAATTCCGACGGAACCAATGATAACAGAAGCTATAATTACGGAGCTGAAGGCGAGACGGGAGATTCCGATATCAAACGCGTAAGGATAAGACAGATAAAAAATTTCGCGGCGATCCTCATGTTATCTCAGGGAACTCCCATGATACTCGGCGGCGACGAATTTTTCAGAACGCAGCGCGGCAATAACAACGGTTACTGTCAGGACAACGAATTATCATGGCACGATTGGGAATACGTTAACAAAAATATTGAAATATTCGATTTTTTCAAGAAGATAATCGCATTCCGTAAAGACAACACCATATTCTGCCTCGAAACTTTCTTAAAGAAAAAAGAAGATGCTCCGGCTAAAAATATCGAAGCGTCTCAGTTTATAACATGGCACGGCGTGAAATTAAACCAGCCCGACTGGTCCGCGGCGTCTCATTCCATCGCGTTCACTTTGAACGGCGCGCCGGCGATAACCGGCATCAAAGAATACAACCGCAGATTTTATATAGTGATAAACGCATATACTGAAAAACTCGAATTCGAGGTCCCCAAAAATCTGCCGCGTAAAAAATGGTATTTAAAGGCGGACACATTCGAATGCGCCGGCCGCGATATATTCGACGACGACAATACGCCTGTTCACACGGCTAAAACCATATCAGCGCGCCCGCGATCGGTCATCATTCTCGCCGAAAAATAATTAGCGGTCCGCCGAGGTATACATATTAACTATATATAATACATTAATACAAAATACCGAAGTGTATATTACCGATGAATAATATTTTCAACAAAATAATATATTCGATATTCTCGATCTACCTGACGCTCAGAGCCTCGCTTCTGATAACGGGATATATTGCGAATAATGATGCCGGACACGCCGCGCTTCTTCTGAATTATTTTACGCCCGCCAACATAAACGACGGCCTCGAATACCTTCGCTGCGGCTACGAATTCAGGGCCGCTCTTTTTATATGGACGGCTCTTTATTTTTCCATCTGTCTTTTTTCGAAAGTACGCGCGCAAAGTTTCGGGCGGCTCTCCGAAATATTCGAAAGATATCCATATACCGGACTCGCGATTTTTTTCACGGATTTTTACGCCGGGCTTTTCGCATCTCAATTACCGTTTTTATATATACTTGGTTTTTTGAAGGAAAAGGCTTTCGGTTTTTCCAATCTCACGCACGCGGGATGGCTTGCGCTTCAGATAAAGGCGCACTCGATAGAATTGTTCGTATCGTTTTTAATAATATTCATCATAAAGTTCACGATCGAACGGTTTGAAAAAAAATGGCATCTTGTTCTGCCGCTGGCCGCCTTCTTATCCGGACTTCTGTTTCTTCTGCTTCTTCAATGGATCGTTCTTCCGCTGTTTTACGATATAAGCGTTTTAAACGACGAAAAACTTTCGCGCGAACTTATAGCCGCGGCTTCGGCTAACGGCGTAACCGTAGAGCGGATAGAGGTCGTGGACGAAAGCCGGTATTCGAACCACTCGAACGCTTTTTTTACGGGCTTCGGGCCGTGGAAGCGGATATTCATCTGTGACACTCTTTTGAAAAATCACAGTGCGGCGGAGATAAAGGCCGTTTACGGTCACGAACTCGGACATTATATTTTAAATCATGAATTTTACGGAACGCTTATAGCGGCGGCGATCATCTTTTTCGCGTCGCTTTTAATAAAACTGTTCGCTCCGATAACGCGGGTCGATCCGCCGTCGCTTTTTAAAGGAGCCATGGCGCGATATCTCCCCGAATATTACATATTATATTTTTGCGCGGCTTTTTTATTGCTGCCGGCGGAAAATACCATAAGCCGGAATTTTGAAAGAGCCGCCGATATGTTCACTCTTGAAAATATCGTGAAGCCCGGTAAAATAGAACAGGATTATATATCCATGAATATAAAGCTCGCGGTCGATAACCGCTCGAATCTCGCGCCTCATCCATTTAATCAATTCTGGTTCGGAACGCATCCTCAGGCCGTCGAGAGAATTATCGCTGCCGGGAAAACCGCGGCAAAATAAAAAATCGGATCACTTCTTTTTTTCATACCTGGCAAAAGAAATGTATATATAGGCCGCGGCGAGCGAATAAAACGCCGCGGTGAGGGAGTATGGAAGGCTTACTCCGTGGTTGGTCATTATCCTTCCTGAAACGTAAGTCGAAATGGTCCTGGAAAAATTATCGCCGAGGGTCACGATGGAACTTACCCTTCCTCTTTCACGGTCCGGTGTAAGCTCCATGACGATGTTCATGAAAACCGGGTTATTCATATTCATAAGCGCGCCCCTTATGAAATACGCCGCGATACAGAGCGGGGCCGAGGATGAAAATCCGAGTATAAGAAGAAAAGGCAAAGATAAAATTTCCATGACCGCTATCGAATTTATCTTGCCGACCCGTTCGGTTATAACGGGAGTAATCATCATAAGGACCGCCGTCAATATATTGCCGGCCATGAATATTATGCCTATACGGCTTGAATCCATCGAGAATTTCTGGGCGAAATAAACGTTGAAGAACGGCACTATAAGGCCGGCTCCGCAGCCTATCAAAAAAGTATATATTACGAATTTATAATAAAACGGCCCTTCCGGCTCGTTGAACGAACGCCTGTTACCGACGCCGGATCTTTTAACGGGATAATTATCAGCTCCCGCGGCATGTCTTTCGCATGACGATTCCTTCATATAAAACAACGGCCAGATGGAAGCGAGAATAAAAAACGAAGCTGCCGTCACAGAATATCTGTACGCGTCGAAACTGCCGCTGGCGTGAAAAAATTTTAAAAATAATACCGGCATATATCCTCCGGCTACGCTTCCAAGCATACTGCCGATAAGAAGATAGCTTGAGGACGCGGAAAAAACGTATTCACGCTCCGACGCCCTGGCATTCTCGTGTAAAAAAGGAGATGAGGTGCATGCCCGCAGCGCAGCGGAGGCGCCGTTTAAAAAGCCGCATAGAAATATCGCCGCCGGCGTCTGATAAAAAAAAAGGATCATATATCCGGTTAGATGCCCGAAAAGGGTCGCGTAAAAACTGGCGATGCGCCCGATCCTGTCCGAAAGCCGTCCCATGGCGAGAAGAAGCACCGCCGATGTTCCGGTCGAAACGGCGTAATAGGTCCCGATGAAATCCTCCCTGAAACCAAGCTCAAGAAAATACAAACCCAGAAAAACCTCGACCGCCGATATTCCAAAACTCAGCATGGAGTTTGATATCATGAACATTCTGCAGTTGTTTGAAAATAAGGTTACGCGCCTTATATATCTTGAAAATGAGATCATCGCGGTGAATTTTAACAGAAAGCGGCTGCCAAGTCAATATCGAAAAACATGCCGCGGAATAAAGAATATTAGCGAAATGTGTTGAAACGCTATTGCATTTTAAAATGTTTTAAAGTAAAATAAGGCGTTCCCCTTAAATCCACGCAGGCTCGCGCCGCGAATTAAAGACAGGCGAATTGATCTTGGAACTGATGAAAAGCTTAAAGTTCAACGTAAGATACAACATAACATGGAAGATAGGCCTTATTGTCCTCGTCATGTTTTTTTTCATAACTCTTCTAAGCCTTATCACGATTTATAACATAGCGGTCCTCGACAGGAACGCCAACATCCTTTCTAATTACAACGACACTCTGAAACTTATAGAAAGCCTTCAGCTTAAATCCAACGACCTGCTTACAAGCGAAAAAGACAAGGAAGCAAGCTTCGATCAAAAGCTCGTCGAAAAATACCGCGACTTCGATATCTACATGGATGAGTTCATAAAAAAATCGAAGAAAACCATTTCAAGCCGCGAATTAAAAAAGGTAATGGCGCGGATAGAAGAGTCACGCGCCAACTTCAACACCGTTTTAAACACGGCTTATCAGGCTTACGATTCCGAGTTCGGAGTGTGGGACACGGCGGAGATACCGATGACCAAGCTCGTTCAAAAGCGCGAGGGGCTCCACCGGGACATTGAGGAACTGCTCGTTAAGAATAATAATATTTTAAAGGATATGACCGTTAATTCGGCGACGGAGAACAGGATAATAACCATTTACATGGTCGTCGCGGTCGTGGTCATCTTCATCTGCGTTATATGGTTCTCTTATTACATGACGAAAAAAATAACCTACCCAATAAATAAACTCATAACCGCGGCGAGAGAGATCGGCAACGGAAATCTTGATTACAAGGTCGATCTGAGCGGTTACGACGAGATAGGCGAACTCGGCCAGACGCTTAATCAGATGTCGGTCTCGTTAAAGGAATCGAATAAAAAACTCACCTCGATGCTTCAGCTCGCCGTCGCGGTGGCTCACGAGGTCAGAAATCCGGTGGCCGGAATCGGAAACGCCATCCAGGTCATATCCGCTAAATTTCCCAAAGACGATCCATATAACGAGATCATAGCCGAAATGATAAATCAGGTCCACCGCGTCGACGAGATCATCTCCAACCTTCTCACTTACGCGAGGCCGGTGCCTCTTAAATTGTCGGTGACGAAGATACGCGACACGGTATTGAATATTCTTGCGTTCATAAAAACATCCAACACCTATCCGGGAGTGACCGATGAATTTTTGATACATGAAGAGATCGACCCGCCGTTAAATATCGACGCGAAACAGTTCACCCAGGTATTCATGAACGTGGTCATAAACGCATACCAGGCTTTGTCTTCGACTCAGGGCGCGCGCCTCACCATAACAACGGCGGCTAACGAAAAAGAATTTATGATAAGCGTTATCGATAACGGCCCCGGCATGGACGAGGATACCATGTCAAAAATATTCGAGCCTTTTTTCACGACCAAGCCGAAAGGTTCCGGGCTCGGGCTCGCGGTGTCCCAGAAAATAATCAGAAGCATGGGCGGCGATATTAAAGCTTCTTCCATCCCTGGAAAAGAAACCATTTTCAAGATAGTCATGCCGGTTTTTTCCGGAGATATTTCCGGTTCAACAAAAGAAATGAATATTCAAAATCAATAATTTTTCTTAATCTGAAAGGATGAAATGATGAAAAATGTCCTTATAGTCGACGATGAAAAACTTCTAAGATGGAGCCTTACGACGGAACTCAAGGAGATGGGATTCACCGTTTTTTCTCATGAACTCGCCGACGACGGGCTTAGAACGGTCAAAGAGAACACGGTCGACGTATGCATACTCGATATAAAACTTCCCGATTATTCAGGGATCGAGCTTCTGCGAAAAATAAAAGCGCTGCAGCCCGACACTTACGTTATAATGATAACGGCTTTCGCGGAGATCGAAACCGCCATCGAGGCACTGAAGTTAGGCGCGTACGACTACCTGATCAAACCATTCAATCTCGAAAAATTAAAACATCTTATTAAAAAAGCGCTGGAAACGCACGAACTGAAAAAAGAAGTTTTCTTTCTGAAACAGAAGGAACAGAAAAAATTTCAACAGGAACAAATGCTCGGCAGCCATTCTTCGATAGTCAAGATAATGGAGCTCATAAACAAACTCGCCAGCGTTCCGATCTCGACCGTCCTGATAACGGGCGAGTCCGGCACCGGAAAAGGACTGGTAGCAAGGGCGATCCATTACAGAGGCCTGCGCCAGAATAAGCCCTTCGTCGAGATCAACTGCAGCGCGCTGTCCGAATCGCTTCTCGAGTCTGAACTTTTCGGCCATGAAAAAGGCGCGTTCACCAACGCCATAAATCAGAAGAAAGGCCTCTTCGAAGTAGCCGACGGCGGGACTCTTTTCCTCGACGAAATAGGCGAGATGAGCGTCGGACTTCAGGCTAAACTTTTAAAGATAATCGAAGACAAGGTGTTCAAACACGTCGGCGGCATAAAGGATATCTCCGTCGATATGCAGATAATAGCCGCCACTAACAAGGACCTGAAAAAAGAGATACAGGCGTCGAAATTCCGCGAAGATCTTTTTTTCAGGCTTAACGTTATCCCGATACACGTCCCTCCGCTGCGCGAACGCATAGACGACATATCCGTTCTGGCGAAGCATTTTATCGAGCATTACAACTCCGTTTTTAAAAAACAGGTCAAGGGTCTTTCGGACGAAGCGCTTGAATTAATGAACGGATATTTATGGCCGGGTAACGTAAGGGAACTTAAAAATGTGGTCGAGCGGTCCATACTTTTAGAGAGCAGCGATTACATTCTTCCCGACCATCTTCACCTCGACGTGGCCGGAAAAAATGGAAACAGGAGACTCCATGGCGAATCACTTTCAGGCCAGGCATATAACGCCGCAAGCCTTTATTCACTTGATATAGAAGTGCCCCGCGACGGCGTCGATATAGAGGAACTTATATCCGGCATCGAGAAAAAAATAATTCAGAAGACGCTCGCGATGACCGCCAACAACCAGTCTCAGACCGCCAAACTTTTAAATCTCAATCGCGACACACTCAGATATAAGATGAAAAAGCTTGATATACTTCAGTCTTCGGGACCTAACACCGGCAACGATACGCCGATCGTTTAAAGATATTTTTAAATAATTTAAAAATAATTCAGAAATAGTATAATATAATTTGATTATATGCCGAAAATTTGTTATAATTAATATAGAAAACGAATATTCAAAAAAAGGAAGGAACTAAAAAATGGCAACACCCGTAAAAAAAGTAGCTCCCGTAAAAACAGCAGCTCCCGCTAAGAAAGCGGCTCCCGTAAAAAAAGCGGCTCCCGCTAAAAAAGCTACACCGGTAAAAAAAGCAGCTCCCGCTAAGAAAGCGGCTCCCGTAAAAAAAGCTACACCGGTAAAAAAAGCCGTTCCTGCTAAAAAAGCAGCTCCCGCTAAAAAAGCGGTTCCTGCAAAAAAAGCAGCTCCTGTAAAAAAAGCAGCTCCCGCTAAAAAAGTTGCTGACCAAAAAAAAAAATAGTTAAAACAGCTAAAAAGCCGGTTTCACATACGAAACCGGCTTCAGCTCCTCTCGATCACGCCGAAGTAAAAAAACTCATGGCGGCCAGAACTCCCGACGAATACATCAAATTATCCCTCAAATCAAAACTCTCTTCCGGCGAAAAAAGCCTTGTCACCAAAGACTGGCTCGAAAAAAATTCCAAATTTACGGTTAAAGACATCGAATTTTCCAGAAACCGCAATCCACACTGGAAAGAATTAAAGTCACGCGGCAGCGTTGAACGCAACGAAGAACGCCTCAAAAAACACAACTACAAAAAAAGAGGCGGCTCGGATAAAAGAAAATGGTCGGACGCGGACCTGAAAAAATTCGTTGAAAAAAACGACCAGCACGCAGACTGGGAAATGGCTGCCGAATTTAAAACCACCATTCCCGCCGTAAATTACATCAGAAGAAAACTCGGATTCGCCAAGAAAATACTTACCGCCCGCGGCACTCCTAAAACATCCCTCAACCTCATAAAATATCTGCACATGGCCGAACGCCAGCTCCATGACGAAGCTGCGAACGCTTCCATATTCGGCAGGAAAAAAAGATAAATAATTACCATAAGGGGAGTATGAAATGATAAAAACAGACATCGGCGAGATCGCCGGATACATCTGGCACCACCTCGATAAAGCCGGCGAAACACCAGTCAGCGTGGTCAGAGAAGAGATCAAAAAAAAATATTCCATAGACGACCTGCGCTTCACGCTCGCCCTCGGCTGGCTTATGCGCGAAAATAATATCCGCGTAACCGTCGATAAGGAAAATTTTGAAGCATCGAAGATCAAGCTGCAATAACTCACGGAGGAAATTTTGAAGATCTTAATCACCAACGACGACGGAATTCACGCTCCGGGACTACATTGCCTCGCTGAAACTCTCGCGGCATGTCATGATGTTTATGTCGTCGCGCCCGACACGGAAAAGTCCGCTTCAAGCGCATCCATAACGCTGCGTTATCCGCTAAAGGTAAAAGAATTCACGCCGGCTTCCCCGACCGCGGTAAAAAAATTCTTTCAGGTCAACGGAATGCCGGCAGACTGCGCCAAGATCGCACTTGGCGTCATACTCGCTGAAGATAAGCCGGATATATTGATATCAGGCATTAATCACGGAGAGAACATGGGCGTGGACATACGCTATTCAGGAACGGTTGCGGCGGCCTTCGAGGGCCTTTTTTTCGAGCTTCCTTCGATAGCCGTCTCAACCGCTACTTTCTATTCAAATCCCAAATATCCGACCGCGGCGAAATTCATTTTCGATAACATCGAAAAGTTATATGCAAGATGCCGCGAATTCGATAACCGATGCGTTTTAAACGTCAACGTTCCATCGGTTGAATCATCCGAGATCAAAGGAAGCAGGATAACGCGGGTTAATAATTTCAGATACCGCGACGAATACAAGGCTATATCAGACCCGTCGAGCTTAGTGCATTACTGGCTTTCCGGCTGCAAGGAAAAGATCGAGAACGATGAGAACACCGATCTTATAGCCGTTCAGAACGGATTTGTTTCTATCACGCCGCTCCAGTTCGACATGACGGATTTCAGAGCGCTCGAAAAATTCAAGGTCCTTTGATAAAAATAAAAATATATGGCCTGGATATAAATATTTAACAATTCGGGGGTATCATAAAATGAATATAGTTGAAAAATTGAAGGAAGCCGGGATCGAGCTTCCCAAACCCGCGGCTCCTCTTGCCGCTTACATTCCCGTCGTTATAGCTTCCGGATTCGCTTACGTTTCCGGCCAGCTTCCCGTCCGCGACGGCAAGCTTGTCTGCGCCGGAACGCTCGGCGACACGGTATCGGTCGAAGACGCCCAGAAGGCCGCTGAAATATGCGCCATCAACATTTTCGCCGCGCTTTCGCAGGCTCTTGACGGAGATCTCTCACGCGTTGAAAGGCTCGTTAAAATTTCAGGTTTCTGCGCCGCCACGAAAGATTTTAAAGACCATCCTAAAGTCGTGAACGGAGCTTCGGAATTTTTCAAAAAGATAATGGGCGAACCCGGTTCTCACGCCCGCGCAGCAGTGGGAGTATCATCGCTTCCCCTCGGCGCCGCCGTTGAGGTCGAAGCTATTTTTAAAGTCAAATAGGAGATAATTGCAACTAACATGATTGAAAAACAGAAAATAGACCTGCAGAAACTCATAGGCCTGATAAACGATACTTCCGCGAAAATGAAAATAGAAGGGCTTCGCGCCATAGATTCGATATCTGACTGGAATCAATATTCACTCACTGAGATCAAACAGCTCTTTGAGGTCATCGATCAGAATATCAATTATCCGAGATCGGACGTGAAGCTTCACGTCGAACACGCTCATGAAAAACTGAAAAAAATAATCAACGAAATAATGAAAAATAATCCCATGGATTTCGCATCTTCCATGGCTGACGACCTGGTTTCCGACGACGACTCTTCATCCGGCTCTTCGAACGCCCAGAAGCATCAGGAAACGGCACGGCCCATTAAGACCCATGCCCGTGAAAACATGTCCGGCGCGGCAGCCGACATAATGTCAGAGTTTGACGGACAGCAGGAAACTGGCTCCGCCAAAACGGCGCAGCAGCCTTCGCCAAAAAAAGAGGAAGTCAAACCGCCGGCGCAGGAACGGGCTAAAATGAAACCTAAACCTCAGCTCATAGTGGTTTATGCCAACGCCGAATCCAGGTTCGCTAAATATTTTCTGACGCTCGTTTCACTCGTCGTATTCTCCGTTTTTCTGGCCCTGGCCTATCCTCAGATAATGGAAAACACCGTGCCTGGAAAATTCGCGATGGGCCTGACCGCGGCTTACCTCATCTTTCTTTTCTGCCCCGTCAGCTATATAAGCTCCGGAGCCAAGATAAGGGTGGCTTTGATCTCGCTGATAGGCATAGTTTTTTATATGTGTTTCACATCCGGCCTGAACGTGGATTTCGGGGTCGCCGAAAAAGTCAAAAGTTTTAACTTTTTAAGCGACTCATTCAGCGTGAACGATGCCCTGATAAAATTGTCTATCCTGCTTGTATTTCTATCGGTAACCATCATATTTCTGCTGGATGAACACATCGGTCGCGGATATCGCGTTTTCCTCTTCATGCTCGGAGCTTATTCGATGGCATCCATCTTTGAGAACATCATTTCAAACGCCGGAGCCAAGGAACTTCTTTTAGAGAACGGCGGCATCGGACAAAAGATCCCGTTCATATACCTCAAGCCCTTCTATCTCGGCGTGAATATCTTTCTGCCTCTGGCGCTGGTCACATTCGCGTTCGAGTTCCTTGCAGACCTTTTTGAAATGTCTTTCCGCAAACTCTTTTCAACTTTATTAAGCATGGCTCTGGTGGCGGGCTCATGCCTGTTCTTCTTCTTTAATTTAAATGAGCTTTCAGTAATAAACATTTCCAACATCTTCATACCGCAGACGGTAAATATCGACAAGATATCCTCCGCCGATTTTTACGATTCCGTCTACCGTTCAATGCTTCAAAAGGGCGACGTAAAGGAAGCCGTTTTAGACCGCCTCAGGATCGAAAAAGTCGAGATATTCGCGAAAGACGAAACGGCAAAAGAAAATCCCGTTCCTGAAAAAATACTCCCGGGGCCGCTTAAAAATCCGGCTATCTCGCCTAACGGTTTTTATCTGGCCTACGTCGTTTATGACGGAAAAAAATCCGACATAATGCTTTACAACTTAAAGACGCGCGGTGAAACTACCGCTTTGGTCGCCGACGGAGCTTTTAACGATTTCCCTTCGTTTTCGCCGACATCCGACAGGATCGCCTACGTTTCAAATAAAAGCGGAGCGGATAACATCTACGCCGTCAAAATAAATAAGACCGAAACAAAACAGATAACCAACACGGCGACGCAGAAGTCTCATCTCGTATGGGCGCCACAGAGAAATTCCGTCACCTATATAGAGGCCGGCTCGCTCATAAAACAACCCGTAGAACTCGATACGACCGGCGACAAAAAAGAGCCGCGCGAGAAATTAAAGCTGTTCGCATCCGTCGCCGAAAAGATCGTTTCGGGCGCGAAGATAAATGCCGAGATATCGACTCTTACGCCTAACCAGATAACTATAAAGTATAAGACCTCAAAGAAAAATCTTTCGGAAATGTTCCAGGAAATATCAGCCGTGCTTATAACCGCGGCGAAGATTTTCGAAGACAGCGAATCCATAGAAAAATTCGTCGTGTCGGTAAATTACTTCAACGACAAGATAGAGATCACAACGATACCAGCCATAGTTAAACAGAATATCGACGATCTGAAATTTATAAATACGGAAAAAATAAAGATATGGCTTAAAAATTCTACCGTTTATATAAACGATAAGATCAAGGTTTTTGAATAGGGCCGCCGCTCTTTTTATCTTCGAGCATCGGCCTTATCACGAACGGGAACACCAGAAAAGCCATAAAAACAATTACCAGAAGTCCGGTTTCGGCCGCGGTCGAGCCGTATCCCTTAAAAAAATTCCCGGCGTTAGTTAAAGCGACTATCATGAAATTGTTTAAAAAATGGCAGAACATCGCCGGAATTATCGAACCCGTATGTATGGTTATAAGGCTCAGATAAAAACCGATAAAAGCCGTGGGCAGAAACCTGTATACCGAAAGATGAAATACTCCGAATAAAAGGCCGCAGTAGACCGCCGAGGTCACGCGGCCATATTTTTTATAGAGCGGCCGAAGCAGCGCGCCGCGAAACATTACTTCCTCGCAGACGCCCGGAAGCACGGCGGCAAGAACCGCTATAACGAAAAAATCATAGACGCTTTTCGCGACCACGAAATCCTGCATTCCCTTTAAAAAGTCGTCCGGCGGAGGAATGATAAGTCCTAAAAGTATCGTTATGACAAAAGTGAACCCGAACCCGCTCATGCCGACGAGCGCGGCATATCCGAATTCTGCCGCCGGAACCATCCTGAATTTTATATGCCCTAAAAAGTCTCCGTAAACAAGCTTTATCAATATATATGAAGGAACTAATATTAAAAGCACTTCGGTCAGGACCAGGCCCGACCTCAGGCTGAAAAAGGTCTGAAAGAACGATCCGAGAAAATATAGCGATATCATTTGAACGACGAAGAAAACGAAGAATATGGCCGTTTCCTGATTGATCTTGAGTTCTTTGAAGCGCCAGAAATAGAGCGTTTCAAGATCCTCCGAAGGCCTGAAAAGAACCGATTCGGAAGAAAATGTTTTCGCGGCGAAATAAAGCGCCACCAGTGAAAAGAAGAAATTGACGGCGAAAGTTATAACCAGATATTGAAACTGATAATCGCCTTTGAGCATCGCCTTGAATAAAAGGGTCAGATTGACGACCGGCACGAGAGCGGTATGGAAATTGAGATCGTACCCGGGAAGCGCGCCGACCATAGGAGGTATCATGAAAAAGAAAAGGATCGGCGTCATATAATTCTGAGCTTCCTTGAAATTTCTCGCGAATATGGCCACCTGCATCATTATCGAGGACATTATGCAGGCCATCGGTATCATGAAAATAAATATAGCGAACATTGAATATGCCGATATCGATATAGAGATCGCGCTTATCATTTTATATTCGACGATCTTTTTAATGAGCAGAAATCCATGCGTCAGGGTCAGAGCCATGCTGAAAAGATTTATCAGGACCGAAAGCATGGTCAGAGTAAACACCGCCAGGAATTTCCCGGCCATTATATCAAAACCGGTCACGGGCGCCAGAAGCAGAGTTTCAAGCGTGCCCCGCTCCTTCTCCATCGCCGTAACATCTATGGCGGGATAAAAAGAGCCGAGGGTCGCAAACATTATTATTAACATCGGAAGTATCTTCGCCAGAAATGAGTCGCCGATCTGAGCGGGCGTAGCCAGATTCGTCTCATCGATATCGAATGGAAAGATAAGAGATTCATTGATCTTATTTTTTTCAATATTATTCTCGATGATCTTCAACTTATATTTTTTAAGGGCGGATATGACCTCGGATATCGCGGCCATAGAACGGTCGTTGGTCCCGTCATATTTAAGCATGATGTCGCTGGTTTCTCCGGCGGCGATCTTTTTTTCGAAATCCGGCGCGACCTCGATATAGACCGAAAGCGTTCCCGAATATATTCCGGCTTTTACCTCGGCGGTGTTCAAAGCGTAGTTATTGACGGAAAGATTGATTTTAGCCTTTCCGTAATGTTCCTTGAGCGCCTCTGCGATTTCAGGATTTTTCGGAAAGATCGAAACGACCGTCGCCTGTTTCCTGACCGTGACGGCCGATTCCATTACCATATAAGCCGATACGACGCTCAGAAGAGGATAGACGATAATAGGCAGAAGTATCATCATCAGAAGGGTCGTCTTATCTCTGAGCATATAAGAAAGCTCGTGACGGAATATGGTCAAAATCTTTTTAAAATTGATGCTTTTCAAAATAATTCCGCCTTTTTATATGATCGAAACGAAAAGGTCCTCGAGCGATCTGCCGAGGCATTTATATTTATTTTTCAGCGATACGAGTTCGCCCGATTCAACTATTGCGCCCTTATGAAGGATTATAAAATTTTCGCAGAGCTTTTCGGCCAGGTTCATGTCATGCGTGGATAAGATAACGCATTTTTCAAGCCCGCCAAGAAATCTTATGAATTTAACTATTATGCGAGAGGTCAGAACATCAAGCCCGTCAGTTATTTCATCAAAAACGAATATATCGGGATCGTGCAGGAGGCACCTGGCGATGTTGACGCGCTGCCGCTGCCCGAAAGAGAGTAGCTCATTTTTTCTGTCTAAAAAATCACCCATTTCGAAAAGTTCGCCCAGTTCCGCGATCCGTGTTTCTATGGCGGCCGGGGTCAGATCGAAAAGTTCGCCGAAATACCTGAGCGTCTCGCGCGGCGTAAGCCTTCCATAGAGACCGGTCGTGGCGGCTATAAATCCTATCCTTCTTTTGGTTTTGACCGGATCGAGGGCGGTATCTTCGCCATATATCAGAACGCGGCCGGAGGTCGGCGAGATAACGTTCGATATTATCCTTAAAAGCGTGGTCTTTCCGGCGCCGTTAGGCCCGATAAGGCCGTATACTCCAGGTTTTTTAATATCGAAAGATACTCCCTTCAAAGCGTGGAACTCTGAAACGGAGCCGGGTGAATAGGTTTTAGATATATCATTTAAAACAAGCGGAAATGTTAGTGACATAAACGAATTCATTTTAGCATAAAAACGGCAAAGCTTCAATAAATATATTGTTGACTTATATAAAAAAAATCTGTATATTAATTCAGGATCTCACATTCTGAATATATTTGAATCGGCTGGTGAATAATGTTTTCAAAACTCAAATCGCTTTTATCAAAAAAGGCTAAACGAAGCCTGGTCACTTTATCGATATGCCTGGCAATATTTATTTTAACCGCCTTTCTTGACGTGAAAGGCGAATTCACATGGGGCGAAAGAAAACTCAACGATATCATGCTCAAAAACAGGCCCCGCGAGGACATGCCCATACTCGAGAATATCGTTCTGGTCGGAATGGACGACGAATCCGTTGAAAAAATTGGCCGCTGGCCCTGGAACCGTTCCGTTTTCGCCGAATTCCTACGCTTCATAAAAAGGGGGAATCCGCGCGCTGTACTCTTCGATATCGAGTTCCTTGAAAAATTCACGCGAAATTCCAAGGCCGAAAAATATCAGCTGTTCGACCAGCTCGAGATCTGGTATGAGGGGCTCCCGGATGAAATGAAGGCGAATTTTAAAAGCGATTCCGATGAGAACATAATCAAGCTCATACAGGATTACGGTAATTACTTCAAGGAGCCGCGCCCTTTCGCCGACACGAAGATAACCGACGACGATTATCTTGCCAGCTCTTTGAAAATAATCGGCAAAGCTTATCTTGCCATGCATTTTTCGGACGAACTTTTATATTACGTCAACGTCTTTAAAAACACTTCCGACTATACCGGCGTCTTTAAAAAATTAAGCGCCGAGAACCGCGAGCAGGTATATAAGGACTATTTAATATACCGCAAGCTCGAGGAAAAGTTCGACCGCACCAACGAGGAGATCTCTGAAACGACGAAGGTCACCATCGAATATATAAAAACTCGAATATTTGACATCCGAAATTTTTATATCCAGAACCTGGCCGACAAGATAATAATCGCTCAGATGAGTTCGGATTCCTCTAAAGAGATCGACTTCACGAGCGTCAGGACAGCCATATTCAGCGAGATAAAGATAACTTCCGAGATAGATCTGGTCAGAAAGAATATCCTCGTCGGCATCGAAGATATAATTATTGCGCGCATAGAACTTTTCGAGAACGTTAAGCTTATATCTTCGCGCGGCGACAGCGTCGAGCTTCCCGAAAATGTCAAAAAAATATTCTGGAACGAAATAACCCCTTCGGTGCCGGTGATCCCGGTCCAGAAACTTCTGAAGAACGCTTTTTCCATAGGCTCAGCCAATAACAGCCCGGACGATGACGGCGTTTACCGCAGACACCCCATGTTTTTCGAGCTCGGCGGAAAATTCGTTCCCCAGATCTCGATACGCGTCGCGAAAGAGATCATGGGCCTCGATTTCGCCAACTCCTACTATCGCGAGCGGGCGCTTCATATTCCCATAAGAGAAAAAAGCTTCATCGAAAAAATCGGGCCCGTGCTTAAGATCCCCGTGAACGAGGACGGAACGGTCCTTTTCAACTGGGCCGCCCGCTACGACGACCCGCGCGCCTTCAAGAACGCCCCTTTTTACAGCCATTTCTACAACCTCATGGAGATAGAAAAGGGCGTATATTCCTTCATGGCGCGAGTTCTCTGCGAAGGCCTCGACAGATCCAGCATAGCTTTCTTCAAGACATATAACCAGATCCGTGAGAACGGCCTGTCCCGGGAGACGATCAAACAACTCACTCCCATCATCCCTAAAGCCTTCGAGAACGTGAACGACATCGCCGACAAGCTCGTCAGCGCCTTCGCCCGGCCCGACCTTAAATACGAACAGATCAAGCGCCTGAAAAAAAGGGCGAACGACATTTTCATGACGAAATACCAGCTGAATTCATTTCAGAACAACATCATAGGCGCCGACAATTATATCGACGGCCTTAAAGACAAGATACTCATCGTCGGCTTATCCGCTCACGCGACATCGGACGTCAAGCCTACCCCCGTAAGCTCGGAAACGCCGATGTTCTTCGGCCACGCCAACATTTTAAACGCGATGTTTCAGAATAAATTCATCAGATACGCAAGCGCCGCGAGCGATAATTCGCTCATCGCCATAATGAGCATATTCTCCTTCGCCATCCTGACCTTTCTTCATCCCGGAAGCGCTTTCTTGATAACATTTCTCGCGATAGCCGGTTATGCCTACTTCGCCTTCTTCATGTTCTGTAAAACCGGTGTTTTCCTGAAGGTCATAAACGTTATCGTGATATTGGTAGCCAACTCCGCGGTAGTCACGCTTTATTTCTATTTTTCCGAAGAACGGGAAAAGCAGTTCGTGCGCCAGGCTTTTTCGCACTACCTCAGCCCGAACGCCATGGAAGATATTCTCGAAGATCCTTCGAAACTCAAACTTCAGGGCGAACGCCGCTTTCTGACCGTTCTATTTTCCGACGTGCGAAGCTTCACCACTTTCTCGGAAAACCACACTCCTGAAGAGGTCGTCACCAAACTCAACGAATATCTCGACTATATGACAGACATCGTTTTTAAATACAAGGGAACCCTCGATAAATACGTCGGCGACGAATTAATGGCCGTCTACGGGGCGCCCTCAAAGGTCATCCAGATGGACCACGCCGCCCGCGCTCTTTTCTCGAGTTTTGAAATGATGGATGTCCTGCACGATCTGCAGGCTAAATGGGTCGCGCTTGGAAGTCAGGCGATAGATATAGGCATCGGTTTCAATACGGGCGATATGATCATCGGAAACATGGGCTCGCAAAAACATTTCGACTACACCGTCATAGGCGATCACGTCAATCTCGGCGCGCGCGTCGAAGCCCTTACGCGTAACTATAACAACCACATCATCTTCACCGAATTCACGCTTGAATTCGTAAAAGACCTCTGCGAATATAAATACCTCGACAACATCAAGGTCAAGGGTAAAAATAAGCCGGTCATGATCTACGAGCCGACCGGGCTTACCGCGAAAGGCCTGGAAGAAATGGCTAAATTCGGCCCGCGCCTCCAGATCGACGGATGGCCGCTGAAGGACGGTCAAAAACCCGCGCCGAAAGCCGAGAAGCCTGCCGCGAAGCCCGCCGAAAAGCCGAACCCTGAAGAAAAGCCGCTCCCCCCGGAAAAACCGAAGCCTGAAACGGCCGTTGAAAAAACAGATGAAACTAAGACGCCGATAGATGCCGGAAAAAAAGAAGAAAGCAAGACGCCGGCGAAAGCGCCTGAAAAATAAGCCGAAAAAAAGGAATCTGAAAACTTGGGTCATTAAAAAAACACTCGGTCAAAAATAAAATTATCCCCGGACTCAAGATCTATTGAGTTTCGGGGATAGTTCATTTATATGCTTTTCTTTTATTCGCCGGAAATTATTTCTGCGGTTCGGCCGTCTTTATGATATCTTTGGCCAGCAAGTCGGAATACGCGCCGGCGTCCTCCGATATGGCATATGAAACACGGATCTTATAAAAAGCCTGCGGAACATCGGCGGCTTTTATGACGAATTTATGTTCCGTTCCGGCCGAAGCGATAGGTTCGACGAATGTCTTATCCTCGATATTAGGCTGGTCCGAGCTCCAGAACGCGATCTTGACCTTCGCCTGCGACGCTATATTCGTTTTCCATGTTACAACGCATTCGCCAGTTCCCATTTCACATTTGAGCTCGCTTATTTTAAGTTCCGTCCCGTTGCTCACCGAAACGGGAACGGCTGCCAAAACTGCGGGCGCAGCTGACACCGCGCCAGGAGCGTCTTTTTTGACTTCAACGGGGGCCGTATCGGCGGAAAACGAAACATTACAAAAAACTAATATACAAAAGATCGTTAAGACGGCTAAAAAATTTTTTTTCATTATCTTGCTCCATTCGAATTAGTATAAATGAAAAACAGCGGACCGAATAAATTCAAGCCCGCTGTTCTTCTATTTTATCAAATCAACATTGCTGTCGATCCAATGAGAAACTACTTGATCTCAGCTTTGAGAACGTCTTTGAATGTGCCTTCATCTTCCGAGATGATGTAAGCTATTCTGATCTTCACGAATGAAGCGGGAACGTCAGCTGCGTTAACGGTTATTGAATGAGCAGTGCCGGTCGGGATGGAAGCTTCCGTAACTGATTTGTCCTGTGTGTTAGGAACATCGCCTGACCAGAATGTAACTTTTGCTTTTACCGTAGCGGCCTTGTTCGAGGTCCATGAGATAACGTGGTTGCCGCTTGCGTCTTTAGTAACTGAAGTTGTAACTATTTCGAAAGGTCCGGTAACGGGAGGAACCGTTGCGGTCGTGATAGCTGTTTTGAGTATGTCAGCGAACGCGCCTTCATCTTCTGAAACGATGTAAGCGATCCTCATTTTAATGAATGAAGCGGGAACGTCAGCTGCGTTTATCGTCATTGTGTGGGTGAGCGTTGAAACAACGGCGGCTTCCGTAACTGATTTGTCGGTTGTGTTAGGAACATCGCCAGTCCAGAATGTGACTTTCGCTTTTACTGCAACGGCTTTGTTGGTAGCCCATGTAAGCGTAAGATTTCCGGTAGCGTCTTTTGTAGCCGCAGGTGTTGTTACTGTGAGAACGTTGGCAACGGGAGCGGCTGTAACCGTGAACGTGAAGTTAGCTGATTTGCTTACGCCGTTTTCAACGTATGTAACTTTTATTACGACTGTTCCAGCCGTAGCGGGAGCTGTGAATGTCGAGTCAACTATCGTGCCGCCGCCTGAAACTACTTCAGCGTTGAGGTTCTGATTGGTCTGAGGCATTCCGGGTGTGTTTATCGGGCTTGTCGTTCCGTTCGTGTATTTAGCGGTAACGGGGACATTTTTAAGGATGAATGTTTTGCCGGCTTCAACGGTTGCGCTCTGCTGGCCGAGGATTATCGATTCGAGGGTTCTGGGAGCGGCTATTTTAACATTGTAGAACACTGTTATAGGAGCTGAGTGAACATGAGTAACTTTTCCGTCCGGGCCGGGAACCATGTAGCCGATAGCCATTATTCTGACGGGTTTCATAACATTGAACGGGCCTGTATATTCATGCGCGCCGAAAGTGGAAGGAGTCATAGGTTCAGGGTTAACGGGGATAACGCCGGGTGTGAATTCCCAGGGGGTCATTATGTATTTTATTTTAGCGCCGGGTGTTTCGCATGTGATGGAAACTTCGAGCGTTTTGTCGTAAACTATAGCTTCGGGTGCAGGGAAGAATTTAACCATTTTTACGTTAGGAAGCAGAACGGGTTTCAAGTTTGTAACAACCGTCGTTTCGGTCGTTCCGCTGATCTTTACGCCTTCGAATGTAACTTCTTTTGTGAATGTTACGCCGGCGTTGTTAAGAAAAGCTTCATTCGTTCCGGTCGTAGCGATCTTTGAGATCTGTACGAACCCGTTGAGAGCGTTTGTAACGCTGTTGGTGGTGTTGAGATCGATCTTGCTCTGAGCTTCGGTAACGACGTTATTTGTCGGGAGAGCGAGCAATATTTTCTTTATGGCTTCGAGAACCATCGTAAGCTGAGCTATTTTAGCGTCGAGGTCCGATATTCTTTCGGAGAGTTTCTTTTCGAGTTCTGTTTTTTCGGTAGCGGAGTTAACGTCTTTTAAAGCGATAGGCGGAACGAAGTCAGCTGCGTTAGCTTTGTCTTCGAAAGCGTAGAGAGCTTTAGCGGTTGATGTTTCGTTAACTTTCAGATTGATAACCGTTACTTTTTTAAGGGTTACGCCGTCAGCTTCAACAGCGGCTTCTGTTTTTTTAGGAACTCTACCCAGGAAATTCTTGAAGAAAACTTTCAGTGTTTTTTTGTCTTTGATCCTGATAACAGCGTACCTGTCTTTGGTTGTGTAAGGGATCGTTACTTTGAACTGGTTAACGCCCGTGAACTTCGCGGTAGCGTTGTCAGCGGCGTTAGTGTTTTCTTTTGTGAGGTCGACTTCGGTCGTAGCCAATTCGTCGACGACTTCGATAACAGCGTTCGTATCGCTATAGGTAACGTCTGTGGCGGTCTGGAAAAGAGGCGAGTTTAAAAGCGAAGGCATACCTGTAGCCCCGCCGACGGTTCCTGTAACGTCAACGCCTGCAGCTGGTGTTACAACAACGGGCGTAGCGTCTCCGCCGCCGCCGCCGCCGCCGCATGCCGTGAGAGCGATCATTATGAAAAGGATCCCCATAAGAGCAACCAGTTTTTTGAAATTAGACTTAACCATTAACTGTACCTCCTGAAATTTTTGATTGGTTTTTTTTGCCTTTTTATAAAAAATAAAACAACCGGCAATTATAAACTAATCACCGATTGTTTTAATTATATTCACGATTTTGAATTTAAATTTTTAATAAACAAAGCTTTCCAGTCCTCAGTAAATTATTGAATTTATTTTTAAGCGAACAGCTGAGGTAAACATCAATGTACCAATTATACATAACTCGTTATCAAATGTCAATATTTTTTTTGATTTATTTTAGACTTGTTTGGTTTTGTATCCGAGATAAGCCATGAGAAAGGAATTTCAGCAAAATGTATTCAACAAATATTTTCGCGCCTTATATAAACTAAACAATAAAAACCCTGTCGAGTATATCAAAATTTCCTGTTTTAAAATGATCGCTCAGATGAGTTCCGCTCGCCGCTATGCTGGCCAGGCCTTCGATCAGATGATGTTTTTCAATGCCGGCGTTTGAAAGTTCGCTATATGAAAGCGGTAGTCCGAGTTTCGCGAATGCCGTTTTTAATTTTTCGTATAAGCTCATATCGTTTGTCTGCACGCCGTAAATATAAACGGCTAAAATCGTTCCAGCGGAAACGATCTGGCCGTGAGTAGGGCGCGAACTCGTATATTGCGGCTGAAGCTTCAAAAGCGCATGGTATAAAACATGTTCTCCGGCCGCGTTCAAAGCGCTGTTATCGCGGAGAACCACGACAAGCGAGGATTCGTGCAGAAATTCAGCGAGAGCCCTCACCGAAATTTCGTTATAACCGTCGAATTTTTTTATCACCCAGTCGAGCGCGTCGAAACATTCGCGAACGTTATCGATCACCTTATCGCGGGACATGTCGCCGAGTTTATATTGAAGGTCAATGGACGCGGCGATCATCGTAAAAAGATCACCGAACCCCGACTGGCACCATTTTGAAAGCTCAGGCTGAGGCATTCCGAGAAGATCCTTCATGCTGATCATGACTTTTTCGGGAAGCGTAGTTTTTTCAAGCCTGTTCACTCCGTCATATTTTATGACGCTTCTGTCAAGGCTTATGCAGGATGTCGAAAGAATGGCGGGAATAACTATTATCGGTTTTCCACCGGCGCAGGCGCGGCCTATATCAAGCGCGGCGCAGCCTCCGACGGCGACGATGCGGGAATATCGGTGATTTTCTTTTATGAGCGGGATCTGTTCGCAATCGTTGTTTCTGACGATGACCGTGTTTTTGTGCCCCGAAAGCTTCGCGAAATTATACGGATCCGTGACCAGAAGCGTTTCGTTATCCGCGATACGCTCGACCAGCGCGCTTATTGGTTCGTCGAAAAATTCAAGGCCGGGAAGTTTTATGCCGCGATCGCTCATCTTAGTCCTCCAGATATTCCCATGGTTCGGGCGCCGGCTCAGGGTTTGCACAAAAAGGGTTCGCCGCTGCCCTTCCGGAAAGTTTTTCAATCTCCATCTCAAAATTTACTCCGGAACATCTTCCGCCGTGTTCAAAGCATTTTTCACATCGAGCGAGCAGAAGCGAAAGCCATTTTCTGAATCCTTCGAGCTTTTTAGATCCGGCCCATATATCGATGATACGGTCCTTCGGATATTCGCCGAGTTTGAAGCTTTCGCTCTGATAGATCGAATAATGGTGGGGCCAGTAGGTGCCGTCGGATGCTATCGAAATGGCTATATTTCCGTAAGGATAGGTTATAACCGGAAATTTAGCGTCAGGCGCCGCGGGTTTTATGGAAAAAAATCCCGAATGCGAAACGTGTATCCCCGGATATTTTTTCCAGAGTTCACGGATCGTTCCGGCGGATCTGGCGTGCTCCTCGAAATCAAGCGATATCTTAAAATTGTCCGCGCCCTTTCCAAGCGAGCGCATGTAAAATAAATTTATCGCGACGCCATATTCACTCACCAGATCGAATATAGCCGGCATTTCGGCGGCATTGTCCTTAGTGAGAATAGTATTGAAACGAAGCTTGACCCCGGCCGCCTTCATTAATTTCATGGTTTTTAAAAGCTTTTCAAAACTTCCGGCACCGCGAAGCGCGTCGTGAGTAGCGGAAATGCCGTCGAGGCTTATCGTGACCTGTTCGAGGCCGAGTTCCGCGATCTTTTTTACCGTGCCGGAGGCGTCGTCATAAACTCCGTTCGTTTGAAGAGAAACGGCGAATCCGAGTTTTTTCGAGTGCGATAGAATTTCATGCCAGTCGCCTCTTATTGTCGGCTCACCGCCCGTGAACCGCGCGTTGATGACGCCGATCGAACTCATTTCATCGAGTATGCCGAGCCATTTCGCCGTTGACAAACCGGCGCTGCGATCGTCGGCGGCATTCGTGAAACAGTGGCGGCATCTGAGGTTGCATTGTTTGGTCAGCTCGATATAGACCTGTATCGGGGCGGAAACAATATCGCTTCGGCCATGTGAAGCCAAAAGCGGTATCCTGCGGCCTATATTTTCGGCATCTTCATTTGAAACGCCTTCCACGAAACGATAGCCCATGGTGTATGTATCGAATAAAATGCCGCCGAATTTTTCTTCACGGAATATGAGCATATTTTTTACCTGCTGAAAATAAAATTTATAAAACCATTAATTTCGAATAACGCTTAACCGATATCCCCGCCGGAATTCACGGCGGGCGATCGGAACGCAGCTATCTCGGCCGCGCTTATATATTCCATAGCGTTGATCTTCCGATATGCCGTTTTAACCAGCTCGACAAGCTGCATATTATTAAGATACGGATTTATATTAACGGCCGGCACGCTCGAATAACGGGAGAATTTTTCATCCGAAAAGTCTTTCGGTGCGGCTGGTTTTGAAATTCGGGACGCCGGTTTTTCCCCGTCATGATATATCTGCGTCTTCCATAAAGAGTCCTCGAACCGCTTCGACATCTCGGTCCCGGCGTATAAGTTAGTAACGAAAAAAGTGCAGTCGCGCATATTGTTTTTCTTCAGTTCGACCGCGAAATTTATAGTTTCGGCCATTTCTTCAAGGGTCTCGTCGGGAAAGCCGATCATGAAAAAACAGCGGCAGTAGATATTATATTTGTGAAAAAGAGCGACATTTTTCATTACCGTATCCAGGTCCAAAAATTTCTTGAGCTCGATCTGTTTGGCGCGGCTTCCGGTTTCGACGCCCATTGAAACGAAATTACAGCCGGTTTCAGCGAGGCGCTTTATTTTCTCCTCGTCGAGATGATCGGCGCGGCCGATACAGCTATAGTTAGCGCCGATCTTTTCTATTTCTTCAAAAAATTCAAGGACCCATTTTCTGTCGGCGAAAAAAGAGTCGTCCAGAAAACCTATATTAATTTTCCCGAATATTTGCGTCTGGAATTTTATTTCATCGATAATTCTTTTGACGGAATGGCGCCTGACCTTTCCAGGCCACAGAAAAGGCGAGGCGCAATAAGTGCATCGGTACGCGCAGCCGCGAGATGTCGTCATAAAGACGGACCGCGGGACCGCGAGATCCTTTTGAAGTTTGAAGTAAGGTTCCATGTCGATGAGAGAGTAATCCAGAAAAGGCAATTCGTCAAGGTTTTCGATATATTCATGTTTTGCGTTCAAAAAGACACGGCCGGCTTTTTTATAGGCGATGCCGTCTATGTTATCATAAATTCCATGAGCCGCCGTCAATATTTTAAAAAGCGATAATTCTCCCTCGCCGATAACGCCGATATCGACGGCGTCCGATCCCATGATCTTTCCGGCCGAAGCGGTCATAAGAGGCCCTCCGCCTATTATCGTGATCGAAGGCGCGATCTTTTTAACCTCTGCGCATAAGCTCAGAACCGATTCGCTGCTGCCCTGATAAAAAGCGACCCCGAGAAACCGGGGGGTTCTGGCCGCGGCCATTTCGGCGGCGTCATGGAGTGCGATGTTTTTACAGCCGGCGTCTATTATTTCGGCCCTGAGGCCTTTTGAATTGATATATGAAGCCAGATATAAAAGATTGAGCGCCGGTTTTATGTCGGGGCGCGATTCGATGTCCCACAGAAGCGGATTCGCGAGAAATATTATATCCAGTTGAGTTTTTAACATTTAAAATAAGTTCACTTTCAAAATTTTTAAAAAAAATTATACTCTAATTATAACACAATTAGAAGTTTTGTCAACATGGCGGCAAGCGCTTTCTAATTTATAAAACATTACTTTTTATTGATTTTTAAACTCAAATATGATAAAATAAATCCATCAAAATTCATATAATTTTTGGAGGAATCAAATTGGCTTCCGATTACACCGAAATTAAAAAACACGCGAGGTCCATCCGCAAAAATATATTAAAAGCGATATATTCCGCGAACTCGGGACATCCGGGCGGCTCGCTCTCAGCGGCTGACCTCATGTCGGTGCTCTATTTCAAACACCTCAACCATGATGTGAAAAACCCGTGGAAAGAAGACCGCGACAGGGTCATATTCTCGAAAGGCCACGCATCTCCTCTTCTTTACTCGACTCTCGCCGAGTGCGGCTATATAGAGCCGACCGAGCTCGAAACTTTCAGAAAGCTGCATTCAAGGCTTCAGGGCCACCCTGTATATCATAAAATTCCCGGCATCGAAGCTACCGGAGGACCGCTCGGGCAGGGTTTCTCTTTCGCCATAGGCGTCGGACTCGCCGCGAAACTTTCAAAACTCGATTTTAAAATTTACGTTTTAATAGGCGACGGTGAGATGCAGGAAGGGCTCATATGGGAAGCCGCCATGGCCGCGGGCCATTACAAACTCTCAAATATCTGCTGCATATTAGATTACAACGGTCTGCAGATCGACGGAGACGTCGAAAAGATCATGCGCGTATCACCCGTAGCCGATAAATTCCGCGCCTTCAACTTCAACGTCCTGGAGATCAACGGCCACGACTACGCCCAGATCGACACGGCTTTCGCGCACGCGAGAACGAAGAACGACAAACCGACTATCATCGTAGCTAAAACCATAAAAGGCAAAGGCGTCACCTACATGGAAAACGACTACACCTGGCACGGCAAGGCGCCCAATAAAGAACAGTACGAACAGGCTATAGCGGACATTGAAAAGGGGGACATATAAATGGCTGACTTAAAAGCGACAAGAAACGGTTACGGCGAAGCCCTCGTCGAACTCGGCGCGAAAAACCCTAAAATTGTGGTCCTTGACGCCGATCTTTCAAAATCAACGATGACATATATGTTCGGCGAAAAATACCCGGACAGATTTTTCAATATGGGCATCGCCGAGCAAAACCTTATGTGCACGGCCGGCGGACTCTCATCATGCGGATACATCCCGTTCGCTTCGAGCTTCGGAATATTCGCGTCGGGTCGCGCTTACGAACAGATCAGAAACACCATCTGCTACTCGAAATTAAACGTTAAAATAGGCGGAACGCACGGCGGAATAACCGTCGGCGAGGATGGCGCGACGCATCAGGGCATGGAAGAAATAGCTCTTATGAGGGTTATCCCGAATATGACGGTTATCGTCCCGGCCGATTTTCATGAAGCCAAAATGGCGACGATAGCCGCTGCCGAATACGTAGGCCCCGTCTATTTAAGGCTCGGCCGCGATAAAGTTCAGACCGTCACCGATTATACGAAAACTCCGTTCGAGATCGGAAAAGGCTATCTCTTAGCCGAGGGAACCGACGTTACAATTATCGCTTGCGGGCTCATGACCGCTCAGGCTTTAGAAGCCGCCGCGGCGCTTAAAACAAGCGGAATTTCAGCGGCGGTCATAAATCTTCCGACGATCAAACCGCTCGATAAAAAGATAATTCACGAAATGGCTCAAAAAACCGGAGCTATCGTCACATGCGAAGAACATCAGGTTGCCGGCGGAATGGGGTCGGCCGTCTGCGAATATCTCTCCGCCAATATTCCGACACCCGTTAAATTCGTCGGCATCAACGACACTTTTGGCGAAAGCGGAAAACCGGCCGAACTTTTGGAAGCTTACGGCCTTGTGGCTAAAAATATCGTGGCCGCGGTCCATGAAGTTTTAAAACTTAAAAAATAAGTTTTCATATACGGGTTCTTTTTACAGTAAATAGTGAATAAAGAATAGTGAATCATTATGGTAGGCCGCGTTGCGGCTGATTTTTAAAAAATGCGCCGACAGGTATGGAGGCGCCCACATTAACTATTCTTTATTCTCTCATCTCTATTATCTGCGTACTTTTAATGCCGCCGCATCATATTTGATTATGAGGAGTTATACATGAAAGCCATCGCGCTTCTTACCATTTCGAATATTTTCATGACCTTCGCCTGGTACGGACATTTAAAATATAAAACATCGCCGCTTTGGACGGCTATCATCGTAAGCTGGCTTATAGCCTTCGTTGAATACTGTTTCCAGGTCCCGGCCAACCGCATCGGAAGCTACGATTATTCGACGGCGCAGCTTAAAACCATACAGGAAGTTATAACTCTTATCGTTTTCGGCGTTTTCTCGGTAACTTATCTGAAAGAGGAATTCAGATGGAATTACCTTATCGCCTTCATGTTTCTCGTCGGCGCGGTTTATTTCATGTTTAAAAAATAATATTTTAATCCGGAGGCTCTTTTTATGAAGTATATAGGCATTCTGATATATTCGATTTCGATACTTGCGCTCACCTGCCATGGAGTTATGGCGGCCGATGCCGTCGACTTCAAAGTTCTCCGGGGCAAAAGAATAATTCTCGATCCCGGCCATGGCGGCGGCGATCCGGGCGCGGTAAGGTTCGATACCCGCGAATCAAAGCTGAACATCGGCGTAGCCAAAAACATCGAACGCTATCTGTCGCTTTTCGGCGCGAGCGTTACGATGACCCGAAACACCGATAGTGAAACCGTTTCATTGAACGATCGTTTTGATATTTCAGAAAACTTGAAGCCGGATCTTTTTATTTCCCTCCATCACAACGACGCATCAGATAATTTTTACAAAAAAGAAAATTTTCAAAATATAAGCGAAGTATATTACGGCCTTATAAACGACGACGGTTACAATAATGAACTGCTTGGAATGGCTTTCGCGCGTGAATTCGAATCGTTATACGGCGTAGGGACGGTCAAATTAAAACCGGGCTATTTCAGGGTGATAAGAAGCAGAAATGTACCGTCACTTCTCATGGAACCATTTTACATGGGCGACGCGAAACTCTTTAAAATATACGGAAACGACCTTTATCTGCGCCACGAAGCGATGATCTATATCAGGGCGATCGCCGGATATTTCAATTCGATAAAAGACGGCGGAGAGATCAAACCCGTTAAAAAAATAAGCGGATTTTCGGCTGAAACCTTTGAGGTAACTCTTGCTGCCGGAAATGACTCGAACTATCCCGCTCTCATGTCCTCGCTTCTGAACGCCTCCGGCCGAAAAACAGCCGTATGTTCGGATAAATTTCTGAACGGGAACCACATCAGCGAGTTTTATATCGACAAGATAAAATTCGCCGCGCCGCGTCTTGAAAAAGAAATGATAGGATCCTATATCGAAGCCGTAAGGTCCAATTCATGTTCGCCTAAGGTTCATTTCTCGATTAAATTCGATGAAAAAAGGCCGTGCGCGATATATCATTATTACAAAAGCGAGAACGGAAAAAAGTTAGCCGGAATGCTCGCGGAAAAACTAACGGCCGCGGCCGGAATTAAATTCGAAACAGTGCCCGATTCTTTTTACATTCTTTCATCAACGCAGGCGGTCACTGTGGAACTTAATTTAAATCCTTCGCAACTTGCTTTGAACGACGGAACGGAAATATTCGCGGTCAATCTGGCGGCTTATAAAGCCGTGTCGGAATATCTCGCGCAGGGTGGAAAAAAATAATGGAAATTCAACCCGATATTTTCAAAAACGCTGAATTCGAGAACGAGTCGTTCACTGAAGTTGCGGCCCCCGGCGAAAACCTCGAATTTAAAAAATTCACTTCATGTAATTTTGAAAAGTGCGATCTTACCGGAGTCGACTTTACATCGGCGCTTCTTTCCGACTGTTGTTTCACCGACTGCAACCTGAGCCTCGTCAAATTCACGGGCGCGAGGCTTCGCGGAGTAAAATTTCAAACTTCTAAATTAATGGGGATAGATTTTTCGAAATGCGACGCCCTTCTGCTGGAGGTCGGTTTCATGAAATGCCATATAACCAGCTGCAACTTCTGCGATCTTAAAATTAAAAACACCGACTTCAAGGATAGCGACATCAATGAAAGCGATTTCATAAACACCGATCTGGCCGGTTCAGACTTTTCCTATTGCCATTTCAGGGAAACCAACTTTCATAACTCAAATCTTGTAAAAGCCAAATTTATCGACGCGCACAGCTACATGGTCAACCCCCTCACCAATAAGGTCGCCAAAGCCGTATTCTCGTTGCCGGAAGCGATATCGCTCATCCAGTATCTCGGCGTAGTTATCAAATAATTTTTCAGGGAGACATCATAATGACGAAACGAACAGTTAAATTTTTTATGTCAAAAGGCGGCTTGACGATCTTCAATTTTATTCTGCTTGCCGTCTTCTCGTTTTCAATGTTCAACGCTTTCACGCTCTTATTTAACCAGGCCGACGACGCGGTACAGATGGACAATATAATGAATGCTATCGCAACGATACTTGTAGCCTACGGCGTGGTCCTGGAAGAGCGGGAATCGATATTTAAAATAGCGAAAATATATCCGGCGGCGGCGAGCGAAACAGAATCAAATCTGGATCATCTTTGCCATGACTACGGCATCTCTTTTCTTGTGATAGGACTATTCATAGAAGTAACGACCGAGATCGTGAAGATACCGTGCCAGATAATAAATTTTTCGGCCGTGGAAAAACCCATTTTCGCCGTCGGAATGTCGCTTTGTGTCGCTTCAATATTCATGCTTTTATATTTCACGATGAAGATCTTTTTTTCCGGAAAAGAAAAAAATGGCGAAAGCGAATTAACGGCTGCTTAAAAGCCTGCCGCTCATAAGAATTTCAAAACATATCTCATTCGGCTTACTTCGCCGTCCTGTTTTATTATGTGCAAATATTATTTCCGGCCGAAACACCTTGTTTTATATTAGCCTGAATGTTCTATATGATAAATTCCCTGAGAGGGTATTTTATAATTTTAAATATTTTAATAAAATAATTGACTCTTACGTAACGTTATAGTTTATGATTATTATCGGAGGTGGACGAAATGTCATACGCGGTAAAAGATGTAGCGAAGTTATCCGGAGTAAGCATAAGAACGCTTCATCACTACGATAATATCGGCCTTCTTGCGCCGGCTGGAAAAAGCCGGGCGGGCTACAGGCAATATTCGGATGAGGACCTTGAAAAACTCCTGCAGATACTTTTTTTCAAGGAGCTCGATTTCAGCCTGAATGAGATAGCCCAAATGATCGCAAGTCCTGAATTCGACCGTAAAGAGGCGCTTATCGATCACAAAACGGCGCTTTTGAAAAAAAAGAAAAGGCTCGAGGCTATAATAGGTACAATCGAAAAAACTATCAACGCATATGAAGGTGGGAAAACTATGAAAAAAAAGGAAATGTTCGGCGCGTTCGACGATGCGAAGATCGAGGAATACAGAAAAGAGGCCAGAGAAAAATACTGTAAAAAAACGGTCGATGAATGCGAACGAAGAACGGAAAAATACACGAAGGCCGACTGGAACGATATAAAAGCGCTGGGCGAGCAGATCTATGAAGAGATCGCAAAATTGATGCGGAACGGAAAAAAGCCCTCCGGCAAAAAAGTGCAGGAAAATATAGAAAAACACTTCGATATGATAAACGAGAAATTTTATACCTGTACTCCTGAAATTTACAGGGGACTGGGCGATCTTTATGTCGGCGATGAAAGATTCACGGCGTTTTACGAGAAGTTCGAAAAAGGCCTGGCGAAATTCATGCGCGACGCCATGCACGCGTATTGCGATAAACTGTCTCAAACTCAAAAATAATATACTGGATGGCATATTTCTGAAACCACTCTGAATGAAAAAGCCCGCGCGTCGATGAATAAAGGTTTTCCGGCATGCGGGCTTTTTTAATGGCTCATTTCAAGAATTTCGCGATCCTCGCGCAGTACCTGTCGGGGCCGGCGGTCATAAAAAGATCGTTATGTCCGGCGACGGTAACGATATATTTTTCGCGCTTCGAACTAAGATTCGCGTCATAGAACACGTCGGCGTTTCGCGGGCTTATCTCGGCATCTTCCCCGCCGTGGATTATAAGCCATGGCGCCTTGACCGACGCCGCCTTTTCGATGGACGGCAGATAGTTCGGCGTGAACGGATAGAAAACGAAAAGCACTTTATTATACCAGACATGGTTTCGAACGGACGCAAAAGTCGATTCGGTTATCAGGCGGTGACAGTCGAATTTGGACGCTAAATAAACGGCCACAGCCCCGCCGAGGGATCTTCCGTATATTATTTTTTTGTGATCTTTAATTCCGGGGATCTTCAGAAAATGTTCGTAACAGATCTCAGCGTCGGCATAAAAGTTTTTAATGGATGGGCTTCCGGTGCTCTCGCCATAACCGCGATAATCATATAAAAATATATTCGCGCCGAGTTTATTTCCGACATAGGCCGCCTGATACATCGCTTGCGATATATTTTCCGCGTTTCCGTGAGCGACGAACATGGATGTTTCGGCGGTTTCCGAACAGGTTATATACCAGCAGTTAAGTTTGGCGCCGTCGGCGGTCTCAACAATGCTGCGTTCAAATCTGAAGCCTATATCCGAAGGTTTCGCGATGATCTTTTTCGTGAACATCGGAAAGAACACTATGTGATCGACGAACGCGATCATCATCATAAGAGTCACAAAATAGACGAAAAACAGGCTTTTTAACATAAAAACCAGCCTTTGTCCGGGCGTCGGCCTCATTTTATTTTCGATCATAATTTCATCGCCTTATTTAATTCGGTTCCCAGCAGCCGGCGCATCTGGCTTCGTAAAAATCGGTCGAGCCAACGACTATCTGTTCCTCTGATTTAACTATGCGGTGCGATTTGTTCGCGATATTTCCGCATTTGATACATATTGCGTTTAACTTTATGATGTCGTCGGCGAGAGCTAAAAGCTGCGGCATCGGCCCGAACGGGTCGCCCTTCGAGTCCTGGTTCAATCCGGCGGCTATAACTTTTTTCCCGTCCTGAAAGAGCCATTTTTTAATGCTCGCGACGATCTCGCCTTTAAAGAACTGGATCTCGTCTATGGCGATTATCTCATCTTCGGCCGTTATATGTTTTTCGATCTCAGCGGCCGTCGAAACCGGTATGGCGATAACGTCGTTCTTGTTATGCGAAACGACGTTGTCATCCGAATAGCGTTTATCAAGAACGCTTTTGAACACCTTTACTTTTTTCCTGGCTATGCGCGCGCGGTGCACGAGCCTGATCAGTTCTTCGGTCTTGCCCGAGAACATACATCCGGCTATTACCGTAAAATCTCCTCTTAACATTTTCCCCCCGTTTTATTTTATGCAATATTTTTCAAGAAGTTCGAGTATCTCTTTATTTCCGTCATTTCGGGCCATGCTTAAGATGCTGTTATCGGACTTATCACGCGCGACCGCATTCGCGCCCTCATTCAGCAAAAGTTTTATGGCTTCGATATTGCCGTATGAATAAGCGTATATTATAGGCGTTTTGCCGGCGTCATCGGCCGCGTTGATGTTGGCTCCGGAGTCGATAAGAAATTTCATCACCGCTGTATGGCCGCCGCAGGACGCGCATATCAAAGGCGTCTTGCCGTAATTATGCTTCGCGTTCAAATTCGGGATGACGGCCGCAAGAGCTTTCACCGTTTCAAAATTTCCTTTATTGGAGGCGATTATAAGAGAGTCGTACAAAAGCTGGGCCGAAGCCGGCGTGATGTCTTTTTCGGCTTCAAGTAAGATTTTAACGATGCCCGCGCGGTCGTTAAGCGAAGCGGTCATAAGAGCGGTGTATCCGTAATTATCGCGGAGTCCTATGAGCGCGCCTTTACTAAGAAGCGTCCGCGCCAGATTTTCCATGTCTTTTTCACAGGCGATTATAAGAGGCGTCTTGCCTTCGCTCGACTGTGAATTCAGATCGGCAGAAGCCTTGATCAAAATAGCGGCTATTTCGTCGAATCCCTTCTCAACCGCGTAAACGAGAGCCGTATTGCCGTTCCCGTCGCGGGCGTTAACGGAAACGCCTTTTGCCAGAAAAAAATCAACGAGTTCGGTATAACCGTTCTGAGCGGCAAGAACGAACGCGGGAGAAAAATCTTTTATATCCGCTACGCAGCCGGCGAGGATGCTGACTATCTCACCGTGCCCCATTATGACGGCTAACATGAGAGCGGTCATGTTATCGTTGCTTTTAGCGTTCACGTCGGCGCCGCGGGAGATCAAAAGTTTTACGATATCCGCGTACCCGCTTATCGACGACACCATAAGCGGCGTCATTCCTCCGACATCGGAAGAATTCACATCGCAGCCGAATTCTATAAGTATTTTCGCCATTTCGTAACTTGAATTTCTAACGGCGTAGATAAGCGGAGTATTGCCGTCGGCGTCGGATTCATTGATATTGGACGGATCTTTCGCCAGAAGAATGATCATCATATCGACGAGCCCGTCCATAGCGGAAAATATGAGCGCGCTTTTGTGGTCGGAATTTTTAGCGGTAACGGATGTTCCGGCTTCAATGAGAAAATTCGCGGCGGCGGGGTTGCCGCTTCTTACCGCTGATATAAGCGCCGTGTTGCCGTTTTTATCGCTGGCGTTGATATCGGCCCCGGATTCGGCGAGCATGGTCAGAAATTCAGTTCTGCCGGAAGCCGCCGCGAGCATTAAAGCCGTAACGCCGTCAGCGTCTGAAGCGTTGACGTCGCATCCCATTTTCAGAAAAAATTTAACCAGCTCCGTGAAAGAACCCATAACGGCTTCCATTAAAGAAGTATGGCCGTTATTTTTCCGGGCGTTTATGTCCGCGCCGCTCGTCATGAGAAGTTTTACTATTTCAAGGTTGCCTTTCGAGGTTGCGAGAATCAGGGCGGTATTGCCGTATCTGTCGCGCAGATTGACGTCGACCCGGCGGGAGATCAGAAGCCTTACAAGCTCTATATTCCCATTTCCGGTAGCGTACATGAGAGCGGTCCTTGCGCGATTTTGAAGAGTATCCGTCATTTCGCATCTCCCGCGGCGGGCTTTTCAGCTTTTTCAAGAAGCCCTTCGATCGCACGCCTTATTGTTTCAACCGTCGCGGACGAAGTTAAAGGGGCGCCGAATTCGACATGCACCTTACGCATTAATTTTTCCGGCATCTTTAATTGCGGCCGGCCTTCGCACATGCCGAACATGGAACCCCACATGCCTGAAATGCAGGCCGGATAAACCCTGACGCCGAGGCCTTCTGAAATTTTCGAAGGATCGTACTTGAATTCTTTCATGAGGCCATTGTCGGTTATGAATATTTCCGGGAATGAACACAGAATTTTTCCATCCGCTAAAACGGCTCGGGCCGCGGCTATCTCTTCATCCAGCGGTTTATCCGATGTTATAAGAACGACCTTCATCATCCTGAAAAGCCATTGGAACCAAGACCTTTCATAATAAGACCGTTCGAGCATGAACCTTATGTGACGATGCGTCACGGCGTTCAAAATAAAAACGTCGGCCAGCGACGCGTGATTCGCCACCACCATAGCGGGTCCGGAAATAGGCAGTCTTACCTCGCCGGCAAGTTTGATACGGTAGATGATATTGGCCGTAACGAAAAACACCAGCCTTAACAGAAAATCAGGCAGCATCCATATTATTATGACCGTCATTGCGAGCGTCATAACGCCCAGAACGGCGAATATATTGGCTGAATTGAGCGGCATGAAGGAGTTATCGTGCATAAAATAAACCATGAATGACGCGAAAACCATGAAGATGTTTGAAGTGAAATTCATAAGGCCTATTATCCGCCCGGTCTCTCCGTTAGGCGCCTTCACCTGAAGATAGGCGTGAAGCGGCACCATGAAAAGCCCAGCGAATAAACCGATCATGAAAAGATCGAAGCCGGTCCGTATCATATGAAAGTTAGACGCGTTCGGGTTGAAAAAAAAGGCTTTTACGTATCCGTGAGAAAAATTAAGATCGAATAAAAACATCGTCATTCCGATCGATCCAAGCGGAACGAGGCCGAATTCGACCATGTCGCCAGACATCTTCCCGGCGAGACCCGAGCCGAACCCTATGCCTATAGCCAGAGCGGCCAGTAAAAAGCCCATTTGGTCCTCGGATATCTGAAGCATATCCTTTGAATAAGTTATGATATTATTATTTATAGCGGTCGCCAGAAGCCAGAAAAAAGTTATCGCCGCGAGCGTCAAAAACAAGGCCCTGTCCTTGTACGCCCGTTTCAGTTCATCATAAACTCCGCCGATGAAATTGAACCGGAACGGTTCGCTCACTCCGGAAGGCGGAACGCGCGGGACGAAATAAGTAAGACAGAGCCCCATGCAAGCTATGGCTATGAATATAAACGATGCGTAATATAGATCGGTTTTAAAGAACTTGAATAGAAGCGATGCCGCTATGGTCCCGGCTATTATGGAAACGAAGGTCGTAAGTTCGAGTATGCCGTTGCCGTTTGAAAGTTCCTCGTCGGTCAGTATTTCAGGCAATATTCCGTATTTGGCGGGCGAATAGAGCGTGGAATGTATGCCAAGACAGAAGAGAGCGCCGAAAAGGGCCGGCATGCTCTGAAAATAAAAAGCGGCCAGGCCGAAGAACATTATGAATATTTCCCAGCATTTGACCGCGAGCATTATCGTCCGTTTCGAGAATTTATCGGCGAAATATCCGCAATATGTTGAAAACAATATGAACGGCGTTATGAAAAGGGCCGTGGCAACTGCTATATAAAAAGATTTTTCAGAGGGCGCGACGTGAGCCGAAAGATACAGCGTTATCAGCGTCATGAAGCCTTTATCGTTGAAAGCGCCCAGAAGCTGGGCCGATATGAGGGAAACAAAGCCCCTGCCGGATGTTTTCCCGCGCGTCGCCAAAAATTTATCGGACATATCTATTTATTCCAGCCTTTATATATTCAAATTTCATGATAATTATTTTTTAGGCCCGAGTTTCAAAACCGAGAGGTACCAGAGCTTCATCATAAGTTCATAATCTTCTTCTTTGAACTCGGTCTTATCGGGAGGCATTATCGGTTCACCTATCGTAACTGTCAAAGGCGCCCGGGTGAAACCGGGATTCGGTTTTGAGAACATATTCAGCGCACCGTCTATATAAACGGGATAGATCGGAACGTGATGTTCGCCCGCTAATATGGCGAACCCTTTTTTGGGACGCATGAGCGTCATATCGATCGTGCGCTGGCCTTCAGGAAATATGCATATAGGAAAGCCTTTTGACAAAGCTTTCGATGAATATTGAAGCGATCTTATCATCGAATTCTCCGTCCCCGAAGTAATTATTTTTAAAAGTCTTCTCATCCAGGCCATGTAAGGCCCGCCGAACATTTCCTCGAGCGCGAAGAAGAATGTTCTTTTGCTGAAAAAATCCGGAAGTATCAAAAACATAAGTACAGGATCGATATAACTCGTATGATTGGGACAGAGTAAAAAGGCTTTTTTATGTTGAATGTTTTCAAGGCCCCTGACCTTTATACCGCATGTCAGCGAGAAAAAAGCGTAAACTATCCGTTTGAGGGTCCATTTAAAGAAAGACGCGAAAATTCCCGGCCTTAAATCATACGCTTCAGTGAAAGGAACTTCGGGCTCTTTGCGGATAGCTTCCAGAAAGCCTGACGCGCCTGTCGGTTCAGATATTTTCCCTTCTTTAACGACTTTTTCGAGAAGATCTTTCAGATGGATCAGCGAAGACGCCTCGGTTTCTTTAACCTTAACACCGAATTCCGATTCGAGAATGACTAAAAGTTCGAGACGCGTAAGAGAATCTATTCCCAGGTCGAGTTCCAGGTTGTCGCGCGGCGCGGCTTCGGTCTTGCCGGTAAGTTTTTTCACGCGCTCCACAAGTTTTTCAGCTATCGGTTCCGCCATAAGCGTTAGTTCCTCGGGCGTAAGTTCGGGTTTTTTAACCGCGTCGTCGCTGGTCCTGTCAAAGAGTCCGCGTTTTTTTATCTCGGCGCGTTTGAGTTTACCGAGGCGCGTTCTCGGAAGTTCCTCGGATATTATCTTGAAATCGGTTATTCTCATATATGTGGGAATTTTAAGTGAAAGTTCCTCGAATTCGCACTTAATATAATGAGTGCAGTTGGCGATGTTCTGTTCGCGGAAAAGCCTGTAATTGGGGACCACGATGGCGCGTAACTTTTCTATCTTGCCGTCTTTTGAATCCTCAGCCATAACGCACATTTCAGCAACGTAAGGTGTTTTCTGATAATGCTTTTCGACCTCGTCCGGATATACGTTCTTGCCGGAAGCCATGACGATAACGTCCTTCGCCCTGCCGGTTATGAAAAGATAGCCGTCCTTGTCCAGATAGCCGAGATCGCCGGTATAGAACCATCCGTCCTTAATGACCTCGGCCGTGGATTCAGGATGATTATAATATCCCGGCATTATATTCGGACCGCGGGCGATGATCTCGCCGACGCCTTCCTTATCCGGATTCAATATCTTTATCTCGACCCCGGGGAGAGGCTTTCCGCAGGAACCTATACGCGCTTTTCCCGGAGGATTAAGAGTAAGAACCGGAGCGGTCTCGGTCAGGCCGAACCCTTCAAGTATCTCGAGTCCGAGCACGGCGAAATTTTTAGCTGTTTTAGGATCGAGCTTCGCGCCGCCTGAAACGAAGAGGTCGAAAGACGGCCCGAAAGCAGAACTGATCTTTTTGAAAAGTTTTTTACCGAGCATATAACCGGTCTTATCATAGACGAATTCGGAAAGTTTATAAAGAAGGTTGAATATTTTTCGCTGTCCGGCGCCGAGTTTCTCGATCTTTCCGAAAATATTTTTTTCGAATATCGAAAAAAGCTGGGGGACCCCCGCCATTTTCGTGACGCCGGTCTCGTTCATCGCGGCGAGTATATCCGGCCCCTTGAGCGAAGGCTGGAAAGTTATCGAACCGCCGTTCAATAGCGGAAGAAGTATGGTGGCGGTAAATGAAAAGCAATGATGCATGGGAAGTATTGCGAGTATATTATCTTTTTCAGTCACTACGCCTAATTTATTTATTGATTCGATATTACTGAGAAAATTTTTGTCGGTAAGCATTACGCCTTTGGGATCGCCGGTCGTCCCTGAGGTAAATATCATGCTCATAACATCGTTCTCGTCACGGGATGCGGCGGGTGAATCGGCGGGCGGGAGATCGAATATGGAATTTTCGCCGGGCGCGTCGATTATCAGGATCTTTTTGAATTTAAGTTCATTATCAAGGATTTTTATCGTTTTTTCATACAAAGCGGACGAGCATAAAATAATTTTGACACCGGCGTATGGAAGAAGATTTGATAATTCCCTGTCGGTATATTGAGAATCCAGAGGAACGACGGCAGCGCCGGTGGCGTGAATACCGAAGTAGGCGATGACCCATTCGGGGCCGTTCTCTGAAAAAAGCGCCACGTTATCGCCTTTTTTTACGCCTAGTTCCTTGAGATAGCGGGATATGCCGCAGGCCATTTTATAGAAATCTTCATAGGAATATTTTACATATCCGCCGTTCCGCTTGATCTGTAAGGCTGTTTTGCCGGCTTTCTTCGAAATAAGTTCCGTCATTTTATCAAAAAAACTGTATTGCATCCCTTGCCTCCGATAAATACCCCGAATATTGATCCGAACTATTGAAGTTTATCAAATCGGTATTAAAAATGCAACTTTAATATTTTTCTTTTATTTCCACGTTTTTTTTCATATAATATAAAAAACAAAAAATCCATATATTAACGAGGCTATTAAAAATGAAGACGGTAAAATTTGTTTTCGTATTGATAATTTTGTCAGCCATATTCATTTTTATGTATATTCCTTTTCTTGCATCGAATTTCACGCTGCTTACGGATTATAAGCAAAGCACCGGAAAGGTCTTCAGAATTTCAGCTAACGTAAACAGCAAAGGCAAAATAACCGGATATAAATATCAGTTCATATTTTTACTCAAAACAGATAGTCCCGTTAAAGGTTTCGTAAACTGGAGCTATCCCGATCATTATAAAGAAGGCGACAGCATCCCGATAAGGTACGCCAGCCGCGATCCTCAAATTTATGAATACGACAGCGCCCGCTGGATCCTTTATCAGACGCTTTTGTATACCTCGCTTATGGCTCTGGGGTTCTTCGGCGTTTTTATTCAGCTGAGAGACGCCGTTTGCGCCGGCAAAAAATACCCCTGCAATTAATTGACAAATAACCCGGTATTAAGTTATAATAAACCCGTTTTAAAGGCCATGGATTAATTGTTATTGCAAGCATATATTCTATTAAATATAAACGGAGGCGTCATGGACTCTTATGAGATCATAAATTATATCGCGAACTCAAAGCGCAAAACTCCCGTCAAGGTCTATATCAAAGGACAGCTTGACGGTCTCGACTTCGGCCCGCTTGAATATTTCGGCGGAAGCGATTTCGGCGTGATCTTTGGTGAAAACTCAGATTTCAAAGCTTTTCAGGAAAAAAACAGCGCGAAGATAACAAGCTGCCGGGTCGAGATCGACAGGCAGAATTCGGCTATTCCCATGGCCGATCTTTCGAAATATAACGCCAGGATCGAACCTGGCGCGCTCATCCGCGACATAGTCGAGATCGGCGATAACGCGGTAATAATGATGGGCGCGGTCATAAATATAGGCGCGGTCATAGGCGAAAAAACCATGATAGATATGAACGTCGTCGTCGGCGGGCGCGTAATAGTCGGTAAAAGATGCCACATAGGCGCCGGCTCAGTATTAGCCGGAGTTATCGAACCTCCGAGCGCAGATCCAGTGGTCATCGAAGACGATGTCCTCTTAGGCGCTAACGCCGTCATACTCGAAGGGTGCCGCATTGGAAAAGGCGCAATAGTCGCTGCCGGCGCGGTCGTTACGACCAACGTCGAACCATATACCGTTGTCGCGGGAGTGCCGGCGAAGGTCATTAAACGCGTCGATGAAAAGACGCGCGCGAAAACACAGCTTATAGACGAATTAAGAAAGTTATAAAATCTGAAACTACCGGGGAGAAAATAATGGATATAGTAGTTCAAAAATACGGTGGAAGTTCCGTGGCCGACAGCCAGAAGATAATGACGGTGGCTAAAAAGGTCAAAAAAAAGATAGACGAAGGTAAAAAAACCGTGATCGTAGTTTCAGCAATGGGAAAGACGACCGATGGACTTATAAAGCTCGCGCGCGAAATATCGGCAACTCCCAACCCGCGGGAGCTGGACATGCTTTTAACGACCGGCGAACAGATAACGGCTTCGCTTATGTCGATGGCTCTTCGCGAACTGGGCGTCACCAGTAAATCCATGAACGCTTTTCAGGCGGGCATAATCACTACGAAACATTTCAATGAAGCGCGTATTAAAAATTTCAAGGGCGATAAATTAAGAAAAGCTCTCGAAGATCATGACGCTCTCGTGGTCACGGGATTCCAGGGAGTTACCGAAGAAGGCGAAATGACTACGCTCGGCCGCGGCGGTTCCGATACTTCGGCTGTCGCGCTTGCAGCCGCTTTAAAAGCGCCGTGCGAGATATACAGCGACGTGGACGGCATATATACGGCCGATCCTAAGATCCATCCTAAAGCAAAAAAGCTTAAATATATAACCTATGATGAAATGCTCGAACTCGCGGCTTCAGGGGCGAAGGTCCTTCACAGCCGCTGCGTCGAGATAGCGAAAAAATTCGGCATAACCATTTATTGCGGTTCCACATTTTCTGATACGGAGGGAAGTTACGTGGTCGAAAAGACTATAGATCAGCCGGTGGTAACGGGCTTAAGCGTCATGGAGAACCAGACGCAGGTTACTATTTCAAGCCTCTCGCTCGATTATAAACTCGTGCGCAAAATTTTCGAGGACGTTTCGAAGGAACATCTGAATATCGATATGATATCCATCATAAACACCGATGACAAGCTCAACATATCCTTCACCATCATCGAAGAAAAGAAAAAACACTTAGACGGCGCGCTTAAAAACATATTGAAACATCTGCGCGGCTGGGATATAAACTATCATACGGGTTACGTTAAAATATCCGTAGTAGGCGTTGGAATGCAGGCCGCGAGCGGCGTAGCCACAAGATTTTTCAAAGCGTTAGGCGACATCCCGATAAGGCTCGTCACGACATCCGAGATAAAGATCTCTTGCCTCGTCGAAGAAAAGTTCAGGGATAAAGCTATCAAGTCGCTCGTAGGCGAGTTCGAGTTATGAGCGCCGATAATTCAAACATTTTAAAGATGTATAATCCGTTCCCGATCTCGATAGAAAAAACTTCGGGAATTTATATCTATTCTCGCGACCGGAAGAGATACATAGATACGTTTTCCGGCATCGGCGTTATGAGCTTCGGCCATTCATATCCTCCGCTCATCCGCGTCATGCATGAAAAAATGGATCTTTTCATGCATGTTTCCAATTTTTTCCTGGACGAGGATATGACGCGCGTGGCAGATCTGCTGGTCGGGTTCACTAAAAAAAGCGGAAAGGTATTTTTCACCAATTCGGGCACTGAAGCCACTGAAGCCGCTCTTAAGGCGATCAAAAAGGCCGCTTCAAAAGACAAATGCAGGATAATTCATTTCCGCGACGGATTTCACGGAAGGACCCTCGGCGCGCTTTCACTTAACGGATTCAAAAAACTTCGCGAACCTTTCGAGCCGCTCTTCGAAAATACCGTCGAACTCGAATTCAATAATATCTCAAGTCTTGAATCATACATGAAAGATAACGGCGCGAGCGTTATCTCGCTATTTCTCGAACCGGTCCAGGGTTCAGGCGGCGTGGTGCCGATAAACGCCAAATTCTCGGCGAAAATAATGGAAATGCGTGAAAAATATAAATTCATCGTCGTGTCCGACGAGATACAGTCCGGCCTGGGCCGCACCGGCGAAGTCTACTCTTACCAGGGTGCTAAGATCGACCCCGACATAATAATGGTCGGAAAATCGATAGGCGGCGGACTCCCGCTCGGGGCCGCTATATTTCTGGGAGAGACGGCGGACCTTCTTAAATTCGGCGACCACGGTTCGACTTTCGCGCCAAATCCGGTCGCTCTCTCCGGAGCGCGCTTCGTGCTTGAAAATATGCCGCCTCTTTTGCCGGAAGTTAAAAAAAAGGGCGCGTACTTCATGGAAAGACTCAGATCGCTTAATTCATCTAAGGTCCGCGACGTTCGAGGCTCGGGACTTATGATAGGCGTTCTTCTCAACCATGACGACGAAAAACTTAAAGACCGCGCTTTCGCATCAGAGCAGCTTCTTATCAACGTTCTTGCCAATAAGCTTATAAGGCTTCTGCCGCCGCTTAATATCGAATACGCAGAGATAGACATGATCTGCGAAAAACTTGGAAGGGTGCTTTAAAAATGAAAAAAGACGCCAGCATGCAGGATCTTTTCAAAAAAGCCGTGAAAAAATTCAATACGCCGCTTTATCTATATTCCGAAAAGATCATTGTCTCGAAAATAAACGATGTTTTAAAAACCTTCAAAGGCATAGATTTCCACCCGACCTTCGCTCTTAAGGCCAACTCAAACCCTAACCTTTTGAAAATAATGCGCGAAAAAGGTTTCGGCTCCGACGTAGTATCGCCCGGCGAACTCCGCGCCTCGGTAATGGCCGGGATCGATCCGAAAAACATAGTATGGAACGGCTGCGGCAAATCTCTCGCGGAAATGATCGAATTCCTTGCCGCCGGAATAGGAAAAGTGAATATAGACTCGATAGAAGAGCTTGCCAACTGGAAGGAAGCTTTAAAAACGTCAAAACACCGCCCGGAATTTTTCGTCAGGATCAATTCAGAGGTCGACGCTATGACCCATCCTTTCATAGCCACGGGCCTTAAAAAACATAAATTCGGAATACCCGTAAAACTTCTTGAAAAGTTATTCGAAATGGCCAAAAAAAACGGAATTAAGATCGCGGGCTTTCACAGCCACATCGGATCACAGGTGACCGACGTCACGCCATACTTCGACGCGTTCTCTCAAATAACCGTCATGGCCCGCGAACACGGCATTAAAAAGATCAATATCGGGGGCGGCTGGGGCATTGATTACACCGGAGACAAACTCGATCTGGCGGAATATAGAAAAAAGGTAATCCCGCTTTTCAAGGACTTTGAGATCACATCCGAATTCGGAAGGTTCATAGTAGCGGAAGCCGGTTTTTATATTATCACAGTTCAGGTCACTAAATTTAACGGATACAAATATTTCGTCGTCGCCGACGGCGGAATGAACCATCTTTTAAGGCCGGCGTTATACAGCGCCATTCACGATTTCGAAGTTATCGGAAAGGTCAATGATAAATTCGAGGCAAGCTATAATATCGTAGGGCCGCTCTGCGAATCCGGCGACGTGCTTTACACGAACCGCGACGGCGAGCTTCCCGAACCCGGTTCTTTAATAGTTTTTAAAAACGCCGGCGCCTACGGTTATGCCATGGCGAGTAACTATAACAGCACCGTCCGCCCCGCCGAGGCTTTGATCGCCGCGAGCGGCGAACTGAAACTCATCCGCAGGCGCGAGACGCTTGAAGATCTTTTCCAGGGAGTAATAATGTGAGTTTAACGGCGGTCGAATTAAGGCATCTCCTGCATCAAAATCCTGAACTTTCGTTCATGGAACATAATACGACGCGAGCGATCGCCGAAAATATCGCGGATCTTTCCGCGAGGATCAAAATACACACGCCTCTTGAAACGGGCCTGATCGTCGAATATCGCGTAAATTCAGGGCCGTATCTTCTTTTCAGGGCCGATATAGACGCGCTCCCTCTTGAAGAAAAAACAGGATGCCCGTTCGCTTCCAGGAACTCTTTCATGCACGCCTGCGGCCATGACGTCCACGCTGCCGCGCTTTACGGTTTTTTAAGACATGTCGTAGAGACCCGCGTCAACCGTAATATCCTTTTTCTTTTTCAGCCCGGCGAAGAAAGCGGCGGCGGCGCAAAAAAGATCATGGATACGGACATATTTAAAAGCTTTAATATATCCTCGGCTTTTTCGATGCACGTTACCGATGAATACCCCTCCGGATCGATCGCTTCAAATCCGGGCGTGCTTTTCGCATCGGCGCGAGAAGTTGATATTGAATTTTTCGGCAGGAGTTCTCACATCGCGTTCCCCGAAAGAGGCATAAACGCCTTCAACGGGTTGAGGATGTTCATAGACATGATCGATACCATTCCCAAAAATGAAGCCGTGCCTTTCATATTCGGTATCGGAAAAATATCGGCAGGCGGCGTTCGAAATATCGTTCCGGCGCACGCGATGCTCGAAGGCAGCATCAGAACGCTGTCCTCTAAAATTTCAGATGACTTCTATGAAACGCTCAGCCATCTTCTTGACTCTATAAAAGCCAGGACCGGCATTGATTATTCAATAAAGACCGGAAGTTTCTATCCTGAAGTAAAAGTCGCCGACTCCCTTTATTCTCAAATTAAAAAAGCCGCATCAGATAAATTTGACTTTATCGTCAGCGGCTACAAAATGACCGGAGAGGATTTCGGCTTCATATCGCGCGAATATCCTTCGTTTATGTTCTGGCTCGGAACGGGCGATGGAAAAACATCCGCGGGGCTTCATAATCCGATGTTCCTTCCGGGCGATGAAAGCGTACAGAACGGGATCGAATCTTTCAAAATGATACTTGGCTCATTCTGACCTTCCTCCGCTTTTCAATTTTTCAGCGCCCTATTCCCGAATAACTTATCTTAAGGGCCCTTATCTTTTTGGCGTCAAGACAGTTCCGGCCGTCTATTATCAGTTTAATATTCTTATATTTCGAAAAATCAGCCAGAAGTATCTCGCTGTGAGCGGTAGCGACAAGTAAAGTATCTATCTTTTTCAGAAAAGCATCCAGCGTTTTATGCGTGGAGCTTTCAATAAAATACGGATCAAAAACGCTTAATTTAGACTCATATTCGTTTTCAAGCATAGACTTTATTTTAAGCGAAGGGCTCTCGCGCATGTCGGCCACGTCTTTTTTATAAGATAATCCATACAGGCCTATTTTCGAGCCTTTAACGGACATTTCAAGGCGGTTCAAGCCCATCACGAGTTTTTCGACGGTATATCTGGGCATTCCATTATTTATGGTCCTGGCATTGCGCAGAAATTTATGGTCAAATCCTGCCTTTTTAGCACGCTTTATCAGATAATACGGATCGACCGCTATGCAGTGGCCGCCCACGCCGCAGCCGGGATAGTGAGCCATAAAAGCGAAAGGCTTGTTCGAAGCGCCTTTTATAACGTTGACCACGTTTATGCCGAGAGCGTCGAACGACATGGCCAGTTCGTTGACGTAGGCGATATTTATATCCCTGAAAGTATTTTCGATTATCTTGGTAGCTTCGGCCTCTTTCAGAGTTTCCATCTCGTTGACCTCTGCGTTTATAAAGCTGCGGTAAAAATCAGCTATTTGCTTGCACCCTTTTAAAGTGAGCGCGCCGATATTTCTCGGGATATTATATACGTTCCATTTTGCGTCTCCCGGATTTATTCGTTCGGGACAGTGGGCAAGTTCAAAATCGCGGCCGCCGCCAAGGCCTGAAGCCTCAAGAACGGGCAGGACCACTTCTTCGCAAACTCCCGGATTTATAGTTGATTCTATAATTACGGCGTTGGATCTTTTCAAATATTTTCTGCATATTTCGGCCGCGCCTATAACGGGGCCGAGATCGGGCTCATATTCATCGTCAATCGGAGTGGGGACGCATATTATGAAAACATCGCAGCCTTTAAGTATTTTATCATCGGCCGAACATTTTATTTTAACTTCGGCTATATCTGATTCAGCCTGACGGTCCTGGACCGGTGAAATTCTTTTTTCTATCTTCTCGATCTTATCACGAGCGGGATCGTATCCGACGACTTCATATTTTCCGGCTTTAGCTATCGCGCAGGCGAGAGGAAACCCGACGTAACCAAGTCCTAATATTCCGACTTTATTTATTTTCATAAAAACCGTCCTGTTATTTAAAGCTTCTTTTGCCTGACGCTATATCGATTATATATTGGCCATATTGATTGTTCTTCATCTTTTCGCCTAGTTTCAAAAGCTCTTCACGGCCTATAAAGCCTTTATTGAAAGCTATCTCTTCGAGACATGCTATCTTGAGGCCCTGGCGGTGCTCGATCGTTTCTATAAAATTACTCGCTTCTAAGAGGCTTTCATGCGTTCCGGTATCGAGCCACGCCATTCCGCGCCCCATATTTTCAAGCCTTAACTTTCCTTTTTTTAAATATTCGCAGTTTACGTCAGTTATTTCAAGCTCGCCGCGCGGAGAAGGTTTCGTTTTTTTCGCGATCTCAACGACGCTGTTATCGTAAAAATAAAGGCCCGTTACGGCATAATTAGATTTAGGCGACTTCGGCTTTTCTTCAATGCTTAAAACCTTTCCGCTGGCTTTATCGAATTCGGCGACGCCGTATCTTTCGGGATCTTTAACGTAATAGCCGAATATGACCGCGCCGTCATTAACTTTTGCGGACCGTTCAAGCATGTCGCTCAAACTGTAACCGTAAAAAATATTGTCGCCCAGGATGAGACAAACACTGTCGGACCCGATAAATTCCTCGCCCAGAATAAACGCTTCGGCTATACCGTTCGGCGCATCCTGTATCTTATAAGAGAACGAAAGGCCGAGCTCGCTTCCGTCTCCGAAAAGTTCTTTGTATTTCGGGATATCATACGGCGTGGAAATTATGAGGATCTCTCTTATCCCGGCGAGCATCAATATCGACATGGGATAATATATCATGGGCTTGTCGTAGATCGGAAGAAGCTGTTTTGAAACGACCTTTGTTATCGGATGAAGCCTGGTTCCGGCGCCGCCGGCTAATACTATTCCTTTCATTTCAACACCTCGAATGATGATATTAAATAACGTCCGCGAAAGTTTTTTCCATTTTCCTGAAATACCATATCCCGCTTATGAACATCAAAAATATTATGGCGAGCGAGACCCAGATACCGGGCATATAAAGGGAAGTTCCCGTTTCGCCGAGTATAGCCCAGCGAAAGCCGTCAATGACCCCTACCATTGGATTAAGCGAATACAGAAGCCGCCATTCGGAAGGGATAATGCTGCTTGAAAATCCGACCGGCGAGATATAAAGGCCGAGCTGAACGATGAAAGGCACCACATGCCGGAAATCACGATATTGCACGTTCAGCGCGGAAAGCCATAGTCCGGCGCCTAACGAAGCGAACCCGGCCATGATGAGAAATAACGGCACTGCGAGCATCTGCCAGCCGGGCATGAATTGGTACCAGGCCATGAGCGCGAATAACAGCGCGAACGATATTAAAAAATCGACGAGACTGACAATTACCGCGCTCGCCGGAATTATCATGCGTGGAAAATATACTTTTGAGATCATACTCGAATTTCCAACGACGCTCTCGCTGCTTCCCGTAAGAGCATTCGCGAAAAATTGCCATGGCAGCATGGCCGCAAAAACCATTACAGGATATGCCACGCCGCCGTCGGAAGGCAGCCTGGCGAGTTTGCCGAACACGAGCGTGAAAATGACCATCGTGATAAGCGGCCTTAAAACGCTCCATGCCACGCCGATAACCGTCTGTTTGTAACGGACGAGTATATCGCGCCATGAAAGAAAGTAAAAAAGTTCGCGGTAACGCCATATATCGCGCCAGTAATGTGCTTCGCTTCCGCCCGCCTCTATGACGAGAATATTTTCTTTTTCGCTCATAATTTAATAACCCTTTAAATTTTTTGGCTCCGGTCCGCGGTCAAAGTTTTATTTTATAAAATTGCAGATACCATTGCACGAATTTTTTTATTCCTTCAGAAAGAGGCGTATCGGGCTTAAATCCAAAATCAGAGGTCAATTCATCGACGTCCGCCCATGTCGCGTAAACATCGCCCTCCTGCATGGGAAGCATGTTTTTAACTGCTTCGCGGCCGAGATTTTTTTCGATCTCGCATATAAAGTCAAGCAATTTAACCGGCGAATTGTTTCCAATGTTGTATATTTTGTATGGAGCCCGGCCCGACGACGGATCGGGATCTTTTCCGTCCCACAAGGCGTTACCCTCAGGCGGCCTGGCTATGACGCGCGTTATCGCTGAAACTATATCGTCTATATATGTGAAATCCCTTTTAAGATCGCCGAAATTATAAACGTCTATGGCTTTTTTTTCAATGATGGCTTTCGTGAATTTAAAATATGCCATATCCGGCCTTCCCCAGGGGCCGTAAACGGTAAAGAAACGAAGCCCCGTGGTCGGTATCCGATAAAGATGGCTGTATGTGTGCGCCATAAGTTCGTTGGCTTTTTTACTCGCGGCGTATAAAGAGATCGGATGGTCAACGTTATGCGCCGTGGAGAAAGGCATAAGTTCATTCAGTCCGTAAACCGAAGAACTCGAAGCATAAACGAGATGTTTGACCGGGTTATGCCGCGCGGCTTCCAGGATATTTATAAAACCGTTTATATTCGAGTCCACATACGCGAACGGATTGGTTATGGAATATCTCACGCCCGCCTGAGCGGCCAGGTTACAGACGGCGTCGAATTTTTCATTTTTAAAAAGTCCCATGACCCCTTCGCGGTCGGAAATATCAAGTTTTATGAATGTGTAATTGGGATGTTTAGAACTTTTGGCGCCGCGTCCGTATTCGATATTCGCTATATTCACGCCATGCTCCGAAAGCCGCCCGTGTTTTAGCGAAATATCGTAATAATCGTTTATACTATCTATGCCGACGACACTATCGCCGCGCTCTATAAGCTTTGAAACAAGGTGGAACCCTATGAACCCGGCTGCGCCGGTGACTAAAATTTTCATAAAAATACCGTCATTTTTTTAATATTTGCAGACGATTGATTTTATCACATTATTGGATTTTGCGCAAATTTTTATTCGTTCACCGGTTTAAAAAATATTGTTCGAGAAATTTTGCCACGCCGTCATTATCGTTATTAAAAGCGGTTCTTGCGTTTGCGACCGCCGTTATTTCGTCCTCGGCGTTTTTCATCGCGACGCCGATGCCCGCGTTTTTTATCATTTCCAGATCGTTATGCCAGTCGCCGAAAGCCATGACGTTCGAGCCATTCAAGCCTTTCACCTTCAGGACTTTTTCGATGCCCTTCCATTTATTGATATCCGGAGCTTTAATAACAAGATGGTGGAGCCCGCTGAAATCAAGAAAAGCTTTAATTATGTCGAAACTGTCGCGGACGATCTGAGGCATGCCGTCCGTTATGTTCTTTATCTGTTCTTCATCGCCATAGATCAAAACTATGAATGTGTCATCCCGCAGCGCGTCTTCTTTAACCGTCGTTTCGGTCCGTTTTACAGGGATAGCGCCCCATATTGAAACGCTTTTCATTATTTCGTCGGAGCAGTTCACGCAATAACCGTATGTATCGCACAAAAGAGCGAGCATGCCTCCATGCTTCAAAACCGTTTCGATAACGGCGAAAAGTTCGTCTTTAGGAACGCTGGTTTTATTTATTATGACAGGCGTGTCTTTTTTTATGTTATCGACGATGTAGCCGCCCTCGAAAGATATATAATAGCTGATGAAATCTCTTATTTCTTCAAATTTATAAACGCCCCGGAAGGAACGGCCGCTGCAGATGCAAAGTTCATAGCCTTTATTTCTGGCCTTTTCAAGCGTCCTTATAGTGCTTTCCGTTATCTTTTTATTTTCGGGAAGCAGCGTTCCATCCATGTCGATAGCGATAAATCTTATATTTTCTATTTTTTCCTGGAATTCATCAGCGTTTGTTTCGTTTCGCATATTATTTCCGGTCCCTTTTAAAACGGCGCCGGACCTTTTCGAATATTTCGAATGGCCCGGCATTAAATTTTTAAGACTCTTTCTTGTTTTGTATGAAAACATTATATTAGTGAATAGAGAACAGTGAAAAGAGAATAGTTGCAGTTGCGGCCTTCGGCCGCCAATTTTAAATAATCAAGTCAGTTATTTGTGTTTTCGCTTTATTAACTGACGCACTGTTCAAATGTTTTCAAAATATTAAGAAAGCGCATAGCGCGACAATCCACAACTTTTCTCTATTCTCTCGTCTCTTTTCTCTATTTTTAATGAACCTGTTTACCAACACAAAATATGAAGGAACCTTTTAAACTCTATGCATATAGCGGAAAGTATTTTCGTGTGAAACTATGACCTTCACGCCGATATCTTCGCCCGCTTTTTCCAGTTTTTCGCGCAGGAACTTGAATTCAAGGTTCGATTTTGATATATCGATGACCATTATCATAGAAAAAAGGTCTTTCATCAATGTCTGAGAAATGTCGAGAATGCTCGCGTTAAGTTCCGATACGGCGGTCGCCACCTTCGCGACTATTCCGACGCGGTTGATGCCTATTACCGTAACTACGACCCTGTCCTGGCTTTCCATTTTAAACCCCCGTCTATTATCTTTTTATGTTATCGCTTTTCATTAAAGCGTAATGCCGCGCGGCGTTATGACGTTATGCGCCACAGCCCTTCCCGGCGCCGCCTTATTCTTCTATGTCCTCGTCGCCTATCCGCAATAACGACATGAACGCTTCCTGCGGTATCTCGACGGTGCCGACCATCTTCATGCGCTTTTTGCCTTCCTTCTGTTTGTCGAGAAGTTTTCTCTTTCTTGATATATCGCCGCCGTAACACTTGGCGGTAACGTCTTTTCTGAAGGCGCCTATGGTTTCGCGGGCTATGACCTTGTTGCCGATAGTGGCCTGTATTGGCACAACGAACATCTGGCGCGGGATCGATTTTTTAAGCTTTTCGCAAAGTATTCGCGATCGGGGATACGCGAAATCCTTGTGCGCTATGAATGAAAGGGCGTCGATCGGTTCGCCGTTCAAAAGAATGTCGATCCTGACGAGGTCCGCTTCCTGATAATCGGTAAGTTCATAGTCGAGAGAGGCGTATCCCTTGGTGCGCGATTTAAGCTTGTCGTAAAAATCTATGACCATTTCGGCCAGCGGCATGTCATAATGAAGGTTGACCCTTTTGTCGTCTATGTAATCCATGCTGACGTAAGTTCCGCGGCGCTCGCGCGTAAGTTCCATTATCGCCCCGACGTAATCTTTCGGCGTGAATATATTGGCCCGAATGTAAGGTTCATACATTACTTCGATCTTGGTCGGGTCAGGCATTTTCGAAGGATTATCGAAATACATTTCCACGCCGGCGCGCGTTATAAGCCTGTATTTGACCGAAGGCGCGGTTGTTATGATATCAATGCCGTATTCGCGTTCGATACGCTCCTGAAAAACGTCCATGTGCAGCAGCCCTAAAAATCCGCATCTGAAGCCAAATCCGAGCGCAATTGAGGTCTCGGGCTCGTAGATAACGGAGCTGTCGTTAAGCCTGTATTTATTGAGGGCTTCTCTTAAAAATTCATATTTCGTATTATCGACGGGATAAATTCCGCAAAAGACCATGGGCTTGATGTCTTTATAGCCGGGCAGCGCTTCGGTTGCGGGATTTTCAAAGGAAGTTATGGTGTCGCCTATTCGAAGGTCGGCGACCGTTTTGATGGTGGCTGAAACGTATCCGACATGACCGCTTGAAAGAGCCGCGACCTCGGTCATTTTAGGCATGAGCATGCCGACCTCGAAAACTTCGAATTCTTTTCCGGTGGCCATGAATTTTATCTTCTGGCCCTTTCTTATCTCACCCGCGAAAACCCTTATATAGGCTATGACGCCTTTGTAAGAGTCATAAAAAGAATCAAACACTAGCGCCTTAAGAGGCTGGTCGTCGTTATTCTGCGGGGCCGGAATGTATTCGACTATGTTTTCCATGACCTCTTCTATATTTATGCCTTCTTTAGCTGAAACCCGCGGCGGAATGATGTGATCTATGCCCAGCACCTCAGCTATCTCTTTTTCAACCCTGTCCGGATATGCCGATGGAAGATCGATCTTATTTATGACGGGGATTATTTCAAGGTTGTTATCGAGCGCGAGATACATATTGGCCATGGTCTGAGCCTCTACGCCCTGAGTGGCGTCAACGATCAAAATGGCTCCCTCGCAGGCGGTGAGAGCGCGGCTTACCTCGTATGTAAAATCAACATGGCCTGGCGTATCGATAAGGTTCATAAGGTAGGTCTTGCCGTCCTTCGCCTTATATTCAAGCTTGACGGCGGAGGCCTTTATTGTTATGCCCCGTTCGCGTTCGAGGTCCATTGAATCCAGGATCTGATTTTCCATATCGCGTTTTAATATCGCGCCCGTGAATTCAAGTATTCTATCCGCCAGAGTCGACTTTCCATGGTCGATATGGGCGATAATGCAAAAATTTCTGATAAGGCTGGTATCCATTAAATTTATTCAAACTCCGATGTTTAATAATCCTTATAAAATCAGAACATAACAATAATCTTTTCACGGTATTTATTCATGAAATAGAATATTGTTATATGCTGATCTATTAATATGTTAATAAATCACTTTTTAACGAACTTCGCAACGGCGGTGTCTTCGTCGGGCGATATATCGAATACCGAGTTAAGGCTCGTGATCTTGAAAAGCTCCATCAGTTCAGGACGAAGATTCGAAAGCTTCACGTCGCCCTTGGCCGCCCTTATCTGTTTGAGTACGTTTATTAAAAGGCCGAGCCCAGACGAATTGATGTAGGCCAGATCGCTGAAATTAAAGACCAGATTTTTGACGGTGCCCTTTATGAGCTTCTCCGTCTCTTTCTTGACTATCTCTTCAGTATCGTAAACGATTCTGCCCTTAAAATAAACCACCTTTACATCGCTACAATCCTTGGTGGTAATTTCCATTTACAGGTCCTCCCTTGACATTTTACTTTTATTTTTTCCTAAAAATTTTACCATCGTTATTTCATTTCCCGGGTCGTTGAACTTTATCTCATCCATGAAATTGGTTATAAGAAGAAGCCCGCGCCCCGCCTCCGCGTCAACTTCAGCCTTCGCGGCGTCATAATTTTTGTGGTCGAATCCGATCCCCTGATCGCGCACTACTATTTCCAGTTTTTCTTCGTTTATATAATAAGACAGCACGACCTTTTTAAGCGGATCAGCCAGATTTCCGTGGACGATGGCGTTTTTCAGCGCCTCATCTATGGAAAGATTCATTCCAAAACCGAATATATTCAGGTCATTGCTCATTGTAGGATTCTCATTCATTTTTTCCGAATGTATCTCCTGAGCCAGATTATTTATTGCCGATATGACCTTCGTCGATATGAAATCGATCAGATCTCTCTTCGAAGGAAACTCAAGATATAGCGAATTTTCGAAAACTATCATTGGTGTATATTTCCCTTGTTTTAAATATTAACGCCGCTTATGAACTTTTAAAAGTCATTATCATTGAAACCAGTATGGCCAGAACCACGAAGATCGCCAGAACCATATTCTGTTTTTTTGCGTCGCGCTCTTCACGGCCGCCGTCTGAAAGCTCGTTCGTCTCACGCATCGCGATCTCGTTAAGCGGATCGTATTTCAAAACTTCCTGATAGAAAGCCCTCGCTTTCTGGCTGTCGCCGGACTGCCTGGCCTTGTTTCCGGACTTGAGATTGAGTTCCACCAGCGCCGACATCGAGTTCTGATCTTTGGGCTTTATCTTCAAGATTTCAAGATGCTCGTTGATAGCATCGTTAAGCATTCCTTTTTTCTCGAAAAGCGCCGCCCAGTTAGCATGTTTCACGATATCCTCGGGTTCCCATTTCGATATCCTGTCGTTAAGGGCGTCGGCCACGTAAACGTTTCCCGATGCGTCCGCATATATCCCCTCGGGGCTTTTAAAATTATCGTTCTTTTTTCCAGGCGCTCCGAAAGACGCGATAAGTTTGAAGCTTTTATTGAACTTATGTACCTTATGGTTATCGTAGTCCGTGATATAAATATTGTCAAGGTTGTCGCACGCGATATACCGCGGATTTTTAAATTGTCCCGCAAGCGCTCCTGAATCGCCGAAATCGGAAACGAGCTTGCCTTCCTTCGAAAAAACTGCGACCTTGTTGATCTCTGAAAAAACAACGTAAATATTATTTGAGCTGTCGCTCGCAACGCCGCGGGGCTTCGCGTATTTCCTGGTCGATTCGTTCATGTACTTGAGTTCGGAGATGTAATCGCCTTTCGGACTGAACTTCTGCACCCTGAAATTATCGTAATCGGCCACGAAAATATTGTTTTCCGCGTCAACGCATATTCCGCGCGGATTGAGGAATTTTCCGGGCGCCGTGCCGTAGTTTCCGAAGGAACCCAGATATTTCCCCTGAAGGTTATATTTATAAACCTTCGCCATATACTGATCTACCACGAATATATTATCGCTTGCGTCTATCGCTATTCCGGCCGGCCCTTTAAGCCTCATATAAACCTTGTTCTTCGTCTCGAAATCAAGCATGAACTTGCCGTCAAGGTTATATTTGGTGACCTTTTTGTTGCGCCAGTCCGTCGCGTAAATGTTTCCGACGGAATCTACCGCGACCCCGCATGGATAATATAAACCGCCGTCTTTAGTGCCGTATGCGCCGATGATCCTGGCGTTTCGGTACTCCTCGGCGCAGCACGCGCATACTGAAGCGAACAATGAATATACTAATATAGCAAATATTAAATTTAAATGAACCGTTCTTTTTATATTAAATTCCATTTATTTTACTATATCCGCTCCTTAAAAGTCAATATTTTCTTTATGTTATTCTTCCGCGTCATCGCCGACCCTTACTATTCTTGGAACTCCGGCGTAACTGTCCGTTGAAATGACCGTTCTGTAATTTTCGATATCGTTGATCCTGACTATTTTAAGCGTCTTGACGTCATACCCGGGCAGGCCTTCCTGTTCGACCCGCGTTTCGCCTTTCTTCATTGAATAATCTTTGACTGTCTTTTCAGCCGGTTTGGTAAGATTGACCTCCATCGTCTCGATGCTCACCTTTTCGTTAAGGCTGTTCTGGCCGTACAAAGATATTTTAAGCTTATTGAGCGAAACCTCGCTGAAAATTATGACCGGGTTCGAATTTTTAGGAACTATGAACTTGAAGTCCCTGGAACCGTATATTATCTGAGCGTCGCGGCCGGGCGGGCAGTAAGCCGTGCCTTCGCAATAACTGGTATGGTTGTACCTTTCAAGGACCTCGATGCCCGTGCCCAGCACGCAGTTATAAAGACACGAAGCGAAAACGCCTATGCCTCCAGAAATATCAGGGAAGAACCCCAGCTGTTTCGAGTTGAATATTTTGGCGTCGGCTTCGTTTTTATATTTGAACTGGCCGATGAATTTATTGAAAGAGAACACTTCGAGAGGCCTTAAGATCATTCCGTCTAAAGCCTGTGAAGCCCTGTAAACGTTATCCTTTATACTCGGGTTGGAAGCGTTGAATACGGTTTCGAATTCACACAGAAGATCGGTGGAATTAAGCTGTTTGAGTTTATCAGCCGTCGTGACCGAAGGCTTTACTTCCTCGTATTGAAGATTGAGATTTCCGAAATTTTGGGAATTAAAGGCCGAAAGTTCGCTCTGAAACTGTTTTAAAATGTCTTCGGATGTGACGCGGATACCTGAAACTTCCCTCGAAACCTTTTTGACGCCGTTCTCTAATTCAACGACGGTAGAGCTTTTAGGGGAAACGTTCAGCTGCTCGGATATCGCCGCGCACATATTTTCGAGTTTGGTCCTGTTGTAAAAATATTTGCATGCTACGCCGGCTTTCGCTCTCCCGGTTTTAAGCTGCATCCTGTATTTTATTCTCTGAAGCAGGTTTCCCTCGTTTCCGACCTTCGACACGCTTTCGACTATCGACGGAGTGTTGACCTTGAAATCGATCGCTCTTGAAAGGTCCTCCACCATGAATCGCTGGCCGCACGCGCTGATGTAAACAGGCCGCTGCGCAAGTCTTTTCGAAATAGTATTTATTGTGTTCTCAAGATTCTTATAGTTCGTTCCGCCAAGGTTCTCGTTAAGGAAATAAACGTTATTCGGCACGTTCGGATCGTCTAAAACGATCTTGATCTCATACAGAAAATAACCTAGCGATATAAGAAAAAGAAACACTATGGCGTATGAGACATAGGTGAAAAACGACCGCGTGGGCGAGGGATTCTCGTCGTCCGGAGCCTCGTCGCGTGTTTCATAATGCAATATTTCGTTGTTTTCCTCTTGAAAATCCTGATCGTTGAATTCTACATCGTCCGCGGTATAAAGCTTTTTCATCTTTTAATCACCATGCCATCATCTAATGTACCCGGATACAATTCTATTTTAAAACACATGCCGATATTTTTTAAAAATAATAATAAACTACGCAGCGCGGCATCACCGGCACTTGCAGCACGCCTATTCCATTTCGTCTTTCAATGTCCTCGTCATTAGAGCCATTACCGACTCACGCGGATCCTTTTTCCCGTATAGGATTTTATAGATCTCGTTTATGACCGGAAGATCCATCTTCTCTTTCACGCCGAATAAATAAGCCGCTTTCGCGGTATGAACGCCTTCGGCTATGCCGGTTATCAATTTTTCCGCTATATCGAGACCGTTGCCGAGAGCTATCTTTTCGCCCAATGTTCTGTTCCTTGAATATTTCGAATAACTCGTCGCGAACAGATCGCCGATGCCCGAAAGACCGTAAAAGCTGTCCCGCCTTGCGCCCTTGAAATCGCCTATCTTTATCATTTCACGCAGCGCCCGCGTCAAAAAAGCCGCCTTCGTGTTATCTCCGTAATTCAAACCGTCGCATATGCCGGCGCCTATCGCCATGATATTTTTAAGCGAGCCGCCAAGCTGGACGCCCACTATGTCGTCTGACGTATAAACCCTGAAACGGTTGTTGGACAGGATCTCCTGCATATTCTCGCGAAGCTTTTTCGAGGCCGAAGCCACGACCGTCGATGAAGGGAGCCCGGCCGCTATTTCTCTCGCGAGATTCGGCCCGGAAACGACCGCTATTTTTGTTCTTATTTCCTTTTCATCGAATTTTGCAGCAAGTTCTTCCGCTATTATTTCGGAAACGGTCGCGAAAGTATTTTCCTCGATCCCTTTGGTCACGGACACTATCGCGGTCCCATCCTCCATGGCCGGAATTATTTTCTTCAAAATATTTCGAAGCGTATGCGAAGGCGAAGCCACTATAATATATTTAGCGCCGGATACCGCTTCGCGCAGATCATGCGTAGCTAAAACCTGTGCCGCTACAGCTATACCCGGCAGAAATTCGCGGTTCTCACGCAGCCTGTTGATGTCCTCGGCCGTCTCTTTTTTATAAGCCCAGATGGCCGTCTTTATTGATTTCTGCGCGATCATCGACGATAATGTGGTCCCCCACGCTCCGGCTCCGATTATAGCAACTTTAAAACTCATATCTTCTTCTTTCCATTTTCCGTATTTTTTCGTTTGTTTTTCTTCGTCTTTTTTTCCGGCTTCGTTTGCCGGCCGGACGAAATTTAATTTTTCTTATCTTCGTTTTTTTCCGGCGGTTTTGAATTTATCTTAAGTTCAGTGCCATTCATAAGGTTTTTAATGTTCTTTTTGTGCATGTAGATCACAAGAAGCGACATGCATGTTGAAATTCCAAGTAAAAGCCTGTCCGGCCCGTTGAAATAATATATGGCGAAAGGCAGAAGCGCCGCCGCGGCTATCGAACCGACCGAAGCCATTCTAAATACCGCCACCAGGGCCGTCCATAACACAACGCACGCCATTGCCGCTTTCGGAGCCAGAGCCACGAAAACTCCTGCCGTGGTGGCCACTCCCTTGCCGCCTTTGAAATTCAAAAAGACCGTAAAAACATGTCCGAGGATCGCCGCGACGCCTATTATAAAGTACCAGGCCTGTGAGAATTCGCCGAAGTTCCTTCCCTGCGCCAGATATACCGGCAAAAAACCCTTGAATATATCTATCGCCATCACCGTGACGCCTATTTTCGGCCCCAGCACGCGAAAAGCGTTGGTCGCGCCAACGTTCCCCGAGCCCTCTTTTCTTATATCGACATTTTTCAGGAATTTTCCAAACAAAAAACTTGTCGGCAGTGAACCGACAAGATATGCGAACGCCAAAAACATTAATATTTCAGCCAATTAAGCTCACCGTTCTTTTTATTTTTTTATTTTTTAGGACTGCCCTCTGACTCGCTTTTTTTGAAATATATCCTTACCGGGTAGCCTTCGAATTGAAAAGCGTTGCGAAGTTTATTTATGAGATAATTTTTATACGAATTCGAGATTATCGTGGTGTTATTGACGAACATGACTATCGACGGAGGCGTTTTCGATGTCATGGTCGAATAGTATATCTTTAACATCCTGCCTTTAAAGGAGGCCGGCGGATGAAGCGCTACGATCTCGGTTATGTAGGTGTTGAGCATGGAAGTGGTTATGCTCGAACCCATCACGTTCTCATATATTCTGACGGCGGCTTCAAGAGGCTCTTCCACCGCGAGATCCTTGAGCGTGCTCATGAAGTAGCACGGAACGTTACGCGAATCCGGGAATTCCTGATGCAGGTATTCGATCATCTGTTTTTTCAGGTCTTCGAGCGCGGTCTTTTTAACCAGATCTATTTTATTGAAAGCGATGACAACGCCTTTTCCATTCTCGAAAGCCACGTCCAGTATATGTTTATCCTGAAAGGTTATCCCCTTCATGATATCAACGAGGATTATCGCGACATCGCAGCGCTCGAGGGTTTTTAAAGCCCTGTTGACCGAATAAGATTCTATGCGGTCGTAAGACGAGGTGTTTCTCCTGATCCCGGCAGTATCGATAAGCGTTAATTTCGTTCCCTTATACTCGATGTGAGTGTCGATGGAATCACGGGTAGTTCCGGGCACGTCGTCAACGACGTTCCTTTCGAATCCGAGCATCGCGTTAAGATACGACGATTTTCCGGAATTCGGCTGGCCGATGATCGCTATCTTCTGCCCGTGCGCGTTCTGTTCTTCGGCGTCTTCCGAACCGAGCCCTCCGAATATCTCTATGGATTCTTCACCGGCTGAAGCTCTTGATTTTTTTTCCTGTGAAGCGTAAGCCTCGTCGTTCTTTTTGGACTTCGGGTTTTTCTTGGTGTTTCTACGGGGCCTGACGGCTTCCTCGGCTTCCTCGTCATATTTTTTCACGACGGGCTTTCTAAATCCCTTTTCAGTGACAAGAGCCGTCACGCTGTCGAGAAGATCGGCCACGCCGGTTCCGTGTATGCCGGAGACCATATGGACGGTCTTGAATCCGAACTTGTGGAACTCGTAATCGACCTTCAGGATATTTCTATCGTCGACCTTGTTGATGACCTCGATCACGTCTTTATTCGATTTTCTTAATATGCTCGCGATCTGCTCGTCCAGAAGGCTTACCTGCGACATGCCGTCGAGGACGAATAGTATGACGTCGGCGTCGGCGATATATTTTTTCAGGAACCTGATTATGGTAAGGTTGAGCTTGTTCTTTTCGTTAAGATCCATTCCGGCCGTATCGACGAATTCCAGGTCGTAGCCGTTCCATTTCAGCGTTTCATGTATGGCGTCCCTCGTAAGATAAGGGGTTTCGTGAGTGAGCGCCTTGCGCCGGCCTATTATACGATTGAAAAGAGTAGATTTCCCGGCATTCGGCCGTCCCATGATAACTATTTTAGGCAGCATTATTGTAACCTCGCTAATTTTATTGATAGATTAAATTATTTCGTTATAAGTTCGAGAAGACTCTCGAAATCGTTGCCGGCGACCTCGACCTGACATCCGAGCCCGGAGGCCATGTCGTCTATTGTAAGATCGTCCAGAAAAGTTTCTTCCTTGAGCATGATCCGCGGGATAACGACAGGATGATCAGGTATGTCGCGAGGATTTTTCTGAAAATGCGCGATAATGTCGCGGCCCGTAAGAAGGCCCGTAACCGTGACGCTATGCCCGAAGAACTCGTTCTCAACGGCAGCGAGGTTTATTTTCAAACCGGAAACGCGGTTATTGAGATCGTGTATGATGTTTTTAAGGGCCATCTCGCCGTGAACGCCCGTCACGAAAGTGAATTCCTTAGGATATTTCAATTTGTGAGGGATCCTGCTTTTAGCGGCGTGGTAATCGTCCATGAACGAACGGACTATGCCGATGCCGTTCTCGAACTGAGGATAATCGTCATATTCCGGGCCTTCGGGAAAGTTCGCCCCCGCCATTAAATAAAACTCATCCGCTATATAGACCAGGCTTTTGTCGAAACGGCGGCGGAACTTGTTCTGAAAGGGTTTCACAAGATTTATAACGCTTGCGGCTTCCTTGGGCGTAAAGCTTTTCAGCTGCGTGAGTTCTTCGCGGAATTTAGTGAGGCCGACCGGAACTATTCCGATGCTTTCAAGCTGTGGATAAAAATACGAAAGGTCCTCTATCGTTTTAACGAGCTCATCGCCGTCATTGACGCCGGGCATCACTACGACCTGCGTGTGAATGGAAATGCCGCCCGATGTAAGTTCCTCCAGCTGCTTCATTATATTTTCGGCTTTGTGGCTGCGCAGGATCTGTTTCCGCAGCTTCTGATTCGTCGTATGGACCGAGATATAAAGAGGCGAAAGATTGAGCGATTTGACCCTTTCGAAGTCCTGTTCCTCCATCCTGGTCATGGTTATGAAATTTCCGTATAAAAAAGAGAGCCTGTAATCCTCGTCTTTTAAATAAAGCGATTTTCTGAGGCCGTCCGGCATCTGGTCCATGAAACAGAAAATGCAGTTGTTGGCGCAGCGGGTTATCTTGTCGAAAACCACTTCCTCAAAACCGATACCAAGGTCCTCGCCGTAATCCTTTTCGATGTCGAACTCGATAAGCTCGGCTTTTCCGCGTTCCACGAGCACTTTCAGCTCGCAGTCGGGGCTCTGGTAATTGTAATCGATCAGATCGGTCAGGACATGGTCGTTTATGGATATGAGCCTGTCGCCTTTTTTAATTCCCGCCCCGGCCGCTATCGAATTTTTAACGACCTTTGCCACCACCGCGTTATACCTGTAAAATTCCTCGTCGCCGGCCGCTATCTGCCGCCCGCTCATTTCACTTTCCATAAAAATCTCCATTTCTCTAAAAACGGCCCTACCTGTATAAAAGCACAGGCATTCTCGCGGCCCTTATCAGAAGGGTCGTCGTAGAGCCAAGTAACATCTGTTGAAAGGCCGAATGGCCGTACGCGCCCATCATTATAAGATCGGAACCCGTCTCATTCGCCTCTGAAATTATAGTATCCACCGCGTCTCCGGACCTTAATATCCCGGCCGGCGAGATGTTGTAACTGTTAAGATATGAGACGGCTTCGGACAATATCTGTTTTCCGTCGGTCTCATCATCGCATACGGTTATGACCGAGAGTTCGAGCTTTGCGGCAAGCGTCAGGTCGGCCACGACCTGAAGAGCTTTATTCGCCGACGCGCTTCCGTCATAAGCGAACATCATTTTTTTGATGGCGCGATAGTTTTCCTCCACGACCATCACGGGTTTATTTGAAAGCCTTGTCGCGTTCTCCGCGGACGAACCGAGGAATTCTCCGCCAAAACTCGCGTTTTCGCCGCGTTTTCCAAGGACTATAATATCCGCCAGCTTCGCCTGTTCGGCTATAGTGTTCGCTATTATTCCCGGAAGGATCCTGCACTCGCATGAAATATCGGCCGCAGCGCATATTTCTTTGATCTTTTCAAGAGCCGCAGCGCCTTTTTCCTCGAGAGAATTTTTAACTTCATTATGGTACTCAAAGTTCGTAAGCGTCTCCGAAAGAAAGGAAAGGTCGCGCAGCATAGGCCCTTCGACGATCTTGATATCGACGACAAAGAGCGCCATTATCTTCGCCTTATATATCTTGGCGAGTTCTATGGCGTGATTTATCTGAGCTATCTGGTAATTCGAGCCGTCCACCGGAACGAGTATATTCTTGAACATTAAACCTCAATCCTCCCTGGCCCATACGGGCCGGGTAAAACGCATCCTGCATAAATATGCGCGTTTTACCCGAAAATACGCGTTTTATTATTTAATTTTTTCGAATATATCGATGAGTACCCTGCACAGCATATCCGCGTGGTTTTTCGTTATTATCAGAGGAGGAGCGAACCTGAGAGTATTTGGGCCGCAGCCTAGTATTATAAGGCCTTTTTCAAAAGCCATGTGAATTATTTTATCGCGCAGGTCCGGATTCGGATTGAAGGCCTTCTTGTTATCGACGACCTCCATCGCGAGCATGAGCCCGAGGCCGCGGACGTCGCCTATGAATTCGTATTTCGCGCCGATCTCGTCGAGTTTTCCTTTAAGGTACGCTCCTACCGTTTTAACGTTTTCAAGTATCTCCGATTTTAAAAGAGAGATGGTCTCGACGGCCGCGGCGCATGCTATCGGATTTCCTCCGAATGTAGAGGCGTGAGCACCCGGTTTCCAGTTCATGACCTCGTCGTTGGCGCATGTGATCGACAGCGGAAGACCCGACGCGATGCCTTTAGCGATAGCCATTATATCCGGTTTAACGCCGAAATGTTCGATCGCGAACATTTTTCCGGTGCGGCCCATTCCGGACTGGACCTCGTCCACGACAAGCATTATTCCGTGCTCTTTAGTGAGTTTTCTGAGTTCGTGAACGAATTCCACAGGCGGAACCACGTAACCGCCCTCGCCCTGGACCGCTTCCATGAATATGCATGAAAGATCTTCCGGCGAAACTATTTTCGTGAAAAGCGTATTTTTTATGAAATCGATACATTCGAGGCTGCAGCCGGGATATTTCGCTCCGAAAGGGCAGCGCTTGCAGTAGGCGTAGGGAGTATGGACTATCCCCGGAAGAAGCGGGTGAAAATGTTCGTGATGGCGGATCTTGGAACCGTTAAGCGACAGCGCCCCCATGGTCCTTCCGTGGAACGCGCCGATAAAAGCCATCATTCTGGGTTTGCGCCTTTTATTCCTGGCTATCTTTAAAGCGGCTTCTATGGCTTCCGCGCCGGAATTTCCGAAGAACGACATAACGTTTCCTTCGATGGGGACGATCTTCGACATTTCCTCGGCGAGCTTTACCTGCGGCTCATAATAAAAATCGGTGCCGGACATGTGTATCAGATTTTCAGCCTGTTTTTTTATAACGTCGACTATTCTCGGGTGGCAGTGGCCCGTGGAACAAACGGCTATCCCTGATGAAAAATCAAGGAATACGTTGCCGTCAACGTCCTCGATGAACGCTCCTTCTCCGCATTTGGCGACCATGCCGTAATCGCGGGTATATGAATGAGAAACGTATCTTCTGTCGATATCTATCATTTTTCTCGCGTTAGGCCCCGGAAGTTCCGTCTTGATGCTGATCTTGGTATATTTCATGAAACACCCCTGATTTTATTGAGCGATACGATACATCGCCGCCGTTTCAATACTTCATCGATACTACATATTTAGCGTATTTAACGGACTCTCTTTCCATGTTTATAAATGTTTTTCAATGCTTTTATAATTAATAGTAAAACCGCGTTTTAAAAACGCACGCTTTTAAAACGCCGATTATATTATTATCAGCAGTGTAGTATATAGAAATATGTCGAAATAGTCAAGGGGCGAATATTCTTTTCGGCGAAAAAAGTTATTTCGGCTGGTTTTTTTTATAATCAGACGCTTTTATGCCATGCTTTTTAAGTTTGTACTGTATCTCGCCTTTACCGATACCGAGAATGCGGGCGGCGTCTATCTGGCGGCCGCCGCTTTTTGAAAGAGCCGCGCGAACGATCATTTCTTCCATTTTTTCGATCGAAACGCCGCTTCTGATAAGAGCCTCGACGGCCAGGCCGGCCTCATCAAATTTTTCTGAGCCGTCCTTTCCGGCGTTATCAAAATATGATGATGATGCGTGAACGGCGGTTTTCTTATCGTCCGCCGTGGAATGAGCCATGTTATTTCCCGCCGGAACGGGCGATAATAACGACTCGATCTCCTGCGCTTCCTTTTCCGGCTGATCCGCCGCGGCGCTCTTTAATACGCCGCCTTCCGAAGCGTCCGTCCTTCTCCTGAAAAACCGCTGCTTTTCCTGAGACCCGACCTGGTATGGAAGGGAGTCCATCGTTATGATATCTCCTTCTTCAACCGCCACCGCGCTTTCGATAATATTTTGAAGTTCGCGTATATTGCCGGGCCATCCGTATTCCATGATAGACTCTATGACGTCTAACGATAATTTCTTCGGGCGTTTTTCAAATTTTTTGCAGAATTTTTTTATAAAGAACTCGCACAGCGTTAAAATGTCCTCCCGCCGGTCGCGAAGAGGCGGAAGAAGTATGGAGACCACGTTAAGCCTGAAAAAAAGATCCTCCCTGAAGCGTTTCTCGCGCACTTCGGCCACGAGATCGCGATGAGTGGCGGTAATGATCCGCACGTTCACCTTTATCGGCTTGACGCCGCCGAGGCGTTCGAATTCCCGCTCCTGGATTATGCGCAGGACCTTGGCCTGTGTGGTCAATGCCATATCTCCGATCTCGTCGAGAAAAAGTGTTCCGTGATTCGCCATTTCGAATTTTCCGATCTTGCGCTCTACGGCACCCGTAAAGGATCCTTTTTCATGGCCGAAAAGCTCGGACTCGATCAGAGTATCAGGGATCGCGGCGCAGTTGACCTTTATAAAAGGCGAGTTCTTTCTGTGCGAATGATTATGGATGGCCTGCGCCACAAGCTCCTTGCCTGACCCCGACTGGCCGCCTATGAGAACGGAAATGTCCTTGTCAGCAATGCTTTTTATCTTGGCGAACACTTCGCGCATCTTCGGCGAGTGCCCGATCATATTGTCGAATGAAACTTCTACCGGCGAGGTTTCTTCAGGCTTCGCGGCCGGAGCTTCGGAGAACTTCTTTAAAAATTTCTTTTCGTAGTTTTCTATCGCCTCCAAAAGGGCGGCCTCAGTGTACGGATAAATGAATCCGTCGATGAGTTTGTCGTTTAAAAGGCTTATGGCGCTGAATTTGTTCAATTCGGAAGCCACGCCTATGATATGGACGGCGGGCGAGTAGTTGCGCACCGCGGCTAGATATTCGTGAGGCATCACCGCGGCCGGCGAGACGTCGGTTATGAGCATGTCGAAACTTCCAAGCCGGGAGATCTCGACTATTTCGGCGTGGCTTGTGCGCGCGTCAACCGTAAAGCGGTTCATCGACAGTAATTTTTGTATGAGATCTACGCCCGGAATGCAGCCGAGAAGGATGAGGATCTTGATCTTCATTATTTTACCTTGACCATGTTCGAAACGCGGCCTTCGGCGTCCTTGACGCATGAGGAATCGGGAAATTCTGAAATGTATTTTCTCTAAGTTTCAAGGGCGTCCTTCGAGTTTCCAAGCACGTCCATGCAGACGGCCGTGCGGAATAGAGAGATGCCGCGAAGTTCGGATTTTGTGTTATCGTAAACCCTGGTATAGACCGCCATGGCCTCGCTGAATTTTTCGCGTTCTTCAAGGCATGCGCCGAGAAGGTATCTGGCGTCATCGGCGCGGCCGTCGTCGGGGAATTTTTCGATAAATTCACCGAGACTTTTTTCAGCCTGTTCATATGTACCCATGCGCATGAGGCTCATTATTATCTTGTAGTAATTTTCAGCCGTGATGTCTATTCTCTTAATATCGTCTATTCTGCCGCGGATAGGCCGTGCGGCCTTAGCCGGCTCGACCTTCGGCGAATTGGTCCTTCCCTCGTCGGAAGAGGGTTCCTGCTGATTTTCGTCAGGCGCAACGGCGTCTCCGCCGGAAGGATTTTCAGCGATCCTCGAAGCCGGAGCGCCCTTTTCTCCTGATTCCTCTTCATCGGCGGCCCGCGCGGGAACGACCGCATTCGAAGGCGTTCCGGCCGGCCCTGAAGACTGAGGTCGGGAAGGCGTTTTAACCTGCTGAGATACCGCGGCCCGATCACCGATCGTGATCGCATCCTTCATTTTTTCGAACGACTCGCCGGTTATTTCAGGTATTTTCATCAGGTCGTATATTGTTTTAAAACCGTTGTTGTCTTTGCGGTATTTGAGTATCTTGGCGGCAATTATCTCGTCCGCGCCCGGAATATCAAGGAGGCGCTCGAATTTATCAGTATTTATATTTATCATTCCGGCGGCTGCAGCGCGCTCGAAAACGGTTATATTTAAAATAAAGATCGCCGATAATAAGACGACCGCGAATGCCGTTATATATTTAAAATTATTTTTATTGAAAAATAATTCTTTCATGATACCGCTCTCTCTTTTTTATGGATTTTTGGATAATTGTAACAAAAAAAGGCCTGAAAGTAAATAAGAATAATAAACGCGCTATCTCTCGGTCATAGCTTCGTGCTTCGCCTTTAAAATAGGCTTTAAAAGATAGTCCATGACGGTCTTTTTGCCGGTGAGGATATCTACGGTCGCGGTCATGCCGGGCATTATTTTCTTCGGCTTATCGGGCGTCCCCAGATAATTTTTATCGGTCTCGATCTTAACAAGATAATAGCTCTGCCCGCGATTATCGGTCATTGTGTCGGCGCTTATATGTACGAGCCTGCCGTCAAGCCCGCCGTATATGGAATAATCGTAGGCCGTGATCTTCACTTTCGCCAGCTGCCCCGGATGGATGAAAGCGATATCTGACGGGCGGATCTGAACCTCTACAAGCAGCTTATCATCGAGGGGAACGACCTCGATAAGGTCCATTCCCGGTTTGACGACTCCGCCGACGGTATTGAGATGGATCTGTTTGACGAGCCCTTTAACCGGCGATTTTAAAAGCGTTCTTGTGACCTGATCTTTCAGCGAGTTCTGGCTTTCCTCTATCTGCGATATCTGCGCGATCATGTCGCCGAGTTCTTTCTGCGCGCGGGAGCGGAAACTCATCTTCGTTTCCTCGGCTTTGTTTTCAAGTTCCTTCACGGAACTTTCATGCCTGGGAAGCGAGGCTCTCGTAACTTCAATGCGTTCCTGTATTCCCGCCATCTCTCTTTCAAGCCTTATCATATCGGTTTTGGGAGACACTCCCCGTTCAGTGAGCGGGCGTGTCATCGCTATCTGCTGGGCTAAAAGGCCGCGGTTGACCTCCGAGTTTTTCAAAACCGTATTGGCCTCGTTTATCTCGTTTTTCTTCTGAACTATCTGCTGAGTGATCATCGCTATCTGATTATTAAGAAAGCCGAGATTTGTCTCGAGAAGATTTCTTTCGTTTTTTATAAGATCCGGCCTCGTCTTTTCAAGCTCAGGAGTAACCTTGAATTCGGAGCCCGAAGACTCGGCTTTAAGCCTGGCGGAACGGATCTTGAACTCGTCGAGTTTGACCATGCTCTCTTCGAAATTACTGTCGAATTTTTTATTGGCTATTTTTATAAGAGGCTGATTCACCTCGACCGTATCGCCTATCTTAACGAGTATTTCGGACAGTATTCCGCCCTCGAGGTTTTGAACGATCTGCACCTGCGAGGAGGGAACGATCTTGCCCACGCCGCGGGTTATTTCATCGAGCGTAGCATAGGATGCCCAGACGATCAGCCAGATAACGCAGATAAATATCGCGTTGACCATGAGCCTTGTGCCGCGGCTGTTCCGTTCGAGCATGGCCGCGCTTAAATTCGACATAAAATCGATATCTTCGTTATGTTTCATAATTATCTCACTATTTTTATTTAGCCGGTTCAGCCGGTTTGACGAATTTTTTCATAAAATCATCACGCTTTCCGTCGAAAACGATCCTTCCGGTATCGAGCATGATTATTCTTTCGGCCACGTCCAGCATGGCAGGCTTATGGGTAGTAAAAACTACTGTTTTGCCTTCGGTTCTTTTTTTTATCATATCCTTGACAAGATCTTCGGTCGCGCCGTCCATCGAACTCGTTGGTTCGTCAAGTATGAATATCGCCGAAGGATTAATGAAGGCGCGGGCAATGGCGATCCCCTGTTTCTGTCCGCCGGAGAAATTGGCGCCGCGCTCTTCCACTCGCGTTTCAAGCCCTCTCGGACACGAGCGCAAAAACGCTTCCAGGCCGCCGGTCCTCGCGGCTTCTATAACCGCTTCATCGCTCGCGTGGGGCGCCGCCAGAGTTATGTTCTCACGGATGGTTCCTGAAAAAAGAGAAAAATCCTGGGGAACGCAGCTTACGTTCTTTCTAAGAAGCACCGGGCTTAACTGGCCGATGTCAAGGCCGTCGATCCTGATGGAGCCTTTTTCAGGCTTATAAAAATTTATCAAAAGTCTCTGGATCGTGCTTTTTCCCGAACCCGTTCTTCCGATGAGCGCCACGCGCTCGCCTTTTTTCACTTTAAAGGAAATGCCTTCGATGGCGGGTTTCTCCGCTTCCGGATAAGTGAACGTCACGTTTTGAAATTCTATCTCGCCCTCGAGCGTTTCTTTTCGAATGAACTCGCATCCCGGCGGATTTTCGGTCTCTTTTTTCATGATCAGGTTTATGGTGTCAAAAGCGACCTTTGCCTGCTCGTAATTCGACATCAGGGCGACCACCTGACCGATAGGCGCGATGGTCCGGGAACAAAGGATCACGACCGCGATCAGGCCGCCCATCGTAAGTTCGAGATCTTTTATAAGATATGTGCCGTATATTACTATGAAAACCGTGTCCAGCTGCATTAAAAGACCGGTCATAGTGGCTACCGAAGCCGAGATCATTCTCGATCTTATGCCCGTGGACGCGGCTTCCGCAACGCCGTTCTCCCATCTCCACTGAAAGATCCCGGCGGCGTTCATTATTTTGATGTCGCGCATTCCTGAGAGCGTTTCTATCAAAAGAGAGCTCTTTCTTCCGGCGGCTGCATAACCGTCCTGCATGCTTCTTTTCATTGGATTTTTAACGATAAGCGAATAAATTAAAAGCAGGCACATTATAATAATGGGCACTATCACGAGCTTTCCGCCGATGAGATATATTACGAAAAGTGTAAGAACGGTGAACGGAAGATCGACGAGCGCGAGCATGACGGCTGAGGTCAGAAGCGTCCGTATCGAATCGAATTCCCTGAAATTATTAGCGTACGCGCCTATATTTTTAGGCGATTCAGCTACTTTAAGATCGAGAGTTTTTTCAAAAAGTCTGGCGGATATTATTATATCGCTTTTCTTGGCGGCGATCTCGATAAAATAGGATCGCAGCATCTTAAGCACCGTGTCAAGCAAAGTTACGACTATGATGCCGATACCCAGGACCCATAGCGTTTCCAGAGCGTTATTGGGCACGACCCGGTCATAGACGTTCATCGTAAAAAGCGGGCTTGCCAGAACGAAAATATTGACCACTACGGAGGCTTTTAAAACGTCCGAATAAAGCGGCCATGAATATTTGATCGTTTCCCAGAACCAGTGGCCGCGAACGCCGGATATAGGGACTTTCCCGTGTTCATCGCTCGCTCCGAACCCTTTTCCGATGTAGAAAAGATGGTTCGAATAACCGGCCTCGAGTTTATCACGGTCGACCCATATAAGGGAATCGCCGGCTTCAGGCGAAACTATCCGGAATTTTTTACGGTCTTCGGAAATTGAATCGAGTATGACGCCTGCGCCTTCTTTCATTATCAGTATGAGCGGAAGGGTCATAGCGCCTATGTCGTCAAGTGTCCGGCCGGCCAGGCGCGTCCTGAGGCCGCATCTTTCAGCCGCGCGGGCGAAATTATCCAGCATATTGTCGCAGGAAAAAATCTCAGGGCCTTTTTTTTCAGCGTCAAAAGGAAGGCCTGAAGTGAGTTCGCCAACGGACATAGGCTTATGGTATAACTTCGTAAAAAGCGCCAGAGCGTCAAAAAGTCCGGATGAAACGGCGCTCTTTTTATTTTCCATTTTGGATACTCCTGGTCTGAATTCACCATTGATACATAAACAAATTTATCGGGTAATTAAGGGCATACCCGCATGCCTCTTTAACAACGCGCGCGGGTATGATAATATTTCCGGGCGAACCCGCATGAGAAGTAAAAACGAATTTCGTCTAACGAACGGCCCTGATTATAAAATCGGTCTTGTTGTTGATAACTGCTTCGCCGGTGCCCTGGAAAAGATCAAGGCTCGCGTCGTAATTGCCCCAGCCGATGGGAACTATCCTTTCCGAATTCGCGCCGGAAGCGGCAAGTTCAGCGCATATTTTTTCGGCGCGCTTTTTCGATATGACCTCGTTCTCCGATTCATCGTCGAAATCGTTGGAATAAACGATGACCTCTAACGGGGGGTTGCCTTTCTGTTTTATCTGTGAAGCTAAAACTCCGAGGGCTTCTTTAACGCCGGTTTTAAAATCTTCTTTTTTATTTTCGAAACGAATTTCATCCAGGGACATTGTGTCATAGGTTTCATTCAATTCGAATGGATGCGTTTCGATCTTTAATATAACCGTGTTCTCGGTCGTTCCCTTTTCGGACGCGAATCCAAAAACCTGTATGGCTTCGGGTTCTACGTTATGAAAAGCGAATATTTTCTTGATGTTGTGGGCTCTCTGAATGGCCAGTTTATAATTATCGTCGGCTTTTCCGGTTTCGGAAGTTTCTACGCTGATCTGGATAAGGCCTTCGTTAGCCAGCTTTCTTATCTGTTCGATCATTTCCCTCATTATCTTTTTGGAGCTGTCGGTCAATTCGATGGAACCTTTTACGAATGATACCAGGTCGAGCCTTGTCGCCACGTCAAGCTTGAGCTTATTGGCCTGAAGCTCCTGTTTGTTTTTTATTACGGTGCTGTCATCAACCAGACCGCTATTAAGCGGTTCCTGCGCGTATTTTTTCGTCATATCCGCGAGTTCGCCCATTATGTCGACTTCGCTCGAAGCGCGGCTGTTAACGCTAATATCAGTTTTATCGCTGACTCCGTCTTTATCCAGATCGTTATCCGGAGGCAGAACATCTTTGAACGCCGGTTTCATTTTATACATAGCTTTATATTCTTTGGCGAGAGGAACTTCAAGGCCGAGGTCTTCGCTGATATTTCCCATGCTGTATAAAAGCCTGAATTTAGTAGCCAGAAGCTCGAATTCGATACTGGCAAGCTGCGCTCTCATGGTCTGGAATTCATTCTCGGCGTCGAGAATATTTATAAGCAGCCTCTGCCCGAGCATAAATTCTTCTTTATATGATTTCAATGATTTCCGTGTGAACATAAGGCTTTTCTTGAGCGCGCCTATCTGCGAATCAAGAAGCTTATAGCCGGTCCATGTAAGCTGCAGGTCGTTTAAAAGAGAACGGCGGACCCTGTCGAATATCTGTTTTTCACGGTTGACGAGGCTTGACATTTTGTCTGAGGCCGCGTTACGCGCGCCGCCGTCGTATAAGTTCCAACGCATTTTAACCATTGCGCGGATCGAATTGGCGTCGCCGGTCACGCCGCTGTAGTTTTTTCTGAAGTCGCGGGATGATTCGAAGTAAACGGTAGGCTTATATTCGCTTTTTTCGCGGTCGTATTCGAAAAATTTCTCATCGATATTCGTCGCGGCGGCGAGAAGAACGGGATGGTTCTCGGCCTGTTTCTTAAGCGCTTCCTGTAAAGTTCCGGGAAGAATAGTATTATTGAATTTAGGCAGGCTCATTTTATCGCCTTCCTCGAACCTTCCGATATATTTATGAAAATTATATGTTTCACGCTTGTAATCGTTTCCGCGGGCTATGAAAACCGCCTGAGCCGAGGCAAGACGCCCCTGGACCCTTTCGAGCTCGGATTTTCCGGCGGTGCCGGCGTCAACACGCTCTTTTATAGCCGAGAGAAGCTTTTTATGGACCATCATGTTTTCGTGGGCGAGGTCTAAAAGAGATTTATATTTGAGCACGTCGAGATATTTTTCGATCGTTTCAAAAACTATCTGGTTGGCCGCGTCGCAATATCCGTAAAAGCTTGATTTTGAAATTAAGTTCCTGGATTTGATATCATTATCGATCCTCTTGCCGTCAAAAATGATCTGTCTGAGGGTGACGGCGCCGCCATAAACGCCTGAATCCTTACCGACAAAGCGCGTGCTTGAGTTGCTGACATCTTCATATCCCGCTTCGGCGTCAAGATCGATCGTCGGTCTTTTGCCCGCTCTGAACCTTTCCATGTCATAGGTAGAAGCGTTGAATTCCTTGATCTTTTCAAGTATCCTCGGATGCGTCGTAACGACTTCTTTCAAAGCCTCGTCAAGCGTGATAGCGTTCGCAAAGTTCGCGCTGGAAAATAAAACGAACACAAGAACCATTAAAAGCAAAGATAAACCTGACTTCTTAAACATTTTCGTCACCCTGTCCTATATAATATTTTTAATATCATTAAAGCATAATAAAATTGACGCCATTATATCACGATTGAATAATGGCGTCAATATTTTTTACAATTGCAATTTTATTGCAATCCTGTCTTTCGGAAAGTTATATTATCTGAGCGGTTATAGTGTTTTCAACTTTAAGCGTTAACGCATTCACGTCGCCCTGAAGATCGAAAACGTTGTATGTAACACCGCCGTCAAGGACGGTGCCGTTAGCGAACCAGCTTCCGCCTTTGGCCCCGTCATTTTGAAGTTTTACTACATCTCCGGCATCCGCTCTGATTATAAGTTCATGGTTGATGTCGGTCATAGCCAGGACGTCATTGATATGAAGGTTGTTGATTTCGTGATTTCCGTCGGTTCTAAGATCGAAAACTTCCATGTTGGTGAATTTAGAAGCGGTAACAGAATTAAAATCTATATTTACCGCCGCTTTCAATGTGAACGTATCCCTGTCAGCGCCGCCGTCAACAGTCGCAAGCGGATTAAAAACTATATTATCGTTGCCCGCGCCGCCGGAAATGGTATCGGCTGCGCCAAGCCCGTCTATCGTATCCTGGCCGCCATTTCCATTTATCGTGTCAACGCCGGTACCGCCAAATATTGTATCGTCGCCTGATGTACCGTGTATCGTATAAGCGGGATCGGTCGACGCGCCCGTGATCTTGAGCGTCAGAGTATCCTGAACCAAACCGCTGGTATGGGTAACGTTGTTTCCGCCGTCGACTTCCTGAGTGTAAACTTTCGCCGTAAGGCCAAAGGTTCCCGAAAGGCCGTTATCGCCTTTAAAGTAGAGGTTATCCATCTGATCCTGCGTTAGTTTGCTCATCGTGTATATGGTGGAGCTTGCGTCCTCGTCGGTAAGAAGCTGATATTCTCCGCCTGTTTTATAGTAGAACTTACCGTCGGCCGGCATATTTTCAAACGACACTTTGTAAAGCTCATCGCTTACGAAAGGCTGGCCCGGATTCGGATCGCCAGCGCCCTGTTTGATGGGCGAAGTGTTATATTCTCCCTGTTCGACGCGCAGAGCCTCTAGATTCGCCTGAGTGAATTCATTTATCTTCGCGTCATATATGTTATGCGGAGTTATTACCGCCCCGTCGGCTACCTGATTCATATGTATCGTAAAGTCTTTCCAGTCGCCGACGACATTAGATAGATTATCTTTTTCAACGACCTTGGATCCGATCTGCATAACGACATCGCCGCTCAAGTTGCCCTGAGGCTTGAAATACAGATTAGCGAAATCAGCGGCCTGAAGTTCCCATACGCCGTTACCCACGTAATTTCCGACCCTGGCGTCGGCGTTGTTGACCAGAAGCGCTCCGCCGTATTTAGCCGCGATATCGGCGCCTTCCGAGGACGGCTTGATGCGAAGAAGTATCGTCTGCATTTCTGATGCGTCCGTATCGGCAAAAGTTACGCCAAGATTCGTTTGAACCTTCGTATCTTCGTTAGTGGTGTATAAAACTGTAGGATTTCCCGTGCCTACTTCCTTCACCGTAAGACCGCCGTTGGCGCCGGTCGGAACATCGGGATCGGATGTTACGCCGATGGTTATCGTCTTCACGACGGCAAGCTTGTCATTGGTCAGCGTTAACGGATCAGGATAATTAGTCGTGTCATGAGTGTCGGCGGTCACGGTAAGCGTGAAATTGCCGTGTTTATGAAGCGTGTTCTGATAATATACTATTTCGTTGGATCCGGACTTTTTGACAACGTCTCCGGTAAGATAAATACTTATGTTTCCGCCAAGATCATTTCCGAGCGAATCGACAAGTTTACCTTCGGTAATGGAAAGCTTTAAATTATCCGAAGTTTCGGTTAGATCTGAAGCGTCAACTTTATCATCCAGCGAAGAAAGAGTAAATTTCACCTGAGTCTTCGTATCTTCCACGATACTCGTCGCAGTTGAGTTGTTGATAGAATAGTCGTCGGCAACGGGCGTCACGCGAACCGTAACGTTATTATCGCCGCCGCCATCGACGACGGAATGATGCATCGAAGATTGCTGCTCGGTCGCAATAGCTTTGATCGTGAATTTAAAATCACCGCTATAGTTACCCACGGGTTTGATAGTTATGTTGGTTAATGCATCGGCAAGAGTCATACCGCCCGGAATGTCAATTCTTGAAGCGGCTTTACCGTTTGAATCGACGTAATCATAAAGTATGACGCCGTTGGCTACCGTGACCTTGGCTCCGGCAGGAAGATCTCTTATTATGAAGCCGAGCGTTTCTGTCCCCGCATCGGTGTCATTGGTCTGCGTTGTCGCTGAGTTAACGACAGCGCTGAGATTGAACGAAGTATCTTCCGTTACGCTTGGCATTGCCTTCAGGCCTAATGTCGGGACTTGAGCGATCTTAACGCCGCCGCCGAGCCCGCCGCCGCCGACGCCCGGATCCGTTATAGTAAGCGTCGCCGTAGCCGTTTTCGTGTCGTTTTCCACCGCATACGCGGTAAGCTCAACCGTCTGACCGATGTAGCCTTCAGGCCCGACAAGTTTAAGGCCAGCTATTTCAGTTGTTTTGAAGAACCAGGTCTTATCGCCGTTCGAATGGCCCTGATTGAAGCCCCAGCCTTCCGAAGGAGTTCCCGGAAGTTTGATAGTGTAGTAATGCACTTCGCTGCCGTCACTGTCGGGGAATGTCGTGTTTATGTTAACCGAAAAAGCGTTGCCGAGGGCGGGATCGTCATAAGTGCCTGTAAAATTATTAATTACGGGCTGATCCGCAACGCCTGTCAATTTAACGTTTATGGTCTGGTTCGTTAAGCTGCTTACCTGTGTTCCTCCGCCATTTTCACTGCCGTCCGTGATTTTTATATCCACGCCGGTTATGTTCAATGAATTATCGGTCACATGTTTGTTCAGGAATGCTCCGCCAGGATCGACACCAACAGCGGCAGCCGTCTTGTAAGCGGTAAG
>CAZKCG010000008.1:0-134783 GCA_964551445.1 uncultured bacterium | reverse complement strand
TCTCGATAGCGCTTTTCACGGCCGTGATCTTAAACCAGAAATTCATAAAGTTCAAAGGCCTTTTCAGGCTCGGATTCTTTCTTCCGGTGGTCACCACTTTCGCGGCGGCCGCGGTCACATGGCAGTGGATGTATAACAGCGACATAGGCATCGTCAACTGGCTGACAGGTTTCGCCGGAGCCCCCCCGCAGAACTGGCTTTCGGACGAGCGGCTGGCGCTTCTGGCGATAATTTTCATGGGCGTGTGGAAGGGATTCGGTTATAATATGCTCATTTTCATCGCGGCGCTTCAGACGATATCCGACGAGATCTACGAGGCCGCCGAGATAGACGGCGCCGGAAGACTGCAGCAATTTTTCTATATCACACTGCCGCTTCTGAAAAAAACCACCTTTTTCGTGACCGTGATGACTGTCATCGGAAGCCTTCACGTCTTCGCCGAACCATACATAATGACGGGCGGCGGCCCGATGAACAGCACCATGTCGATAGTTTTGTATATGTACAAACAAGGATTCAAATATTACAACCTCGGCTATTCGTCCGCGATAGCATACGCGCTTTTCGCGATAATGGCTCTGGTCACCTTCCTTCAGTTCAAGCTCGCCGCCAGATTCGACCGTTAAGGAGAGAAAAACGAAGAATGAACAAAAAAAGCATTATCGAAATAGTTTCATTTTACGCGCTTATAATAATATGCCTGATCTCCACCATAACGCCCTTCGCGTGGATGGTTCTGACATCCTTCAAAAAAAGCGACGACGTTATGAAGGCCCTTTCGGTGATCACCCCCGAATCGACGCTTGATAATTACACTTATATTTTTGAAAAGGCGAATTTCTTCGGAAGTTTATTCAACAGCATGGTCATCGCGTTTTCAATGGTGCTTCTTTCACTCACAATAAATTCGCTCGCCGCCTACGCTTTCGCGAAAATGAACTTTCCCGGGCGCGAGAAACTTTTCGCCCTGTTGCTGCTTACCATGATGGTTCCGGCTAAGGTCACGATGATGCCGGTTTTTGTCATCTTAAAAAGCCTCGGCCTGCTCAATTCTTATTCGGGCATCGTAATATCCGGCAGCGCGAGCGTTTTCGCGGTATTCATGCTCAGGCAGTTCATGTACGAGATACCGGACGAGATGCTGGAAGCGGCGCGCATAGACGGATGCAGCGAATTCAAGCTGTTCTATAAAATCGTGTTGCCGCTTTGCAAGCCGGTCCTTGCGACGCTCTCGATAATCTGTTTCATCAACGCCTGGAACGAGCTTTTGTGGCCGCTGATCCTGATGCTTGACGAGAAAATGTTCACGCTTCCCGTGGCTCTCTCACTTTTGACAGGATCGGGCTCGGGCGGCGGCGTCGGGGTATTGATGGCGGCGTCCGTAACGGTCGTCGTTCCCATAATCACGCTTTTCATGATGGTCCAGAAATTTTACATCAGGGGCATCACCGCCGGGGCCTTAAAAGGATAAGATAAAAACTTCCAAAAACTTGACAGCTTCAATAATAAATAGTAAAATTGATGTATCCTTTTTTTATTATATCATTTGAAGGAAGAGTGAAGTATCAATGAGTAAGAAAAGTCTCGCAATTATAGCGTTTTTAGTCATCGCCATCCTTTTTTCAAGCGCGGCGGCCTTCGCGCAGCAGACGATCGTTCCCAAAGCCAAGGCCAAATGGACATTTATCGTGTTCATGAACGACGCGAACGATCTTTACCCTTACGGCCCCCTCACGATAAAACAGCTGAAAAAGGTCGGAACGACGGATGACGTCAATTTCGTTATACTGCGCGGATTTTTCTCGAAAAACCGCCCGTCCCAGAAACTTCTGGTTAAAAAAGGCGAAGTAGAAGTTCTTGAAACGCCGGGAAAAGTGGACATGGGCGATTATAAAGAAATGGTAAAATTCGTAAAATGGGCGCATGAGAACTTCCCCGCCGACCATTATCTCTTAGACATCTGGAACCACGGCGCCGGCTGGAAAAAAAGAGGAGAACGCACAAAAGGCATATCCTACGACGATAATACTGGAAATCACATATCGACCGCCCAGCTCGGCGAATCCATGAAAATGATAAAATCGATAATAGGACACGAACTCGACATCCTCGCTATGGACGCCTGCCTCATGCAGATGGCCGAAGTTCACCACGAACTCGCCGGCAGCGTAAAATATGTTCTCGCCGCCGAAGAGATCGAACCCGGCACCGGATGGCCCTACGATATGGTCGCCGAAGATCTCACGAGCCGTCCGGACATGACGCCCGCCGATTTCGCGAAAGCTGCGGTAGCGGCGCACCTCAAATATTATCTCAACATGAAAGACTCAGAAACCACTATATCAGCCGTCGATAACATGAGATACCACTTAGTTCACGCCAAGATCGAGGCACTCGCCTCGGCCCTTCTCGAAAAGATCGGCGACACGGCCGTTATCGAAGCCCTTAAAAAGGTCGCGGCCGGTGTTCAGATATTCGACGACGGCGACAACTGCGACCTCGCCCATTTCTGCAAACTCGTGAATGAAAATATAACCGACGAAAAGATCAATAACGCCGCCCGCGAAGTCATCGATATTCTCGTTTCATCGGCTTCAAGGGTCGTTATAGCCAACGCCACGACCGGCAAGATCGAGGAGAACGCCGCCGGACTCGCCATATATTTCCCGAGAAACCCGATGGACCCTGAATACAAAAAGATCATAGCCTTCGGAAAAACGGCCTGGGCCAATTTCGTCGAAGCTTATTGCGCGGCGCGAGGGACCTTCGTACCGATAGCGCCGGCCGCGCCTGTCACACCTGCCGCCCCGGTAGCACCGGCCGCTCCGGTAGCACCGGCCGCTCCGGCGGAACCGTCTGCGTCAGATAACGCCACAACGCCTGCGCCCGCTGAAATTTCAAGCGAGCAGAAATAAAGAAAAGAAATATCGAAAAATAAGCTCTAAAAAAAATTTTAATTTCGTTTTTTAAATCGTTTTTCATTGACTTATTACATAAAAAAATATATAATAATTAGATGCGTAAAAATTCCTTAATAAAAAACGGGGGGTTTATAGTATGAAGAAGTTTGTTTTATCCCTGGTGGTAATCTCCTTGATCCTTTGCGCGGGCTTCGCGTTCGCCGGACAGAGCAGCACAAAAGCTCTCGATTTCGCTAAATTCAACAAAGCTAACGGAAACCGTTTCAGCGTGGTATTTGACGAAGCCGGAAACGTAAGAAACATGACGGCCAATGACGCCGCTTTCTACTCGAAGAAAGGCACAAAAGCTTCCAGCGCGGTCAAGATCGCTACCGAGTTCTTAACAAAGAACGCCGCCCTTTACAATATTTCGAACGTTAAAAACCTGAAGGTCGCCAAGATCGACAGATCAGAAAATATCACTCACGTCGTATTCGCTCACTTCGTGAACACGAAGAAAGTCCTTGAATCGACGATATCGGTCCACGTAAATAACGCTGGCGAAGTCGTTATGGTAAATAACGGTCTCGTTCAGGTTGCCGGCGGATCATCCATCAACGAATCGATCTCCGACGCGAAAGCCATCGAGATCGCTAAAGCTAAAATAAGCTGCAAAGCCACCAGAAGCCAGATCAACACAGACGCGGTTATCTACGGCAGAGACGGCATCGCCGTTAACGCTATCGAAGTAGCTATCCCTTCAAAAGACCCGCTCGGCGATTTCATCTGCATCATCAACGCCGCTGACGGAACGGTCATCGAATCGAAAGACATCATGAACCATGCTGACGAACCGGTTCCCGCTCCCGTGGTAAACCCTCTCGGCTCGCTCTATGTTTTAAACCCGCTTAAATGCAACATAACCAACGAAGAGCTCACAAACCTCACATCGAACGGCAAAGGCCTCAAGGGCAAATGGGTAAACGTAGTTAACGAAGACACTACCTCGGCCGTTATCAACGCTTCCGGCAACTACATATTCGACCCGAACGACACGCACTTCGACGAAGTCTGCGCTTACTACTACATCAACGGTATCCACGACTTCTTAACCAGATTCAACTTCACGGGCCTCGACCGCGCTATAAAAGTTACCGTTCACTACGGAACCAAATACGACAACGCTTACTTCTCACCGATGGAAGGCGCTATCGCTCTCGGCGACGGAAACAAACTCAACGACCTCGCTAAAGAAGAAAGCGTAAGCTACCACGAATACACGCACGCGGTTACAAACGCAATGGTTTCAATGCCTTACAGCGCGGAATCAGGCGCTATAAACGAAGCTTTCTCGGACTACTTCGCATGCACGATGACCGAAGACTCGAAAGTCGGCGAATGGGCCGTCGCTAAAATGAACAGACCCTGCATCCGCGACATGGAAAACAAAACACACTATCCCGAAGACATCCAGAACGAAGTTCACTACGACAGCAATATCTACGGCGGCGGACTGTGGGACCTTCGCAAAGCTCTCGGCGCTACCGTAACCGACAAAATAACGCACTTCTCAAGAAACTACCTCAAGGGCATCAAAAACCAGAAATTCACGGACGGCGTTAACGCGCTCGTCGCAGCCGATAAAGAATTCTTCAATGGTGCAAACGCTGACGTTATCAAAAAGACGTTCGAAGCCCGCGGCATCAAGCCCAAAACCGCTTCAATGCTCGAAGCTCTGAAATTCGACGCTCTCAACGGCAACAAAGAAGCCGCCAAGATGGTTTCAGATATCGAGAACGGCAACGCAAAATAATCAGCCAGCCGGAAAAACAATAAAACTCAAATAAATAAAAAGGCCTTCTCCTAACCGGGAGGGCTTTTTTATTTCACCACATTTTCTTCACTCTGATCTTTGCTTTTCGGGCATTCTCTCATCTTCGACACTTTCACTTTTGCTTCCTGCAAATTTCTTCACCCATGTTTTTTCTTTTTTTCTCCCACAATTATGCCTGCCGCGTCCGACCCCATTCACCGCCGTTTTTATAAATTATACGGTTTTTAAAACTCCGCGCGCATATATTATCTCTATTCAAAGAAAATTTTCTTCCGATATATTTTGTATGAATAAAAATAATGTTTTTTTAGCCGGCAGGATCATGTTTTTAAATCTGATGTTATTGGCCTCTATGACGATGCTTTTCGCGGAAGGATGCAGCGGAACCAGAAATCCGGCTACAAGCCTTGTCGAAGCCGTGCCGGTCGTGTCCGAACCGACGCAGTTTCGGTACAGCTCCTCGAAACAGCCTAATTTGAACTTAAAACCAATTTTTGATGAAAATTGCGCGAATTGCCACAATTTTGATATGGAAACGAAACTTCCCCTGACGAACTATCTGCAGGTCTATACCGGCGGAAGCGTAGTGCGGCGTTCGGTCCAGCCGGGCGGCGCGATGCAGAAATACATACCGTTCGAATACAGCAAGATATGCGAATGGATAGAAGCGGGGATGCCTGAGTAATATGGAAATTTTAAACTACTATCCCGAGGCCAAACTGGCTGAATTATTTGATTTTCTCGGTTTTGTGAGCATTTACGAGGACCGCGAGAGATCGAGCGCGTACTTCAAATTAATGGAAGCTCATAAAAAACTTTTCAAGGACGCCGTCGTTATCGAGGCGGGCGCAGGATTCGGCGAATTCTCACAGAAAGCTCTCGACATGGGTGCTAAAAAACTGTACGCGGTCGAGATCAACAAATACATGACGGACCTTTTAAAGAAACGATTCGGCAAGGATAAACGGGTACGCGTCGTAAAAAAAGACTTTTTCGATTTCATGCCGGCCGAGAAGCGCGCGGATATTCTCATCCATGATCTTTACGGCCCGCTCTTATATGACGAAAGTTTATACGCGCTGGAAAAATTAAAATATCCCGTTGAAAATATATTCCCGAACGGCGGGCGGCTCGCTTTCGCGGTCGTCGATTCGAAGAAATTCACGGACAAAGTTGTGGACGCAGGAGTGCTTAAGCAATTAAAAGGGGCGCTTGTGAGCGATCTTTTCGATCCTTACGAGGGCAAGTTCCCATACGAGGCGTGCACCTGGACCGCGGCAGGCGGATTAATATGCAAAAAACCTGATATAAGCCAGGTCAATGGCGATCTGCTGGTCTTCAGACTGGAAATTTACCATGACGGCAAATTCATATCCTCGGCAAGCGAATGCGACAACTGGCCGATGGTCTGGACGCCGCGCGCCGGGAACAGGTTCGAACTCATTTTCAAAAGAAAAGGAATTTACTGCAATCCATATTTCAAATGGGTAGGATAACGGGATACATTGTTTTCACATCAATAAATCAAGTAGCCAGTCTCATAGGCGAAAACGATCAGAAAGTAAGCTGCGCCAGCTCATTAACGATAACCGCAAAATGTAAACCATAATTTAATTTCACATATCCAAGAATATCTCATAAATAAAAAAATATCCGAAGATCGATTGATTTTCGGATATTTTTTTCAAGAACGCCATTTTGGGTCGTAAAAAGCCTGGTTCTTAAAAGTTTGCTGGTTTCAAGCGTAATATCAACCGGGCATTTAAAGATCGTAATGACGGCTATATAAGCGTTAAGGCTTCGGAAAGCAAATTTTGAGGACTAGAGCTTTTGGGTTCGCTTGAATTTCGGGCCATATTGTGATAACATAACTGTGAAAAATTCAGGGATAATAATCAGTTAGTACAGACCAAAACAAGGAGAAACCATGAAAAAAACAGCTTTTTTAATTTTATTGATCGGTGTTCTTATATCTTCCGGATGCTTTTCCGACGCGGAAACGGTATCCGTCTCCGCGTTGGCAGTAAAATCAACCCTTTCCATGACGGATAAAGCTGACAACCCGTCAGTCGTAGATTCGACGCAGTCGGTAATTCTCGAGTTCAGTTCGGCGCTCGATCTCAATACCGTCTCAGGCGAAGTAAAACTCTATAAAATGAAATCCGCTGGTGAATCGGTAGAAGAACCGTCCGTGGTGACTGCCGATAAAAACGCGCCAAATCTTTTGAGCGTCGCTAAAAAAGACGGAACTAAATTTACTGGAGGCGAAGAATATAAAGTCGTTGTCGGCAATAAAGTGAAATCAACGGCCGGACTGACCATGGGAAAAGATTTCACGGGATATTTCGCCGTGAACTATTCTTTGAATCCAGCGAGCGTCACAATCGACGAGTTGAATGGAACTAGATCGTCAATAGTCGTAATAAGCGACATACATATGGGCGCAAACGATAGTTACGGCCAATTCAAGAATAACCGCGCCGCGCTCGTGAGCTTTCTTCAAAAGATCAAAGAGTCGCCGAACGTGAAAGAACTGGTTATAGCCGGCGATATGCTGGAAGAATGGTTTGTGCCGATGGCCGAAGACATATTAAACGGTAAGACCGAACAGGATTACGTAAAGACTATAGCCGCTAACAACAGCGCCGTAATAGCCGCCATCAACGCCATAATTACGGACGGCAGGATCCTTGTAACCTACATTCCCGGAAATCACGATATGACGGTAACAGCCGACGACCTTCAGAGTATTTTGCCGGGTATATCGCAAGCCCGCGACGCTAAAGGAGCGGGTTCATATACGCCAGCAAACCGTCCTGAAATAATTATCGAACACGGCCACAGGTATGATTTTTATACCTCGCCCGACCCGATATCGAACAGGTCCATAACCAATACCGAATCTATTCTGCCGCCCGGATTTTTTATGACGAGGATAGGGACTTCGGGAAACGTTGAAGGAAATCCAAAGTCAGGCGATACGCTGCCCGTCATAATCACGAATTCAGCCGACGCAAGCCAGCAGATGATCTATCAGTATTGGCTGACCATGAAAACGTTTATTGGCATGATGATCGTAAACGAAAAATTCAGCGATAAAGTCATTAAAACGAATTTTGACGGATATACTGAAACATACGCCATAAACGACATAATCCCTTATCAGAGCGCCGCGAATGGAGTTATCGACGTGAAACTTTTCAAGGGAATATATGACAACTGGGACGCGCGTCAAACCGCGAATCTTGTATCCGTTAAAACTCCGGTAGCGCAGGCTATCACTCTTGCCGGAATATCCAATCCCGCCATAGACGCTCAGGCTGCTGCGCAATACTTTAAAAATCCGGATCCCAACGCTTCCAAAAAAAGGATCGTCGTATTCGGCCATACCCATGGCGCGCGTATAACGCCAAATTCCAACCTTAAACTTCAAAAAACTATATACGCGAACACTGGAACATGGATAGATAACGCAAACGGCAGCCCGACGATGACTTTCGTTATGATAGTGCCTCAGAAGACCGCCGACTCGGCCGTCGAGTACGTTAACCTTTATCAATATTCTTCAAACGGCGGTATAACGAAAATAGCCGATCCGCAGGCGATCACAAATATTAATCAATAACATAAAATAAATGTTATGATCAAAATGCAAAAAACTTATTGGTCATCCCAATAAGTTTTTTGTTTTTATAAACTTGGAAATTTATGATAGATCTTTAAAGTTTCACGAAATGAAAAACTAATAAATAAAAAGGACCGCCAAAAAGAGCATTTTTGAAGCGGTCCTTTTTTATTATGATGACCAAATCGTCAGACTACGATTTTTTGAGTATCTTATCGACTCTCGGAGCTCTGATTCTATGGCCTGTTGGAAGGCCCGAACCGATAAGCGGGCGCGCGTACATTTTAAACGCGTCAGTTATGTTGTTGCCTTCGGCGTTTATGAATTCATCCGGCATGTGACGGGTCTTTCCGGCGATCTTGTCGAGCTGAACGAGCTTATAATCAACCGAATAAAAACCGGTCCTCTGGATCGTTATAGAACCGTCGAGGTTGTGCCATATAGCGAACTGAGCGGCCTTTTCGCCGACCTCGCGCGCTTCATGCTGGTCCACGTCGCTGACGCAGCCCATGAACGAGCGTTGGAGATAGCCGAACGTATCCGATCTTACGCGTTTTATCTTGAGCCTGTCTTTTACCAGATTTGAAAGCGCGTCGCCGAGGGCGCCGCTGCCTGAAAGCTGAATATTTCCGTGATCGTCTTTTTCTTTGATGTCGCCGGCGAGTTTGGCGAGGATCGGGGTGCCTTTTTCATCCTGAATACCTTCGGAGACGGCGACTATGCAGCGGCCGTACTGTTTGTAGGTCTCATCGACGCTTACGAGGAATTTTTCGATGTCGAAAGCGCGTTCGGGAACATATATCAAGTGCGGGCCGTCGTCAGGATATTTTTTGGCGAGGCCTGAAGCGGCGGTTAAAAAGCCGGCGTGCCTTCCCATAACCGTAGCTATATAAACGCCCGGAAGCGCTCTGTTGTCAAGATTGATCCCCGAGAACGCGCATGTTACGAAGCGGGCGGCCGAACCGTAACCAGGAGTGTGGTCATTCGCGACGAGATCGTTATCGATAGTTTTTGGAATATGTATGGCGCGGAATTCATAACTCGCCTTCTGAGCTTCTTCATTGACTATTTTAACGGTGTCCGACGAATCGTTTCCGCCGATATAGAAAAAGTAACGAACGTCGTGCGCTTTTAAAACCTTGAATATTTCCTGACAGTATTTCGCGTCCGGTTTATCGCGCGTCGAGAGCATGGCCGATGACGGTGTGTCGGCGACCTGTTCGAGGTTGTGTGTGGTTTCCTGAGTTAGATCGAGGAAATCTTCGTTTATGATGCCTTTAACGCCGTTGATGGCGCCGTAGACGGAAGTTACCTGGGAGAATTTGCGCGATTCCAAAACAGCGCCGACGAGGCTCTGATTGATGACCGCTGTCGGGCCGCCGCCCTGGGCTACCACGACTTTTCCGACAAGTTTGGATGAAGACATATATATTTACCTCCCGAAAAAATTATTCTTTATTAAAAAATTAAACCCGCGAAATTTGATGAATTAATTTTATCAAAAATCGCGGGTTTTGTAAATAAAAATATGACGGGCCGGCAAGTTAAAATGTCTTGTCAAAAAAACATGCCGGACGCGGTTACGATAAATCCCAAAGCGGCGCCCCTAAAAATTCCGAGAGAGCCCGGGCGTCATTCCTTAATTTCTGAATATCGTCATGAAAAAGAATGTTATTACGCGTGCTGTCGATAAAAACGGCGTTCAACTGATAACGAAGGCTGTGCCGGCCAGCTTCATATAGTATCTGAAGAGATGTGACGCCGGCAATATCATGTTTTTCGAATATTTCTTTAAATCCCCCGCCTGAAGGGTCGCCGATACCCTTCCAGTATAGCCCGGATCCGCGATCGAATACAATGCGGTCCGTGCTCTGCCAGTACATTACCAGGCCGACGGCCAGCATCGCCGCTCCGGCCATGACGCCGATCAGGCTTCCCAGGCCCGGCGGCGGAACCTTACCCCAGAAAACCGTTGACCCGGCCAGAATAAATATGAACGAAACCGGCCCCAGAGAAGCGTTGTCGAAAAAATGCCATAAAATAAACCAGGGCCTCGTCAGGCGGCCGCTTTTTTCACGCGGAGAGAGATAACGCGCCATGGCGTCTATACCGCAGCCTATAAGCAATATCCCTGAAGCTATGCGCGCCTTCGTCAAAAAAGACCCGCCGAATCCGCCAAATAGGAGTCCTACGGCGCAAACCGTCAGAAAGACCAGACCAAAAAACGAGAAAAACAGGCCCTGCATTTTTTCTTCAGAATAAGGCCGCGAAAATTCCATCATTTCCGGGCCGCGCGCGGTCAATTTCAGCTCCTCGTATATATGCCCCTTATATTCAAGCGCCTCCAAACCGGTTCTTGACGCCGACGGATCTTGCAGAAGGGCGCCCGATACCTTCAGGCGCGCGTCCCAAAGTTCGCGATACCTTTCATTGGTTTGCCTGTCGCCGCCGGGGGCCGTCTGAGACCCGTCATTAAAAGTTTCATCCAGGCTTTTGCCAACCCTCAAAGTTCGGAACTCTCCGCCATAATCACGCCGCACCCTCTCGCCGCTCTCGATATATCTGTAAAAATAAGGCTTTATTTCACCATTGTTTTCTCTCACGATATATAGATAAGGATATTTTTCAGACAGCTCGATATAAGAGCACCGCAATACGGCAGCGAGTCCTCTGGCGTATGAGTTATGATCCTGCCCCGCCTCCGCACCTGCAACGGCGAAAGCTCTTTCCGCCCCGAAATCGACGATCACGCCGTCGGCCTTTTTGACAAGCACCGGCTTGTAAAAAGCTTTTGAGTCTTTCCGGCCGCAATATTTCATGCTTATAGCGTAAATATCTTCACCGGCGAGAAACTGCCGCGTAGTTTTAAAAATTACGCTCTTTTGAACATATATCTTCCGCTCGGCCGGATTTATAACATAATAGTTATCTATAAAAGATCTGGAAAATAAAAAAAAGAGCGATACCGCAGCGAGAACATAAAACACTTCGGAAGGGATACGTCCGTATCCTTTGACAAACAACGCTATAGTGATTATGAAAAAAAGGCAGCCGAAAGCCGGATAGGTCAGCTCTTCGCCTATATCGCATTCTACCTTGATATTTTTAGGAACGCCGGCAAGATCAGGCGGAGGAGGAACATAAGGCGCCGCCATGACAACCTCGCGATTGCCGAATAAAGCAATATTCCTTAAAAATTCAAATTCCATTTTATTGTTATCATCGGCGGAGTCCGTCAGCCCCGGATCTTTCCGTTCATCCATATCTCAACCACTCTCCCGGGTCCTTTTCATAACCGCTTTTATGATATACTCCGGCGTGTATTTCCGACAATTTTCAACATACCATAAAAGCTTCTGTTTTTCAAAAAACCAGGCATGACATAACCGGGTCTCAGATATCACTTAAGGTCGATCTTAACTTCGAAAAGCCTCTTCCATGGAAGGTCTATATTAAGATCGGATATATGGAAATCCGCGAGATTTTTCGCGGCGAACGCGAGCATCTTTTTCTTGGCAAGGTATCTTAATTTCACGAGGTTTTCAAATGATATATTAACTCTCGGCAAATTAGACGGTTTTAAAACTTCTGAATATATCTCTTTTCGAATATTGGCCTGGTATGCCCAGTCGTCGAGGAATCTTTTCAAAACGACGCGGTATCGGTCCTCCGGATTTATATAATCGGATAATATCGCCTGGCCGATCACGCAGCCGATAGTGTTTCCGGCGGTGTTCCAGCCCGAATAGGCGCAGAGTTTCTCAAGAAGTTTCCGGGCGGAAAGCATCTGCATGAAAGCGTTATCAGCGCCGTTGGCGTAAGAGGTGTCGGCTACGACTATTTTTTTAGAAGTGTCCGAAAGCTGTTTGATCTTTAAAACGAAATCTATGAGATAAGGCGATTCGACGGATATATTCTCGTCCGATTCAGCTTCTCTGACCTTTCCGTCGAAAGGGGTATTCACGAAAAGCACGAACTCGGATTCATCGACGGACGAAGCCTGAAGCGAGCCCGATGCGACGATATGCGCGTCGACGGTTTTCGCGATCTCGCAGTCCTCATAGGCCGGGATCGTTTTCGCGCCGGCGCCTTCGTTATAGACGACGAAGAATTTAGGCTGTTTGCGCTCTATTTTGTTGGCGGCCCTGGCGAATAAAAGCATTCCGATCTCGTCCGCGCCCATGAACGATTTAAAGTTTTTATCATCAAGGCCTTTTGAATTTTTAACGAGTTTTCTGTATTCGAGCCTTGACTGAGAGAAGGGCGAGCTGTCGTCGCGGCATAATATAAAATAGTCTATGACGCCTTTTTTCACAAGGCTCATCAGCTTTTTATTCGCGGCGAGATTTTTGGCGCGGCGTGCGAACCAGTCGTTGAGATGTTTCGCTGGCACTTCGGCGAGGAGCGTTCCCAGTTCGCGCTTTTCTTCACGGGTGAGTTCCGCCTGATCCGCTTTGTCCCTGATCGAAGTTATGCGAAATATCTTCGGGCCGTATTTTTCGTAATAATCCGGCTCGACCGATCCGACGCTCATTTTCGGCGTGCGCATGATGGTCGAGAAAACATAGAATTTTATATCGGGGTTTATCTTTTTTATTCTGCCGAAATTAGCGATCATTTTATTTATCGCGCCGCTACTCATATCGTGGCGCCTCGAAGAAACAAGGCCTCCGTAGACCGAAAGGTCGGCCGATAAAATAACGGTATGGGCGCTTTTAGCGTTCTCGAATATCCAGCCCCATAATTTTTCAGTATCGCCCGCAATGGCTATCTTCGGAAGGCATTCGGCCGGAGGCGTGATAAGGTCCATGCCCGCAGCTTTTGCCGTTTCAACGACATACTGATAATTAACGGGCCTATCGTCCATCGGAACGTAAATTATCTTCTTATCCATCAATCCCTGGGCGAGCGCTATTCCCGCGCTCAAAACTACCAGCAGAACCGCCATCATAAGGCGCGAAGCAAATGTCTTAAAGTTTCTTTTCATTTAACTATTCCTTTCATTTATAAATATGAATAATTTATTCCATACAGGATTTTAACATATCAAAGAATTAAATTCAATATGTTCATAGCCGTATAAATTCAAAAAAGGGAATATTTGTAAATGAAAAAAATTATATAAGAAAGTTTAAAAAGAATAGTGCCATAATAAATAAGCAACAATTTTTTTTGAGGGATGTCTCGGAGACGGCGAAGACTGAGGACGACGCGCCTGAGGCGCAAGTGTCGGCGGAGCCAGGGATGGCGTGAGCCGACGGGCCGGGAGGCGCTGAGAGGCAAGCGGCGCAAATTCAAGAAAATCTATGAAATAGCGGCCACGCATGACTTAATGCCTTGCGCGACCCGCAGGATGCGGGAAGTGCCGCCGGCGCCGCGCTTCCGGCCTCCGTGCCTCGCGCGGCATTGGCGCATCCGTGCGCGGCAGCCACGATGGCAAGAAGGCGGCGTCCATCACAAAAAAGATTTGTTGCGTATATTGTTGCGTATACTTTACATATAAAAAAAGAGCCATCTCAAAAAATTTGAAACAGCTCTTTTTATTTATCCTATTTTATAAACATCAAAGTCTAATGCGTGTGGAATTTGAACTTCGTGGTCTTGTATGAAACGGCTCCGCCGACGGGGCAGATGTGCTGGCACATGAGGCAGCCGACGCATTTATTCTCGTCAACTTCGGCTTTTCTGTTCTTATCGAGAGTGATTGCCTGATGGGCTCCGTCCATGCAGCTAATGTAGCACTGGCCGCAGCCGACGCATTTCTCTTTATCGATGACCGATATGGCCTGGTTCTTATGCGATATTTTCGAAGGATCAACGACGGTTTTCAACGCGAGGCCGACCATCTGTTTGATCGATTTGAAGTTCTTTTCGACCATATAGTCGGAAAGCCCTTCGATCATGTCTTCGACTATTCTCTGGCCGTGTTTCATGATGCCGGTCGTGACCTGAAGGGTCGTTGCGCCGAGGAGCAGGAACTCAACCGCGTCTATCCATGTAACTATTCCGCCGATGCCTGAAACAGGGAGCTTGAGTTTCGGATCTTTTATAAGTTCGGTTATGAAACGAAGAGCGATAGGTTTTACGGCCGTTCCGGAATATCCGCTGATGGAGGACTGTCCGTCGATCGTCGGCATCGGAACCATTTTATCGAGGTCCACGCCGGTTATCGATTTAACGGTGTTTATGGCCGCGATAGCGTCCGCGCCGCCTTCTTTAGCGGCTAACGCTGCGGGAACCATATCGGTTATATTCGGCGTCATTTTCGCCATTATAGGAAGTTTCGAGCCTTTTCTGGTGGCCTGGATGAATTCTTTCATAAGATCGTAAGACTGGCCGACCTTGTGGCCTGCGCCTTCGCGCGCCATCTGAGGGCAGCTGAAGTTCAATTCGAGCATGTCAGCGCCGGCTTCTTCGCTTAATCCCGCAAGTTCCGTCCAGTCCGCGTCGTCATAACCCATTATGCTTGAAATGAGAACTTTTTCAGGAAACTCTTTTTTGAGTTTTTTCATGTCTTTTATATTGTCTTTTATAGGGCGGTCGCTTATCTGTTCGAGATTTTGAAGCCCGACAACCCTTTGTTCGTCAAGGTGGATAGCGTTAAGCCTGGGTGAAGGCATGAATATTTTAAATTTCTTTTCAAGGTTGAGGGTTTTATAAACTACGCCGCCCCATCCGTATTTATAGGCGCGGGCGCACATATCGTAACTGTCCGTTACGGGCGAGGATGAGAGCATGAAAGGATTTTCGAATCTTACACCGCAAAAATCAACTGAAAGATCTGCTTTTTTAACCATTATTAACGCCTCCCTTTTGAAATGAATTCGTGTATCGCTTCGGCGGCCTTTTTCCCCTGGAAAACGGCGTATGCAACGGTGCTTCCACCGTTAACAAGATCTCCGCCGGCGAAAACGCCTTTCGTAGCGGTGGCGTATTTGGTGTCGACTTTTACGAGATTGTTCTTAGCGAGAGCGACCTTCGCGTCAGCGGCCATTTCAACGACCTCTTTTCCGACGCGCGAACCTATAGCGAATATAACGGCGTCTACGTTATGTGAAAAGTCTGTTTCTTTTAAAGGTTTAGCGTTATCGGGAGTGTATTTTCCTTTTTCCTTCCATTCGATCTCGCAGCCGGTTATTCCGGAAACTTTTCCGGCTTTGCCGGAGATCTTCGTAACCTGCGTTGAGGGTTTAAAAATAACGTGGTATTTATTGGCGAGTTCGATCTCTTCTATATCGGCGGGAAGTTCGTTCAAGGCTTCGAGCGATATCGAGTAAACTCTTTCAGCGCCGAGTATCTTAGCGGAAGTAGCCGCGTCCATGGCGACCGAGCCGCCGCCTATTACGGCGACCTTTTTGCCTTTTACCATAGCTTCGGCTTTTGATCTGTTTTTCTCATCGTTTACAAGTGAAAGGAAATCAACGGATGTGAAAACGCCTTTCAGGTCGGATCCTTCGATCCTTAAGAAGTTGGCCGCGGTAAGGCCGGTTGACATATAGACCGAGGCGAATCCGTCCTTCAATAATTTTTCGACGGCTTTTTTGCCTTCGACGGGAGTGTTCAATTTTATTTTAACGCCGAGTCTTTCGACTTCTTTAATGTCGCATTTGAGGGTCTTGCGGCTTAAGCGGTAGTAGGGGATCCCCCATGACATGACTCCGCCCGCGGTTTTATCTTTTTCAAATACGGTAACGTCGTAACCTTCGAGCGCGAGCGTCGCGGCGCATGATAATCCGGCGGGGCCGGCGCCTATTACGGCGACCTTCTTTTTGAGAGGTTTCGGGGCGTCGAAAACATCTATTTTCATTTCGTTCTGGTAATTAGCGAGAAAGCGCTGGATATCGTTGATCTGGATGGGCCTGTCGATCTCGGTGCGCGAGCATCTTTCAACGCAGAGTTTGCAGGTCGGACAGACCTCGGCGCAAACGCCGGCCATGATATTGTTTCTGCGGATGGTCCTTGCGGCGCCTTTTATATTTCTGAATCTTAATTGTCTTATGAATTTTCCGGGGTCGGTAGTGGCGGGGCACCCGTTACTGCACGGAGCGTCGTGACACAATAAACATCTGTCGGCCTCGCGGAGGGCGTCGTGGAGCCCGAATTCCTTTTTTACGCTGAATTCCTTTTCAGGAGATTTCTTCTGCATGGTTCCTCCTCAAATTTTTGGTTTAAGCAAAAAAGATTAGCTATTTCCGTTTGTTTTAGTAGCATAATTAAATTCAGTTTCTTCGTTCGAGTTGAAAAAGTAGTTTTGAAAAAAAGATATAACTATTATACCATAAAAATCTTAAAAAAGCGTGAAAAAATAAAAAAGTTTTTCGTCATGACCGGTTATCGGTTTCACGAATATTCAAAAACACGCAATTAACTGTCCTGATTTCTGAGGTTTCCGCGGACAAGCGAAAGAAATATTCCGATAACGCAGAGCACTGAAAAAATTGAAAAGATGGTCCTGGTTCCGGCGAGAAATTGCGGAAAAACCGCGCTCGTTATTTTGACCTTTCCGACGCTTATGGAAAGAACCGAAGACGCGAGACCCACGCTGAGCATCTGCCCGGCAAGCCTCATCGTCGAAAGAGTGCTGGACGCGACGCCGTAGAATTTCTTTTCGACGGAGCTCATAACGGCGTTCGTATTAGGAGAGGAGAACAGTGAAAAACCGAACCCTATGAATAAGAGCGTCACGACTATCGCGAAAACGCTTGTGGCCTCGCCGAGAAAAACTAACGAAAAAAGCCCGGCGGCCGTGAGGCCCATTCCGAATGACGAAAGGAAACGCGGTTCGAATCTGTCGGAAAGCCTTCCGGCCAGAGGCGAAAAAAGCGCCATGACGATCGGCTGCGATATAAGGACCATTCCCGCGTGGTGCGGGTCCATTCCTTTTACGTATTGAAGGTAAAGACTTAAAATGAAAGTTATGCCGAAGGTCGCGCTGTAATGTATGAGCGCGGCAATATTAGAAAAAGCGAATACTCGATTGGTCATGAAGAGTGAAACATTAAATATCGGACTTTCGGTCGCTAGCTCGAATTTTATGAAAGCCGCGAAAAGAATGGATCCTATAACCATTAAAATAATTCCGTTTTTTTCCGGAAGAAGCGAAAGGCCGTACATAAGACACAAAAACATTACGCAATATAATAAAGAGCCGCCCAGATCGAATTTTTCATTTTTCGCGTCGGCGAACTCGCCCTTTAATTTGAACACTGCTAAAATTATGGCGGGAACGCCGAGAACAACGGCGGCCGCGAAAATACTGCGCCATCCGAAATACTGGGTCAATACGCCGCCTATGAACGGACCGGCCGAAAGCCCGGTGTAAACCGACGCGACAACCATTCCAAGCGCTTTCCCGCGCTCGTTAAGCGGAAAGACAGACGTGAGGATCGCCATCGAAGTGCCGAATATCATCGAAGAACCGATTCCCTGAAAGATCCTGAAGAATATAAGCTGGTTTATCGAAGCGGATGTCAGAGCAAGAAAAGAAGCCAGCGTGAATATGGAGATGCCGGAAACGAATATCTTTTTTCTGCCGTGAATATCGCCGAGCCGGCCGAACGGTATCAAAAATATCGCGGATGTGAGAAGATAAGACATGGCGACCCAGCCGAGCATTCCGACGTTCGTCGCGAACTCTTCTTTAATTGCCGGAAGCGCGATATTTATCGATGAACCGTTAAAAGGCGTTATGAACGCCGAGAGCATAGCTATTATCAGAACCGTTTTTTTCTCGTCCATGACCATATTTTACCAGAACCCGGCCAAAATATAAAGAAATATTATAGTTTGAATGGTCCCGAAAAAAGTTGACAAACCGCGCCGATGGTGCTACAATTAGTCTGTACAAGCACATTAATGACGGTTTTTGTTTAGTTTCCATCAAACATTCTCTGCGGGTGAGAACCTTGAAAAATAGATATAAACATATAAATTAAAATATCGCTTTGAAGATCCGAAAAGATCTTCGGGACGGTATTTTTTTATTTTTACTCTGAAAAATCAATCAATAATAATATTTTGAGGGGGCAATCATGTTCAGCAAACGGTTCGGTCTCAAAAACCTGGTCTCGCTTTTAGGCGTCCTTATTATGCTGTCACTTCTTACGGGCTGCGGCGGTGGAGGAGGAGGCGGAAGCGCGATCACTCCCGTATCGGGTTCGGCGACGGTTTCAGGCACCATTAATTCGGCATCCGCGGCGCCGGCGGTATCTTATCAGGCCGCGAACAAAGAATATAAATTAACGCTTGTGGACGCGGATGGAAACGCCGTGCCCGAAACCGATCTCGAAGCGCCTGACGCGGCGAGGCCGAATGAACCCAGAAATGATCTGACCGTAAAAGACGGCCAGCCTTTTAGCTTCAAGGTCAAAAATTTTTCAAGATCATATAAAGTAATAGCCAAAGGAACCGGAAATGAAATGCTTTCCGTTTTCATAGGCAAGCTCAAGGACGGAGATAAAGTAACCGGAAGGAACGCCGACCCCGAAGCCACGGCGTATATGCTTTTATACGGCGACAATAAAAAAGAAACTGACGCCGGAGTATTTAAAACCGAAGAAGAAGCCAGAAGGAACGATCCGTCGTTCGGGAAAAAACTCGCGGAATTCGTCGCCGATATAAGCGCCAAACGCCAGTCGGCATTAAAAGACCGCTCGTTCGCGACGGCGGATAAACTCGAAAAAGCTTACAAAGACGCGGTACTTGGGACCATCGATCCGGCCGGGATCAAAAAACTCGTAGAAGGCCTCGAGGTCGTTTTCCAGAAAAATCCAGATCTTTTAGCCGCCGGCACGATCGCCGATAAACTTAAAGAAGTGATCGCTCTCGCAGGCACCGACGGAAGGCGCCAGAACGAGACGAGCGTAAAGGAAGCCAAAGCGAAATTAAAAGCTTTACTCGCCGGTGAAACCGCCGACCCGAAAAAACTTACGGACAACAAAGACGGATATAAGGACGCGAAGATAGCTTTAAGCCTGGTATCAAATAATCTCGGCGATATCTATAAAAACAAAGTGTCCGGAGGCGCGGCGAAGATCAACGCCAACGCTCCGTCTCTCATGGCCGCTTATCAGGCCATCTCGGACAACACGCTCGACTCGGCCGCCAAAGCCGAATATCTCGAGGGCTATAACTCTCTCCCGGCGCTTGAAACAGATGCCGCCGACCGGCAGAGCGGCCGTGACAAACAGATCGCGGCGGCGCTTTTAAAGAACGCTTCGGAACTTGCGAAGGAAGATCCGGCCAAACTCGACGAAGCCCGGAAAAAATCCGATTCGATAGTCGCCAGATTGGACTCCGAAGGCATCCGAGAATTCGAGCTTCTCACCGGCGAAAAATTCACCAGAGACGAGGCACTCCAGGAAAAAGGCGACGCCCTTATCAACGCCGGCCGGCCTGACGAAGCGGTCCGGGTTTTTCAGGAAGTGGAGGAGCCCAAAATTAAAAATTTCGGCCTCGGGCGCGCGTTCCTGCAGCTTAACGATATAGAGAACGCCTACAAGAGCCTGAAAAGCTCGGTCGAAGAGATACTGAGATCTTCCGATTCGTCAGACGCCAGGGCTAACATCGAATCTAAATTCGAAAAAGTGAATGAAGCTCTTTTCGCTTTCGCCGCGATCATCGACAGGCTCAAGTCGGATGTTTCGCTTTTAAGCGTGAAAAATTCCATTAACGGCCAGGAACAGGGCGGAGACAATTTTTTGAACGGCGCGAGCGCCGGAAATATAATCAGCGCGATAAAACCGTCGACGAACTTTTACACCGTAGGAAACGCATTCGTTTCACAGGGAAAACTCGGAACCAACAGCGCGAATACTTTTACGGAAACCGATCCGCTCAAAATTAAATTTGATGATGCGATGAAACTTTTATTCAAAGCCAGCGATATCCTTGAAAGATCAAAGACTACGGCCATCCCTGAAACTCTCATCGGAACGGTCGATCTCGCGGCCGACGGAACGGTCATAAAACTTCTGGCGGATTCAAAAGCCATATTCGACGAGCTTTATAAAGATCCGGCTTTAAAGGGGACGCTTAAAGGAAATGTTTATTATCAGCTGGCCGTGCTTAATTTCACAAGATACGAAGCCTTGAAACTCATTAAAACCGTTGATAAAACAATACTTGCCGAAGCTAAACGGATACTTCTGGACATCCGCGCAAATATTTCCGGCGAAACTTTCGCGCACCTGGAATACAGCGTTTCAGACATGCTCGATAAACTCCAGGCGGTCGAAGAAGAGGACGGCGGTTTCGTAGCGTCATCCGACACGGTGTTTGCGGAAGCCGAAAAGATCAGAAAACGGGCTGAGAACATGCGCGACGACGAACTCGCGGTTGAAGCTTCGGACGAATTCAACAAAGCGCTCAACAAATACGACGAGTTCCTGGCAAAAAAAGAAACCGCCGCGATCGCGAAGCTGAGAGAAGCCGCGCACTATTTCGCGGCGAACTGCCTTTACAATATGTTCCGGCTTTCCGCGGCAAAAGACGAAGGACTGAAAAACAAGGTCGTGGAAAGATATAAACTTTTCCTTCTCAAATACCCGAATTCCGAATTCGTATATACCGCTCAGGACGCGCTAAACCAGCTTAATAATTCGCTTTCCGACCAGACGAAACCGGGCGAAGAATTTCAGAAAGCCGTCAGCCTCATAGAAAAACTGCGCTTCTATTATAAGAACGGCTATTCAACGGCCGAAATAGAATTCGCGTTCACCGGGGCGGAAAAAATACTTCGCGCCATAGCCGTCGATATAACGAAAGACGCTAAATTCACCGGAAATATAGTTCGCGACGATGACATGAGACACTTCAGGGCCAACGCTAAATTCCAGCTCGCCATACTTTACATGGAAAGATATCTCATTCCCAGAACTAAAGAAATTAAATTCAAGAACCTGGCCCTTCAGTTCCTGAGCGAGATCATCGAACAGAACGCCGACGAATCGTTCATAAAGGATGTCAAGCGTTTTATCGAACAGCTCAACAACGAAGGATCTTTCACGGATGAATTCGTGGCCGGAAAGCCCATGATAACCGCGATCGTAATAAACCCGCCGTTCATCGAACTCGATAAAACCGCGGCGGCTACAACGGTATCTATTTCGGCTAACGTTATCGTTCCCGAAACGAAGGAGGGCGAGCTCCTTATAACGAAGGTCTCGGCCGAGGTAAGACAGTTCGGAAACGCCATATATGCCGTCGGGGATAATAACACGCCGATGGTGATAGAACTTAAAAGAAGCGCGGATCACGCGAAAAGATTCAAATGGGAAGGCGGCGTCACCGTCACCGAGCCTAAACCCGGCTCTTACGATATAGTCGTAACCGCCGAAAGCTTTGACGGCAAAAGAACGACCGCGGTCGCGAACTATGTAGTGAAACAAAAATCAGCTTTCGCTTTTATCGAGCGCATTGAAGTTATTTCAACCGCTGAAAACACCATTTTCAAATTGACGGCGTCATCCGAACCCGCCCCGGAGTATAAGGACGCCGCCGGAATTTACACCGGCGCCTATGTTACCCTTATGCAGCCCGAACTCGCCGCCGCCACGCTCGTGAGTAATTTCATGCCGGTGTTCAATTCAGCGTATCCCGTAAAACTCGAAAGGATCGAAGGCGAACCTAAAGCGTTCAGGCTCGAGCTTAACAAGGCTTTTCCGAACCTCACCGCCGGAAACTACATGTTCCTCTTCAAACTCGTCAACTTCAATCCCGCCGATCCGGACGGCTCCATCAATGATCCCGCGAGCGAAAAGCCGTTCAATTTTATTATAAAAAAAGAGGTTCCGGGTTCCGCCAGGGACATAATACTTCCGCTCTACAAAAAGATACTCGAAACCCTGAGCGATAATTCAAGAACGCCCGAAGAGCGGGCGAACGCCTATGAAAAAATGTATGAAAAACAGCTTTCGTCCGAACGCAGATCAAAAATCATTAAAATACTTTCAGTCATAAAAGACATTAAAATAACCATACCGGACGGAGTTATGCCTTCGGCAGAATCAGTGAAAGACGACATGGTATCGGTCCGCGCGCCCTGGAAGATCGAAGGAATTTACAAAGAAGCCGTCTTATCCGGAATTAACGGCTCCGATGGAATTAACTTTCTTCCTCCCGGGCCTGCCGGTTTTAATCTCGGAAATTTCGTGATCGAAGATAAGCATATTTTTGTGAAACGGTTTGTCGGAGTTGAAACATGGCTTATAACCGAAGGCGAAGACACTCCCGTTCCGCCGCCGGACTTTGAATTATCCAAAGTCGTGATCACGACGATAGCCGGCAGAAAGGTCGCGAATCCTACGCCCGGGATCCCCTCGATGCCCGCGCCGTTCGAACTCGCCGTCGCGCCCGACATGCCTATAATAGAGGTCAGCGGTGACAACTTCAAGCCTTTCAGCCCGGAAGATCGAAGAGTTCTTCAGTTATCCGGTCCCGAACTTAAATTCCCTGTGATACTCGCCGACAGCGGCAGTTTCAACTGGACGGGAAACTCGATAAAATTCGGCTCGGAGAAACTTAAAGGCCTCAAAGGCTACTATATCCTTGAAATTTTTGACACGAAATACGGACAGCTTACGAGCGTCGCCGTGAGAATAAGCGAAGGCCAGGCATCTGATATCAGCGTTTATATATTAGAACTCATAAACGGCGATCGCAGCGCGCCGGCGTTCAACGCTTCGCGGCCGTTCGAGGTCGTAAACACAAAGGATCTCGTTCTTAAAGGCGATCGCATGCTGCCGCCGGCCGGCGTGAAATACGCCGTCAAATGCTTCGGAAGTAAATTAAATTCTAACGAGGCAGCGGCGCCGGTCTATCTTTCAACGTCAGCCGACATTGACAACTGGAAAGACAACATGATCGCCATAAAAGCCGATAATATGAGGAACAGCCAAATAGCGCCTAACGTTTTAGCTTCCATTGTCATATGGGATGTCGCGGCCGATAAACCTGTTTCATCGACCATTTCCGTCATATTCTTCTATTCGGATTTCGATCCGGGAACGATGAAGCCCGCCGTCATAAACACCGTGAACGGCGTCAGCGCGCAGAGCGTCATAAATCTTTCAAGGCCGCAAAACGGTTCCTCCGTAATAGATATCGTACTCACAGGCAGCAATTTCTCCTCACCCTCGCACCGCCATCTCGACCTTATATTCCAGGTCTCGGGATCGGCTCTGCATGTTCCGATAGCCGACAGCGCTTCGGCGGCCGATTGGTCCGATACTAAGATCAAAGGAAGGATCGATACGCAAAAGGCCGTTCCATCTATAATGTCGGCCCAGGCGCCCGGAACCGTGGGCGATTATATCGCTAAATTTCCCTGCGGCATAAACATCATCGATGATATCGCCGGCAAACCCGTCAATCCTTTCATGATCAGCATCAGATTCGTGAACGAACTTTCGGATATGCCCGTGATCAATAAGGTGAACGGCGTCGAATTCTTAGGTTCGCCGATCACCGTTGAAGCGGCCGGCGATCTTAATTCGGCCGCTTTTGAAATGAAACTCGAAGGCAAAAACTTCGGCGGGCAGGGCGCGAAAAGCGTATGGCTTAAACCTTCCGCATCGCCGTTCAATCCACGGCCCGCTCCCTTCCAGCTTAAAATTTCAAGCTGGAACGACACTCTTATAATCGTAAGCGTGCCATATTCAACGGCTATATATGGAAATTCGGCCCTCGCGATATACGAGGCCAATCCAATGCCGCCTGTCGCTGAAGCCGTGTCCAATATCCTCGACACGGCTTTCGGGCCTTACGGTATGATACAGTTATCCAAGGATATATTCGTCGATATTAAAAAAACCGGCGGCACCGCCGTAACATCCGCGAAAATAAACCTTATAAAAGTTTTCTCGCCGGCGAACCCCTCACCCGCTGAATTCAACGCCACTCAGATAGTCGGCGTCCCGTTCGAGGCTGAAAGCCTTCAGCTTATCGGCGAAGGGTTGAGATCGGCCAACGACACTTTCAGGATAGCGTTCATGAGGCGCGCCGGCACTTCCGAGGAAAAATATATCGCAGATTCCGGCTCTTCGAACTGGACGAATAACACTATCGACCTGAAAAATATCAGTTCGACGCGCGTAACTGATGCCGCTTTAGGCATTATGTCCAACGAAAGATTTTCCGGGTTGTGGGAACTTTATATAGTCGAGCCCGGCATCGGAAACTATATAGTATCAAATATCATCAAAATATCGTTCCAGCAGTCACAGACCGGATCGGTCATAAACGCCATAAACGGCATATCCGTTCAGGCGGACAGGCCAATAACGCTAAAGGCTGATTTTACGGAACTTTTAATAACCGGGAATAATTTAGGCGCGAACACTGACAAAAGCCTTAAACTGATGTTTTATCCAATGGCAGATCCGGCAAATCCCGATCCGCTTCCGATCCAGCTTCCTCACTTGAGCTGGACCGCGACGGTGATCAAAGCCGGAAGGCCCGCCGACCAAAACTTCAAATTCCGCCAGGGCTTCATTTTAATACTGGACGCGAGCGGATCGAAAACCGGAGTGCCCGCTCAGGTCAGCTTCGGAACTCTTCCTGCCGGCGAGATACCTATGGTAACGGGTCTTGTTTACGACTCCGCAAGAAAAACGCTCATTTGGAAGCCTGTAATTTCAGCCGCGGACAGCAGAGTTTACGCGTACGGCGTCATGATCGACGCAATGTTGTTCAACACTCCCGCGGGCGTGACCGAATTCCCCGCAACAAATCTCGCTTCGGGCCCGCACAAGGCTCAGGTCCAGGCTATTGTCCCAAACACTTATCCGCCGGTTAGCGGCCAGTTCTCGGAAACCATAATATTTACGACCGATGGCGGAAGTCAAAACAATATCCCGGCAGTAACAGGAGTATTCTATGACCCTATGATGAAGGTCATAAGATGGACGCCCGTTGACGATATTTCAATCATGCCACTCATTCCGGTCAATACCGAAACAGGGTCCGGTGACACGTCCTCATCCGGGGCAACAGTGACGCCCGGCGCAACGGATGCCGGTATGCGTTACCGCCCTTACAGCTACATGATAAGGCTTGACGGCGCGGTTCTTTCGTCACCGGTTTACCAGAATGAATTCTTCGTTGGAAACCTTCCGGACGGCGATCACAAAATAGAAATACAGGCCGTGCTTACCGGAACCTACCCGCCTGAGGCCGGACCGTTTTCATCGCCCTACGCTTTCAGGATCGAAGACGGATCGAACACGGAAAACATCCCCGTCGTAACAGGACTCGTTTATGATCCGGGCATGAAAAAACTCAAATGGAACCCGCTTTTTTCAGTCAATGACACACCCGTAAGGCCGTTTGAGGGAACCGTTACTCCGACAACAGGCACGACCGTTATTACAAACACCGGCGGCAGCGTCCCGGGTTCCTCGAACCCCGGCGATCTTCCCATCGCTCCTCCTATCGCCGCTTATATGTATATGGTTAGGATAGACGGCGTTATATACGGACCTACGGCCGCGGCCGAATTCACGCTTCCGCTATCACTTCCGGGCGGATGGCATGCGGCCGAAGTACAGGCGCAGTTATCGAACACTTATCCGCCTCAGGCCGGACCCTGGTGCCAGCCGCTTAAATTCGATTCGAACGGAACAACCTCGAATTTTCCGCAGGTTACCGGCGTGATATTTGACGCAGGCGCAAAAAAGATAATGTGGAAACCAGTTTCGTTATCTGATAACGCCTCGCCAGCGGTTTATATGGTAATGATAGACGGAATGATGACTCCCGCACCGGTTTCAATGACTGAATATGGCGTCGGCCATCTTATGAGCGGCAGCCATAAAGTCCAGATACAGGCCCAGATACCCGGTTCGGTTCCTCTAATGGCGGGCCCGTGGTCGACCCAGCTTGAATTCGATATGGGCGGCGGCGCGGCTGAAATAACGGGCCTTGTTTTCGAACCGGCCGCAAGTTCTCTCAAATGGAACGCGTTCGTTTCCGCGCCCGGAGTTTCAACCGGTTACAGAGTTATTGTCGACGGTATCGCGCGGACGGCGGCTCCCGTAACCACGGCGATGTTTACTTTTACCGGTCTGACCGCAGGCCGGCATGTAGCGCAGATCGAAGCGATAGACATGGCTTCATCAAATCAGGAAACGCCGCGCGTTCTGGCGAAGTCTATGCCGTATAACTTTTCAACCGTCATGGTTAGTTCACCGGTACTGAAAAGCGGCGGCAAATAAATTTGACCGATCAACGGCATGGATATATAATCATTAAATGATCTAAAAAATAAAAACAGGCTCAAGCCAGGCTTCGAGCCTGTTTTTATTTCATTCTTGAGCATTTTAATCTTTTTTCGAAAAACCTATTGACTTTTTATTCGAGTGTTGATACAATTGAAAATGTAGATTGAAAGCTGCAAAGAGTTTTAACAACAATAACGATCTTCAAAAGTAAAAATTATGATGTTTGTATATAACCAAAAATGACTCTTAGAAAATACCGGATCGGGTCCTTCGTGACCATGGTCAAGGTATTTTTTTATTTTTAAAAAGTTTTAAATCCAAAATAAAAACAGGAGGTAGTCTAATGTTCAATTTCAAAAAGGTTACGGCGCTCTTGGTGGTCTTCTCGCTCATGATGGTGTTATCAGGCTGCGGTGCAGGCTCTTCAGGCGATCCTACAAGCCCGGCCGCTAAAACTTCAACAACTGTAGTTCCCGAAAGCGTTAACGTATCAAGAAGCGGAGAAAACGTTACGATAACTTATCAGACGGCTGTTCCCGTTCAGACAGGAAGCGTCGTCACTTCAGGTTTAGAATTCCAGGGCTCGGCTCTCTGGTCGGAATTTCATTCGGCAACTACGGCTGACGGCTTAACCCATACCGTCACTATGAAAGCTCCCGCTAAAGCGTCTTTCATGATCTACAACAACCCATCTGATAAATACGACAACAACGGAAAAGGCATAAAAATCAACTAAATTTAAACAGAAAATTAAAACCAGTTATAATAGATCATTAGGATCAAATATTTTTATAGAATTATATTAAAAAAATCAAGAAGGAGAAAGTTAAATGTTGAGAAAAATTTTCATCGCGCTTCTCGTTTTAGCGCTTTTCACAGGCACCGCTTTCGCTCAGGTCACGGCGGGACTTCCCCAGACAATGGATCTTAAAGCCGGTTTCAACTTTGTAAGCTTCAGCGTTAAACCGCTCATACAGGCAGCCGATTTCAAAAATCAGAACCCCGCCATACAGGAATTATACTCATTCAGCGCCGCTTCGGGAAGCTTCTTAAGCGTTTCCGAAGGCACCCTCATAAATCTCACGGCTGGAAGAGGCTATATAGTAAAAGCCGCTTCCCCCGTCATAATAAGCGTTACCGGCGAACCCATACAGACCGTTGGAACCCTTAATTTGAAAGCGGGCTTCAACCTCATAGGTATCTCAAAACCCGTAACGGCTATGAAATTCAGCGACCTCATGAAAGCCTACCCGGTTATCCGCGGCCTCTACAGATACAGCGCCGCTTCGGGTTCTTTCATCCAGGTATTGAAGAACGCTACAGGCCTTGCCGAGCTCCTCGACGGTATCGATCCTACGTTCACTATAGGCCAGGCTTATTTCATGTATGTCGACAGCGACACGGCCATGAACTATGACAACGGCGCTATAACCATGACGGGCGGAACTCCCGCCGCTAACGTTCCCGCGGTTACGGGCCTTGCTTATGATCAGACAGGCAATAAACTTAAATGGAATCCCATCACGGCTACGACGACAGGCGCTATGTATCAGTATATCGTTAAAATAGACGGTATGACATACCCCGTCGCTCCCGGCATGATGGATTTTTCGATACCCGCAACCGTAATGGCCGGACCTCACTCAGCTCAGATCCAGGCCATGATGCAGGGATCGGCTACCACGATGTCACAGTACGGCCCCTGGTCGCCTGAACCCGCTCTTATGTTCACGACCGCGGGCGGCGGCTCGAACACTCTCGCCGTTACCGGTTTAACATATGTAGCCACCGGAAACAAACTTAAATGGAATCCTATCATAGTTGCCGGAACGACCGCTGGAACGACGGCCGCCAACACGATAGCGTATAACGTTAAAATAGACGGCCAGATGGTCAACACCGCAGCTCTCACAATGAACGAATATCTTCTTCCTGCCACAATGACCGGCTCGCACATCGCTCAGGTACAGGCTATGATCACGGGATCAGACCAGTTACCCGGCCCATGGTCGCCCGAACCCGCTCTTAACTTCACGGTCGGCGGCGGAACGAGCAACCTTGCCGTTACAGGTTTAATGTACGATGTCACAGGAAACAAACTTAAATGGAATCCTATCATAGTTGCCGGCGCAACTACAGCAAGCGCGATTATGTATAACATAAACATAGACGGCAAGATGGCCAACACCGCAGCTATATCGATGAACGAATACATCCTTCCCGCCGGCATGACCGGTTCGCATAACGCTCAGGTCCAGGCGGTATTACCGGCTGTCGGCACGACGACGGCTCAGATGGGCCCATGGTCGCCGGAACCCGCTCTTAATTTCACGATAGGCGGCGGAACCAATCCTCTCGGCATCACCGGTTTAATGTACGATGTTACAGGAAACAAACTTAAATGGAATCCTATAGTTATCGCCGGCGCTACAGCAGCCAACACGGTCACTTACAACGTTAAGATAGACGGCCAGATGGTTAACACCGCGGCTATCTCGATGAACGAATACATTCTTCCCGCTGCGATGACCGGCTCGCACATCGCTCAGGTACAGGCTATAATGCCCGCTTCCGGAACAACAACCACCGCTCAGATGGGCCCGTGGTCGCCGGAACCCGCTCTTAATTTCATGATCGGCGGCGGAACCAATCCTCTCGGTATTACCGGTTTAATGTACGACGTTACAGGCAAAAAACTTAAATGGAATCCTATAGTTATCGCTGGCTCTACAACCGCCAACGCTATAATGTACAACGTCAAGATAGACGGTCAGCAGGCCGGAAACGCCCTCACAACGACCGAATATATTCTTCCTGCAACAATGACCGGCGCTCACGTCGCTCAGGTACAGGCTATAATTCCCGCTACCGCTACAATGCCTACGGCTCAGATGGGCCCATGGTCGCCGGAACCTCCGTTCAACTTCATGATCGGCGGCGGAACAAATCCTCTTGGCATCACGGGTTTAACTTATGTAGCTACCGGAAACAAACTTAAATGGAATCCTATTATTGTCGCCGGCGCAACGGCAGCTACGGCCGTAATGTACAATGTTAACATAGACGGTCAGCAGGTCGGAAACGCTCTCACGATGAGCGAATATCTCCTTCCCGCTACGATGACGGGCTCGCATAACGCTCAGGTTCAGGCTATAATCCCCCCTTCGGCTACGGCTCCCGCGGCTCAGATGGGTCCATGGTCGCCAGAACCTCCGTTCAACTTCATGATCGGCGGCGGAACCAATCCTCTCGGTATTACCGGTTTAATATACGATGCGGCCGGCAACAAGCTTAAATGGAATCCTGTTATAATGGCCGGAACAACGACGGCTAACGCTGTAATGTATAACGTCGAGATAGACGGACAGCAGGCCGGAAACGCTCTCACGACAAGTGAATTCTTCCTTCCTGCCGGAATGACGGGTTCGCATGTCGCTCAGGTTCAGGCGATAGTCCCCGCTACGGCTGCCAAGCCTACGGCTCAGATGGGCCCATGGTCGCCGGAACCTCCGTTCAACTTCATGATCGGCGGCGGAACAAATACTCTCGGTATTACCGGTTTGATCTATGACGCTACAGGCAATAAACTTAAATGGAATCCTGTAGTTATGGCCGGAACAACGACAGCCAACTCTATAATGTATAACGTCAAGTTTGACGGACAGCAGGTCGGAAACGCTCTTTTAACGACTGAATTCCTCCTTCCCGTCGGCATGACCGGATCGCATAACGCTCAGGTTCAGGCTATAATTCCTCCTACGGCTACATCGCCTAACGCTCAGATGGGCCCGTGGTCGCCGGAACCTCCGTTCAACTTCATGATCGGCGGCGGAACGAACCCTCTCAATATAACCGGTTTAGTTTACGATCTTACCGGCAACAAACTCAAATGGAATCCTGTAGTGGTCGCAGGCACAACAACAGCTAATGCCGCAATGTATAACGTTAAGATAGACGGACAGCAGGTTGGAAACGCTCTCTTAACGAGCGAATTCCTCCTCCCGACAGGAATGACCGGTTCACACATCGCCAACGTCCAGGCTTTTGTTCCCGCATCGGCCACAATGCCTACGGCTCAGATGGGTCCGATGTCGACGGTTAACTTCACAGTCGGATCGGCAACGGCCGCCGCGCTTGTATTCGCGCCGGTTCCAATGGCCGGAACGACATTCACGGCTCCTCTTAACGTAACGATAACATGGCCGAACACCCCTGCCGGCGGCACGATATTCTATACGCTCGACAACAGCGATCCTCTCACCGCCAATAACGCTAACGTTAAAACATACGCGATGGCAGGCATCCCTCTCATGGTAAACGGAACATACACGATAAAAGCGGTTGGCAAGAGCCCGACGGCACAGACACCCGTAGTAGCTCAGACATACATATTAGGGCCTCCCGCTACAGGCGTTCCCGCCATCACTCCTCCGTTCAACTATCAGTCGGCCACAAATAAAGTAACATGGATGCCGGTTAACTATAACGGCCTGGCTATGAAATACAGAGTAAAATTCGACGGCATCGAACAGACGACGCTTTTAACCGCAGCAGAATTCATGGTTCCCGCTAACACTACAGCCGGAAACCACACGCTCCATGTCCGCGCTGAAGCTCCCGCTACAGCTGGCGGCGCAGCTCAGGTCGGCCCGTGGTCGCCTATCGATCCTTTCATATTCACGGTTGGCGGAGCAGGCGCAAGCGGCCTCGTATTCGCGCCGGTGCCTATGGCCGGAACGAACCTTTACGCGCCTCTTAACGTAACTATAACATGGCCGAACGCTCCCGCCGGCGCTATGATCTATTACACCCTCGACGGAAGCGATCCTAACGGCGCTAACGCTCTGACATATGCTTTCGCAGGAATTCCTCTTGCGGTAAACGGAACCTATAACATAAAAGCTATCGGCAAGAGCCCGACCGTTCAGTCAACGGTAGCTTCGCAGACCTATGTATTGGGAGCTTCGTCAGGCACGCTTCCCGCTGTAACAGGCCTTATGTATGACCCGACAGGCAATAAACTCAAATGGAATGCGGTCGCTCCTCCCGCTACGGGCGGAACGGTTTCCTACATGGTAGCGATCGACACACAGACACCGGTTCCCGTATATACTCCTGAATATATGCTTCCGACAACGATGACCGGAACTCACAAAGCTACGGTTTTCGCAAGAATTATGTCGACAACAGGCATCCCTCAGGACGGCACACCGGCTATGCTCGACTTCACGGTCGGCGGAACAACCGCAAACTTAAGCGTCACATTCGCTCCTGCCGGCGGCAGCTATCCTAACGCAGCTCTCTCAGTTATGATCACACCCGCTCCCGCTGACGCGAAAATTTACTACACGGTAGACGGCACAATGCCCGTTCCGAACGGAACGATCATGACCGGCGGACCTGTAACGGTAAGCGTTCCGGCTAACTCAGCCAACTTCAAGATCACGGCCGTCGCTCACCTCAACGGAGCTACAGGCACATCAGTTTCTCAGATATACAACACGACGGGAACCGGAACGACAACAGGAACAATCCCTGCCGTTACAGGCCTTATGTATGACGCTGCAATGAACAAACTTAAATGGAATCCTATCACTATGCCCGCAGGCGCATACACATATGACCTCAAGGTAGACGGCGTTTCATATCCCGCAGGCAATATGACAGAATTCATGCTTCCCGCAGCCGTTATGACAGGTTCCCATATAGCTCAGGTCCAGGCTAAATTGCCCGCTGTTCCTCCCGCTACAACCTTCCAGATGGGCCCATGGGCGCCGGAACCCGCTTATACATTCACGACCGGAACGACGACAGGAACGATCCCCGCCGTTACAGGTCTTATGTATGATACCGCTATGAACAAACTCAAATGGAATCCTATCACTATGCCTACAGGCGCATACACATACGATCTCAAGATAGACGGCGTTCCTTATCCCGCAGGCAACATGACTGAATTCATGCTTCCCGCAGCAGTTATGGCAGGAGCGCATACAGCTCAGGTTCAGGCTAAATTGCCCGCTGTTCCTCCCGCCACAACCTTCCAGATGGGCCCGTGGTCACCGGAACCCGCTTATACATTCACATCAACAACCGGAACAACTCCTACGGCACCCGCACAGCCGACAATTGTATCCACCGATATGTCCACTCCCGGCACGGCCCTTGCTCACATTACGATCACGGCCGCCGCGGGCGCCCAGATCAAATACTCGATCTCGTCAACAACTAATGGCGACGTGCCCGGTACGCCGGCCGCACCGTCAACGATGACAGCCGTGAACTCACCGGTAACCATCGACCTGCCTGTAGGAACGAAGATGTATGTAGCAGCGGTCGCGGTTTTGAATAATGTTTACTCAACGCCCTACACCTCGTTCTTCAATAACTATCAAACCACGACTGCAACAACATTCACAGTTCCGGGCGCAGTCAATGGTTCAATCAATGTCAACATTAATCCTGCTCCTATGACTACAATGCCTACCATTGGCGATTTCACAGTTACATACAGCCTCAACGGTGGTGCGGATATGCCTGCTGGTGCTGTAACAATGATAAACGGCGCGATGGCACAACCGAATTTCACGCTTAGCGTTCCTGTGATCCCGGCTGGAACGGTTGCTCAAAACGCAGTCTATAAAGTTACATACAAGGGCATCACCGCTTCATCGCCTCAATTCAGCGTTCCTGTAGGAACAACACCTCCCGCAGGAACGGCTCCCGCTGCTCCGACATTCACACCCGCCGGCGGAAGTCTTGTTGGTGGCACAATGATCCAGATCAACTGCCCGACCCCAGGAGCTATGATCAAATACACTATCGATGGAACCGATCCGGCTGCTATACCAGGAACGGCAACAACAGTGGCAGCTCCAGCAAGTGTAAGCTCACCAATAGTCGGCATGACCATCACAATCAAGGCCATCGCTGTTAAAGACGGCATGAACTCGGCGCTCATGCAGCAGACTTACACCGGTATGTAAGAATACCAGCTTGCCTATTTGATAAAAACGGCAGCCTCACATAAAAACAAACGGTAAATTCATAGATATCATATCAACAGGCCCGGTTAATTCCCGGGCCTGTTTTTTATTCCATCCATATTTGCATAATAATTTCAAATATTGTTTAATAAAAAGAAAACATTTCATTATTACCCGGATGTTTAGCATGAAAAAACAATACAAGTGCTATTACTAAATTTAGAACTTCTCCGTTCCATCTTACGGGTGGAACCGCTTTGAAAAGAAAAATATCAAATTTCAAAAACCATTTGACTTTAGCCGGAATAGTTGATAGAATCGCTCAAGAACATTAAACTGTTTAATGTTTTTTGCCGCATCTGCTTTACTTAAAAGGAAAAAAATGTGTTATTAGTACGAAATATCAATTAAACCATACCATACTGGTCCAGGCTTAGAACAATGACTGCACCGGTATTTTTTGTTTTACGGCTCACAAATTTATAATAATAAATAACAGGAGAAGATCAAATGTTTAAAAAATTACTCTTCACGCTTCTGGTTATAGCGCTTTTCACAGGAACGGCTTTCGCGCAGGCAGCGTCCGGATCTCAGACAATGGATCTTAAATCAGGTTTCAACTTTGTAAGTTTCAGCGTTAAACCGTCTATGCAGGCAGCGGATTTTAAGAACCAGAACCCGGCCATACAGGAAATTTATTCATACAGCGCGGCTTCAGGCGCGTTTTTAAGCGTTTCGGAAGGTACTCTCGCAACTCTCGCGGCCGGCAAGGGTTATATCGTAAAAGCCGCCGTTCCAACGGTTTTAAACATTACCGGCGAACTTATACAGACCGTCGGCACCATTAATTTAAAAGCCGGTTTCAATCTTATCGGCATATCAAAAGCCGTAACGGCGATGAAATTCAGCGATCTTATAAAGGCCGGCTCTGCCATCCGCGGGCTCTATAAATTTAGCGCCGCTTCAGGCGCGTTCATTCAGGTATTGAAGAACGCATCGGGCCTGATCGAGCTTCCCGATATGATCGACCCGACCTTCACTATCGGCCAGTCTTATTTCATCTACGCCGCGAGCGACACGACGATGAGTTACGACAACGGAAATATAACCATTGCCGGCGCATCAGCGGAACCCGCGCTTACCGGGATCACGGCCATTAACGGCAGCGTGAACGCCATTTTTTCGGCGCAGTTAACGACGGCGCCGGTCATCGGAAATTTCATATTAAAGATCAACGGTATCAACACCAATATGTATAGCGTTATGCCCTATGGCCAAACGACGTACCAGTTGACTTTCCCATTAGTGGCTCAGACCGATGCGGATCAGACCATAAGCGTTGAATTGGCCTATAACGGCGCGATAAAAGCAGCTTCATATATAGTTCCCGGAACCGGCGTTAACGCTATCGTAATTCCCGCCGTCACAGGCGTAACATACGACCCCGCCGCAAACAAAATAAAATGGCTGCCCGTAACTTCAGCCTCTCTTCCGGCCGGCGCGCTCGTGCAATACAATTTAAAATTCGATAACGGCGGGCTGATGTCGGCCGGTTATGCTCTTGAATTCACGGTTCCGGCGGTCATATTTTACGGAAACCACACGGTCCAGGTCCAGGCCGCTATCCCCGCTTCAGGCGCGACGGCGGCAAAGGCCGGCCCATGGTCGCCATCCCCCGCGCATAACTTTACGATCGGAATTCCCGCCGTCACAGGCATAATATACGACGCGACAGCCCACAAGATAAAATGGCAGCCCGTAACTTCAGCCAATATCCCCTCAGGCACGATGGTCCAATACAACCTGAGATTCGACAACGGCGGTCTGATGTCGGCCGGCTCCGCTCTTGAATTCCCCGTCTCTTCATTGATATTTTCCGGAACGCATACGGTCCAGGTCCAGGCCGCTGTTCCAGCTTCAGGCGCGACGACGGAAGTGCTGACCGGTCCATGGTCGCCAAATCCCGCGATGAACTTCATGCCCAATGTAGTATGGCTCTTAAACGCGGCTGCGGTAAACGGAACCATAACCGCCACGCTCTCGGCAACTCCGTCAACGCTCCCAACCACGGCTGATTTCGTCGTCAATCAATACATCAATGGCGCGACGACCTCCGTGGCCATAAGTTCCGCGGCGTCGACGTCGTCCGTCGTAATTCTTACGGTTCCGATGATCGCGCAGACAAACGCGGTCCAAAATATCGCTTTCGTAGTGACATATAAGGGCGGAGCGCCCAAAAATGCCCAGTTCTCTATACCGGCGCACCCCGCCGTCGATCCTGTCCAAAACTTCTCATTCTTGAATCAGTCAAACGGCTCGATGACGCTCGCGTTCACGCCGGCGCTTACCGTATCGCCAACGGCGGCCAATTTCACGATCGGCCAATCGCTTAATAACGGCGCATTCTCGCCCATAACGCCGGTATCGGTCAACGGCGGCATGGGAACCACAAGCGTAACGATAACGGTTCCGATGGCCAATGCAGATATAACCGAGACCAATCTGAGATACCGGGTTTCATACCAGAACGGAGCGCCCGTGATATGCACGCCCATATCGATACCCGCAAGCGCCGGAACAAGCTCGGTGACGATAGCAAGCGCGACGAACGGAATGATCTACACATCCATAACACCCGCGCCGTTATCAGCTCCCGTCAAGGAAAATTTCCAGGTAAAAATAGTCCTGGACGGCTTTGAAACAAATGCGGTGATCCTCTCCGTCAGCGGCATGTCCGCTGTGCCGATAAGCGTCCAGCCGGTACCCGCCGCGTCTTCCGAAGTGCGCTTCACTTATAAGGTTTCTTATTTGAACGGGTCATGGATTTCATCGCCCGAAATAGTCGTGCAGGCAGTGGCCGGCGGAGCTGTCGCTAATCCGCTTTTGTCCGTTTCGCCAGGTAATTATAATAGCACGCAAAGCGTTTCATTGACCTGCCAGACCTATGCTTCGATCATCAAATACACTGTTTCTACCGTTAGCGGAAGCAACGAAATTATCCTGGACCCGAAAACGAACGGAGCTTATTTCCTGCCCAACAACCCGATCCAGGTCCCGCCGAATTCCTACGTCAAAATAAGATACTATGCTTACGCCCTCGGAATGCAGGATTCACAGGTACTGGAAGCCGTCTATAATCATCCCGCGCCCACAGGTTTCGTATACGACGCGGCCGCAAAAAAACTCAAATGGGACCCGATCGTCCCTCCTGCTGGCGGACACGTAATTTACAGAATATCACTCACCGGACCGGAAGGTCAATTCACAACCGTCATGACTTCGGAGATCGCTATCCAGGCGGGAACTCCAGCCGGAACGGCGGATCTCTACGCTATCATAAACAACGGAACCGCCAACCAGGATTCGCTGCACACGGCTACATCTTATACGGCGGCCGCTCCACCTCTCATGGGCGAAAGATAAACGGGATCTAACGATATATCCCATATAAATAGGCCCGTCAGAAATGGCGGGCTTTTTTATTTCATCCGTACCCGCGGCAACTCTTTAAACAGGGTAAAAGCAATAGATCTCTAAAAACCTTGAAAACGCGGGAGATCTATTACAACCTGCGTCTCAGCACGAAAAAACTATCCGCTTCAATCACAAAAAAGTTGACTTTGGCGGCGAATGTTGCTAAAATAACTATCGAACCCCATTATCATCCGAACGATTTTTAGCGCGCCGGAAATATTTCAAAAAGGGTCTCCAGTAAATGTTGTTTGCTAGAAAAAATATAAAAACCGAATATTCTAAAAATACCGTATTGGGTTTAAAAAACTCAATTACGGTATTTTTTTATTTAATTCCGAAATAAATTTTAAATAATAAAAACACGCAGGAGGTATCCTTAAACCGCAATATTCAAAAAAATTTATATTCAAGGAGTGTAGTTAAAATGGCAAGAAAATTATTTTTAGCGCTTCTGGTCATCGCGCTTTTCACGGGAATGGCTTTCGCCCAGACAACGGGTCTGTCACAGACGATGGATCTGAAATCCGGCTTCAATTTCGTCAGCTTCACGGTCAAACCGAATTTTTCAGCCGCCGATTTCAAGAACAGGAACACCTCCATTCAGGAAGTTTATTCATTCAGCGCAACTTCAGGAAGTTTTTTAAGCGTTTCTGAAGGGACACTCATAAATCTCGCGGCAGGCAAAGGTTATATCGTAAAAGCCTCCGCTCCAGCGGTTTTAACTATTACCGGCGAAGCCATACAGACGGTCGGCACGCTTAATTTAAAAGCCGGATTCAACCTCATCGGTATCTCAAAACCCTTAACGGGTTCAAAATTCAGCGATCTCATCAGATCGTATTCCGTGGTCCGCGCTCTTTACAGATACAGCGCGGCTTCCGGTTCGTTCATTCAGGTCATGAAAGGCGCTTCAGGCATCGCCGATCTTCTCGACGGCATCGACCCCGCGTTTACCGCCGGCCAGGCTTACTTCATGAATGTCGAAACCGACACGACCTTAAACTATGACAACGGCTCGATGGTAATGCCCGGCGGAAGCACGGCGCTCACTCTGCAGGCGCCCGTCATCTCTTACGACGCCACGACCAGGATCCTCTCCTGGCAGCCTGTTACGCCTCCGAAACTGGACTCCGTAGTTGAATATAAAATTGTGGTCAACGGTATCGAAAAGATGATGTGGGCTCAGACGAGTTTAAATTTAGGCACAACCAATATCGTAGATTTTTCGACCGATCAAACCGTGACCGTTAAAGCGGTCGTTTACTCGCTGGATCTGACCAGCGCCCCCTCAAACTCGATAAGCATCCGCGGCGGATCTTCAACGACGCTTCCGGCGGTCGTGGGTTTAAGATATGACGCTTCCGGCAATAAACTTACCTGGACCGCAGCTACGGGAGCTTACTATTATTACATCGTCAAGATAGACGGCCAGACATACGACGCCTATTCGATGAACGAATTCATGCTTTCAAACGCCGTTCCGGCTATAGCCGCCGGCAGCCACACCGCTCAGGTCGCCGTTAAAGAAATGGGAACTTCCACTTCGACAGGCCCGTGGTCGCCCGAACCGGCGTTAGCTTTCACCACCGGATCCACGGCCGCCTCTACGCTCGAAGTTACGTTCAACCCGAAAGGCGGATCTTTTCCCAACGCCGAACTCAGCGTAACGATAACTCCCGTTCCGGCTGAAGCGAAAGTATTTTTCACGATAGACGGAACGATCCCCGTCACGGACCCGACAGCGGTTCCCGGCCCGAAAACTTTAAGGATCCCCGCCGGAAGATCAAATTACAAGATCATGGCTATGGCTCATTTGAACGGCCAGAACTCCAGGGTCGCCGAACAGATCTATAACACAACCGGCGGAACGGCCGCCGCAACGCTCGAAGTAACTTTCAGTCCTGTCGGCGGAACCTACCCGAACGCCAACCTCGACGTCAACCTCACGGCAAGGCCTTCGAACGCTTTCGTATGGTACACCAACGACGGCACCGACCCGCGCACTTCCCCGACGGTTATAACGGCTACTATCGCCGGATATCCAGTAAGAGTTATAGTTACCGCCGGAAGGACCAACTACACGATAAAAGCCGTAGCGACGCTTAACGGACAGTTCAGCGACGTCGTCTCCAATACCTATTCGGCCAACGGCGCCGGCACCACCGAGGTCTCGATCCACATGCCGCTTATCGCGCCGATGGACGTTTCGACGTTAAGCGGAAGCGACAGCGTGACCTTAACCCTTGACCCCGCTGATTACGCGATATACAACACGCTTAAAATAAAATATACGATAGACGGCAGCGTCCCCACCCTTTCAAGCCCCGAATATTACGCCGGGACGCAGCTTTTCATACCTACCGGACTTACGCAGTTCACCGTAAAGGCTATCGCGACCAACGGCGTCAGGATATCGCCCGTATCGTCTAAAACATATACTATAACAGGCGGAACGACAACCGTTACAGTTCCTCCCGTTTCAAACATAATGTATGATCCGGGAACGAGAAGGGTCGTATGGACCGTTCCGAACGGCCTTCCGAAACCTTACTATGTTTCAAGCTGCGAATTGACCAGCAATAACGGCGCCATGGAATTTAACGGCATGATCCCGATGGGTTCGAACTTTATGAACGTTCCGACGGGCTTGTCATGGGATACCGCTACGACCGTCACCGCGAAAGTAAAACTCATCCTCGCCGATACTCAGGACAACCTTCACAACCCGGCGACAACGGTCTCGGGCCCTGAAACGACAAGCGAACCTCTTGCTATCGGCGGTGGAACGGCGCCAACGCTTCCTGTGATCACCGGCCTCGGATATGACCAGGCGGGAAACAAACTCACATGGGCAAGGCCTGCCGGAACGACATATTACTATTACACCGTTAGATTCGATAACAGCGTTACAGCAGAAGCTTATTCCATGAACGAATTAATGCTTTCAAATATCACGCCCGCGCTCACCGCCGGAACTCACAGATTCCAGGTCGCCGCTAAAGAAATGGGAATGGGAACGACCTTAGGCCCGTGGTCGGCCGAGTTCAGCTTTACCATCGGCGGCGCAACTGCAGGCACGGTCGCAAATCCAGTTACTGACGTAGCGCCCGGCAACTACAATATCGCAAAAAGCGTTTCACTGACATGCACGACTCCTGCTTCGGTCATCAAATACACGGTTTCAACGGCCGCCGGCACCGAACCTTTAGATCCGAAAGTGAACGGAACTATATTCGTAGCCGCTAATCCTATCCCGCTCCCCGCGAATACCTATCTTAAAATAAAATTCTACGCTTACGCGGCAGGAATGCAGGATTCGACCGTTCTGGAAGCCGTATACAACTCCAGTGCCGTAGTTCGGCCGGCAGCTCCCACAGGCTTTGTTTATGACGCCGCTTCAAAGAAACTCAAATGGAATCCGATAACGGCTCCCGCCGGCGGCACGGTGTTTTACTATTTGTCTCTCAACAGCGGTACATTCAGCCTCGTCAACGCGACAGAATACGATATGACCGGGCTTCCCGCCGGCCGCGCCGACTTATATGCCAAGATATTCGATACGACGGGCAATAATGACACTCTCACCACCAGCGTTTCATATCCAGCGTCAGCGCCCGCGGTTAAATAATAAGCGGCCGGAACAATCTCGAAAGATCACAAAATGGACTTTTATAAGTTCATGATATAACTCCAAAAATAAAAAGGCACGCCAGTACTGACGGGCCTTTTTATTTCTTTCCGTTGCATATTTGTTAAAAGGCGTTTGTTTATTCCGGCCGAAACTCCAAAAGTATAAAAAACTATTGACTTTAAACGAAATGGCTGATAGAATAACTCTCGAAACCCTTAATTTTAATAGTACGTTTGTTCGCTTACTTATGTTTTACTCGCTTGAGGGATAATTTTTTATGTTTATCTCAAAATTTATAAAACAAAAACACCAAAATACTGGACCAGGCTTGAATCAGGCTTAGCGCCGGTATTTTTCATTTTAACGGGTAATAAATTTATAACAATAAAACACGATCAGGAGGTAATTTCTAATGTTCAATTCCAAAAAGATCACTGCTCTTTTAGTGGTTCTCTCACTTATGATGGTATTTTCAGGCTGCGGTGCAGGCTCTTCAGGCGATATCACGAGCCCCGCCGCTAAAACTTCAACAACTGTAGTTCCCGAAAGCGTTAACGTATCAAGAAGCGGAGAAAACGTTACGATAACTTATCAGACGGCTGTTCCCGTTCAGACAGGAAGCGTCGTCACTTCAGGTTTAGAATTCCAGGGCTCGGCTCTCTGGTCGGAATTTCATTCGGCAACTACGGCTGACGGCTTAACCCATACCGTCACTATGAAAGCTCCCGCTAAAGCGTCTTTCATGATCTATAACAATTCTTCCGACAAATACGACAACAACGGAAAAGGCATAAAAATAAACTGATTAAAACGGAATAAACGGCCTCAAATATAAGTAACTTATAATTAACTAATATATTTTTGAAAGGGGTATTTTAAAAATGTTCAAAAGATTTTTAGCGGTTTTAATTATCATGGCGATATTCGCCGGATCCGCGTTCGCTCAGTCGACCTCCGACACAACTCAGACGCTGGCACTCAAAGCCGGATTCAATTTCGTGGCCTTCACCGTCAAACCCAGCGTAGCGGGACCGAAGCTCAAAGAACTCAATTCCGCAATAATAGACGACATATTCGCATATTCGGCCGCCGCCGGTTCCTTCATAAGCGTTTCAGAAGGGACGCTTTCGACGCTTTCGGCCGGCAGGGGTTATATAGTTAAATCCAAGATCACCGACAACCTCACCATACCCGGCGTCGCGGTTGGAACGATCGGAAACATTACTTTGAAACAGGGTTTTAACCTTGTCGGTTTTTCAAAGATCGTTCCCGCTCTTAAATTCGGAGATCTCATGAAAACCGCTCCGGCTATCCTCGGACTTTATAAATGGAGCCCCGCTTCCGGATCCTTCATCCAGGTCATTAAAAACGCGTCGGGCACGCCAGAGCTCTTAGACGGTATAGATCCGTCATTCGCTCTTGCTCAGGCTTGTTTTATGAATGTCGCAAGCGACACGACGATGAACTACGATAACAACGCAATAATGATAGGCAGCGGCCAGCCTCCTGTTTCAAACCTTCCCGCCGTTACCGGCGTTAATTTCGTAAGCACGGAAGCCAGGGTCAAATGGGATCCGGTCACGGTCAACGGCGTTGCCGCGGACTTTTTAGTGACCGTTGACAACCTTTATCCTACGCAGGTCATAGGAACCTCTTATCCCGTGAACACCCTCGCGGCGGGCCAGCACTCAATAAAGGTAAGCGTGATCGTTAATAACGACGTTTATAAACCGGGACCGGCCACGGAACTTACATTCACTATCGGCGGTTCCACGGATGCGCCTCCCGCAGTTACAGGCCTCGCTTATGATTCGACCGGCAAAATAGTCAAATGGAATCCCGCGGTCACGACACATACCTTCACTTACGGCTACAGCCTCGTGTGCGATAAAGGAACTACCGCGACTCAGGCAACCGACACCAACACGCTTACACAGCTTCCCTCCATTTCGGTAGACGCCTGGCTCACAAACGGATATGTAAATTTCAAGATCGAAGTATGGGTCAACTACACCGACGTAACTCCTTCGGTAAAAGGCCCTTCCGCGAATCTTACCTTCACCGCGCAGAACACGCCGGCAGGCCCGTTCGCGATCACTTCAACCTCTTTCACGAACAACGCGGCGATCCCTATTAAATATTTAGATAACGCTATCGCCGGCGCTTCCAATGTTTCTCCGGCTTTAAGCTGGGTACAGCCGACACCGGGTACGAAGAGCTTCGCGATATTGTGCGAAGATCTTACCGTCCCTACGGTTCACTGGGCTCTTTACAATATCCCCGGAAACGTGACCTCGATCCCCGAAGGTATCGCCAAAGGCGCTAACGTAACGGTCAACGGAGTAAGCTACAGCCAGGCTGAAAATTATCTTTCCAACTATGGATATGACGGCCCGAACCCGCCGCAGGGCGATCCGGTCCATCAGTATCGCTTCAGAATATACTGCCTCACTCAGACAACCCTTCCTAACAATCTCACCACCGCTCAGTTAAATACCGAGATCCAGAAAGACATCAATTTTGGAAACGTTTCGATCATCGGCACATATCAGGCCGGCGGCACCACTCCACCCGTGACGAACATTCCCGCGGTCGGAGCTCTATCATTTGATTCCAACTCCCATGTAGTTTTGTGGGCTCCGCTTGTAAACACGGAAAACGTTCCCTACAAATACCTCGTTTTCGTCGATAACGCCACGACGCCATTACTTGCCGAAACCGCTTGCTTCGGCGTGAACGCCAACATCGCCGCGGGTTCGCACACCATAAAGGTCCAGGCATTCGTTCCTAATTCAACCCCAGTCCAGACAGGAACGATGAGCCAGCCTCTGACGATAAATGTCTCGGGCGACCGCGCTTACACTACATTCCCGACGATCACTAACTTCCGTCTCGATACGGCGAGCCAGTCCTTTAAATGGGACCCGTCGGCAACGGGTTCGAAATACCGCATGTACGCAAGCTACTCATCTACAAGCGGCGGTTATTATTCAAATAACGAGATATTCTTCTCAAATCCTATATTAACAAATACGGTCACTCTCGCTGACGTACGCGCGGAACTTCAGAAGGCCGGAAACGTAGGTAACAACTGCCTCATCGAAGTAGTAGCGACCGCCGGCGGGCTCGCGTGCGGCATCAAATCAGCAGCTTTATTGGTTCCGTCCGCAACCGCGGCGCCTCTATATTTCACCGTCAACGGATTCGCAGTTCCGAGCGTTCCCGCCGCTCCCGGACTTTCCGGCGTTATGCGCGCTTCTTCTGCGTACGATCCCGCTAAACACACTATAAAAGTTTATGATCAGATATCCGGAACCGTATATCCTTCAGGCAGCGATTCAACGAATCCCGCGAGCTATATGTCGCAGATACCTATCGATGGAACGCCTAAGACGATCATCGCCGAGATAAGGGATAAAGCAGGAAACGTGCTTTCAAGGAACATAGTCGGAAAATGCCCGATCACTTCCGAAGTTCCTTCCACGGTCAAGAAACTCGAACTCAAAAACGTCCCTATCGATAACAAATCAACCGCAATGGCAATGCTCGGTTTCGAAAAAAATGCGCTTCCCAATATGCCGGCTTTCAACTATGCCAGCATGACGCCTGACGCTAACGGCCTTATCTCGAAGGCACTTGCGGCTAACGAACTCACGCCGTATGCTCAGGAACTCCAGAAAAATGTCGGCGGAGAATCGGTCGTCAACTCTGTTCAGATGGCTCGCGACGCCATCCCTCAAATAGAAGCGGGGCTCACTCAGCTTGATTCAGGTATAGCGAGCATCGCCAGCGCAACCAGTATGTATGGCAGCATGATGCCGGCGGCGTATCTCGCCATGAACACAAGCTTATCGTCCGCCCTGACAACATTCAAAAGTGAACTGGTCCAGGTTAAAGCCATGATGACGGCAGCGCTTAACACGGTTCCATCGAGCAACGTACCAAATCCGAAAGCAGCGAGCGATCTTATAGCTGCTTATTTAAAAGCCGTAAAAGCTCAGAACACGCTCAATACATTCCTCGGCACATATAATACTCAGAACGATCAGTTCGCAAATCCGACTTTCGGATTTACGCCTTTCGATGTTACGATGCCCCAGACCGGCGCTCCTGAATTCATAACCATAGGCGGCATTAAAATAGACAAAAGCACCGAAGAGTCTTCAATACCCAACATTATAAGCCAGCTCCAGCAAGCCCAGTAATACACAAACCATAAAAACAGAATATAAACTATTTCAAAGGAGGCCGTGAAAAACCGGCCTCCTTTTTTTATACCGGCGCAAATGTAATTACTTGACAATTCTTTATTTATTATGAGATATTATTAGCGTCGCCGGCCGTTGTATTTTTGAGCGCCGCTTATTTACAGGCATAATAAAATACATATTTTAAACAAGCCTGAAGAGTAATAAAAAATGGGATTTTGACGCCGCCGCATTAAAAGGGCTGTTTTAAAAAAGGATTATTTAAATGAACTTGCTAAATTTTAAAAACTATATTGTAACTATCGCGTTTTCCCTTATAATCTCAGCAACCCTTTTCCCGTATTCCGAAAACCTCCTGTCGGCTGAAGAAAATACCCGGACTCCGGCTATGAAATATAATATCACGCAAACCATTGAAGCTAAAAAGGGGGCGGACTTAAAATTTGATTCGGGCACGAATATTATAGTTTCACCCGGTCTTAAAGACGAAGACGGCCTTATCATAAGCCAGTTATTTAATTATGAAGGCCTCGACACCGACGAATCGTATATTTTTAAATTAGATTCAGCTAACCCAATAGATCTTATGACGGTCGAAGTAACTTTCGACACTGTTTCGCCCGATGAAAATTTCGATGTTTTCTGCGTGGACAGATCGAGCGGAGCTTACAAAGAACTTTCTTTTACAACTAAAAACGACAGCGGCGAGGTTTTGATAAGCGCTTCGATCGGAGCAATGTCGAATAACGCTGACTCGGTCTTCGGATCGGCCGCCGATAAAAATTTCAACGGCGACATAATAATTTTCGGGCACGCCCTTAATTTTAAAAAGATAGATTCACTGAAACAAACTGTGGCTGAATCTGGCGGCGTTTTAAAATTTAAAAGCGGTTCGGGCGTTGAAATACCGCCTGGTTCCATTAACGAGACCGCCGAAGTTATGATCGGCGAATTCGATATAAATAAATTCGATAACGCGCCGGCCCAGAAAATATTTACGATTCAATCGTCTTCAATGATTAAAAACGCCATCCTCACCGTTAAATTACCCGAAAAATACTGGAAGAAATATATAAGCGCTGTCTATATGGCGCCCGACGGCGATACCGTTTTCATCGACCCGGTTTTTAACGACGCCGCTAAAACAATGGCCATCAAGCTCGAAGGCGGAAAAAGGCCGGTCGCGGACATGAAAAGGAAACCTCGCGGAAAAGGCGGTCAGAGCGGACCGACGGCCGGCGGAAGCGAAAATAAAGGCGTGGATCTGGAAACCGGAGCGTGCGTAATTATAGAGACCGGCGGGGAACCGCTGGAAGTTCCGGCATCCAGACTTATAGAACTTCCATACTACGAACAGGGCGGCAGCGGCTGCTGCTGGGCAGCGTCCACTTTGATGTTCATGAAATCCTATATGAACGATCCATATTCGGATACTTCGATATACGAGATATTAAAGGGAATGAAATTAGGAAAGAACGACGGCATCGGCGGCGCGTGGTCTTCGGATATGACAAGGCTCGGCGCAAGGATAAAGGGTTACACGGGGAAAAAAACCGAAACCGTAACTTTTTATAATTTCAATAACTTCATAAAATACGTCATATCGCAGACAGCCTGCGGCAAGCCGGTCATGGCCAACATGGGTCTTCACCAGGGACTTTTTCTGGGCTATGAGATAACGGGCGACGGGAAAAAAATGATGATCTACCACGATCCTCAGAATTCGAACGAAAGAACTCCCGCCCAGACGCCGTACAGAAAGGTCAGCGACGCTCAGATAAAAGCCGATTTCACGCCCGCATTCGCGAAATCAATAAATATAACGATATGCGCTAAAGACCCCGTCAACGAGCAAAAAGTCTTCCTGCAGACCTTTCACATGCCCGATTCCCAGGACGGGAATATTCTCATGAAAAGTTCCGGCGGGGTCGGTACTATAAAAAAATCCGGAAAAAGAAGGCTTGTCGCGGATTACATAACATGGGACGCTTTTTCAGAAAACGGCTATAAATTCAACGCCTGGCAGGAACAGCCGGAATTCGACGAATTCATTATAAGCGCAATGCCGGTATGGAACTCGGACCGCAAAAACGACGCTAAATGCTCGATAAGATCATCGATACACAGGATCAGAGGCGGCGTGATCGAATATCCGGCTCTTTTAGAAACCGCTGAAGTTAATATAACGCTTAAAAAATGTGAAGACGTAAGCGTTCCCGGCCCGACCGGAGATCATCCATCCCGATACCTTTATTCGAACGCTTTTGAAATGAATGCCCTCAAGAAGAAGTTAGACTCAAATGATCTCGAATTCGCTGCAGTTAATGAACTTCGGGACGCGAAAAATAATTTGATCGGACTTTTCAATATAAAATTCAAATACAGGCCGCTTATAATAACGCCGGGATCAGCGAGCGGAGCCGTTCCGGGCGGAACCATTCAATTCAAAGCCGCCATAGGCGAAAAACCGGCGGACTGCGAATGGTCCGTTTCAGATAACAATAACGCTTCGATAGACGCAAGTGGCCTGTTCAAATTATCGGAATCGGCCAAACCCGATATAGCGTCAAAAATATCCGTCGGAGCCGTCGAAAAGAACGATAACGCGCCGGAGCTTAATATAGGGGACAGGATAATAAAACTTTTAAAATGCGCAACCGCCGAGATCGGGATTTCACCTCCGGCGCAAATTAAAACGCTCGTTATAAAGCCCGAATATTCGGTCATAGGAAAAGACGATAAAATAAGTTTCAGGGCCTTTGCGGATAACGAAGAAACGACGGAGGTCTCGTGGAAATTAACCAGAACGCCGGGCCTTTCTCTCACCGTCGGCGGTCATACCACCCTCGAATCCTATGACGAAGAAGCCGTTGAAAAAAGCGATATTCTCGGCGAGATAAGTAAAGACGGAGTTTATACGCCGCCCGTATCCGCCCCCGAATATTCCGTCCAGATCATCGCTGCGGCCAAAGCCAGCCCTTCTAAAAAAGCTAAAGCTAAAGTCAGCGTCTCGAGCGTTAAAATAACAGAGGAAAGCGATCCCGTGGAACTCGAGGAAAGTCAGAAGTATAAAGTGACGGCCGCGGCTTTTTATCCGCCTGAAAACCACGGTTTCAACTATGATTTCGGCGACGGCTCGCCGGCCGTCAACTCCGAAAGAGACGATTGCGAACACAAATACGAAAAATCCGGAAACTATATCCTTAAAGTCGAGCTCTTAAACGCCGACAAAAAAGTCGTTGCGCAAGATTCCCGAAAGATAACCGTTAGCGTTAATAAAATAAAGGTATTCAAAGAATACTACGAAATATACACGGGCGAACAACTGATAAAAAACGAGTTTGAAGGTTACGAAAAGGACGACAAGATACATAAACACGGAAAATTCAAGAGTTACTCCCAGGGCGGCTGGGTAACTTCGGAAGGCGTATACCGCGAGGATAAAAAAGAAGGAAAATGGAGATTTTCCAACGGAGATAAAAGTTACTCGGAGGTGTTCTTCGCCAACGATAAAAAAGAAGGAAAATGGGCTAAATATTTCCCTTCCGGCGCCAAAGAAGACGAACATACTTACGCCGGCGACATCTGCGAAGGCCCATACACTAAATGGTTCGAGGACGGGAAGATATCTGAGACATGCACTTTCCGCAATGGAAAACAGGAAGGACTCTATACAAGTCTTTATAACGACGGAAAAAAAGAGCGTGAAGGCTCATATAAGGACGGCGAACAGGACGGCGTGTGGACCTTCTGGAGAAAAGACGGCAGCGTGAGCGAAAGGTCCAGGTACGAAAAGGGTGAGCGAAAGGAAATTCTGAACCGTTATTGATATACCGAAAGATCAATCCCACGCCTAAACCCTGTGTTAACAATGCATTTAGAACCCAACCGCATCTTCAAAATAATATTTGACAAAAATAACGGTTAGTGCTACAATTAAAATAGGAACACAAAATAACGGCGGATAGACCGGCGTTAACATAAAATGTAGTAAAAGGAGCTTTTACTATGACTACCGCAAGGTTTTTAAAGACCATAAAATTTAATATTTTTATATATCGAAAATATTCCAGACGCTTTTTTGCTTCCGGAATATTTTCTTTTTTTCGCGCGCTTCAAAAAGGAGGTCGAAGGTTATGGTAAACACGAAAGAAGATCCCGGATTTGATTTTTTGGTGTTCATCGGGCGGTTCGCCCCTTTTCACGCCGGACATTTAAAGGTCGTCACGGAAGGACTGAAAAGGGCAAAAAAACTTATAATCCTGGTCGGATCTGCCAAGGAGGCCAGATCGGTGCGAAACCCCTGGACCTGGGAAGAGAGGAAGGAGATGATATTATCCTCTATTTCGTCTAACGATTACGGCCGCGTGACGGTGATACCGCTTCTCGACCATCTTTACAACGATAACGAGTGGCTCCAGAGCGTCCAGATGGTCATACAGGGCGTCACATGCCAGTATCACGCCGGCGTCAACGACAAATTAAAGATCGGCCTTATCGGCCACAAGAAGGATAATTCTAGCTATTACCTTGAAATGTTCCCGCAGTGGAATAAATTCGGCAATATTTCAGTAGACCCGTTCTATCACGATGATAAAGGCGATAAAAAACCGGTTTCTTCCTCTTTCATAAGAAGCCTTTATTTCAAATTCAAACTCGATTCGGAAACTTACAAGTGCGACAATATTCAGGGCCTTGTACCGGCCTCCGTTTTCAATTTTCTTTTAAAATTTCAGGGAACGAAAGAATATGACGAATTAAAGGAGGAATTCGCATTCGTCGAAAAATACAGGGCCGGCTGGGCAGCGGCGCCTTATCCGCCGACTTTCGTAACGGTGGACGCCATAGTGATCCAGAGCGGACACTGCCTCCTGGTGGAACGCAAGGCAAAACCCGGACAGGGGCTTCTGGCGCTTCCGGGCGGATTCGTAGACCAGCATGAGACTCTCGAGGACGCTATGATCCGTGAACTTCGCGAGGAGACGAGATTAAAGGTGCCGGCCCCGGTCTTAAAAGGATCGATAAAAAGCGTTCGCGTTTTTGACAATCCATACCGTTCGGCGCGCGGAAGAACTATAACAACGGCGTTTCTTATCGTTTTAAACCCGGACGCGAAGGGCCTGCCGCAGGTCAAAGGCGGCGACGACGCGAGATCGGCGAACTGGGTAGCGTTAGGCGACATCGAATCGGATAAAATGTTCGAGGACCATTTTCACATAATAAAGGCGATGATGGGAAAATAACTGAAAATGGCGGCAAAACGATCTTTTAAGTGAAAACAATTTAAAGTTCCGGATAGACCGGGGCTTCATACAAAAAGAAAGGAGCTTTCTTTATGATAAATTTCAAAAATATAATTCTTAACACCGACAGCTACAAAACATCTCATTACAAACAATATCCTCCAAAAACCGAGGCGGTCTCATCCTATATCGAAGCGCGCGGAGGCAATTACGAAAGAACCCTTTTCTTCGGGCTTCAGGTATTCCTCGAGGATTATCTCTCACGGCCCATAACGTTGAAGGACATCGACGAAGCGCAGGAGATGCTCACGGCGCACGGCGTCCCCTTTTACCGCGAAGGCTGGGAATATATTTTAAACACCCATAACGGAATGCTGCCGGTCGAAATAGAGGCCGTGGCCGAAGGCACGGTAGTTCCGATACATAACGCGCTCGTTCAGCTGGTCAACACCGACCCGAAATGTTACTGGCTCACATCATATCTTGAAACTGCCCTGCTTCGCGCCGTATGGTACCCGACGACCGTCGCGACGATCAGTTTTCAGATCAAACAGATAATCAAGGACGCGCTCGACATATCGTGCGAAACCCCCGGGTCCGAAATTTATTTCAAGCTCCACGATTTCGGCGCGCGGGGCGTATCAAGCCTTGAATCGGCGATGATAGGCGGCCTCGCTCATCTGGTCAATTTCCGCGGGACCGATACGATCGTCTCGCTCCTTTCGGCGCGCAACTATTATCAGGAAACCATCGCCGGTTTTTCCATACCGGCCTCGGAACACAGCACGATGACGGCCTGGGGGCAGGAACATGAAACCGAGGCTTTCGCGAACATGATCGATCAGTTCGGCGGCCCCGGAAAGTTAGTCGCCGTCGTATCCGACAGTTACGATATTTACAACGCCGTGTCGAACGTATGGGGTAAAACCCTTAAGGAAAAAGTGATCAATAGCGGCGGAACGCTTGTTATAAGGCCGGATTCGGGCGAACCAACCGTAGTAGTATTAAACGTTTTGAATATGCTTTTAAAAGCCTTCGGATATGAAACCAACAAAAAAGGCTTCAAGGTCCTTCCGCGCTGCGTCCGCGTCATCCAGGGCGACGGCGTCAACCCGAAGAGCATAAAGGCTATACTCGATCTCATGCTGGAACAGAAGATATCGGCGGAGAACATAGCGTTCGGAATGGGCGGGGCGCTTCTGCAGCAGATGAACCGCGATACCTGCATGTTCGCGATGAAGGCGAACGCTGTCAAGATCAACGGCCTGTGGCGCGATATCTGGAAAAATCCCGTGACCGATTCAGTGAAAGTGTCAAAACGCGGCAGACTCAAGCTCGTGAAAAAAGAAACGGCTCCCGGAATTTATGAATTCGCGACCGTGGCGCGCGAGGACGCCGCCGGCGATAACATGCTCATCCCAGTTTACCGCAACGGCAGGATACTTAAAAAATGGACGCTTGACGAAATAAGAAAAAGATCTGAGCAATATTTGAAATAGGTCAACCGGTTCAAGATGAAGAGCCGCGGCGGTCCTCTTATATAATGGCGGAGACCGCTTCGGCCCCGCTCACGGACGGCGGTAATTCCCGGCCGGTCATTTTCCGGTCAACGAGATATGATCAGTTTACGCTAAGCCCGTATTTTCTGGCGATATCAAGCGCCGCTTCATAATCGGCGTTTTTCAGCTTGTTGGTAAGTTCGGGATATTCCGACGCTTTATGGGCCGGCCAATACTGCGCCAATATATTCAAAAAAGTTCTTTTCGATATATTTTCAGCGATAAATTTAACTACATTTTCCGTGCCGGCAAGGCCTCCGGGAAGAACCAGATGACGCACAACAAGGCCGCTTCTGGCGTTCCCGTCGCGCCCGACGACAAGATCTCCAACCTGACGGTGCATTTCGGCCACCGCTTCGCGGTTATATCTGACGTAATCGGAAACGCCGGAATATTTAAACGCTGTTTCGTCGTCGCCGTATTTCATATCGGGCATATAGATGTCGACTATGCCGTCTAAAAGTTCGAGCCCTTCTTTAGTGTCATATCCGCCGCTGTTATAAATAAGCGGTATTTTAAGCCCCGACCGCGCCGCGTGAAAAACAGCTTCGACGATCTGCGGTATAACATGCGACGGCGATATGAAGTTGATGTTGTGACAGCCTTCCGACTGAAGTTTGATCATCATGCGCGCTACCGTTTCAGGCCTGGTCCCATAACCTTCATCACTCTGACTGACCTCGAAATTCTGACAATAAACGCATCTCATATTGCAGCCGCCGAAAAAAATCGCTCCCGATCCGTTCGTTCCGCTGATCACGCGCTCTTCTCCTGAATGCGCGTAATGCGAATTGACCCTGGCGAGAATTCCCGTTTTACAAAAACCCATCTCATTTTTACGGTTCACGCCGCATTTATTTGGACAGAGAACGCATTTGAAAAGCCGCAGGTTCGCTTCCATAACCCTTCGCGCGAGTTCACCAGTTTCAAGAAGTTTTAAATACGATGGCTCAATACTCATTTCATATCCTTTTTCAGACCGCCTGACCGCGATATTTTTTAAAAACGAAACCATTTTATCACATGACTTTTTCCATGTCCATACACTTTTTCGAAACATATTTTCAGGCCGCTACATTAAGCCCATTGCGATAAGACAAAAAATAAAGTATCATATTACCTGACGCCTCGCGGCGTAACAATAATTAACTAAAAGGAGTAATTCAAAAATGTTGAAAAGATCCTTCGTTGTCGTCTCTGTTCTGGCTTTATTTTTATTAAGCGCTTCCCCGTCGCTCGGCGCGGACAACGCCGTTCCAGCGGTCACCGATTCACCGGCCGCCGCGGTTCCCGATAAACTGCCTGAAGTTCCGGCGACGCCCGCCGTTCCTGCGGCAGCCGAAAAAGCCCCCGCCGCAGTCGTTGATTCACCGGCTGCCGTAGTTCCCGATAAATTGCCGGCGGCTCCGGCCGTGCCGTCTAACGATGTATCGGCGGTCATTAAAACTTCGATGGAAAATATCCAGGCGGCTTTAAAAGCCGGCGATAAAACCAAAGCTGGAGAACTTTTAAAAGGCCTCGTAATAGCCGATCACGAAAAATGGTTCGAAAAAACCTTCGGAGCCGACAAGGCTAAAAAACTCGCCGAAGAATACACTAAATTTTATAAAGACATGCTCGAGGAAGGCTTGGCGTTCTTCGAAAGCACTGTTAAAGACGAACAGTTCACAATAAACATAATCGAGATCAAGAGCGCCGACGACCCTAACGCTACGGGCGCGCAAAAAGAAGCTATGAAAGCCGCTAAAGAACCGGTAAAATTATACACCGTCGAATTCTTAAAAGTCGGCAAGGGCAAAGGCAAAAAACTCTGGTCATTCGTCGTCATAGACGGCGCGGCGAAGCTTGCCGGCAAAATGAGAGGCGCAAAATAACCGTAACAAATTTTTTTCGAGGGAACACGGTTGAAAATTCATCCATGAATTTTCACCGTTTCTCTCTCGCCGCCTCCTTGCCATCAATGGCACCGGCGGCTCCGAGATATCCCTCAAAAAAAATTGTTACTCATAAAAAAGGACGACAATAAGACTTTTTAATATATTCAAAACTTATTTATTTGTTTAACTTTTTTGGTTACTTATCATTTTTATATTGATTTACACTGATGCCCCCCTTCTTCATTACCCAAATTTGCATTGTATAAAAAAATCTGATATAATATGGATCGTATAAGGCGCCGATCATTCCGACGGCGACCCGAGCATCTGGTATATTATAAATACTTTAAAGAAAAGGACTTGAACCTATGGGTCAGGTACCATTTTACTCAATAATAGGCGGCGGCAGGCTCGCCTCTCATCTTTTTAAATATTTCACGCTGAAAAACATCAAATTTTCACAATGGACCAGAAACGGCGGCGCCGCGCTTTCCGATCATATTCCGCTTATTGCCGAAGGCTCGACAGTTCTTCTCGCCGTGCCGGACGGCGCCATATCAGAATTGATCGAAAAACATCCGGCTTTAAGGAATTTTTCACCGGTTCATTTTTCCGGCTGCGTATCCGTCGCGGGCGTCACGGGCGCGCATCCGCTTACAGCCTTCACTCTCGATACCACTGCCTGGAATATAAATGATTACGAAAAGATCCCGTTCATAATTGAAAAAGGCGGAGCTAAATTCGAAGACATTTTTCCGGGCCTTGAAAATCCTCACTTCTATATAGACCCGGAACTGAAACCTTTGTACCACGCTCTCTGCGTCATGGCAGGAAATTTCACCACAATGCTCTGGAGCGAGGCGATGCGGCAGTTTTCAGATAAACTTTCGCTGCCTCCCAATGTCCTTCACCCGTATATCGACAGAATATGCTCCAACGCAAAAAATGAAGGAGCGGCGGCGCTTACAGGGCCCCTTGCCAGACGCGATACCGGCACTATAGCAAAAAATCTCGAAGCTCTAAAAGGCACGCCTCTCGAAGATATATACCTCTTGTTTTTAAACCTTGCGGGCATTTCAATTTCAAAAGGCGGCGATGCTCTTTGAACGTATTTGACTTTTCCAAATATAAACTCAAAAAAAGAAAAATTTCAATGATCACATGCTACGACCATTATTCGGCTAAAATAGTGGCGGCGACGGATATCGACTGTATCCTCGTAGGCGACAGCGCCGCAATGGTGATGCACGGTTACCAGTCGACGATAGGCGCCACATCTGAAATGATCGCGGAACATATCGGCGCCGTTTCCAGGGGCGCGCCCGATAAATTCATTATCGGCGACATGCCCTTTCTCGCCGTCAGATCGGATAAAAAACACGCGATGAAATGCGTCGGAATGCTTATCCGCGCTGGAGCCAACGCGGTTAAGATCGAGGGAGTCGCGGGGCATGAAAAGATAATCTCGCACATCATAGGTTCGGGAATTCCCGTCATGGGACACCTGGGGCTTACCCCGCAGTCGGTCAACGGCCTCGGCGGCTACAAGGTCCAGGGCGCGACCGGTACCGCGCGAGAAACGATCATGAACGACGCCATAAAACTCGAAAAACTCGGAGCGTTCGCTATCGTTCTCGAATGCGTTCCGGCCGGCCTCGCGGAAGATATATCTAAAAAATTGAATATTCCCGTCATCGGGATCGGCGCGGGCCGAAAGATCGACGGACAGGTTCTCGTGCTTCAGGATATGCTCGGGCTCACCGGCGACTTCAAACCTAAATTTTTAAGAAAATATCTCGACGGAGCGGCCATTTTCAAGGCCGCCATAGAGCATTATCATAAAGACGTTGTTTCGGGCTCATTCCCCGGCGAAAGCGAGAGTTATGAATGAAGATCTTTAAAAGCATCAGCGAATGGACTGATTTTAGAAAAACTCTGGCCGGTACCGTCGGCTTTGTTCCGACGATGGGAGCGCTTCACGAAGGGCACGCCTCTTTAATGAAACGCTGCCGCGAAGAATGCGATATCGCCGTCGCGAGCGTGTTCGTCAACCCCGTCCAATTCAACGACCCGAAAGACCTCGAAAAATATCCGAGAACTCCGGAGGCCGACGCAAAAATGCTTGAGGCTGCCGGCGCAGATCATATTATTTTTCCTGAATATAACGATATCTATTCCGACGGCTACCGTTATAAAATAACGGAAAACGAACTTTCTAAAATACTTTGCGGCGCTTCACGCCCCGGCCATTTCGACGGAGTGCTGACCGTCGTAATGAAACTTTTCAACATGGTAAAGCCCGACAGGGCTTACTTCGGCGAAAAGGACTACCAGCAATTCTTATTGATAAAAGGAATGGCCCAAGCTCTTTTCACCGGCGTCGAAGTCGTGCCGTGCCCTACCGTGCGCGAATCGAACGGCCTCGCGATGAGTTCGCGCAACGCCCTTATAGAACCCGATCTAAGGCCGGCCGCCCCTGAACTTTACAAAGCTCTTTCTTCGCGGCTTTCAATAGAGGAAATTAAAAACTCTCTCAAACAAAAAGGTTTTAAAATCGATTATATCGAGGAACACGGCGGCAGGATATTCGGCGCCGCGTTTCTCGGAAAAGTGAGGCTGATAGATAATGTCGAAAGGTAAAATACTTTTCCAGCTTACGGGTTCAATATCCTGTTATAAAGCGTGTTATCTGATATCTAAACTCGTTCAGGCAAAATACGAGGTCCAGCCTGTCGCGACCGAAGCCGCGCTTAAATTCGTGGGCGAAGCCACGCTTGAAGGCCTTACCGATAAACCCGTTTATAAAAGCATGTTCGGCGACGGACTCGCCAAAGCGCATATAGAACTCGCGGACTGGGCAGATATAATGCTCTTGTGCCCGGCGTCGGCCAACACGATAAACGCCCTGGCGGGCGGCCTCGCCGAAAGTCTCATCGGTGCCTTATTTTTAGTCAACAACTTCAGAAAACCTTATCTCATAGCTCCTGCCATGAATTCTAACATGTACGAACATCCGGCCACGCAAAGTTCCTTAAAGCAGCTTAAAACCTGGGGCTGCGGCATCTATCCGACGGGAGAAGGAATGCTCGCCTGCGGCGCCATCGGCAAAGGCCGCCTGATTGAACCGGACGAGATATTTAAAGATATCGAAAGGCGGTTCTCATGAGAGTGATCGTAACTTCCGGCGGAACGGAAGAAGCCATAGACGGCGTCAGATCGATCACAAACACCAGCACCGGAGCCACCGGGGCCGCGATAGCCGAAAAATTCATTCAAAAAGGCGCCGGCGTAGTTTACCTTCACGCGAAAAGGGCCATAAAACCTTCTTCGTTATGCGAAATGGTGCCCTTCTCCGATTTTTCGTCCCTTGACGCGGAAATTTCGGGATTGCTTTCACACCAGAATTTCGACGCCGTCATACACGCGGCCGCGGTCTCGGATTATTCGGTCGCCGAGATAAGGACCGGCGGAAGGTCCTTCGTTCCGTCAACGGCATTAAAGATCGAATCCGATTCAGAAGACGATATATCGCTCGTTCTTAAAAAAAATCACAAGATAATCAGCCGCCTCCGCGAATATTCATTAAATAAAAACATCACGGTGATAGGGTTCAAACTCACCAATACGCCTGACGGGAGCGCGAGATCGGAAGCGGTCGAAAAATTATTCGCGAAAAGCGGCGCCGACTTCGTGGCGCATAACGATCTGTCCGGAATAAACGCCGTTTCGCATATCGTTTCACTTTATTCAAAAAGCTCGCTCATAGCTGTTTTTAACACAAAGGATGAACTCGCGGAAGGCTTATATTCGCTCGTCTCGAAAACTTTGAAGGGGGAAAGGAAATGATCCTGTGTCTTGATATAGGCAACAGCCAGATATATGGAGGGGTTTACTCCGATAAAAAGTTAAAATTCCAGTTCAGAAAACGCTCGACAACCGAAGCTTCATCGGATGAAATGGGAATGTTTCTAAGGCAGGTGCTCAGGGAGAACGGCATAAATCCCGACGAGATTAAAAATATCGCGTTCTGCAGCGTCGTTCCCGATATCATTCATACGCTTAGAAACTGCTGCGTCCGCTACTTCAAAATAAATCCGTTCATGGTGGGCCCCGGCGTCAAATGCGGGATCAGGATAAAATACAGAAACCCTCTCGAGCTCGGCGCCGACCGCATAGCGAACGCCATAGCGGCGGTGCATAAATATCCGGGCCGCGATCTGGTCATAATCGATATGGGCACCGCGATAACCGTCTGCGCGATAACTTCCGATAAACAGTATATGGGAGGCGCGATATTTCCGGGCCTCAAAACCTCAATGGACGCGCTTGAAAGTAAGACCGCCAGGCTTCCGAGCGTCGAGATAATCAAGCCCGAAGCGGCGTGCGGCAGGTCCACCGTTGAAAACATCCAGTCCGGTCTTTATTTTGGAACGCTCGGAATGGCCCGCGAACTGATCGCGCGCATATCGGCCGAATGTTTCGACGGGAGAAAACCAATGGTTATAGGCACAGGAGGATTCGCCGGAATGTACGCCGAATCCGGACTCTTTGACGAGTTCGTCCCTGACCTGGTGCTGGCCGGCATATTCCATTCGCTTTCCATGAATTCTTAAGCTTTTTTATTTATAAGATTCGAACCTGCGTTTAAAACCTTCGTAAACCGAGTGAAAAAGCTGGCCGCCGGCGGTGTGCGGAGTGTAACGATAAACCGAAGCGGTAGCCGCGTTAGCGGCGGTCACTCTATGCGCGCCGTTGTCTATCGAGATGGTTCCTGCGCCTCTGTTATATAAATTTTTATAAGTGCTGGCCGCCGATGATATCTGGTTGGCAAAACCTTTATAGCGGTTATTCCAGTTTCCGCCGTCATAAGCGCCGACGCCGCATGCCCAGTCAAGCTGACTTTGCGTTATAGTGCTTCTGGTTTGAACGAGGCCTTTTTCTTTCTGGAGAGTGGCCAGAAGAACAAGCGGGTTTATTCCATTAGCGTCAGCCGCGCTCTTTATGGCGGCCGCGACATCCACACCGTGGATAGTATTGGCCAGCTGAGAACCTATCCTTGTAAGAAAATTTCTGATGTCGCCGAGACTCATATAATTCGAGTCGGTAAATTCACCGTCGGATATAAGATTTGTGGACGAGTAAGCGTGAGCGCTGTAAGTCCTTCCGTTCCCCGGAGCGTTCGACGCGGGCGCATTGGTACCGGGAGCCGCGGGAGCGTTGGCGTTTCCGGCCGTATTATTGTTCGCGGGAGTATTCGAACCGTCATTACCGGGATTCACGCCGTTGTTATTAACCGCCGGCTGAGAGCCGTCATCGTTGTTTCCGCCCGTCACGCTCTGCCCGGCCATCGAATTTATGAAACTTGAAATGTCGTTGGCTCCCTGACTGTTCGAACATCCCGGAAAGATCGATTCGGCTATCTTTGAAATAAAGCCGAATAACTGACCGAAAATTCCGGCGAGGCCTTTTACCAGGTTTTCAAAAAATCCGCCAAGCTCGCCGAAAAGATTATTGAGCCCGCCGCCCGGCGACAAAGATTGATTCAAAGCGTTTCCGGCCTGTTGTATGGCGCCGCCGATCTGCGTTCCGGCCTGCTGCACGGGATTTTGTCCCTGAACGCTTGTGAACGGTGAATTTCCGCCGGAAAGATCAGTAATTCCCTCAGCGTAAGTATATGATGGAACGACAGCGGTTAACATAAATACAGAAATGAGAAAAACTACAAACAGGTTTTTAGATTTTTTCATCATTTATTTTCCACCTTTCAATTATATTAAAAATTTAAAAATTCACGATAAATGCTTATAACTATATTTTACCAAAAAATCCGGGTAAAAAGGGGACATTTTTTTAAAATTAAAATGAGGCTGCAGCCAAAAGAACATAAAATTTGACATATATAATCAAATATGTTAAGATAAAATAACTTACTATATCCAGGTATAAAAAGTTCATTATTTTTTTAAAAACCGGTCGTTAATAATAAAAAGCCATAAAAGGGGGCATTATGATAAGCGGCATAACGCTGGGTTCAATATATACTTTCTTTTTTGTCTTCGGCCTTGGGTTCGCTGTTATTTCAGCTGTTTTTTCATCTTTCGGCGGACACTCCGACCTGGGCGGCCATCATATTGATACGATAGGCTCCGGGGACGCGCACGTCGACCTTCACTCAGGAGACGCCGCTGACGGCCATGTCGATATACACGCAGCCGACTCATCCCATCTCACTCATATTTCGGTATTATCGCCTCTGACGATCTCAGTTTTCGCGACCGCTTTCGGCGGATTCGGAATACTCTGGCAGCGCGCCTTCGCCGATAAATTCGTTGAAATAGGCATAGTTTCAGGCATAATATTCGGAACTATCGTAGCCGGTTTAACCTTCTTCGCCTTCGTCAAATTATTCAGCGAAACGCAGGGCACTTCCAATGTCCGCGCCGAGGAACTCATCGGTTCGGAATGCGACCTGACGGTCGGAATAACCGACACAAATCCCATCGGCCAGGCTGTTTTTACCGCCAAGGGCCGCAGACAGGTATCGATGGCAAAATCCTTCGACGGAAAACCCATTGAAAAGAACCGGAAAGTCACCATAATGAAAGTCGATAAACATCACATTTTCGTCAAGGAATAAATATATTAAAGTCCTAATATTCTTCTAGCTCACAAAATTCATGTCCGGATCAAGTAAATAATAAAACACGAATATTCAAAAATTATTGTAAAAGGAGAGTTTTTATGGGTTTTTTAGACTCCATTTCCACAGCCGGCGCTTACGTAGCCGGTTTTATACTGCTTGTAATTTTCCTCTTCGCTTACGTATGGGCGAGCCGCTATATCAAGGTCGGCCCCAACGAAGTTTTGATCATTTCAGGCCGCAAAAGAAAAATATTGCATAATGACGGTTCTTCAACGACAGTTGGTTACAGGATCGTCCACGGCGGCGGCGCTTTCGTTATTCCCGTTATCGAACAGGCGCAGATCCTTTCAATGGAACTTATCACCCTCGAGGTTAAAACTCCTCCCGTCATCACTCTTCACGGCGTTCCCGTCCTCGTCGACGGCGTCGCCCAGATAAAGGTCAAATCCGACGAAATATCGATCGGCACCGCGGCCGAACAATTCCTTTCGAAGAACCAGGCCGAAATAATGAGGATCGCCCATCAGACCCTCGAAGGCCACCTCCGCGCGATATTAGGCGCGATGACCGTTGAAGATATTTACAAAAACCGCGACGAGTTCGCCATAAAGGTCCAGCAGGTCTCCGCTCCCGACCTTTCCAACATGGGTCTTTGCATAGTGTCCTTTACTCTGCGCGACATCAAGGACGAGCACGGATACCTTGAAGCCCTCGGTAAAACAAGGATAGCCGATATAAAGAAAGACGCGACCATAGGCGAAGCCAACGCTTTCAAAGAAGCCACGATCCAGTCCGCCCTCGCCTCCCAGCTCGGAGAGATCGCCAAGATCGAAGCGAAAACGAAGATAGCCGAAGCCAACAGGGATTTCGAAATGAAACAGGCTGATTATCAGGCGGCGGTCAATCTGAAAAAGGCCGATATGGACCTTTCCTACGACCTGCAGTACAATAAAAAACAACAGGCCGTCAAGACCGAAGAAATGAACGTCCAGCTCGTTGAAAAAGAAAGATCCATCGAGATCCAGGAAAAAGAAGTTCTGAGAAGACAGAAAGAACTCGAAGCTACGATAACCAAATCCGCCGAAGCCGAAAGAAATAAAATGCAGGAACTCGCCGACGGTGAAAAATATAAAATAGCCACCATGGCAAGCGGTCAGGCAGACGCCCAGAAAATGATGGCTGACGCCGATAAAACGAAAGGTCTCGCCCTCGTCGACGTCGAACGCGCCAAGGGTATAGCCCAGGCAGACGTCGAACGCGCCAAAGGTATGGCGGAAGCCGAGGTCATAAAAGCTAAAGGTATGGCCGAATCCGAAGCGATGAATCTGAAAGCCAACGCGTGGGAAAAATACGGAAACGCCGCTATGGCCCAGATGATAATCGAAAAACTGCCGGAACTCGCCCGCGCTATCGCGGAACCGCTGTCCAAAACCGAAAAGATAATAATGATAAACAACGGAGGAGAAGGCGCAGGAGCTTCAAAAATAACTCAGGACGTCTTAAGCATGATATCACAGCTTCCGCCGGCGGTCGAAGCGCTTACCGGGATCAAACTCGAGAACATCGTTAAAAAATTCGAAGGCCCGAAACCTCCCGAACCGCCTAAAAGATAAAATAAAATATACATGAACATAAACGGGCCCCTTTGTAATTGAACTTGCCGGAACAAGTCGAGAGAAAGGGGTCCGTTTTTTTATGATCAAAAGGTTGATCTCACGCCCGCCAAAAACAAAAATCTTTCCGGCCCGCGAACGGTTCGGAAAGACTTATATTAGATATGATGCTGCGGCTATAATGTTTCGTGCGTTTCTTCGTCTAGTTCTGCAAAAATGCCAGGGGATTCAATGGTTTCCCGTATTTCCTGACCTCGAAATGAAGATGGTAGCCTGTTGACGTCCCTGTATCGCCCACGTTACCTACCGCCGTTCCCGACGCGACCTCCTGCCCTGCCCTGACCCGGATCTTCGACATATGCGCGTACCTTGTGGTATAGCCCTTCGGATGGCGTATCTCAACCATCTTTCCGTAGCCCCCCATCCAGCCGGCAAAAACTACTTTGCCTCCCATCGCCGGATAGATCGTCGTCCCTGACCTTTTCGCTATGTCAACCCCGGTGTGCATGGACACCTCGCCCCGTACCGGATGAACTCTCATTCCGAATTTCGATGACACCTCCCCTCTTACGGGCCACTTAAAAACCCTGCGCTTTTTTTTCGCGCTTTTGATGATGTCCGCGAGCGGGTCCTTAGACTGCGAGTTCACCTGCTCCGTCCCTGGAGCCTTCCGTTCAGACGCGCTGGCCGTGTCAGATACGGTCTCATCCGTGAGATTGTTATTTCTTTTCAAAATTTTCGAGCTGCGTGACGCTTTAAGGATGTTATTTATGTCGTCGTCGAGTGATCTTTTCGAAACCGCCGCCGACTGTGAGATCTCATTCTGTCTTATCTGTTCCGGGGTCTGTTCCTGCGCCTGCTCCGACGATATTATGACCTTTTTCGCAATGGCCGCCTGGCTCTGCGTGTTTGATACGGTTTGCGCCGCCTGGGCGGGATATGACTGGATGACCATTATTTTCTGTCCGGAGTAAAGCCTGTATGTGTCGCCGAAACCGTTCATTTTCTTAAGTTCGTCAAAGGGCATCGAATAGAGTTTCGCAAGGTCCGATAATTTTTCGCCGGCTGAAAGAGTGTGAAACATTATCTTTTTGCCGTAAGGGATCTCCATCGACTCGGCGCGCTGAGCCGTTTTAGATGCCTGTGCCGGAACCTCTGTCTTTATTGCGGGAAGAGCGTTCTCTATGACCGGTTTGTATTCTTCTATTGACGAGGCGCGGGAAACGGATACGACCATCCTGTCTGAAGAATTGTCGGCCTTCTCATTATAAAGCGTATCGACCGCGTTTGAGATCGTGCTTAAAAGATGATTGCCGCCTGTTTTTTCAGAACGCGAGTTATCGGCGGAACCGATATAGCCGTTTTGAAAACTCTTTTCAAGAGAGAGTTTAGGGTCGTCCTTGGAATTTTTTATGAAGAGAATAGCTATCGATTGGAAAAAAATCGATATGAACAAGACTATCAAAAGATAGACAAACAATCTCTTTAGTGTATTCAAATTCTGCCTCCAATGCTGCGTATGGTACAATGACACAAAAGTATGACTTATGCAATAAATGTTAAAACAAATGATACTACGAATAAATGCTGTGAATAAATGTTATGTTAAATGATTATTTATCTTGTATTAAGTTTTCTGGTGGTTTTAAATTTTAATTTTTAGTCCGTTGCCCCCGGTCCTTTCATTTTTAATTTCATAATTGTTATCGGCCATGAGATTGCCATAAATTAACTTTTTTCAGTTTTTTTTATTTTTTTAAAAGCCCCAAACAAGCTAAATAACCGCCGTTCTTGAAAAACAGGCGGTTATTTTTAGATATTAAAACCCTTTATTTATAATCTTTTTGAAGGAAGTTTAATTTTTTTATGAAGATTTTTTAAGCGCCTCGACGCCGCCGACGATGTCTAAAAGTTCAGCCGTGATCGATTCCTGGCGGGCCCTGTTGAGCATGAGCGTCAGGTGCGATATCATCTCAGACGCCTTGTCCGTCGCGGAACTCATCGTGAGCATTCGCGAACCCTGTTCGGAACATGACGATTCGACGATAGACGCGAAAACCCTCATTTTGACGTAACGGGGAAGCAGGTAATCTATGACCTCCGAAGGGCCCGGCTCGAATTTAAAGTCGTTTTTAATGGCGTTGGGCAGAAAGTGAGCCTTATCGAATTCGATCGGCAGTATCTTTTCGGTCGTCACCTTATATGTTATTGTTGAAACGTAATGAGTATATATAACGTGAACTTCGAGAGCGTGGCCGTTCTCAAACACCTCGAGCACTGAATTGATGGTGCTCTGAATGTCTTCGAACTTCGGATCGGGCCTGTTCAGGGGCGAGTGGTGGAAAATTTTATATTTTCTCTTGTGGAAGTAATCGTAACATTTAGTTCCGATAGTGATCAATATGGGTTCGAAATTTTCTTTCTTCGCTTTTTTTATCTGGATCTCGGCTTCTTTACATATGTTCATGTTAAAGGCGCCGCATAGTCCTTTGTCTCCGCTTATGACGACGAAGCAGCGGACCTGGTCCGGCTTTCCGGACGCATGGCGGGAAGCTTCCGCCGAAGACTGTTTCGCGACGAAAGGATGGCTGTGTTCCATCAGATAATCCGACATATCGCCGATGGCCTCTTTTATTCGTTTATAGTAGGCCGATATGGCGCTCATGCGGTTCTGCGCCTTTTTGAACTTCGCCGCCGCGACCATTTTCATGGCGCGCGTTATGTGGCGGATGGAGGTTATGGATTTTATCTTTCTTTTGACTTCTTTAGCCTGTTTCATTTAGCGACTCCGCGTCTTTATTTTTCGGTTGCGAATACTTTCAGATACTCGGAGCAGGCTTTTTTAATGCTTTCGAGGGTCTGATCGTCCAGCGTTTTTGTTTTCTTTATGTTGACGAATATCTGAGGATATTTTTCATCGACGAACTTTAAAAATCCTTCTTCAAAACGGCGGACGTCAAAGTTTGATATCTCGTCGATCAAAGCGTTCGTTCCGACGGCTATCATAACGATCTGGCGTTCGACTTCCATCGGCTGGTACTGAGGCTGTTTCAATATCTCGGTAAGCTTCTGACCGCGGTTCAACTGGGCCTGAGTGGATTTATCGAGGTCCGACGCGAACTGGGCGAATGACGCGAGCTCGCGGAACTGGGCCATATCGAGGCGCAGACGCCCCGCGACCTGTTTCATGGCTTTTATCTGGGCGTTGCCGCCGACGCGCGACACTGAGATACCAACGTTGATTGCGGGACGCACGCCCGAGTAGAAAAGGTCGGTTTCAAGGAATATCTGGCCGTCAGTAATAGAGATAACGTTTGTCGGAATATATGCCGAAACGTCGCCGGCCTGAGTTTCGATGATCGGAAGCGCCGTCATCGAGCCGCCGCCTTTTTTATCGCTGAATTTGCATGCTCTTTCTAAAAGTCTCGAGTGGAGGTAGAAAACGTCGCCCGGATAGGCTTCACGGCCCGGCGGCCTTCTAAGAAGAAGCGATACCTGGCGGTAAGCGGTGGCGTGTTTTGAAAGATCGTCATATATTATAAGGGCGTGTTTTCCGTTATTTCTGAAATATTCGGCGATGGCGCATCCGGAATAAGGGGCGATGAACTGCTGTGAAGCGGGATCGGACGCGGTGGCGGATACGACGGTGGTATATTCCATGGCGCCGTTCTTTTCGAGGGTGTGGATAACCTGGGCGACGGTCGATCTTTTCTGGCCGATAGCGACGTAAACGCAGAATACGTCCTTGCCCTTCTGGTTGATTATGGTGTCGATAGCGATAGCGGTCTTTCCGGTTGCGCGGTCGCCTATTATAAGTTCGCGCTGGCCGCGGCCGATGGGGATCATCGCGTCGATGGCCTTGATGCCGGTCTGGAGAGGCTCTTTAACCGGTTGTCTGTCGACGACGCCGGGTGCCTTGACTTCTATGGGCATATATTCTTTGGTCGTTATCGGGCCTTTTCCGTCGAGCGGATTTCCGAGAGCGTCAACTACGCGGCCGACAAGAGGCATTCCGCATGGAACGGAAACTATCCTTCCGGTGCAGCGGGCCTGATCGCCTTCCTTGATGAGTTTTTCATCGCCGAGAAGCATGCATCCGACGGAATTTTCTTCAAGGTTAAGAACTATTCCAAACACTTCGTTGGGGAACGCGATAAGCTCTCCGGACATTGCGTCCTCGAGCCCGTGTATGCGCGCGATACTGTCGCCGACCGTTACTACGGTCCCGACGCTGTCCTGTTTAAGGGCCGTATCGAATTTATTGATCTCCTGGGTTAGTATTCCAACTACTTCATCTGGTCTGATAGACATTTAAATCCCCCATTTTGAATGCGAATTGGTATTAAAAGCTTAAAAATCAAAGATTTTCTATTTTTTCGGCGCGCCCGTCGGCAAGGTCGCTTTCAAAGATGCCGAGAAGCTCGTTTCTGCGCATAAGATCATTGAGATCGTTCAGCATGCGCGAGTAGCGCCAGTCTATAACGTCGTCGCCGATCCGGACCATCATGCCGCCGATTATTTCGGGGTGGACACGGTTTTTAATTTCAAGTTTATGCCCCGTCAATTTTTCGAGCCTGACCCTGAGCGCTTCGGTCTCGGCCTGTTCTAAAGGCATGGCTGTGTGAACGCGGGCGACATAGACGCCTTTTATGACGTTCATCTGTATCTTATATTGTTTCAATATGAAATCAAGTTCATAAATTCTGTGTTTTTCGATCAAAAGACGCATGAAATTATAGACGGTTCTGCAGATATTAGGTTTCCAGACCTTATCGATAAGATCCTGTTTGTCCGCCCTTTTTATGCGCGGATGGTTCAAAACCTTTGAAAAGCGGATGTCCTGCTTCAAGGTCGAAAGTATGAAAGATATATCATCTTCAAACCGCTGGCGCTCGGCGTCGTCTTTGGCGAGTTTAATGAGCGCTTCGGCGTATCTTTTGGCGACTACCGCTTCTGCCACTCTACTTCACCAACTTTTTGGATGAATTCATTTATCATTTTTTTGTGTTTTGTACCGTCAATTTCTTCTTTAAGGATCTTCGAAGCTATCCGGACGGACAGATCCGACATGTGGTCCTGAAGCTTATCGAGTTCTTTTTTCGTTTCTATCTCGAGTTTGGCCACGCCCTTGTTTATTATCTGCTGCGCTTCTTTTCTGGCTTCTTCGAGTATCTCTTCACGGGCCACCTGAGCGTCTTTTATTTCCTTGCGCTTGAGTTCATCTATCTCGAGCTCGATCTTTTTGATCTTTTCGTCATGGAATTTTTTAAGCTGCTCGGCGTCGTTCTTTTCATTTTCTATCTTTTTGTACAGATCCGCTATATCCTGCTGGCGTTTTCTGAGAATATCGCCTACGGGCGCGAAAAGAAAGCGGTTAAGCACGTACATCACTATCAGAAAGTTGATGAGCTGCCATAGTAGGTTGATATTTATGTCTAACATTGTCCCTGCCCCTTTTTCAAGTTCTTATGAGGTGATATGAAGTTATGCGCCATCGCTCGCGGGCCGGAAGCCTTCACGGCTTTAAAACCCGCAAGCGAAAGCATTTATAACTTTATTGAATTACCACCTTACGAAGAGGAGGATGAGCGATATGACCAGGCAATAGATCGCGAGGGATTCGATAAGAGCGAGACCTATGATCATGGTAGTTCTGATCTCGCCGGCCGACTGAGGCTGTCTTGCGATACCTTCAAGAGCCGCGACGATGGATCTGCCCTGAGCGATAGCCGCTCCGAAAGCTCCGATAGCGATACAAAGTGATGAGAAAACTACGCTCCAAATGTGAAGTTGATTAAGCTGTTCCATTTTTAAATTACCCCTTTTCTTGAATTTTATTTTGTTTTACTTTATAATTTATTTTTACCCTTATTACATTCTTAGTTAAAAATTAATGAAGATGCGGTTTTTCTTCACTGCCGTGGACTTTCGCGCCGTCATGATCGCCGTGGCCGTCTTCATGGTCGTGTTCCTCGTGAGGAAGCGCGCCTGAAATATAAGCCATCGTGAGCATCGTGAAAACAAGCGCCTGTATAAGGCTCGTGAAACAGGCCAGAAACATCATCGGCAGATGGAAGAATGGAAAGCTCGCCGCGACGCCGAGGAAGAATAAAATACAAAGCGCGATGTCCTCGCCTCTTATGTTTCCGAAGAGACGGATCGAGAGCGAGAGGGGGCGGGCAAGTTCGCCGATTATGTGTATCGGGATCATAAGGGGCGCGAGCCACCATATGTCGCCGGCGAAATGTTTCAGATATTTAAGGCCCTGCGTTTTAAGGCCGTAGTAATGGATCGCGAAGAATGTTACGAGCGCGAGAGCCGCGGTGGTATTGAGGTTCGCCGTGGGCGATTCGAGGCCGGGGACGAGGCCGAGAAGGTTCGATAAAAGGATATATATGAAGAATGAGCCTATCAGAACTATGAAATTACGGCCGACCGGGCCCATCATATTTACCACGTAGCCGTCGAGAGCTTCATATATCATTTCGACGAAGTTTTGAAGCGGCGAGATATTTCTGACCGACATATTCCGGGTGGCCATATAAAATAAGACGGCGAGGAAGATTATAACGAGAACGCTCATTATAACCACGACAAAATGGTGGCCGCCGACGGCGTGAAAGGTGCTTGATATCCAGTGTCTGTTCAATATTATCGAAGGGTCTATCATGGACTGCTCGGCAGCCGGAGCGTGAGCGGAAGCCGCGGCGGCGCCATGTGAAAGGGCTACCGAAGCGGTTTCGTGTATGGCATCTGCGGCGCCGTGAACGGTGGTTTCAACCGAGGCGAGCATCGTGCTCAAATTCACGCTTGTTATTATGTTAAACATTTTATCTCCAAATCAAAATTATACTTCATTGATCTATTTTTCAAAATAATATCAATTTTTTAAGCAAAAATCAAGAAAAATTTTTAAAACCGTATTGTTATGTGTAATCGTTCGTGTAACTTACAAAAAAGATACGAAGTTTTCAGGGTTTTGCGCACTCAAAATTAAGCACTTGATGTAATAATAAAAATGGCTCTTTCATATTTTGTGTGAGTAATAATTTCACCTCTCCCCATGCGGGAGAGGTCGGGCTGAAGGCCCGGGTGAGAGGGCGGACTCATAATTTTTAAAATAAATGTAAAGAGTTCGGAATAGCATCTAATTAATTTTTAAAAATCAAGCAAACTCCCCTCCCCGGCGGCTACGCCACCAGGCCCGACACGCATGGATGCGTTAGTGTCGCCGATGCCAGGATGGCAAGAAGGCGACCTCCCGCAAGGGGCGGGACAATACTGCTGATCATTATGGCTTGAGAAAAGCATGATTCATTTTTTAAGGTAGCCGGCGATCATAAGAGCCGGAAATAAAACCGAGAACCCGCCCACAAAGGCGAGGACCTCGCGGATGCCGCTTTTGGAAAGCATAATGAAAGCGACTATAAAAAGCGATATTTTAAGAATATAAGACAGCGCGACGAAGACCTTGTCACGCGTCCCAACGGGTTTTTCACGATCCGCGGGTATTATCAGGTACGCCATCCATACGATCGCCGTGAAGGAGACGACGGCAAGGATCGAACCCAGAAGAAAACTGAGAATTCCCCGCGGCCCGGCGAAATAATACGCAACCGGAGAAAAAACGGCGGCAAGCGCAGCCAGAATTTTCAATGCTGTTTTTTCGAAATCGTTTATCTTCTGTTTAAACATAGTTTCACTTCGTTCAAATGATCTTATTTCAAGTCGGCTTCATTTAAACCCGATGATCGCGGCAGAGCATCAGGATTTTGTTTTTCCGCTTTTCATGGCGATCTTGATTATTTCAAAAAGTCCCGCCCCGACGCCGAGAAAAGTTAGAAGAAGGGTAAAAACAGGGTCGGTCTTAAAATATTTATCGATGTGGTAGCCTAAAAAAAGCCCCACCCCGACGGACGCCGCGACATAGTAACCGATATTGAACAAAAGCCCGAAACTTCTATTCATTTCAGCCCAGTTGGTTTTTCCGCCGGATCCGTTTCCATCGTTTTTCTGCACGGAGAGAATAATATCAGAGTTAAAAGAAAAATGCAAGGTGTTGATTTTTTTAAAAATATTTGATAACATTCATACTATGAAAACCATAAACCGTTTGTTCAAAAACAGAAAAGCTTTTACCTTTCTTGAGATGATGATCGCTTTCGCCATAATCCTCGCGGGGATCGTTCCCGTTTTTACGCTCACCATGACGGGAAACAAAAGTTTCGTGAAAACCGAAAATAACTCGGTCGCCTATAACCTCGCTATCGAAGCACTTGAATGGGTCCATTCGGCCCCGTTCGAAGAGATCAAGACCGAAAATATCAATAAACCGCCGGGCGCGCAGTACAGCTTTCCCGTAAAACTCGACATGAATTATGAAACTAAAGAAACCTGCCCTCCCGCTCCATACGCCAAATATAAACTTGAATATCCACAGAAATATTTCAAATATTTTTCGAATTTTTCCCGCGAAATGCTGATAGAGGACTTCGGAAATAAAACGAAAAAAGTCACCATCACCGTGAAATGGCAGGAAGACGGCGTCGAGCGGAAAGAGCAGGTCAACTCGATAATAGTCGATCAGAGACTCAATAATTAGTGGAGAGTTAAGAGTGAATAGTTAAGAGTTGTTGTGGGTGCGGCTTTGCCGCACGATATTTTGAAAAGTGTCTTTAAATAAGGCCGGGCGAAGCCCGGTTTCCGAAACTATTCTCCGTTCACTATTCTCTATTGCCTTCGCACCTGGCAAGCCGTTATTTTAGTAAAAAAACAAAGTGAAATATGACGAAACATATTACAAAAACAGAATATAACCAAAAAGCTTTCACGATGGTGGAGGTCACGCTCGTCGCGATGATATCGGTCGTGGCTTTCGGCGTTATTTACATGTTCTGGGCGAGAACCCAGGAATATTTCCTTCAGGGGAACTTCAAATATCTCGTCCAGCACGAAGGGCAGAAACTCATCGAAACCATAAAGCGCGACCTCGTTCAATCCTGCAAGATAGTCAAAAACGAAGCGGACATAAAGATCCCGCTTATAAACCAGATGGCAGACAGCTGGTCGTTCCTTAAATTCAACAGCGAATTTAAAAGCGGAAGGCCGGTGCCGGAAGAAATAACTTACGAATTCAAAAAAACCGAGGGAAAAATATACAGAAGCGTAAGACGCGCCTCTTTCTCGTCCCTTCCCAAGACCGAAAAAAACCAGTTAGCGCAGAAAGTCACCGATTTTCAAATAAATCCTTACACGCTCAACGGCTTTAAATATTTTCAGATCCGCATCAAAATGGGCGTAAGCGCGGCCGAAACGCATATCAGAAGCGAGGAACTGAACCTGATAACATCGGTGGAAAGCCGTTTCGACAATAACTATCTCAATCAGAGGGGCTGGAACGACAACAAACAGACCAGAATATACAATATAAACAGCAGCGACGGAAACTAATGTTACATTCACGAAACTCACAAAAAAATAATAATTTCCTTTTATTTCATATCTTCTTCATCACCCTGTCCATTTTATCTACTTATTCAGGCGCCGAGCCGGCGCCGGTGCCGGGCGATATTCAAAAAATGCTCGTCAAATATCAGACCGTGCTCAGATCATTTCGTAAATTTATTCCAAAAAGCGAATATTCTTATTTTGACTCGATAATACAGGCCGGAAAACCACGGGAAGTAAAGATCGAAAAAAACACGATAGCTCTTGAAATACCTTTGATATCAAGCGACTACAGCGCGAGGTTCGCCTACATGAGTCCGGATATGGAGAAGGTCCTTCAATTCCCGCTTCCTGGCGAAACCATCGGACGCTATCTTCTTACCGCCCGCGAATGGAACGATATCGCGTCGGCCCCAGCCGCCGTTCCGGGGTCTTATTTTTCGGCGGCGCCGGAAGACAAAGGCGAAGAGGATTTTTTTTATTTGCTGAGAGAACGCTACGGCAATCTTTATGAAAAACTCGGAATAGCGGTCAAAGAAGAAGATCTCAAAAGTTTCGAAATGATAAAATTTTTCGAGGCCGTTCCGGCCAGATCCATAATGAAAAAAAAGATCCGGCTTAAAGAAAACGAGTTTTCGGATGAAGAATTCACCGCGCTTAAATCATTCTCTTACGCGGCAGCTTACTGCTCAGACTGGTGGCATATAGCAAGCTCCAACTCATCAGAAATAATATTTGAAAGATACCGCGACGCGATATCCAACAAATCATGCTTCGGAATGAACCCCAGGCTGATCGACGCGCTTTACCAGGTCCGATCCAAGGACGATCCGGAAGTTTTTTCATTCTCGAACTACCTTAAAGACCCGCTCTTTCCGAATGAAATGGTCCATTCATCCCTCGAAGGATACGCCTCGCTCTTAGTGCTTCCCGAAGAATACGAGTTCCTCGACCCCAACGACAGGTCAAGGACCTACCGCATACAGCGCGGCAGCGGTTTTTATATGGGCGAGGAATATATATCGCTTTTTGAAAATTTCGACGGGACGGACGAAACACTCGTGACCGCACTTAATACGCACGGAATAGTCCTGGCCGGGATACCTTTTTACATGAACGGCGCGGTCCTTAAAAATTCGGCAAGGGCCGTCGCCGTGATCGGCCATAAAAAAGAAGGCGGCGCCACCTTATTTGTTTACAGGGATTTTGAGGACCCGCCCCAAACTTACCGTATAGCCAGAACCGGACTTTTCCGCGAAGCATACTGCTTTCCGCACGAATTCTCGGCCAAAGCCAAATATATAGTTAAGAAAAGAAAACTCGTCATAGAAACTTTCGATAAAAAAGGCGAAGGAATGGATGTGGATGAAATTTCGGCCACATTCCCCGAAGATGATAAAAAAGTGAAATTTTTAAAAGAGGGCCGCGGAAGTTATTTCCATCAGGTTAAAAAAGAAGATTTCGCGGGCGTCGAGCGCGCCACCCTTATCGCCGGGATCAAAAAAAGATATTTCGTCAAAGGCGACAAAGACATGGTTGAGCTAAAATACGCCATTTATTAAGCCGTGAATATTTCTTGATTATAACTTAACGCAGCCAGGCGCGCCTTTAAAAATGTTTATCTCACGGTTACGGCCCATCGCCAATAGCACGGCAGGTATTTTATGACTCAGAGTATAGCTTGAAAAAAAATATACATATATGTTATAATCTGTTTTGAGATTTTTCATTTGAATTCTAAAATATGTTTTTATGGGGAGGTCTCTGATGAACGGGAATGTGGTACGGCAATTAACGCTGCTGGCGCTTTTATTTTGTATATCCACCTTTTGCGGATGCGGATGCGGCGTGGGAAAATATATATCGAAGGCGCATACTCATTACAACAGGGAAACCAAGGACGCCCCGGCAGCCATAGAACAGCTCAACATAGCGCTGAAAAAAGACCCGAAAAACATCGAAGCGCTGATGTTTTTAGCCAGGATACAGGCCGAGACCAAAAACTACGACGCCGCCATAGAAGCATACGATAAAATACTGGCCCTCGTTCCCACCGACATCCAGATGCACATGGCGGAGGCCAAAACTTACAAGGAAAAAGGCGATTTCAATAAAGCAATCGAACATTTAAAAAAGGTAACGGAAATAAACCCGGGCGGAAAGCTCGCCAGGGAAGCTGAAAAACTTATATCCGAGTGCGAGAGCGGAAGATCGTCCGGCGGAAACAATCAGCAGCAGGCTTCTTCGGGCGCGCAGAGCGGCCAGAAACAGGGTGGAACCACGCCTTCGCCCAACGATAAGAACAAGGGCGGCCAGCAGCCGAAAAAAGCTAAAACAATAGATTTTTAAATGTTTAAAACGAACCGGCTCTAAAGATCTTCCGGACCGAAAGCTCCGAAGATCCGTTTAAATAAAATCAGGGAAAGGAAAACAAAACTCATGCCTATAAAGTTATACGACACACTGACCGCGAAGACGGTCGAATTCGTTCCGCAAACTGAAAAAGAGGTCAAAATGTACGTCTGCGGCGTAACGGTTTATGACGAATGCCATCTCGGGCACGCAAGGGCGGCTATATGCTTCGACGTGATCAGAAAATATTTTGAATATTCGGGATATACCGTCAAGATGGTCGTTAATTTCACCGACGTGGACGACAAGATAATAAACCGCGCGAAGCTCGAAAAGAAGGATGCCCTTGAAATTTCATCGAAATATATCGACAAGTATTTCCTCGACATGGACAGGCTCCACATAAAACGCGCCACGCATTATCCGAAAGCCACCGAGCATATAAGCCACATAATCGCGTTCATCGAAGGCCTCATCGAAAATGGCGCGGCGTATGTCGTCGAAGGCGACGTATATTTTGAAGTGTCGAAATTTAAAGAATACGGAAAACTCTCGAAAAGAAATTTCGAGGAAATGTTATCCGGCGCCAGAATTGCCGTAGACAGCCGCCTTAGAAACCCTCAGGACTTCTGCCTCTGGAAAGCCGCGAAACCCGGCGAGATCAAATGGGCGAGCCCATGGTCCGAAGGCCGTCCCGGCTGGCACATCGAATGCTCCGCCATGGGAACTCACTATCTCGGCGATACCTTCGATATCCACGGCGGCGGGCTCGACCTTATATTCCCGCACCATGAGAACGAGATAGCCCAGTCCGAAGCGAAAAGCGGGAAACAATTCGTGAAATACTGGATGCATAACGGCCTCGTAAATATCGATTCCGAAAAAATGAGCAAATCGCTCGGCAACTTTTTTACGATAACCTCTCTGCTTGAAAAGTTCTCGCCTTTCGTTATCCGCTATTTCATCCTTTCGAACCAGTACAGAAGCCCGATAAACTATACCGTCGAAAAGATGCAGGAACTTGAAAAGAGCCTCGCTACCATCGTTAAATTCATGAAAAAGCTTAAAACTACCGCCGAAGGCGCAACAGCCGACATCACGAAATCCGCGGACATCGAAGCACTGGTCCCGGCCGAAATAAAAGCCGAAACGGAGAATTTTGAAAAGAAACTGCGCGAATACATGGACGACGATTTCAACACGGCGGGCGCTATCGGGACCGTATTTCACTACATTCCGATACTCAATAAGCTCATGGCGAAGGAATTTCCCGAAAAGAAGAACGCCGCCTCATACATATATCATAAATTTATGATATACCTCGGCGACCAACTGCTTTCGATCGTCGACGAAGGGTTCATCTCGAAAGACGAGAACGAAAATCAGTCCGTAGAAGGACTTTCAGAAAAACTTATCGAGCTTTTAATAAAGGTCCGCGCCGAACTTAAAGCCGAAAAAAATTACAAGATGGCCGATGCGGTTAGAAACGGCCTTAAAGATATCGGGGTAGCGCTTGAGGACGCCAAAACGGGAACGACGAGCTACCACATCGAAAGGAAATCATAATTGGAATACGTTTACGGTAAAAACACGGTCATAGAGCTCATAAGAAGCGGTTACGAAATAAGCGAGATCCTGCTCGAGAACAGCCCCGCCAAAAAGCCTTTTTATAAAGAGCTTCTGGCTAAACTTCGCGAATCGAAAAGAGAGACGAAGGTGGGTTATCACACCCGCGAAAAACTTTCAAACCTCACCGGAACATCCGAACACCAGGGTGTTCTGGCCGCCATCGAATACTTCAAGAAAACGAGCCTTCAGGAATTTATTAAATCGGTGAAGGATCGCAAAAATATCTTCATATTCGTTCTCGACTGCATCCACGACCCGCACAACATGGGCGCGATAATAAGATCGTCATACGCCATGGGCGTGGCCGGCTGCGTCGTATTCGACAAGCGTTCGGCAAAGATAAACTCAACGGTCGCTAAAACATCCTCGGGCGCCGTTTTTCACATGAATATGATCCATTCCGAAGGCATATTCGACGCTATAGCAAAACTTAAAGAAGCCGGTTTCACCGTCCTCGGATGCGAAATGGAAACGGCGAATAATATCTTCGACGAAAAATTCAGCGAAGGCAAATTCGCCGTGATACTCGGCAACGAAGGCGAAGGCCTCACCGGAAAAAGCGCGGCCAAGATCGACCGCCTCATAAAAATACCGATGAGCGTCCCGTTCGATTCGCTCAATGTCTCGGTCACGGCCGGCATCATTGCTTACGAATACGCGAGACAGAACCACCAGAAATAAGTGAAGAGTGAAAAGAGAAGAGTGAAAAGAGAAGAGTGAAAAGAGAAGAGTGAAAAGAGAAGAGTGAAAAGAGAAGAGTGAAGAGTTGATGAATTGCGCCTTCCGGCGCTCAATTTAAAAGGACGGTCACGTCATTCCCCGCTTCGAAGGCAACTTCCTTCTTCCAAAACGGTACCAGCACAGCCCGATTTCAAACGATATAATCCAATCTCTTTCACAAGTGATCCAAAAAAGTCCGCCGCAAGGCGGCGCCACCAAAACTATTCTCTATTATCTATTATTTATTCACTATTATCTTCGTCCCTGCAATTATTATGACAATAACAAAAGATACTATAATAAAAATAGACTCGTTACATAAGAGATTCAGTAACGCCCGGGAGGCTCTTTCGGGCGTTGATCTTTTATTCGAAGCCGGTTCCGTGCTCGGGCTCATCGGAAAGAACGGCGCCGGCAAGACCACTCTGATAAAAACCATCATGGGATTTTTAAACCCAACCTCAGGTTTGGTATCGGTTCTCGGCAAGGAGCCGTCTGAAATTTCAGGCCGTGTAGGATATGTGCCGGATAAACCTGAGTTCCATCTGCTTTTTACCGGTCGGGAATATCTCTGCCACCTCTCGCGAATATCCGGAAAAAACTATAAAGACGCTTGCGTTCAAGCCGCCGGGCTGCTCGAACTCACGGATATGTCGCATAACGCCGACAAAACGATGAATAAATATTCGCGCGGCATGCTCCAGCGCGTCGGCATCGCCCAGGCCATGATAACGGACCCGGAGATCGTGATAATGGACGAGCCTTTTTCAAATCTGGATCCGGCTGGCCAGGCCGAACTGTGCGATCTGATAATAAAACTTAAAGCGGCCGGAAAAAGTATGATAGTCAGCTCGCACGATCTTTCGAACGCCGAAAAGGTCTGCACTCACATCGCTTTGATGGACGCCGGAAAGATCCCGATATACGGGCCCATGCGCGAACTTCTGACCGATCGCGGAAAATATTTCATTGATATCCCGAATTTCGATCCCGCCGCGCATGATAAATTATTTTCAGGCCATACTATAGAATTTATAAGCAATGGCAGATTTATCCTGACCGAAAAAGAAAAAGGCGAAAAAGAAGCGCTTTTAAAAAAACTTTTAGACGCCGGCGCAACGATAAACGAATTCGGCGCGGTCAAAAAAACGCTCGACGAATTTTACGGCGCGCACGCAAAAACAAAAGATCTTTCTAAAGCGTGCGAGTAATTAATTATAGGGAATAGAGAATAGTTGTGGATCAGCCCGCGCCCCCGTACGCTCTTAATAATTTAAAGGACTGTCGAATGATAAAACAAGAACATAAGTATCCGATGAGACCATTAAAAACAACCGGCCGCCAGACACGGAGGCCGCCACATCAACTGTTCTCTATTCTTTGTTCTCTATTCACTGATATAATAGAGGCAGTGGAATGAATTCGTACAGGCTCGCGTTATTCACATTAACCGAATATATCCGTTCGACCGGGCTTTACTTCGAAGCGCTCATCGCCTTCATGGTCGTTTTCTTCCTTGAATATATGTACTGGCTCAGAACGCCGGAGGAAGTATATATGTGGCTTGGAATATTCGCCTGCGCGTCAGGGTTTTTCACGACACTAAGGATCGCCGCGCGCGACGCCGGCCCCAGAATTTATGAGATAATAACCAAAAACATCACAAGAAAAAGTTACCTTACCGGAAAGATACTCGCCGCTCTCATTCTTGACGGAATATTTCTGCTTGCGTTATTCATGCCGTGTTATTTTATGACGACGACCGGAAAAATTTATTCTTTCCCGGAAGCGTCTTTTCGGCTCATACCGATATTTTTAATACTTTTAATGACTTCCGTTATAACGGCGTTTTTCTCGAAACTCGTAACCGGAGGCCAGAACGCGATCGCCGCCTGCATAACCCTGCTCTTGTTTTCATTAGCCCAGCCCGACGGAGCGTTTAATTATATCGCGCCGCCCGTAAGATTTCTCATTAAAATGTCGACCGGCCCGTTCGATCTGATACAGGTCTATTATCTTATTCTCGCTCTTATAAACATCGCCATTTTTTACGCGGCGGCGGTCATATATTTTAAAAAACGCGAATTAAATTACGATACGCAATAATAAGATTTTCGTATGCGCATCGTAAAATTATTTTCTCGGAATTATATCATTAAAATTTTTAATAATTATTTCGGTTCCGCGATAGTGCCGATGAACAATATGCTATGCGTCTGATTATTGACTATGGTAAATAGAAAAGGCCTGTTGACTATCATTTCAAAAGGCTTTGGCGGTTCGGGCCCCGGTGCTGATCCGGGCCTGCTCATCTCTACGACTGTCGCGGCGGCGGCCTCCGTACCTTCCTCGTTCACTTCGACAAAAGCCTTATGTATGACCCTCGAGATACAAATATTATAGTTTGGAGGCGGAATGGCGATCTTTCTGAAATTCGCCTTGAGCTCATCGAACGCGAGGCCCATTCCCATCGCTTTGAGTGTGTCCGACATACTCACGCTGTAATCCATTTTAAAACGCGGCAATACGATCTTACCTGTTTTTTTTTGCATCAGGCCCATATATTTTTTCCAGGTCTCGAAGTTCAATGTTTTCTGAAATTTTTCAAGGCCGGACTTTTCGGCCGGCAGGAAAACATACATACTGATAGTGCCGTTGCCGTAGGGAAGGCTTATCAGCTGGACGTCCTCATCTTCGTGATAGAAGAAACTTCCTTCGTCGCTCATCATCGAATGTTTGATCTTCGCCCCCGCCGCGGTTGTAAAAACATCTTCTTTCGTCAGGGCTTTATCAAACTCGTTCGACCATTTCCCCTTGAAATAGATCGCGTTTATTAGAAATGCTATGGCGTCAGGGGAAATTTCCTTTAAAATATCTGTGATCCTGCCGCGCGTTTTGTCGCTTACCCACTTGTTCATCGTTGCGACGGCGGCCGGATCGAAATCGAGCATGGAAACTTCAGCGTCAAAGTATTTTTTGTTGACGCTTATAAATTCATCCAGAAATTTCAGATCGCCTTTTTTAAGCCAGAGAGAGTTAGCGACCGATAGTTCGACCTTTTCGGGGTCGGCCTTTTGAGTCATTGAATTTAATTTCGTCACGCTTTCATAAATGGTCAAAGCCTCTAACCCCGAAAGGCCGAGGGTTTCGTCCATCGCCTTTAAAGTGTCATCCTGCGCGCCGGAGCGGGCAAGTAAAAGCGCATGAAATACGCTGTAGGGCGATATGAATAAATTCGACTGCTTATTTCCGTCGAATATCTTCGCGAAGAGGTCAAAACTGAATTTAAGCCCGGCATCGGTAAATTTTTCGTCCATTTCACAAGGCTGGCCGTTATAAGATATGTCAACGTTATTCTTTGTTTTGAAGGACTGTGCACCGGCAATTGAAGCGGTAAATACGGTTAAAAACAGAAAAACTGCCAACAGGACCAGGTGTGATCTTTTCATTTTATCCTCCAAATATTTTTTATAATATGATATACCATTATAAAAAAATATTATACACTAAAAAACGCATGAAATCAAAACGCATTTGAAAAATATTTGAAAATTTAAACGCTTTTAAAAATCCAGCCGTCAAAAACTTTTTGCGTGTATTTTACGAATATATTTATTCTTTATTTATAATTAAAACTGTGCTATAATTTTTTTATCATTAATGCAGCGCCTGAAGGATTTAATACATCGTGTCAATCAATACTAATTTCCCCGGGATCAGTGAAGGAATGGTACTTTCCGGGTGCCGTATAATCGCCAAGATCGGCGAAGGCGGCATGGGAAGCGTCTACCGCGCGATCGACGAAAATCTCGAACGCATAGTAGCGATAAAAGTCATGCGGCAGCAACCGGGTCACGACGATCTGCGCGAACGTTTCCGCCGCGAGGCCAAAAGCGTGGCTAAGCTTATTAATCCAGGCATCGCACAGGTTTACACCGCCGGCGAATATAAAGATTATCTATATTACATAATGGAATTCGTTGACGGCGCATCCCTCGATTCGTTTCTGAAAAAAGCGTCTCTTATAACATGCAGAAAACATAATATAGACGAGCTGATCCTCGCCGGTTATATAAAAGAACCCGACATGACGGCGCCATATTTTCTGCGCGATCTTACTTCGTCTCCGATCTTGAACCCGTGCCACTTAGACCATGTAAATAATCTCGTCACATCCGTCGCCGAAACGCTTTTTGCTGTGCATGAATCGGGGGCGGTCCATAGAGATATCAAACCGTCGAATATAATAGTCTCTAAAAAAGACGAAGTGAAGCTTGTCGATTTCGGACTCGTCAAACGATCCATCGATGCCGAAATCACTCAGATGAATCAATTCGTCGGAACGCTTAATTATATGGCGCCCGAACAATTCATGGGTAAAAAAGGCAAGATCACCCCGGCCACGGACATTTACAGTCTCGGCGTCGTCTACTACGAACTTGCGACGCTCGTAAAACCCGTCGAAGAGGAAGAACTCGCTTCGCTTATAAACGCCGTCACCTCCGGAAAAATAGAGGATCCTAGAAAATATAACAACCTTATTTCCCCTCAGCTTTCCGCCATCATACAAAAATGCCTCTCAAAAGATCCCGGCGGCCGCTACAAAAACGCAAAGGAACTTGCATGCGCGATCAAAAACACGGGGAAAAATATTCCGCTTTTCACAAACATTAAAAATTTTTTCAACGGTTTTTTCGGCTCCGCGGCAGGCCGTGCCGAATCGGACTATGTATCTTACGGCCCGGCCATATCGCATTCCGGCCCATCGAATATGCCGTCTCCGGGTTTAGAATCTTCCTCTGAATCAACCGTTTCCAGCGCGGCCCGAAAAGATAAAAACGCCTCGAACGCGAGCGACAGCGCGGCGGACGCATCGCGAGCGCTCTACGAAGAAGCCAGGGAGGAATATTTTACCGAGTTCGTTAATGACAACGTCAAGGACAAATTAGAACAGTCGCTCGATCTGAATCCTCTTAACGTGCCGGCATTCTTACTTTGCTATGTTCTCGTGAATCACGGCATGATCGAGCGCTCAAAATTCGACGGCCGCTGGAAATTTTTCGAGCCTTACATGGCGTCGGCATCGGAAAGCGAAAAAATGATATTAGGCATAATCGAAGCCGCGCATTTTAAAAACGACCTTAAAACAGCCAGCAGTTTAAGCATTCGCTATCATCACCTTCATCCCGGCGATCTGGTTATGATCATTCTCATGTGCTGCATCGAGTCCGAACTGAGCAACTTTCAAAGGATGCTCGAATATTGCGATAAAATTGCTTTGAAATACCCTGATTTCGTGACCACGCAGCTTTTCGCGGCCGACATTCACGCAGGCCTTGGCGATCTGGATAAATGCATGGCCATACTCAAAAAAGTCGGCGAAAAATATCCCGAAAATAAAGGGCGCAGGCTCGTAGCCGTTCAAAACCTTCTCAGCGCGGGCCGTCTGGATGAGGTCGAGGAATTCATGAACGGGATGATTTCAACCGAACCGGCCGACAACCTCCTTGTTTTTTTAAAGCCGAAATTAAACATTTACCGTGGAAAAATAAAAGAAGCCGTCACGGAACTGCGGAAAAGTATCGGCCTGACGGAAAATCCCGTTTCTAAAGCTTATCATTACTATATGCTTTACAGAATACATCTGCAGGCGGGTGAAAACGAAAAAGCCGGTGAATATTTGAAAATGGCGAACAAATTATCGCCGGAAAATAATTTCAAAAGTTTCGAGGAAATGAAAAATGAGATCGACTCCTTGACTTTTACCGGATTTGCGCCGGAAAACATTAAACATTCTCATTTTGAAGCGGCGTTAAAACACGCGAGGGAAATATGTTTAAAAACATTAAACCCGTTGAGTTACTTTAAATTCTCAACCCTGGCTACGACAACGTATTATCATGTCGACGGATCCGCCGGTTGTGAGAAAGTCGTCGTTTATTCGAGTTTCCGATATATCACCGATACCATAAACAGGGATCAGGCCTACCTTGATTCCGCCCCGATCTCGCCGTTCGTGGACTATAAGGGCAACATACTCGATACGACATGCAGAAGCTGTCCCACGCCTTTCGGAAATTTTCTCGCGGTGATAAACTATGCGTCGCCCCAGCGCGGCGGAGACCCGATGTTTCTGATGGCGCAATTCGAGCCAATGACGCTTAACTTTAACCGTGATGATAAAGATGGCGGGCCGGCCGTCATGACATTAAAAACCAGCGAAATGGCAAGCTGGAACGCGCTATATCATGGAATAGTGGTGAGTTTTCCGACCGAATTCAAAGTGCGTTCGGTTTCCCCGGCGCCGGATAAGATCGTCGAAACCGAAGAGCGAAAATTCTATCTGTATTCAAAATTTCTCTTTGCGGGAGAGCGTTTCCCCGTTGAAGCGACCTTCGAAATTTAACGGGCCGGATTGTCGATTTCCGGTGAAAATACGGCGCAGCTTATTTGAAACACCTGTCAACACGACGACTTGACATACGGCAAAGTGAATAAAATATTCAAAGCGGCATCCATACGGCGCACGGCATTCTTGATTTTAAAAGGAAGTTTTTATGAACCGAAAAATATCCGTTTCAATATATTCCGTTTTAATTATACTGCTTTTATCCCTGCCTTTTTCTTTTGTGTCCGCCATGAGCGAGGGCTATAATGATTTCATCTTCAGAAACATCGGTGAAAGATACGGTCTCACGGCGACGAATATAACATGCCTTGCGTATAACTTTAAAGACAGGCTGTTATATATAGGGACCGGCGGTGAAGGCGTGTTCGTATTCGACGGAAGAAGCGCCCGGCCGCTTCTTAGCGTGCCAAAACTTCCGTCTAACTCGATACTTTCAATGATATATATCGAGAAATATGACATGCTGGCGCTAGGCACGAATTCAGGGTTGACGCTTCTTTCAAAACCGGGCAAAGGGTCTTCCACGAGCGATATAAAAACTTTCACAACGAAGGAACATAACATGGCGGCCAGCGCCGTTTTTTCACTCTGCGCGGATGACCGCAACATTTACGCCGGAACGGATACGGGCATTTTCACCGTTTTAAGCCATAGTTCGATCGGTACCGTTATCACTAAATTTTCAGCCGGCGTCGATTGCGGAAAGGTCAAAGCCATATTCATCAACGATGAAAAAACATTATTTTTCGGAACGGAGACCGGCGTTTTCAAAACATCCGATCTTCATAATTTCGAAGAGGTCAAATTCATTGGCGAAACATTTAAAAGCGTCACCGCGATAAACGAATTTAAAAACTCAAAACACCCCAAAAATCAAAGCATTACCGGCACCGATATAGCGATACTTTCCATCGAGGGGCTTTATGTTCTATACGCCGACGGCCGGACTAAACATCTCACAAAAGAAGACGGCCTCGCCGAAAACTGGCTTACATGTTTTGAATTCGACCGCATGGAGGTAAGGCCGGCGCTTACCCTGAATATTTCCCGGACCGCGAACAACGCGTCTCAACTTTCCGGGCTTCTCACGATGAAAGTCGCCGGTTCGGGCTTTAAACAAAGCAAGGACGGCGTAACGGTCGTCACCGAAAATGTTGAAAAACTCTTCAGCGACGAGACCTTTAAAGCAACAGCCGCGGAACTTGCGATAACGCAGGCGATGTTTAAAAGCGGCGATGAATCATCAGCAAACCTGGCGGTAACTGATCCATACGGATTCGGGCCTGGACTTTTTATCGGAACTAAGAACTCGGGGCTTACGCTATATAACGGCGAAAAATTCATAACCTTCAACACGGACAATTCGCCGCTTATCTCAAACAATATAAACGCGGTGCTATCGACAAAGAACTATATTTACATAGCGACCGGCGGCGGGCTTTTCCGGTATGAACGGCACGACTCAAAAATGGCTGGAAAACCTGTAGAAATGATACATCTTGGAAAGGTCAACACGATCAAAGCTATTGGAGACGATCTTTATATCGGCGACCACTCCGGGCTGTACCGCTATAGAAACGAAATGGCGAGGCCTTTGAAAGTGAGCCTTGAAACATGCGTCGCGGATGTTAACGCCATAACGGCCGACGATACCGGAAACGTGGTCATCGGAACGAAATATGGCGGAATAATGATATTTAAAGACGGCGGGATCGTAAAAATAACTAAAGACGACGGACTTCCATCCAATAACTGCACGGCGCTCGCCAGACTCAAAGGAAAAGGCCTGATAGCCGGCTTCGGCGACGCGCGCGGACCGGTTTCGCTAAGATGCGCCATAATAGGCGGGGATCTTACTGTCTCTAAATTCGAACCGCTCGAACAGGATAACCTGAGCACATACGATCTTACATCGAGCGAAGGCAGGGCGCCGGTAACGGCGATATTACCCGTAAAAGAAGGATTTTACGCCGGCCTCGGTTTCGGTGACCCAAAATCGATAGTATCTTTCAACGGAACTCAGTGGACTTATCCGGAAATACCGGAAGCGTCATTCGAAAGCGTTAATTCAATAAATTTTATTTCAGGGACCGGCGAGATATGCGTATGCGGAAAGATCGCGGGAGACGCCGGCGGCGCCCTCCGTATAAGGGACAACGAAAGGCTGGTAGTTTCACATTTCGGTAATGCCAACACCAAACTTCTGGAAACCGCCGCGTCCATGGCCGACTCTTCATCGGACGGGATCTGGATGCTCCGAAAAATATACGCTTATGATAAGATCGACGAATGCGCGGTAGCGTATGAAGGAAATGGAATTATAAAGGAATTCTGGCTGAAGGGATACGGAATAGCCGTGGATCAGATCGGTTCGTATATTTTCGTGGCGACGCAGTGCGGTATCACTAAGATATTAAAAACGCATATACTCTCCGGAAAAAAATAGAACCGGCGCAAAAATGCCGTTTATATAATAACAACAGCTGATATCAATTCAGGCTCTTTCGTGTTTTGGATGGGAACAAACACACTAGAGAATAGAGAAGTTAATGTAGCTGCCTTTAGCATACAATTTTTGGTGAGATATTTTCAGGTTATCTTGAATTTTTAAAATTGAGCGCCAGAGGCGCATCACAACTATTCTCTCATCACTATTATCTACTTCCAATATCCGCACCAAATAAGAAGGAACCTTAATTTAGGCTCCATACAGCTTCCGACAAAGTACGAATCAGCAGAAGAACAAGTAAAAGCGCAAAAAACCGCTGCATGGCGATCGCCGGGCTTTTTTATATAGTGTAATATCTATATATAAGTTAACCCAAAAGCATAAAGCGAAAAACATTGAAATTATAATTAAAAACGATTATAGGTTCGAAAAACAATCATAAATAATTTATTTTTATCAATTTAATCGTATTCGGCTGTTTTTTTATTAAATTCGAAGTTTACTTAGTGACTTGCTTGTGGTATAATGTCTTCAATAAAAATTTTTATTAATTTTTACCGGCCGACATAGCTCAATTGGTAGAGCATCGCATTTGTAATGCGAGGGTTGCGGGTTCGAGTCCCATTGTCGGCTTTAAAATGGGGAGATTCCCAAGTGGTCAAAGGGAACGGACTGTAAATCCGTCGTCTTCGGGCTTCGAAGGTTCAAATCCTTCTCTCCCCATTCTTTTTTTATCAAAAGCCCACCTAGCTCAGATGGTAGAGCGTATCCTTGGTAAGGATAAGGTAATCGGTTCAATCCCGATGGTGGGCTTTTTAACATAGGTAGAAGTCCAATATTTCAACCGAAAAAATTCAAGAAATACCCAAAAACAAACAAAAAGCTTTGTCAAGTTGAGGAGGAAGTTTTAAAATGGCAAAAGAGAAATTCGAGAGAAATAAGCCCCATCTTAACATAGGTACCATCGGACATGTTGACCACGGTAAAACTACTTTAACATCCGCTATCACGAAAATATTGTCGCATCAGGGTCTCGCGGTTGCGAAAGACTTCTACGACATTGATAAAGCTCCTGAATCACGCGAACGCGGTATCACCATCGCCATCGCTCACGTTGAGTATCAGACGAAAAACCGTCACTACGCTCACGTTGACTGCCCGGGCCACGCGGATTACATCAAGAACATGATCACCGGTGCCGCTCAGATGGACGGCGCCATCCTCGTTGTTTCGGCCGCTGACGGCCCGATGCCCCAGACACGCGAACACATATTGCTCGCCCGTCAGGTCGGCGTTCCGAGAATGGTAGTATTCCTTAACAAGATAGACATGGTCGACGATTCAGAACTTCTCGACCTCGTTGAGCTCGAAGTTCGCGAATTGCTCATCAAATATGAATTCCCCGGAAACGAAATTCCCGTTATCCGCGGATCGGGCCTCAAAGCGATGGAAGAAGCTACGGCCGGAAACTATGACAGCCCCTGGTGCAAAGGCATCATGGACCTCATGGACGCAGTCGATAACTACATCCCGCTTCCTCAGCGCGAAACCGAAAAACCGTTCCTTATGCCCGTTGAAGACGTGTTCTCGATCACGGGTCGCGGAACAGTCGCTACCGGCAGGATCGAACGCGGCATAGTAAAGGTCGGAGAAGAAGTCGAGCTCGTAGGTCTCACGGAACTCACAAGCAAAACTGTCGTCACCGGCGTTGAAATGTTCAGAAAACTCCTCGATGAAGGTCAGGCCGGCGATAACGTTGGTCTCCTCCTCCGCGGCGTTGACAAAGAAAAAATTGAACGCGGCCAGGTTCTCGCTAAACCCGGTTCGATAAAACCCCACACAAAATTCAAGGGCTCCGTTTACATACTTTCAAAAGAAGAAGGCGGCCGCCACACACCGATATTCAAGGGTTACAGGCCTCAGTTCTACCTCAGAACAACCGACGTTACAGGCGCTATCGAGCTTCCTGAAGGCATGGAAATGATCATGCCCGGCGACAACGTTCAGATCACGGTCGAACTCATCATGCCTATCGCTCTTGAAAAAGAACTCCGTTTCGCTATCCGCGAGGGCGGCAGAACGGTCGGCGCAGGCGTCGTTGCTGAGATCATAGCTTAATTTTAAAATATATATTGACAAACGACGCAAATTTTGTTATAATATATTGAATTTTTAGTTTTAGTAGCGATTTTAACATTATATACAACTAAAACTTACAGGAGAAGTGGATCATATGCGCGAGATCATTACGCTTGAATGTACAGTATGCAAGAACAGAAACTACTCGACGACGAAGAACAAACGCAAACACACCGATCGTATGTTAGTTTCAAAATATTGCAAATTCGACAGAAAACATACTGAACACAAAGAAGCCAAGTAAGACCTTAAATATTTAAGCCCTTTCGGATAACGATAAGTTTTTCGAGAGGGCCTTAAATGTTTTAAAGCTAGGGCTATAGTTCAATGGTAGAATAGCGGTCTCCAAAACCGTTGATGGCGGTTCGAATCCGTCTGGCCCTGTTAGATCAATCATCCATTTATTATTTTTTTGTATGGTGGTGTCAAAAATGAGTTTATCAGAATCAATGAAATCCGGATATACACGGCTCAAGGAGTTCCTCGGCGCCGAAGTCCCCGCTGAAATGAAGAAAGTTTCATGGCCCAATAAACAGAGCGTTTATTCGTCCACGAAAGCCGTAATAGTTTCAGTTTTAATGGTATCGGTTTACATCGCCGTCATCGACATGGGCTTGAACCGCTTATTCGAAATAATATTAAGGGTCAAGTAATTTTTAACGAAAAGGGGTGCGCGCCCGCAGAAAGCTTATAGCCGCCGGATCTTAGAATTTTTGCTTTTTGCGCTGCTTTATGGAAAGATATTGGTACGTTGTCCATACATATTCCGGATCGGAAGATAAGGTAAAAGTCAACATTCTTCAGCGTATTGAAAGCATGGGAATGAAGGACCAGATATTCACCGTGGTCGTTCCCAAGGAAAAGATCGTTGAATTGAAAGACGGCAAGCGCATTGAGATCGAACGCAAAGTGTATCCAGGATACATCTACGTTGAAATGGCGTTAACGGACGATTCATGGTACGTTGTACGCAATACCCCTGGCGTCACGGGTTTCATAGGTTTCGGCAATAAACCGACTCCGCTTCCTGAAAAAGACGTTCAGGGAATAATGAAATTATTGGGCTACGGCGATCAGAAACAGGAAACCAAGCTTATGTACAAAGTGGGCCAGAAAGCCCGCGTTATCGACGGACCGTTCTCGGGTTTCAACGGCGTTATAGACAGCGTCAACCCCGAACGCCATGCGGTAAAAGTAATGCTTAAGATCTTCGGCCGTGAAACATCGGTCGAGCTCGATTTCGCCCAGATCGAAGAAGGCTAGAAATTCAGTGAATAGTTAATAGAGAACAGTGAATAGTTGTGGAAGAACACGATTGTTATTGAACTCACAAAGCACGTTTCGTAAATTTTAAAGATTTTAAAATACATCAAATACACACTTACTTTACCAGAAGGAGATTTATCATGGCTAAAAAAATCGTTGCTTACGTAAAACTACAATGCCCGGCCGGAAAAGCCAACCCGGCACCGCCAGTCGGCCCCGCACTGGGTCAGCACGGCGTTAACATCATGGCTTTCTGCAAAGAATTCAACGCCAGGACCGCGCCTCAGGCCGGAACGATCATTCCTGTAGTGATCACCGTCTACGCCGACAAGAGCTTTGACTTCATCTGCAAGACCCCTCCCGCGTCAGTGTTACTGCGCGAAGCTTTGAAACTCGAAAAAGGGTCCGGCGTTCCCAACAAACAGAAAGTTGGTAAAATAACCATGACCAAACTTAAAGAGATCGCAAAAAGAAAGCTCGCCGACATCAACGCATACGACGAAGAACAGGGCGCGAAGATAATCGCAGGAACAGCCCGCTCGATGGGTATCGACGTAATCGAGCAATAGTTCTAAAATTAGTGGAAGGGTTCGGCATCGTCCGGCCCGTTAACACCACATGGAGGTTTTTATAGTGGGAAAAAAATTCGTAAACGCTCAAAAAAAGGTTGACCCGGTAAAACTTTATACCTACGCTGAAGCCATAGCTCTCGCAAAAAGCATCACATTCACCAAATTCGACTCAACGGTCGAAGCGGTCATGAGAATGGGCCTCGAAACGAAACACGCTGACCAGCAGGTCAGAAGCACCGTCGTGCTCCCGCACGGAACCGGAAAGACAGTTAAAATATTGGTGTTCGCTACAGGCGAAAAAGCCAGCGAAGCTAAAGCCGCAGGCGCAGACCACATCGGCGGAGAAGAACTCGCTGAAAAAATAAAGAAAGAAAACTGGATGGACTTCGACGTAGTCGTAGCTACACCCGATATGATGAAAGTCGTCGGCCAGCTCGGTAAAGTTCTCGGTCCACGCGGTTTAATGCCGAACCCGAAAACGGGAACGGTAACGTTCGAAATCTCGAAAGCCGTAAAAGAATTAAAAGCCGGCAAGATCGAATTCAGAACTGAAAAAGCCGCTAACATCCACGCTCCTATCGGAAAATGCTCATTCACCGAAAAACAGCTCAACGAAAACTTCAAAGCTTTCTACGACGCGGTTGTAAGAGCCAAACCGACAGGCGCCAAGGGCGTATATATCAAATCGATATGCGTTTCAACCACGATGGGCCCCGGCGTTCACGTAAACCTTGCATCGGTACTTGTATAATAAATAGAAAACGATTAAAACTTAATAGCTGTTAAAGACAGCAGGCACGCTTTTTCAAGGCGTTTAATCGGGCGGTTTTTGAAGTCCCGGCCAGCCGAAACAGGAATATAACATAGCTTGGAATTTTAAATTCTGAAATATGTAACCGCATAAGTAGCACTATTTTTGCGGCCAGAGGTCCTGATTCCGTTTCGGAGCGATCCATAACTTATCAGGGCCTCGCTTTATATCACGGAAACTTAATTTTAAAAATTATCGTCACTTAAAAGGAGGTGTACTAATTTAATGCCAACACCACAAAAAGAGCAAAAAGTTGCAGAGATCAAGGCAAAATTTGAAAAAGCCACCGGGATCGTTTTAACCGATTTCAAAGGCATCACCGTCAAGGACCTCTCAATTCTCCGCCGCAAACTGCGCGCAGAGAAAGCCGAATACCGCGTATTCAAAAACAGGCTCGCTGCTATAGCCATTTCAGGATTCCCGTTCGCTTCCATAAAAGAACAGATGACCGAAACGACAGCTATCGCTATATCATACGGTGATCCTATGGCGTCCTTAAAAGCGCTTTACGAGTTCACAAAGATCAAAAAAATGCCCATCAAGACCGGCGTTATCGACGGCCAGGTTTACACAAGCGAACAGCTCAACGTGATGAAGGACATACCTTCGATGAACGTATTACGCTCGATGTTACTCTCATGTCTGCAGGCTCCCGCCCGCGGCCTTGTTACAGTATTGTCAGCAGGTTCAAGAGGTTTCGTCCAGGTTCTCGCTCAGCGCGCTAAAAAACTTGAAGAGGGCGCAGCCCCCGTTACCGAAGCTTAAGATCATAGTAGAAAACCAGTAAAATAAAACCAAAATTTATCAGGAGGAATATTTTAAAATGACAAACGAAGAATTGATCCTTGCCTTAGAGAAAAAGACTGTACTCGAAATCAACGAACTCGTAAAAGCCCTCGAAGAAAAATGGGGAGTATCCGCAGCAGCTCCCGTAGCCGTAGCCGCAGCTCCCGTTGCAGCAGCAGCTGAAAAAACAGAATTCGACGTAGTCCTTAAAGACGCCGGCGCAAACAAGATCAACGTCATTAAAGTTGTTCGCGAGCTCACAGCTCTCGGCCTTAAAGACGCAAAAGACCTCGTTGACGCAGCTCCCAAGGCTATAAAAGAAGGCGTTCCCAAGAAAGACGCTGAAGATATGAAAGCTAAGATCGAAGCAGCTGGCGGCAAAGTAGAACTCAAGTAATTTTGCTCTAAACTTTGTGGTTATAAAAAGGCGGAGAATTAATTTTCTCCGTCTTTTTTTTATATTTCAAGTAAAATAATAACTAATTTTTTTAGGGACGCCGCTTCCCGCCCGCCGCTCATTGCCATCCATGGCATCGCGGCACTTGGGCCTCAGGCCCGTCGTCCAGCTTCAGCGGCACTTCCCACCTCCTGTGGGTCGCGCAATACAATTAAATATCCTCAAATTTGCGCCGCTTCTGTCTCGGCGGCTCTCGCCTACCGGTGGTTGCAGGCCGCTTTTCGCCATCCGGGCTTCAGCGGCACTTCCCGCTTCCTGCGGGTCGCGCACGGATGCTCCAATGTCGCGCGAGACAAGATGTCGGAAGCGCGACCTACGCCGCCTCCGACATATCCCGAAAAATTTCTTTTGTTATTCATAAAACATATGATTTATATACCGCTTCAAAACAGTTTGATAAATATCGAAATTTATAGTATATTAAAAGAAGCGGCGGTGTTTTTACCGTCCTGGGCCGCGCGTCATATCTGGCCATTTTTGGACAGCCGCGAACAAAGGCCTGGCAAGGGATGTTTTGTAACAACTTTATAGATCTCACAAGGAGGCTCCATGAAAAAAAATTCTTATTTTTTGGTACTGCTTTCGCTTCTTTTGACGCTTTTTGCAAATTCAGGATTCGCCGCTCAAACGGGTTTTGATAAATATGAAAAATTCGACTTTTTATCGAAACTCGACCTCGCGCGGGAACCGCATTCGATGAACGACGCCGGAAAATATGCAACGGAGCGTGTGCCGATAGAATTGCTTGAAAAAATAAGAAATAAAACGATATCGAAAATAATGGTCTTCGAAGGCGAAAAAAGCTATTGCGTCTCATTTTTCAAAGAACTCGGCGTAAAACTGATCGAAACGAACGATAAATTCGCCGATGGAAATAAAACCTCCTATTTTCAGACCGAAACCGGCGATGTGGTCATCGATTTCAGAAACTATGGGCGCGACCTGGCCATTCAGAAAGCCCTGATATATCACTTCAGCGGCATACCTTTTCAAAGAATGGAAATTTATCTGAAAAAGAATTTCGAATATTACAACCGCGCTTTCTACCAGAGCGTTAAAAAAGCGGGAAAATTCGACGCGGCCATTATCGGCTACAGGCGCTCGATCGTGCGCGATATCACGCTTAGAAAGATAGCTTTTTTAAAAGCTGAAAAATTAAAGGCGTATTTTGGCGACGCCCGAAACCGCGAGAAATTCATGGAAACCCTCAAATCGGCGTATATTTTAAGATACGGATTCAACGACGGAAAATACGCGCTCGCGAAATACCGCATGGAATCTTTCATAGGCGTCATCCTCACATACGGCGCCGACGCGTTTTTTAAAAGCTCGAAATATTATTTTTATCTTTCGGAGGTCGAAAGTTTTATCGCGGGACTCGAAACATCACGAAACACGCTGGATCCTATCCGTGATATCTTTGAAGCGAACGAATTTAAGAACGCGGCCGGCGCGCCTTCTAAAAATATCAGAGCGGGAAAATATCTCGACACGCCGTTTGATATGAGAAAATTCTCGTTCACGCTCAAAAACGGCGTAAAAAAAGAGGTGCTCTGCACGCGCCACCCTTACGGCGAAATGGCGCTTCAGCTCGCCCGTGCGCTTCATACCGGCGGCGCTGAAAAGATAATGTTCATAGGTTCGTGCGGGTCGCTCGCAAATGAATACCGCGCGGGCGATATCATCGTGCCGGAAAAGTTTATAAGATTTTCTGAATATTTCAAACTGTCGAAAACTTTTGGCGGAAACGCTCTGTACGAAAAATTTAAAAACGCCGCGGCTATACCGGGCGGCGCGAAATTATCAGAACTTCATTGTTCAGTACCGTCAGTTCTCATCGAGACATCAGGCGTGATAGATCATTTAAAAAAGAACCGTGTGTCGTCCATCGACGCGGAATCGTTTCATTTATTCAAAAAATATTATATGCTCGGCGAAGTTTCAGCGATGTTCATCGCGACCGATGCGCCGGGAACCGGCGTAACGCTTGAAAACTACAAGGCCGATTCGCCGGTTCTCTTAAATTCACAGATGAGGATCATCGACGCGATATTATCATATTTCGAGATAGAGGACGTTCAGATAGATGCGAAATAAATGCGGGGCGGCGTATAAAAATGCGGCAGAACGGATGAGATACGAAAGATGCATGAATAAAATAACTGCTCTGATAATAGCTGTCTGCGCTTGTTTGTTCTTGAATCAGCTTCCGGCGGACGCGCGAGAATCAAATGCCGGGACACGCACCGAAATGGATGATCTTTTAGCCGGAAAACGGGCCGGCGCAATTGATCTTTTAACCGGAACCCTTGAAACATGTGCGGGAGCGAATTATCCTTCCGGCAGCGCTAATGAAAAGAACGGGACAACAGTTCACGGAAACGATACAAAATATCCCGCGGCGGCCGAATTCACCTCGCTGACCGGCGGGCGCGTTGAAAAACTTCTGGAAAATTTCAGTTCGCCGCTTTTAAAGCAATATATATTACGCTCGTATTCAAACGGGACCGCGCCGTTAAGACCGGCGGAACAAAGTATCGGCGACGGCCTTCTCGACAAGGTCCGCGAAAGCGGAGGAGCCGGATTTCCGCTCTTCGCGTCCTCGCGAGGCTTTGAAGAAAACGATGTCATAAAAGGCGGAGCGATCGTTTTAAAAACATTTCCGCCTGATCATTCGACGGTAGAGATATGTGTTCCGGTAAAAAAAGAAATATTCCAAAAGATCGATATACGCGGTTTCGAAAAAACGCCGCTTGAGATGAAATATTTCAGGCGCGGAGAAAAAGGCGCGCTGCAGCCCGCCGGTACCGCGTTCACGATCCCGCACGCTTATCTGAAGAAATTCGCGGATGGCGCGGCGGTATATTTAGTCGAAGATAACATTGAAAACCCTTATAATGACAGATGTTCGATATATGCGTATATAGTTCGCGGAAGCGGGCGGAATTTTCAGACGGCCTTCTTCGGGCTTCTTGAAAAGTTAAACGACATTGGCATCGGAATATCGGTCGAAAAAAATATATTCAAAGACCTTTATATAAACGAGACCGCGCGGCCTCAGAAATTTTTGAACGAAGTTTACACGAACGGCCGGGATGTTCGCGATATCCGGAATGGGGCCGAGGGCACCGCCGGGCTTTCCGGCTTTAACGGGTTTAAAGACCTTAAAAGCCTTTATCTTTCGACATTCATAATGCCGAGAAAAACGACGGCCGCAATCGCGCCTGAAGACGCCGCGGCGACGCTCGTCAATCTTTTAAAGAACGGTTATCTCGCCTCCCTTCGCGCGCGGGCCGTTTCATCTCTCGGAAAGCCGGTGGCGTCCTATCATCTCGATATAGGCAACGAAACGCGCGTCTTTCTCTCTTACGGCCCCGGAATAACTTATAAGGACCGCAATTCGCCGCTTATGATATTTTCCCCTGCTCCGGTCTTCATTGAAAGCACGGAGCTTTTAGACCGCGACTCTTTTTATTTCAAATCGCGTATAAAAGAGCGAGACCCGCTTTCGGAGGCCTGGTACTCGGCCGTTGACGACGAATCGCGCGAACTCGGGCGCGATCTGCGCTTAGCCATCGATTCGTTCTTGAATGAGAACGGGCTCGGAACTTTCAAAGGCCGTCTTTCCTACATTAAAAAACTGAACGATCTCTTCGCCCGCGAGGGGTTGTGTTATAAAAAAAGTCTTTCTTCGGCGCTTTATGATGAATATAACAATGAGGTGAAGGTCGAGGATATTTTAAGCGTCGAAAAATTCGCGGAATGTCTTATCGTGCCTGACACGCTTAGAAAAAATATACTCAAAGCGCTTGATAAAGAAGGCGTCAGATCAGTAGCCGGACTTCCGGCCGAAAGTTTTATAATAAGCGCGATCGATCTTAAAGGCATTGAAACTTGCGAAAACCTCGATTACATAACTTATTTTTTAAGGGAATGCCGCGCGCCCGAATACCCGGCCATAAAAAAAGCCGCGGCCGAAAACGATAATTACGCGATCATGAGAATTTGCGAAAGTGTCCGGGGTGAAAGGCTTCTGAACCTTATCGGATGCGCCGGGCTTAAAAAATCGCGCGCGCTGCGGGAAAAATTAAGGGAACTTCAGAAAAATAAAAGCGGATTGTACGAAAGTTATCTCAAACAATATCAATGGTGGACGGCGCCGGATGAAAGAATAGCGGCGGAAGCTTTGAAGATAGGCCCGTTCACGAAAGAAGGCGTTGCAACTATATTTTCCGAAATTAAAAAAGCGGCCGCGATAAGCTTGAATAAAACCGCTGCTGAAATGAATGTCCGTCTCGCAAAGCCGGCCGAGAACATAAGATACTTAAAACAGAAGAACGGCGAATTCATAATAGACGCTGGATTCCTCTCATATATAAGATATAAATGCGGCATGGACGGGGTTTATCATCTGATCGCGCATGAATATCTGACGGGTTTTTACAAGCCGCGCGAAATATATCCGGCGGTCGAAAAGATCATGAAAGTGCTTGGAAAAAAAGCCTGTTTCAAGGAACTTTCAGAGGCGATGGAGCTGTCCGGACAAAGGCGCGAACGAATGAACGGATATCTTGAAGGCGAAGCCGAATAGCCGTACGCGATTTTAATTTTTAGTAAACGATCGAAACAACCTTCCGCCGTTAAAAATGTATTGAAAAAACTATCCTGGAGCCGTAATTCTCACTTCAATTTTTGGCAAACATTCCGATCCGATATGGCCCGCGCGCATTAAGATAAAGAAAGAAGATGATCAAATGAAACAGATGACCGCTATTTTATTGCCGGTTTTATTTTTCGCGGTTCTATCATTTGCGCCGGCCGCGATATCCGCAGAAGGGCCCGTCTCGGATTTTCAAATTCTGCTGTCGCGTCCAGCGCTCGACCACGAAAGGCTTTATCAGCTTCTCGATTCGCTTATTGATTCAAACGAGATGGCATCTTTCGACCACGCCGTCGAATTATACAGGGAGAAGGTCGAAGGCGCGCCGTTTTTAGTTCAACTCGCGGAAAAAGCTCTGGCAAAAAAAGACGGGGCGCTGTTCAAAAAGATCTTAAAACTAATAAAAGACCCTTTACGCCTCGGAGATTATAAAAAAAAATTCCTCACGCTCGCCGTAAACTCCGGCGATACTGAAAACATAGAGATATTGACCTCTATCGGCGTGGACATAAACACGGGCGATAACAATAATATCATCGCGCCGCTTATTCAAAGCATAATGTCGGAAAAGATCGAAATTTTCAAAATGCTTCTCGATAAAGGCGCAAAGGTCGATGTTTATTATTCGGGCCGGACGCCGCTTTATTACGCCGTGGAAAAAAACAGCGCGGAAATGGTTGAGCTGCTTCTAAAACATGGCGCGGATGTTGAGCGAGCGGAAAAAAGCGGCTTGAAGCCGATCGAAAAAGCGCTGTTAAAAGGCAACGTCAAAATAATAAAAATGATCGCGAAAAAAATGAGTTCCATCCGTATCGAAGACAATTACAACAAGGACCCGCAGATACACCGCATGATCAACGAATTCGACGATAAAGCGGTGGCATGCCTTTTAGAAAGCGGCATCGGCGGAATAACATACGAGACGGACAAATATGGAACGACGCCCCTTATGGCCGCGATCAGAAACAATAAAAAAGAAACGGCTCTCATTCTCGCCTCGCGCGAAGTGGCGCTTTTCAAACCGCCGGGCCCGGACGCACGACTTTCGCACGATTTTCGCGTGCGCTATACTCGAACGGCGGAGATCGAATTATGCGATTACTTAACTCTGCCTGAAAATCTGGACCTTCTGTATTTGATCGTCAAGAACGGCCTCGACGCGGCCGAATTGAAAAAGTGCGGTCAGAACCTGATGTTTTCGGCGATAACCGGCGGTAACACGAAAGCGGTGGAATTACTTCCGGATAAATTCAGCGATGTGGACTGGAGCGAAAAAGGCATATCGGCGGCGGATCACGCCCTGAGAAAAAACAGGATCGAATTCAACGAATTCCTGAGAAAATCTCCGGGTAAGAAGAGCGCGGCGGAAGCCGGCGCGGAAAAAGAAGCGTATCTTGGAAAACCGCCGGCTGGAAAAACTCCGGACGGAAAGATCGACGGAAATCTGTTCGTCGAAACGGTCAGATCGGGAAAGATCGGGGACGTGAAAACGCTCATAGAAAATGGGGCGGACGTTAATTGCGCCGACCGCGGCGGATCGCCAGCCCTTCACTGGACTGCGGCGCAGGGAATGCTCGAGATGACCAAACTTCTTGTCGAAAGCGGAGCCGACATGAACGCCGTCAACCGGGATAACAACGATCCGATATTATACACCGCCATATATCAAAATAATACCGGGATCGCCATGTATCTGCTTGAAAAAGGCGCGAGCCCTGAAAAAGTCATGAAAAGCCGGAAAATATTACATCTGGCGGTGGAACGCGGGTGTGACGAACTGATCGAGGCTATAATAAAGCACGGCGGAAACGCCAACGAACGCGACGGGCATGATGAAACGGCTCTGTTTAAGGCGGCGGCTGAAAACAATTTAAACAGCGCTGAAAAACTTATCGAGATGAGCGCGGAAGTGAACGTCAGCAACAAGGCGGGCGAAACGCCTCTTCACATAGCGGCGTCAAAAGGCTTTATCGGGATGGCTGAATTTCTTATAAAAAAAGGGGCCGATCCGGATTTGGGTTCGCAGAACGGACTCGCGGCGATACATCAAGCGATAAAAACTCAGCGTAACGATATCTTTGAAATGCTTCTGAAAAACAAGGCATCCACGGCGGTTCGGACGCCTGACGGGCTCGACCTGCTTCAGTTCGCAGCGATGTCGGATAACTTATACGCGCTGAAAAAATTGAGGGCGCTTGGTTTCGATATTAACGCCGGATCGGCCGGCCCGGAATGCGTAACGGCGCTTCTTGCCGCTGAAAAGAACGGGGCCATAGCCGTTTCCGACTACCTGAGAAAGAACGGGGCCGATATAGGGGCGAAAGACGCGTCAGGAATGACGGCCGCCGGCATCCGGGCGAAGCGGCATAATGACGCCGTCGAGGCTTTCGAGAAAGCGGTCAATACGACCGACAAGAACGAACTTTACAGGATCTCGGAAAAAGCCGGCGAAGGATTCGGCCAGATGTGCCGCATAGCCTGCGGGTGCGACAGGGATCCCGGGCCGTCCTCGTATACGCCGAAATTTCTCGCGCTTCCGGCAGTTCAAAAAGCGGTGTGGCTCGGAATGCCTGGCGCCGCAGAAGCCCTGATAGAGCGCGAAGACGATCCGGTCCTTAAAAAAAACATGGACGGCCTGGCTTTTGAAGCGGCCGTGCTTTTGAAAAAAAGAAAGCTGGCGGAATACCTGCTTTTGAATTTCACGCCGAAGCTCAGGGCGGAGACGATATCCCGGATGTGCGGGAACGGATGGCGCGACCTTTTGAATGAAGCCGTCGAAAAAGGCGCGGAGATCGAAGCGATCGACGCGGGCGTAAACAAAGATTTTTTGTACTCGGATTATGACGCATTCATGCTGCTCGCGAAAAGATCGGAAACCGGCGATATGAATAACCGTGATTGCGCCAAATTTCTCGATAAAATTCTGGCCGGGCGCGAGTACAGCGACAGCCAGTGCGTCGAACTGATAGAACTTCTGGCGGGCAAAAAATACGATCTCAACTTCGCGGATCAGTATTCGAACACGCATCTATTCAAGGCGGTCGAAGAACGCCGCGGAACCTCCGTGGCCATGGCGATGATAGATCACGGGGCCGACATGAACGTTACGCGCCATAACATCAGGCTCATTGAAAAAGCCGCGGAGAACCTGGACACGGAGCTGATCCGGCGGCTCGCGAAAAATGGCGCGGACGTAAAGAACGCGCGGACGATAACTTACGCTGTAACGGGATTTTTACACGGATCGCCCGTTCATTACAAAACCCCGGCCATATCGGATAAACGGTTCGAAGAACTTCTTAAAACCATCGCCGTTTTAAAGGAACTCGGGGCCGACGCAAAAAGCGAGATCCGCGACGCGGACGGCTCCGGGCTGTTCGAACGGGTATTTGAATGGAACGCCTCTCGAACGAACGGCGTTGACGGTAAAAAACTCCTGGAATATAAAGAAAAACTGATAGATATGATCGCGGGTGATGTAGAATGAGAACATATTTAAGGATTGCCGCGATCGCGTTATTAATTATGTCAATGAACGATTTGAACGATATGAGCGTCCTTTACGGGCCTGAAAATCCTGCCGGCCGGTACGGACGCGCGGGAATAAAAGCGCGGGAATATAACGAACTCGATTATAAAATGGCGACCGGCGATGAAAGCGAGATAATTGAGATAATAGATAAAATTAAAGATATCGACCTTGTTATCGGAAGCGAAAACTCCCCGCTTCAGATGGCCGTTATGTGCAACAGATACCAGATAGCGGAACTTCTCATAAAAAAAGGCGCTGGCGTCAACCAGGCGACGGCCAATGGAAACACGCCGCTCGGCGCGGCGGTCGGCAACAAGAATTTTAAAATGGCCGAGCTGCTTTTAAATAACGGAGCCGACGCCAATAAAGCATGCTATGGCAGCCATCCGCTTAAAATAGCGGCCGATAGGGCCGACGCCAAAATGATGAAACTGCTGATCGAAAAAGGCGTCATTTACGATTCGGTAGAAACATCTCTGAATAAAGGACTTTTACACGAATGCATCATTTCGCCCCATATCGGGACCGAAATTATCGAGACGCTCCTTGAAAGCGGAGCGAAAATATGCGACGATAAATTCTACGGCGATAACGATATCCTGAAAGCGCTTTCAATGAAGCGGTACGCGGTGGTAAGGGCTCTGATCAAACACGGCGCGGATGTTTTTAAAAAAGACACCAACGACAACACCATACTTCACATGTCCGAATATTTTCCGGACGAGGCCGAAGGCGTCGGCATTTTTAAAAACGCCGGACTCGATATCAACGCGAGGAATAGATCCGGAGAAACGCCGGTATTTATGGCGCTGTCATCTTCCAAAAACAATTTACTGAAAGCCTTTGCCGCGAACGGAGCGGACCTTGACGCCAGATATCGCGGAGGAAGCCTGACGCTTCTTATATCCGCCATCGAGTACGGCAACCAGAAGGCGGCTAAAATCATAATAGACGCCGGAGCGAGCGTTAGCGCCGCGGTCTCGTCGGGCGCGACGCCGCTTCATATCGCCGCTTCCCGAAGCGACATGGATGAAACGATAAAATTATTGGTCGCAAACCGGGCGAGCGTCAACGCGGCGAATAGTTACGGAGAAACGCCTTTTTTTAACGCTATGGCGGACGGAACGACCGCGACGGTGGATATCCTGGCCCGATCCGGCGCAAACTTCGGCGTAAGGAATAGATCAGATCAGACAGCGCTTTTAAAGGCGATAAGTTTCAATAAATATAAAACGGCGGGATATCTGATCAAAAATTTTCCTGAAGCCATAAAAGCCTGCGGCACGGCCGAAGTAAGCGCTATATTTATCGCTTTCTGCCAGGCCGGAGAGGCGGAGTTCGCGGAAGCGGTCCTTGAAAAGGGAGCGGACATAGACGGCCGCGATACTTCAGGCAACACGGCGCTTCATATCGCGGCGGCAAATTCGCGAACCGGAACCGCCGCGTTTCTCATTAAAAGAGGAGCCGATATTGAAGCCGCGAACAAATGCCGCGAAACTCCTCTGATGACGGCTGCCGGCGGCGCTGATGGAAAAACGGTAAAACTGCTGACAGCCAGCGGAGCGAAATTTGAAAAAGAAAATATCTATGGCGATCGTCCCGTCCATATCGCGGCGGCGAGAAAAAACATCGCGGCCATGAAAGAACTCATCGCAATTGGAGCGGATATCAACACACGCAACCGCGACGGCCGCACGCCCTTATACATAGCGGAAGATCTTAATAACAGGGAAATGGTCAACTTATTGAAAGCGAACGGGGCCGATGCGAGGATCGGCGACAAAAACGGCGTATCGCCGCTTGACGTTTCGAAAAAAAAGGCTGCGGACGAGATCGAAAAATTCAAAAAAGCCACGGCCAGGGCTAAATTCGCATCCGGCAGGGGCATGGATATAAAATTCGGCGTCTGTTTCTCGCTTCAGCCCGAACTCCACAGAGCGGCGATCTTAAAAAGGGCCGATATCTCAGGATGGCTCGCCGACCTCGGCGCGGATATAAACGCTAAGAACGCTGACGGCCGCACGCCTCTGGACATAGCGATGGAAGTGAGAAGTTTCGAGGTTTTCGACGAACTTTTCTCAAGAAGCGCCGAGCTCGACTTAAATTCAAAATATTTTCCAGACTTTGCAGGTTATCTTTTATCGTCGTCGCGCCAGGATTATCTGATAGAAAAGATACTGGCCAGATATCCCGACGCGATAAACAGCGTCGTGTTTTACGCTGACGGGAGAAATAAATGGTACGAGTTCACGCTCATAAATTATATGGTCATGACCATGAACGCGGACCTTCTGAAAAAATTCATCGAACGGGGCGCCGGCGTGAACGTAATGTCGGAGCGCGACGGAACGCCTATGTATTATGCCGTGAACATGGCGCTTACCGTGCTCGAAAATAAAAACCGGGAAATGATCGGATACGCCGACCGAAATAAGGTCATCGATAAAATATTCGAAATAATTGATATACTCCGCGGCGCGAACGCGGTCCTGTCATGCAGGGAAAAAAGGGAGCTGGATTCGCTTCTGATCAAAGCGTTCACGCTCGGGAATGAGCGGCTGCTGAAAATGATCTTCGAAAGCGGCATAGGCCCGGACACGCCTATCGACGAATACTTTTTTGGAGAATATCCTGAAAGAACTCCTTTGAACAGGGCGATAGCCGCAAATCTTCCGGGCATCGCCGAATTTCTCATCACAAAGGGAGCTAAACTCGAATATAACAACCCGAAGATACCAGACCCGCTGGAGTTCGCCATAACGCGCCAGAATTACGCCATAGCGGAAATGATACTGAAACGGTCGAAAAAGACCGCCGTTACGCTTCACGAAGCGGTTTCCGAAATGAAGAATAATATGGCCGGGAAAGTTCTTCTTGACGGCACTTTCGAGGTCGAAACATTCGCATCCTTCGTAAAAACCCTTAAAGCAAACGGTTGCGATATAACCGCGAAAAATGATAAAGGCCGGACGGCGCTCGATATCATAGAAGACTGGGATGTCGGAATGAGCGTTTCGAACGCCGGAAGAAGATTTTCGGAGAAATTCACGGGATCCGGCCGACATCGCGAACTGCTAAAAATATACAAAACGCTGCGGACAATTAAAAATGATATAGCGGTCGTACTTAAAAAATGAGCTTTTAATGATGAATTTTAAAAATACTCTATTAATATCAATGATTGAAATATTCAATTCAGATCGCGGCGATTTATATAACGCCGCGATCTTTTCTATAAGTTCCTCAAAAATAAAGCCGATAGGTATATTGAGGGAATAAAAAAACCGAACGGGACGAAACCCGGACGGCCCTGAAATAGAAAATATACATAAAATATAAATTTAAGAACTTTCCAGGAGGAATTTATGAGCATATCGATCGACGGTTTATCAGGCGGAATGAATGTCCAGTTCAGAAGCGTTACGGAAGAGATCAACGCGCGCGCGAAGGCGGACGCCACAAAACAGACGGACGCAAACAATGCAGCTTCGCAGACATCACTTCAGACGGCTCACGACACCATCAGCCTCAGTTCGGTCAACGAGCACGCGAAAGCTCCCGGCACGGCGAAACCCATGAGCGACCAGGAAGCCATGGAACTCACGCAGATGCTGACAGGAATGTTAAAAGGAAGCTCAGGCGCAGCCGGATCGGCGGACCCATTCAATTTGCAAAACATCATGAACTCGCTCCAGTAGAAAACGGAGAAAATATCTGTAAAAGCGGAGGTTATGGATCCATAGCCTCCGCTTTTACTATTTCTTTTACTATTTCTTTTACTATTTCATATCTTGACTTTATGCGCTTTATTCTGTATCATTCTCTTCTAAGGATCATTAATAATTTGATCGGCACTGGAGGCCAGTATGATACCAGGAAAAAAAATAAAAGCGAAGGCTGAGATCGTGCCTTGCGCTCCCGAGGCTTCCGGAAAGAAGAATATCACAAAAAAAACAGTCGCGATCCCACAAACAACCGGCAATATCCCGGCGGATTTTCCGATAGTCGGCATTGGCGCGTCGGCCGGAGGACTGGCGGCGTTCGAGGCCTTTTTTAAAGGCATGCCCGCCGGCGCCGATCCGGGTATGGCATTCGTTCTTGTGCAGCATCTGGCGCCTGATCACAAGAGTATTCTCACCGAACTTATTCAGCGATACACACATATGAAGGTCTTCGAGGTCAAAGACGGAATGGAGGTTCGCCCAAACTGCGTCTATATCATTCCGCCAAACCGCGACATGGCCTTTTTTAACGGCGCGCTGCAGCTGGTAGAATCCGCTTCGCCGCGCGGCCCGAGACTGACCATCGATTATTTCCTGAGATCGCTTGCGCAGGACCAGCATGAACGGGCCATCTGTATAGTGCTTTCAGGCACCGGCTGCGACGGCACTCAGGGCTTGCGCGCCATCAAGGCCGAGGGCGGCATGGTCATCGCTCAGAGCCCCGAATCGACGGAATACGACGGCATGCCCCGCAGCGCCATAGCCACGGGCCTTGTCGACTACGAGCTTCCGCCGGCCGAGATGCCCGCCCGGCTCATCGCCTATATGGCCTACGCCATGGATAAATCTAAAAAAACCATATCCGTAACGCGGGCCGGAACCGAGAACGCGTTCAATAAGATCATGATGCTTTTACGCGCCTGCACCAATCACGATTTTTCCCAGTACAAATCGAGCACCGTTCAGCGGCGCATTAAAAGACGCATGGCAGTTCACCAGATCGAAACGATGGACGCCTACGTCAGATTTCTGCAGCAGACGCCGGCGGAGGTCGAAGCGCTGTTTCGCGACCTATTGATAGGCGTGACCAATTTTTTCCGCGACGCCGAGGCTTTCAAAATGCTTGAAGAACAAGTAATTCCAAAACTTTTCAATAGCAAACCGTCAGGTTCCACGATCCGCGTCTGGTCGCCGGGATGTTCCACCGGCGAGGAAGCATATTCTCTCGCCATCCTTCTGCAGGAACGCCTGGAAGGATCCAAACAGAACTATAAGATCCAGGTCTTTGCCACCGATATTGACAGCCGGGCGATCGCCGCGGCCCGTATCGGCATATATCCGGCCTTCGCCTGCGCGGACGTATCGCCGGACCGGATGAAACGCTTTTTTCTGCCCGAGCCTGACGGCGTTTCATTCAGGATCCATAAAAATATCCGCGACATGCTGATTTTTTCCGAACAGAATCTTATCAAAGACCCGCCGTTTTCCAAACTCGACCTTATCAGCTGCCGGAATCTAATGATCTATATGGATGGAGAACTGCAGAAAAAACTCATTCCACTCTTTCATAAAGCTTTGTTACCGGAAGGTTTTCTGTTTCTCGGCATCGCCGAGACCGTCGGCGATTTCATCGATCTTTTTTCTTCGCTGGACCACAAATTAAAAATATATCGAAAAAAAGAAGCTTTTCACAGCACGCAGAGCACGACGCTCGACAAACTTCTTCAACCGTTGAATACCGCGGACACGATGATGCCCGCGGCCGTAAAGATGGCCGGCCCCAGAAAGCTTCTGCTGCGCGAACTGACCGAACAGACGCTCTTGAAACATGCCGTTCCGGCCGGAGCGCTCGTCAACGCCCGGGGCGACATACTCTATCTCCACGGACGAACCGGAATGTATTTCGAGCCGTCGCAGGGCGAGTCGGGCGTCAACAACATCTTCAAGATGGCCCGTGAAGGATTGCAGCGCGAACTCAACAAAGCGATGCAAAAAGCCGCGACCGGCATGGAGCCCGTGCGTTCGAACGGCCTGCGCGTTAAAACCAACGGCGATTTCACCATGGTCAATCTGACCGTCTGCCCAGTAGCGGCCGGCATTGCCACAATGCCGCTGTATCTTGTGATACTGGAACAGTCAGCGCATTTCGAACCCGGACAGGCAACGCACGCATCGGTCACGCATGCCGTTAAAACTTCGAAAATAACTAAATCCCTTACGGAACTATACACGGACGCGGATATCGCGACGCTCAGACAGGAACTGCAGGTAAAGGAAGAGCACCTTCAGACGCTCAACGAAGAACTCAGATCCTCGAATGAAGAGATGCAGTCCATCAATGAAGAATTTCAGTCCACCAATGAGGAACTGGAAACATCCAAAGAAGAGCTTCAGTCGCTCAACGAGGAACTGCTCACGGTCAACGCGGAACTTCAGGCCAAGGTATCGGAACTGACGCGGGTAAATAATGACATGAATAATCTCCTGGCGGGCACCGGGATCGGAACCGTTTTCGTTGATTTTCAAATGCGCATCCTGCGGTTCACGCCAACCGTCACCCGCATCATCAACCTCATCCCGGGAGATATCGGAAGGCCCGTGGGACATATAGTCTCCAATCTGTCAGGATACGACAACCTTGTGGCGGACATGCAGGCAGTTCAGGACAGCCTTATTCCAAAAGAGATCGAAGTGCAGACGCGGGCTGGCGTATGGTACATGATGCGCATTCTGCCATACCGCACACAGGAAAATTCGATCGAGGGAACGGTGCTCACCTTTGTCGATATCGCCGAGACGAAGAAAGCGCAGACGGCCCTCATGGCAAGCGAGTCCGGCTTCCGGCAAATGGCGGAATGCCTGCCCCAGCTTGTATGGACATGCCGGCCCGACGGGCTCTACGATTATCTCAGCCCGAAATGGATCGAATTCAGCGGAGCTCCGGAAACGAAGCTGGTTGGTTTCGGATGGCTCGAATACGTCCATCCGGATGACCGGAGCGCGCTTATGACGGCGTGGAACAAGGTGATAGCGACCGGGGAACATTTTGAAACGGAATTCCGCATTCTCCATCACAGCGGCGACTATCGCTGGTTCGAAACGCGCGCCACGGCTTTACGCGACGCGAACGGCCGCATCGTGAAGTGGTTCGGCATGAACATCGACATCATCGGACGAAGACATTAATATCCGGAGGTAATTTACCAATGGCTAGCAAGGATAACAGAACGGAAGAACTCCGACGGCGCGCAGAGGAAGACGCCAGAAACATCGAGCTCGAGGATTTCAAGTCCATGTCACCTGAAGAAACCCGGCGGACGCTCCATGACCTGCGTGTGCACCAGATCGAACTGAACATGCAGAACGAGGAACTTTGCAGGGTTCAGGCGGAAATTACCGCCGCACGGGAACGCTATTTCGATCTCTATGATATGGCGCCGGCGGGCTACTGCACGCTCTCGGAAAAAGGGCTGATCCTTGAAGCCAATCTCACGGCGGCAAGCCTTTTGGACATGGCCCGCAGCGCGCTTGTAAAGCGGCCTATCACGCGTTTTATTCACTCTGAAGATCAGAAGATCTACTATCACCATCATAAAAAACTTCTCGATACCGGCGATCCCCAGGACTACGAACTCCGGATGATGAAACAGGACGGCGCGATATTCTGGGCAAGGCTGAAAATAAATAACACAAAGGACACAGACGGCGCGCATGTCTACCGTGTCATGATAAACGACATCACGGCTCAAAAACTTCTCGAAAACGAACTCCGGGTTAAGGATCTGGCGATAGAGTCATCTTTGAACGCTATTTCCATTTCCGATCTGAAAGGGTTTCTCAATTACGCGAATCCGGCGTTTCTTGATATGTGGGGATATAACAGTACGGCTGAAGTGTGCGGAAAATCGGCCCCGGATTTCTGGAGCGAGGGCGAAAAAACTTCAGAATTCATCGAGACGATCCGCTATCACGGAAGCTGGAGCGGAGAGCTTGTCGCGCGGCGTAAAGACGGCGAAATATTCGACGCACAGGCCTCGGTAAATCTGATATCGGACGCGGCGGGCAGGCCTATCTGCATGCTGGGATTGTTCTCAAATATAACCGAGCGGAAAAAAGCGGAAAACATAATAATCGAGGCCGAGATAAAACTCAGGAAAATATTCGCGTCCATCAACGACTCGATCATCATCACCGACCTTTCCGGAAAAATACTCGAGGTCAATGAATACGCATGCCAGAAATTAAAATACGAAAAAGACGAAATATTAAAAATGACCCTCAAAGATATCAATGCCGAGAATCATCGTCAGGATATAGACCATCATCTTAAAAATCTTGTCAAATCAGGAAAGACCGTATATGAATCTCATTATTTAACTAAAGACGGAACTATTTTTCCCGTAGAAATAAAAGCGAGTCTGACGGAATTTCTTGAAAAACCCGCTTTATTGATATTGATCAGTGATATAAGCGAGAGGATCAATATTGAAAACGCCCTTCAGGAGAGCGAAAAACGATATCACGAACTGATCGAAATATCGAGCGAAGGGTTCTGGGTCGTCAATAACGAAGGAAACACGATCTATCTGAACCAGCAGATGGCGGATATGATCGGTTATACCATCAGTGAGATCGGAACTAAAAATATCAGCGAATTCATACACGAAGAATCGCTATCCTCGCTGCACGGAATTTTTTCGAAGATAACTCAGGGAAGCCTCAGGCAGCACGAAAGCCAGTTCAAGCATAAAAACGGGAAAATGGTATATGTAACTGTATCGACCTCATTTCTGACCGACCGCGAAGGAAACACCACGGGAAAAATAGCGCTGGTAACGGATATCACTGAAAAAGTAGAGCTTGAAAAACAATTCGAGCTCGTAAAAAAAGAGATCTCAAAAAATTATACGCTCGGGGACATCGTAGGAAAAAGCGAATATATGCAGTCTATCTTTGAGATACTCCCTTCGATCTCCGAATGCGACAGCAACATCATGATCGAGGGCCCGTCCGGGACCGGCAAGAGCCTTATAGCCAGAACTGCCCATAATCTTTCCGCTAGGCGCGACGGCCCCTTCGTCGTCATAAACTGCGGAGCTCTTCCAGAAACACTTCTTGAATCTGAGCTTTTCGGATACACGAAAGGCGCTTTCACGGACGCGAAAAAAGATAAACCCGGAAAATTTTTAGCGGCCGATAACGGAACTATATTTCTGGATGAGATCGGCGAAATGCCGCTGCATCTGCAGGTGAAATTATTAAGAGTAATCGAGGAAAAATGCTTCGAGCCGCTCGGTTCGACCGGCACCGTTAAAGTAAACTTCAGGCTTATAGCGGCCACCAATAAAAATCTCAAAATGCTTGTTTCGGAAGGTAAATTCAGAGAAGACCTGTATTACCGGCTGCGGGTGGTCTATATCAATATACCGCCGCTTCGCGAACGCAGGGAAGATCTGGAACTGCTCGCGAATAGCTTCATCAATAAGCTTAACGTCAAGGATAACAAAAATATCAATAAGTTTTCCGACGAGGTCCGCACGATTTTAAGATGTTACGATTTCCCCGGCAACGCGAGAGAATTATATAATATGCTTGAATACGCATATATACTTTGCAAGGACGATAAAATAAAACTCGCCGACCTGCCTGAAGAATATGCCGCTTTCTATAATCAATTGATCGACGGCGCCAATAATACAAGCGTTTCAAAAACCGCGGTTTTACAAGGCAATGTAATTCCCGCTGAAAATGGCGCGATCAAAAACAATACCGATCATGCAACAATATGTAAAGACGAAACACATAACGATGAAACAAATCGTAAAGCCGTTAACGCCGATGATGAAACAATATGTAAAATAAACGGGATCACCAAAGAAAATTTAATAAAAGTTCTAACAAAACAAAAATATAATAAAAATAATACCGCAAAAGCCCTTAACACAAGCCGTGTGACGCTCTGGCGCCTTATGAAAAAATTCGGCATCACTGATTAATTCTATATTTCTTTTCATTACTTTTTATGTGATTTATCCGCACCCGGAACGGGCCCTCACTGAACTACTCAATTTTATTACACTTTCACGGCATGCATTATGCAAAAGCAAATGCATGTGATCGGCATTTTATTTTTTTAAAAATCAGAGCTGATACAAAAAGTGTTTAAAAACAGGAAAGGGCAATTAAGGGTGATCGGCATGTTAAATCTTTATCCGAACAATTTAATCGAAAAAACTCAAACGGTGGTCAATTATTTAAAACCTGCCCCCAATGAAGAAAGCACTTTAAAAAGCAAAGAATATATTGATCAGCCAAACAGGCAAAAATTATTTGGCGACAGCATGCCGGACGCCATGTGGGAATGCGACATAAAAAGTTATATAACCTGCGTCGATCCGGCCGCCGAACAGTATGAAAACGGCGACGTTTCGAAATTCATGAGATTTCATGGCATAATAAACCGGTCAAAAGCGCTGCTTTATAACACAAACGGAGAATTGAAAGATTTTTTTGAAAAGCATAATGCCTGTACCGAAAACGAAGAAAGATCGAATAATGAACCGAAAAAAAGTTTTTTTCAAGTCCAGATATGCAGCGAACATATTCTCGACGCCGTTAACGGCGTGCTTGAACTTTTCAAATTAGAACCGGGATCAGCGGAATTAGAAAGCCGCGAATTCGCGATCACCAACAGGATCAACGACGCGCTGGCCATATCTGAGCCGGGATCGGACGATAGTATCGATCTTATAACTTTTGCTTCATCTTCACTCAACGAAAAAAAATACAGCGGCGATACCGGAAAATTAAAACAGGTCATAATTAATTTTCTCGGCAATTTTTCAAAATTCACGGAGAACGGAAAGATCACCATTAAATATAAAAGCATTTCAGAAAATTTGGCCGGCGAGGAAATCTCAATAATCGTAACGGACTGCGGGCCCGTCATAGCATGGGACCGGATATTCAAGCCTTTTTTCCGCTCAACCATTAAATTGACAAATAAGATAAGCGGTTCGGAAACCATTCTTCCTCTTTCCGAAGCCATAGTCAAACTTATAAGCGGAAACGGAATATCGGTTGAAAACGAACTTAGCGTCGGAAGCAGATTTTATTTCAACCTGAATCTGAAAAAAGTACGGAGAACCTTTTGAAAAATAAAATCAGGGTGCTCATAGTTGAAGACGACATACTCAATTCATATCTTATAAGCAGGATACTCGAAATGGAGAGCAGATTCGAATACCTCATCGCAACCAGCGGAAATGAAGCGATCAGGCTTATGGTTTCAAATAATTTCGACATCATACTCATGGATCTTAACGTGCCGGATATGAACGGGATCGATATAACGAGAATAATAAGAAGATCAAATATAAGAATCCCTATAATAGCGATGACCGGAGACATCCGGGAAAAAGTGATAGCCGGCTGTCACAATGCCGGAATGAACGGTTTCATTTCCAAGCCTTTCGCAGTAACGGAGCTTATATGCAAGATCGATAACTACCTTGATTATGTGAAAAATAACCGCATTAATTTTTCGGATTTCGCGGAAAAAATGATCTCATAGTTTTTCCGGAAATATACCTGTTCTAATGACCGCATTAGAATTATTCTTGAAAATTTTTTCTGCCGGGCGCGGAAAGGGAGGTGCCGTATTAAAAAAATCGACAATTATTACAAAGTTCATCTTTTGCATTTCCCGCATCCAGCTTTCTGCCGGAATATGAAACGAAGAATACCGGCAATACCGGGTGCCCTGGCCATTAATAGGTCGGGGGAAGTCGCGTTTCCATGAGTTTCATAGCGCCGCATCGCTTCGCAAAAGCTTGTAAATTAACGCAAAAACAACTACTGCCAAGAGCAGAAAGGGAGTATTATTATGAAACCATTCAACACCTCTTGTAAAACTTATCTCTTATTTTCCTTGATCTTAAGCATCTTTTGGGTCGCCGGATGTTTAGGCGGATCAGACAGTAACACGATAATTGCGGCTCCGCCTTCAGTGACGTTCACCGTTCCCGGAAATAGCGTCACAAGCGTGGCCATCAACAAAAAGATCACCGCGGTTTTCAGCGAGGTTATGAATTCAGCGACGATAAACGGCGCATCTTTTACAATTAAAGAATCCATCAGCGGAAAAAGCGTGCCGGGAACGGTCGCAAGCGTCGACAAATTCGCGGTTTTTACTCCGTCAGCCAATATGGCTATAAACACCACGCATATCGCCACGATCACGACGGAGGCTAAAAACCCCGCCGGAGTTCCGATAGCCGGAAATTACTCATGGAGCTTCACTTCAGGAGACGCTCTGGACGTAACGGCGCCCGCGGTAAGCTTCACATCGCCCGTTAATGCGGGCACTGACATATTAGTCAATAGAAAGATCAATATAAGCTTCAGCGAAGATATGGATCCGTTATCGATCACAACGGCGACTTTTACATTAAAACAGGGAACGGCCAATGTTTCGGGTATCGTAACCACGGTCGGCCCGACGGCGACATTCACGCCTTCCGCTAATCTCGCTAACAGCACTCTCTATACCGCGACCATCACGACGGGTGCGCGCGACATGGCAGGCAACGCGCTTGCTGGCGATTTCACGTTTTCCTTCACTACGGGCGCGATCGCGGACTCCACCGCGCCGGTGGTCAGCGTCACATCTCCTACCAATACGGCCGTGGATGTGCCTGTCAACAGGGTACTTAATGTAGGGTTCAGCGAAGAGATCGACCCGTTATCGATCACAACGGCGACCTTCACATTAAAACAGGGAACGACGAATATTTCAGGCGCAGTAGCCGCGGTCGGCACGACGGCGACTTTTACGCCGTCAGTTAATTTGGCCAACAGCATGCTCTATACGGCCACTATCACGACGGGAGTAAGGGATCTGGCCGGAAACGCACTTGCGGCTAACTATACATTCAGCTTTACGACTGGTGCGGCAGCGGATTCTACCGCGCCGGTGGTCAGCGTCACATCTCCTACCAATTCAGCCGTGGATGTACCCGTCAACAGGGTACTTAATATAGGATTCAGCGAAGATATGAATTCGTCATCTATCACAACGGCGACTTTTACATTAAAGCAGGGAACGACAAACATTTCAGGCACCGTAGCCGCAACAGGCACGACAGCGACTTTTACGCCGTCAGCTAATCTCGCTAACAGCACGCTCTATACAGCTACCATCATGACAGGCGTTAAGGATCTGGCTGGCAACTCACTCGCGGCTAACTATACATTCAGTTTTACCACGGGTGCGGCAGCGGACATTATCGCGCCGACGGTTGGTTTCACTTCACCTACCGATACATCGCCGAATGTGCCGGTCAACAGGATATTAAACGTCGACTTCAGCGAAGTAATGAATCCGGCTACGATCACAACGGCGACTTTTACGCTAAAACAAGGCACAACGCCTGTTTTGGGCGTCGTGACCTACACCGGCACGACGGCGACTTTTACGCCGTCCGCTAATCTCGCTAACAGCACGCTCTATACGGCCGCGATCACGACGGGCGTAAAAGATCTGGCCGGAAACGCTATGGCCGCAAATTACTCGTGGAGCTTCACGACAGGCGCAGCCTTAGACACCACGGCGCCCACGGTGACCCTTACGGCACCAGTCAACGCGGCGGTCAATGCGCCAATTAACACGGCACTTAATATCAGTTTCAGCGAAGCAATGACCCCTTCATCGATCACCACAGTGACCTTCACCTTAAAACAAGGCGCAACGCCTGTTTCGGGCGTCGTGACCTATACCGGCACAACGGCGACATTTACTCCGTCCGCTAATCTTTCCAACAGCACAGTATATACAGCCGCGATCACAACGGGCGTAAAAGATCTGGCCGGAAATTCACTGGCCGCAAACTACTCATGGAGCTTCACGACAGCCGCGGCAGCGGACTCGACACCGCCGACAGTCAGCTTCACGGCCCCCGCCAATGCCGCCGTTGGCGTACCCATCAATAGAGTGATCAATATCAGCTTCAACGAGGATATGAATCCAGCGTCACTCACATCAACGACAATTACAATGAAAGAGACCGTGAGCGGGATCAGCGTACCAGGAACGGTCACTCCGTCAAGCAACTCCGCCGCGTTCACGCCTTCGGCCAATCTTAAGATCAGTACTCAATATACCGCCACCATCACGACAGGCGTATCAGATCTGGCAGGCAATGCAATGGTCGTTAACTTCGTGTTCAGCTTCACGACCGGAGCTGTCACTGATTTCACAGCGCCCACCGTGATCTCAACGGATCCTGCTGATAACAGCACTGAAGTGGCTTTAAACAGTAAGATCGCCGCTACTTTCAGTGAGAGCATGGATTCTACGTCGATCACCATACAGACCTTCAGCGTTAAGGAAACGGTGAGCGGAAACAGCGTTCCGGGAACGATCACTCCTGCCGCCGGCGCCACTGCTACTTTCGTGCCGACTGGCAATCTCACGCTCAACACAAATTACACCGCCACCATTACGACAGGCGTTAAAGATCTGGCGGGCAATATTCTCGCGAATTCAAAGATCTGGAGCTTCAAAACAGTTTCAGACAGCACACCGCCTCTAGTATCAGTTATATACCCCGCTGACGGCGCCCAGTACGTAGGCGTCAAGGAAGCCATCACAGCCGTTTTCAGCGAGACGATGGATCCCGCGTCGATCACCGCACTGACGTTCAAAGTACAGGAAGGAGCCAACCCAGCTTTAGCGGCCACGGTTGTTTACGCCTCCGCCGGCTCGAAAGCCACTTTAACGCCATCAAGCGATCTTTTGGAAGCCACGACATATTCCGTGACATTGACCACCGGCGTGAAAGATCTCGCGGGCAATGCCCTCGCAAGCTCGAAAACCTGGTCGTTCAAAACGGGTCAGGCTTCGCCGGTCCTCGGAAGAGGCAGCGCCTTCTCCTTAATGGCCACGACCACTATCACTGGCACCACAGGCAGTAATATCAACGGCGACGTAGGATTAAACCCGAACGGTTCGATAACTATCGCGGTAGCGGAAATGCACGGCGGAATACACAACGGAGATCAGGCCATCATTGATGCTCAGGCCGACCTTCTGACGGCATATGACTCGGTCGCAGCCAAAGCAACCAATGTTATCGTTATGCCTACAACGGAGCTGGGCGGACTGACGCTTACTCCGGGCCTCTATAAAGCCGCCCCGTCGTTTAAGATCACAGCTGCCGGCGGAGACCTCACGCTCGACGCTCAGGGCAATCCGAACGCGGTTTTCATCTTCCAGATGCCCTCTTCCACGCTCACAGTGGACCCCGGCTGCAAGATCATCCTTGCAAATCAGGCCAACGCCAACAACATTTACTGGCAGGCGGGCAGTTCAGCGACGCTTGGCTCCGGCTGCAGCTTCTACGGCAACGTATTAGCCAAAGTTTCGATCACGGTCAACAGCGGCTCCATCATCGTGGGCAGATTGCTCGCCGGAACCGGAACAGCGGGAGCAGGAGCGGTAGAGTTTAACTCAAGCACTATTTCGCTGCCTCTTCCTTAAACTTTATAAATACAAAAAAATATCGCCGCGCGCCTGTAAATAAATATTCACAGGGCGCGGCGACCGCCCTTTAATAACGAATTCGAACGAACCAAACCGGAAGACCAATTGAACACACACTGATAATTTTCACCGGAAAATTATCTTAAAATAAAGTCACAGCTCGCACAGAGAAGGAGTAATACATGAAAGCATTTAAAGCCTGGCCTACTTATTTTTTATATATATTGATCTTTAGCGTTTTTTTATTCGCTGGATGTCTTTCCGATCAGTCAAGCGGCATAGTTCCCGTAGGAGGAGACCCTTTAGCGGACATACCGACCGTGACTTTCACGGATCCGGCGAATAACGTTACCGGCGTAGCCATCAATAAGAAGATAAGCGCTATTTTCAGCCACAGCATGAACCCCTCGACGATAACCGCCGCATCTTTTACCGTTAAGGAAACATCAAGCGGAAATAACGTGCCGGGAACTGTTACCTGTGTTGATAAAACGGCGATCTTCACTCCGTTAAACAATCTCGCCTCAAACATCACATATACAGCTACTATTACCACATTCGTCAGAAATCAGATAGGTAATTCAATGACGGTAAATTATTCATGGAGCTTCACGACAGGTACGAGCTCAGACGCTACCGCGCCTACGGTCACTTCCACCGACCCATCCAACGGCATCACGGGCGTCGCTATCAATAAAAAGATCGCCGCTACTTTCAGCGAGATCATGGATCCCGCAACGATCACCGGCGCCATATTCAAAGTAACCGGACCTGGACAAACGCCTGTTTCAGGAACGCTTGCATATTCAGGCCTTATAGCGAGTTTTATACCCTCAGCAAATCTTTCGCTCAACACTTTATATACCGTCACTATTACAACCGGGATCAAGGACCTTTCAGGAAACGCGATGGCGTCCGATCTCATATGGAGCTTCACGACCGGTACGGCTTCAGACTCTGCCGCGCCCTCGGTCGCTTCCACTGATCCCGCGAATAACGGCACGGGCGTCGCTGTCAATAAAAAGATCGCCGCCACTTTCAGCGAAGGAATGGACTCTCAAACGGTCAACGCCGTTTCCTTTACGCTGAAAGGACCGGGTCAAACGCCTGTTTCAGGAACCGTAACATATGCAGGCCTGATCGCTAACTTCACGCCGGCGGCCAATCTCGCGTTCAACACATCTTACACCGCAACTATTACGAACGGGGTCAAAGATCTGGCGGGAAATGCAATGGCGGCTAACTACGCATGGAGCTTTACGACAGGCGCAACTCCGGATATCATCGCGCCCTCGATAGCTTCCACCGATCCCGCGAATAACGGCACGGGCGTGGCCATAAATAAAAAGATCGCCGTTACTTTCAGCGAGGGAATGGACTCTCAAACGCTCACCAATATAACATTCACCCTGAAAGGACCCGGCCAAACGCCTGTTTCGGGAACGGTAACCTATACCGGACTGATCGCAAATTTTACACCAGCTAACAATCTCGCGTTCAACACCGTTTATACCGCAACTGTTACAAACGGGGTCAAAGATCTGGCGGGCAACGCAATGGCAGCTAACTACACATGGAGCTTCACCACAAGCGCGGCTCCTGATACTATCGCGCCCACGGTAACTTCCATCGATCCCGCGAATAACGGCACGGGCGTCGCCATCAATAAAAAGATAGCCGCTACTTTCAGCGAGGGAATGAACCAGGCGACCATCACCAATATAACATTTACGCTGAAAGGACCGGGTCAAACGCCTGTTTCAGGAACCATCACCATCGTCGGCCTGACCGCTAACTTTACGCCTGCGGCCAACCTCGCGTTCAACACTATTTATACCGCGACCATTACCAAAGGGGTCAAAGACCTCGCGGGCAACGCAATGGCTGCTGACTACTCATGGAGCTTCACGACGAGCGCGGCGCAGGACACTACCGCGCCGGTGGTGACTTCCACCGATCCCGCAAACGGACTCACGGGAGTCGCTTCAAATAAAAAAATAGCCGCTACTTTCAGCGAAGGCATGGACCCTTCGACCATTACCAACATAACCTTCACCCTTGCCGGACCGGGACAAACGCCCGTTTCAGGCACGGCGACCTATGTCGGCCTGATCGCGAATTTCACGCCCGCGGCCGATCTTTCTTTCAACACCACCTATACGGCCGCGATCACCATGGGGGCCAAAGACCTGGCCGGCAATGCAATGACGGCTAACTATACATGGAGTTTCACGACCGGCATCGCTCCTGACACCACGGCTCCTACGGCTATATCCACAAATCCCGCGAACGGCGACATAGACGTAGCCCTCAACAAGAAGATAAACGCCACTTTCAGCGAGGGCATGGACCCCGCGACGATCAGCAATATAACCTTTGCCGTTGACGGCGTAGTGGGAACGGTCACCTACGACGCGGCGACGAAGATCGCGACATTGAAACCGTCATCCAGTTTTGAATCCAATAAAACATACACCGCCACGATCACTTCCGGAGCGCGCGACCTGGCGGGCAACGCGATCGTCGAAAACCATGTCTGGAGTTTCACGACCGGTTTAATAACATTAGCCGAACCTGTAACTCTCGGAGCGATAGCCGCTTTCGGATCTTTCGGCGGAGGCGCCGGAATGACCAATCAGGGAATTTACACCATAGTTAACGGTGATATCGGCACCACCGGAGCGTCAAGCAAGATAACCGGATTCCACGATACGGCAGGCAACATCTATACTGAAACACCACTTAATATAGGAACCGTAAATGGAACGATATACACGGCCGACACTCCCGCCGGCGCAAATTCGGGCGCGCTTGACGCGAGAACGGCGTATAACAACATGTCTCCCGCCGCGCTTCCCGGAGGTATAATCATCCCTGACGGAGAGCTTGGCGGACGCACTCTCGCTCCCGGCATCTATAAATCCCTGCCCGGCACGTTCAGAATACAGCTTGACGACCTCACACTAGACGCCGGCGGCGACGCAAACGCCGTATGGGTCTTTCAGATGGAGAGTTCACTCACGGTTGGCGGGCCCGGAGCAGCATTCCCTAAAAGCGTCATAATGAAAAACGGCGCCCTGGCGAAAAACGTCTTCTGGCAGGTCGGAAGCGCCGCGACCATTAACGCCGGCGGCGGCGGCACAATGGTCGGAACCATAATCGCGGAAGCCGGAGCCACATTCTCAACCCCCGGCAACGTCACGCTAACGACGCTCAACGGAAGGGCGATAGGCCTGAACGCCTCAGTTACGGTCGTAAACACCATCATTAACGTGCCCGGACAATAAGGGCGTAAATATAAATTCTTTTACACGCCCTCATTCTCGTTTTTGATAAAATTCGAAAACAGGGGCGTGTAAAAACTTTCAACGAATTTTTCAACAAAGAATACTTTAAAAATTTTCTGTCAAGCGCAGAAGAGGTAGTAAAAAATGGCCGAATGTTCAAAACTGACAATTGAAATCACGGGACATGCCGCGGCAAAAATGGGATTTATCGGATCCGTGGCAGACGCCCCGACCGCAAGGTTACCCGACACACTTTCAAACAGAACCTTTTTAGCGGCGGACTATTTATACGGGTTTGAGCTGGCTTCACCACGCGGCAAATATTCACTTGGCGAGGCAGTGATCGTAAATGGCGTATGTTATGCAACTTCATCCGATATAACGTCATCTGATTACAATCACATGATCTATGGAAGAAAATTTGTGACGGAAGGCGTTTTCATTATCCCGCGCGGAGCCGAACCCAGTCACAAAGGCACTTTCAAAGCTGACGGCTCTAATATCAGCCTTATAGATGTCTATAAAAAACTTTATGAAACGGTTAAACAACCAGCCATATTTGTGGGTATCGTTGAATTCGCGAGTTTCCACGGGACGGCTATCGGAAAACCGCCTATAGGCGAAAAGGCAATATTTGATAATAAAAATGGGTATTCACACAACACTGAAATTAAAAGCACTAACGTAACGGCTCTTTTAATAGGTGTTTTAACCGATTATAACGATGCGCAGCTGAGCGTTATAAACAATCAGCTCAAGGTGATCCTGTCTAAAAATCCTTCTGAAACGGTTCAGGGTCTTACTTACCATGCTCACGCTCTCACATTAAGACAATCAGTGAACAGGATAGAAGATATAAATCCGGACCTGGTCGAGGGATCATTGCATCTTTTGACTGATGGAACCTCTATCCATTCTCTTCACGCCGACATTTACACGATAAACTGTCTCGACGATTATGAGAAAAGAACCTGAAAAACGACATGTGTTCATAATTCTTAAAGGAGAACTAAAATGCTCGAAAACATAGCAACCGTATTGATCATTCTCTGGCTTCTGGGCCTTGTCACATCCTACACCATTGGAGGATTCATTCACATTCTATTGGTCATAGCCGTAGTGGTAATTCTGATGCGCATAATTCGAGGTCAGCGCATTTAACGGCCCGAGTTCAGTGCGCCGGGGTGTATCAAAAAACGCCCGGGAATGGGTGATATGTTAAAAATTAAGAGTTCACATAACAAACAGGAGGAAACGAAATGAAAATAATGATAATCGCAGCGCTCACGCTGATCGTGACCGGTATAATATGGGAATTAAAGCTGTATAGGGCGGGCTGATAAAATCGAAGAAGTGACCGTTTGATGATTTTTAATGGAGGAATGAACCATGAGTGATGAAACAAGGATAAAGGGTATGGGATCGATACTGCACCCGCAGGGAGTAGCTTTCCGCGTGTGGGCTCCCCATGCGCAGAAAGTATCCGTTATCGGATCGTTCAACGGCTGGGACGGCTTGGTGCACCCTATGCAGGCTGAGGAAAACGGTTATTGGTATGCCAATGTGGCCGGAGCCAACGCCGGCGCTGAGTACCGGTTCCTTCTGTCCACGCCGGACGGCGAATTCAAACGCATCGATCCGTATGCCCGCGAAGTAACCAATTCGGTTGGAAACGCTATCATTCATGATCCGAATTTCGACTGGAACGGCGATGATTTTCATATCGCGCCGTGGAACGAGCTTGTCATATATGAGCTTCACGTAGGTACGTTCAACGACCAGGATGGCAGCGACCACCCTGGAGAATTTTCTTCAGTGACGGCGCGTCTGGGACATTTGAAAAAACTCGGCGTAAACGCGATCCAGATCATGCCGGTAGGCGAGTTCGCGGGAGACCGTTCCTGGGGCTACAATCCCGCCCATATCTTTTCGGTAGAAACCACCTACGGAGGCCCTCTCGCTTTTAAAAAATTCGTAAGGCGCGCCCACAGGGAAGGCATAGCGGTTATACTCGACGTCGTTTATAACCACCTGGGCCCGAGCGATCTCGACATTTGGAAATTCGACGGCTGGAGCGAGAACGATCGCGGCGGTATTTACTTTTATAACGACGACCGGGCCATCACGCCATGGGGAGAAACGCGGCCTGATTATGGACGCGGCGAGGTCCGTCAATACCTCTTCGATAACGCAATGATGTGGCTCGAGGAATACCATGTCGATGGAATTAGATTCGACTGCACCCAATTCATCCGCACTGTAGACGGTTACGGCTCGCATGATCTGCCCGAAGGCTGGGGACTGCTCCAGTGGATCAATAGTCAGATCACGCAAAAATTCCCCGGAAGGATCACGATCGCGGAAGATCTTCAAAACAATAAATGGCTCACCAAGGAAGCAGGAGCCGGCGGGGCCGGATTCGGTTCACAGTGGGACCCTAAGTTCGTCCACCCGATCCGTCAGGCGGTGATCACAACCTGTGACGAACAGCGCTCTATCGCAGCCATACGCGACGCTATCTGCTACCGCTACAACGACGACGCTTTCGACCGGGTCATTTACAGCGAATCGCACGACGAGGTGGCGAACGGAAAGGCTCGCGTGCCGCAGGAGATCAGTCCGAACGACCCCAAGGGATGGCACGCGCGGAAGCGTTCGACGCTGGCCGCGGCGATGATATTCACTTCGCCTGGAATACCAATGCTTTTCCAGGGTCAGGAGTTTCTCGAAGGCGGATGGTTCCGCGATACGGTCCCCGTCGACTGGGATCAAAACGCCGAGTTTCATGGCATCGTCAGACTGTACCGCGACCTCATACAACTGAGACGCAACAGAGACGGCTTAACGCGAGGCCTATCCGGGCAGCGCACGCAGGTCTATCATTTGCACGAAGAACGCAATCTCATCGCCTTTCACCGCTGGGATAAGGGCGGACCAGGGGATGACGTCGTAGTAGTAGCCAATTTCTTCCATGAAGCTCAGGATGGCTATGTGATAGGCTTCCCGGCCGCGGGAACCTGGAAACTTCGTTTAAACAGCGACTGGCATGGCTACAATGACGATTTCAAAAACCATCCCAGCGCCGATGTCATTGCCGAACCGGGAGATTGCGACGGACTTCCATGGCATGCCGCGGTTTCTATCGGCCCCTACAGCGTGCTGATCTTTTCTCAATAAGTTCGTTTGCGGCATGTCAAAATAAAAAAATCATTACAGGTAAAAATAAATAGAAAAAGGAGATACAAAATGAAAACAAGAGCAGGTTTGTGGATAGACCACAAGAAAGCCGTTATAGTAGCTTTAACCGGCGAAGGTGAACATATCGAACTGGTAATATCGAAGGCTGAAAAGCAGCTGAGGCGTACCGGCAATTCGCCTCTCAGGGGCCGCTTTGAATCACTGCAGGTACCCGCGGATGACAGCCGCCAGAAAATTTTCACAAGAAATCTTAACGTCTATTACGACGCCGTCATCGCAAGCATTTGTGACGCGGAATCCATTTTAATTTTTGGTCCCGGCGAGGCAAAGGGCGAATTGAAAAAACGACTTGAAACAAAAAAATTAGAGGAACGCATCGCAGCCGTTGAAACAGTAGACAAGATGACGAAGAGCCAGATCGCGGCGAAAGTTCATCAGTACTTTGCCAAACAGCACCCGGCAATAGGTTGACACAAAAACTTCCGACGCACTCTTCGGACGAACGTAAAAGAATACGCCAATCGATTTAAAGTCAGACGGCAGCGGTCCGTTGAATTCGCGATTTACCACTTGCGGCAAAAGGAGATACAAAATGCTTGAAACCATAGCAATAGTACTGGTCGTTCTCTGGGTTCTGGGTCTTGTCACATCACACTCTATAGGCGGATTCATTCATATCCTTCTGGTCATCGCGGTCATTTTCATTCTGATCCGCATCATTCGAGGCCAGCGGCTGTAAGGGCACTGAAATGATCCCCGGCCGCCGGGACGGCCGATAAACCGGCCAGGTTGATCGCGGCAAATATTTTGATAGTCACTCCCTGGCGAGATGCCCGCGGCGTGGTGTATAAAAACAGAAGGAGATAAGTGAATATGGTTAAAATCATTGCGGTAATTCTGATCATAGCAGGCGTTATGGGTTTAGTGTACGGTAATTTCACCTATACCAAGCAGACCGATGAACTCAAAATTGGCAAGGTCGAGATATCGGTAGATAAAAAAGAAACTGTAAATGTCCCAGCTTGGGCTGGCGTAAGCGCAATAGCGATAGGCGGCATACTGCTGCTTTTTAAAAAGTAATTAAGGAGGTGCTATGTGAATATACTCAACATTAAAGGAAACTGGAACGAAATGGTAGGTAAGCTAAAACAAAAATATGCTAATCTGACGGACGACGATCTCCTTTTCGCTGAAGGAAAGGAAGATGAATTATTAGGAAGATTGCAAAACAAACTCGGAAAAACCAAGGAAGAAATACGCGAACTCATCGAAAAAATGTAAAAAAGGGCTCTGCATATTTCATAAATATGCAGAGGTTATAAAAATGTGTTATTTCAAAAACATCGTGCTGCATGGAAAATGGAACACGATAAAACCAGGAGGCAACTTCATGTCAATATCCTACAATATTAAATCTCTCACTATCGCTCTTTTAATGTTTCTCGCCCTGGGCGCGTTTTTAGTTCTTTCTCCCGCCGCTTACGCCGCCGAGAAAATATCCATCCCCGATCTTACAGGTGTAGTCGCGTTCTCGCATGCCGCCAATTATATGTCGCTCGAAGGCTTCGTGATCTACCGCTGCAGAGCCAGATACGGAGTGGAACTTTCGCGCGCCGAAGCCAGAAATCTTATGATGGGCAAAGAAATGGGATTCGCTCCTGAACAGACCGGCATAGCCGAAAATAAAGAACCAAAGAAAAGCAGCGTTTCAAAGAAAGACAGGTATGCGCCCGCCAGACACGGAAACCTCTATTCTCATTAAACTAAACACCACACCGGCCATTATTCGGCCGGCCTCCATATCTCACGCCGTATGCTCTGCCATCCGGCATCAGGCGGCGTGAGATAAACTTCAAAATTTAAAATATATTAGACGACATCAGATCTATTCAAGGAGAAATCAAATGAAACATAAAATTTTCATCAGTTCGGTTATTTTTATTTTTTTCTTTTCCTCTTTCGGTTTTCTGGAAGCAGCGGATCTTAACATACCCGAAGGAACGCTGGTGAAGATCAGCCTCGAAAACGACCTGTCCTCAAGGACGAGCAAACAGGGAGAAATGGTTAAATTCACCGTGGCGAAACCCGTGAAGATAGGTGTAAAAACGGTTATAGAAAAAGGCGCCCTCGCGCAGGCGCAGATAACGGAGGTCCGCGGACCCGGCAAATTCGGACGAAACGCCAGAATAAAATTGAATTTCCTTTTCGTCATGAATAAAAACGGCAAACAGGTCCCTATAACTCTTGGAGAAGAATCGGCAAAGATCAACCAGCAGGAAGGTTATGCCATCGGCGCATCCGCCGCGGGATTTTTATTGCTCGGGCCTATCGGGATCATCGGCGGCCTTTTCGTGAACGGGAAACACATCGAACTTGATAAAGGCACCGTGCTTTTTGTCGAGGTCGGCCCGAAATAGATCAACTTCAAGGCGAACCGGCTCATAAGCAAGCAATAAAACATTAAAGGAGACCAAACATGTCAAAAGAAAACACAGGCGTTATTATTCTCAGCAGCCACGAAGAGGCGGAAACCGCGGTTAAGGAATTGCAGCGGTCAGGATTTAATATGAAGAAACTATCCATCGTAGGCAAGGATTATCAAACCGAAGAAAACGTCATCGGCTACTACAATGCCGGCGACCGAATGAGCTTCTGGGGTAAACAGGGCGCATTCTGGGGTGGAATGTGGGGTATCCTGGTCGGATCAGCTTTCTTCATGGTCCCCGGGATCGGGCCGCTTCTTATAGCGGGCCCGCTCGTCGCTGCCATCGTCGGAGGCTTACAGGGCGCCGTTATGATCGGAGGGATGAGCGTTCTTGGAGCAGCCCTCTTCAGCATCGGCATTCCAAAGGACAGCATTCTCAATTATGAAACAGCCATAAAGAGCGAGAGATTTATTATCGTGCTTCACGGCACCGCGGAAGAACTTGCCAATGCAAAGGATATTCTGGCGACCATGGGCCACGACGTACAGGTACATTCCGCGTGAAGGAGGAGTCTTTGTATGGAACACGAACTTATCGCAGGGAATCTTCAATCCAGCTTACCCTGCGCAAATGAAGCAAATTCGTCTGGCGTGTCCTGGGCCGCAGTGATCGGCGGCGCATTTGTAACCGCAGCGTTGTCGGTTATCCTGCTTGCTCTGGGAGCCGGTCTCGGTTTATCCTCTATTTCGCCGTGGTCAAATATAGGATCATCCGCCTCGACGGTGGGTATGGCGGCTATCGTCTGGTTGTTAGTCATGCAGATCATTTCCTCCACCATGGGCGGCTATCTGGCCGGCCGGCTGCGCACGAAGTGGACCGCGATCCACACGCACGAAGTGTATTTTCGCGATACCGCCCATGGATTTCTGGTTTGGGCCGTATCACTTGTGATCACGGTATCTTTCCTTGCGGGAGCAGCTGCCTCCATGGTTGGCGGAACGGCACAACCGGCCGAAGGACGAAGCTTTGGTCATGACGCATATTTCATCGATACGATGTTTCGTTCCGATCGCTTTGCTCCAGACCAAAATGATGCTTCAATACGCGCGGAGGCGGGATGCATTTTAGCTAATGCGCTTCGGCAGAAGGAAATTCCGGCAGCAGACAAGATCTATCTGGCACAGCTCGTAACTGCAAAAACAGGTCTCCAGCAAGCCGATGCAGAGAAACGCGTATCTGATGTTTTCACAGCGGCCAGGGAAGCTGTCGAAGCCGCCCGCAAAGCGGCATCACACTTATTGTTGTGGTTATTCATAGCTCTTTTGACCGGTGCGTTTAGCGCAAGCTATGCCGCAACTATCGGCGGCAGGCAGCGTGATAATGTATTGGCTTTTGAGCGCGAGCCCGAACATTGACCCGACGAACTGACGAAACACATTAATGAGGAGGTTTCTCTATGCGTTATATTATACTCTGGTTTTTAGGCGTGCCAATCCCGATCCTCATTATAATCGCGCTTCTCTTTCGTTAACAAATGCGGTTTTACGGCGCGAATGACGAGCCTCCGGCCTGATCTGAATATAAGGGATTTTCTCTTCAGCATTTAGTTTTTTAAAAATTTAAATATCAGTCGGGAGCGGTATATCAACCCAATAGAACCCGAAATCAAAAAAGGAGGGATGGCAGAGTAATCAACATGAATCTTAATTATCGAAACTACGGGAAAAATTCATCCCGCAATAAAGGAAAAATCGGAGGTAGTAAAATGAAACGGAAAGTAATGTACACCCTGGTGCTTGCGGCAGCCGCGGCCTCAATGTTCTCTTTCGGCGCGCCCGCTCGCGCGTCGGAAACCGATGATATGATAGTGTCATCGTTCAAGGATACCTACGTCTACAAAGTGTATCTCAAAGACGATCTGGTCAACGCCGAAAGTAAAGATGGAATTGTAACGCTGACCGGAACCGTAGCCGAGGAATCCAGCAAGGAATTGGCTCAGGAAACCGCCATGAGTCTGCCCGGCGTCGCAAGCGTAGATAACAAACTTGCAACCAAAGCCGAAGCCGCCGCGGAAAGATCGGATGCCTGGATCAGCGGAAAGATCAAACTTACACTGCTGTTCCATCGCAAAGTCAGCGGCATCAACACTAAGGTCGACGTGAAAGACGGGATCGTAACGCTTAAAGGCGAAGCCTTGAGCATAGCCCAGAAGGAACTGACCGGCGAATACGCAAAAGATATCGACGGCGTAAAAGACGTTAAAAATGATATGACGGTAGCGGCAGCTCCGGAGACGGCAGCAAAAACCGAGGCACAAAAGATAGATGACGCCTCCATCACCGCCCAGATAAAACTGGCGTTATCGACCCATCGCTCGACCATAGCCGTAAAAACAAAGGTCGACACACATACCGGCGAGGTCACTTTGACAGGAACCGGCAGCAGCTCGGCCGAGATCTCAATGGTCACGAAACTTGTCGAAGACATTCATGGAGTGACCGGCGTAAAGAACGAAATGACGGTCTCCGCAGGGGCCGCAGCTGATCCTAATAACACGGCGAGCAACGTTCGCGACCGAAATGATCAGACGCTGACGCCTCTCGATCAGGGCAGCAGCACAACAGACGTGGAGATCACAACTAAGATCCGCAAAAGCATCCTCGAGGACAAGAATATGTCCGTGAATGCGCAGAATGTCAAGATCATCACCATTAACGGTAAGGTCACAATGCGCGGACCGGTCAATACCGCCGATGAAAAACGCCTCATCAACGAAATAGCGGAGCAGGTAGCGCAACCTAAAAATGTAGATAATCAACTGGAAGTAAACGTAGCGCCCGCCGGCAGCAATAAGTAAATCGAACTGCCGGGCAAAAAAATAAATCAAAAAAAGGAGAATGATCATGTCAAAAAAATCCGTATTCTGTATAGCCAAATCCCTCGAGGAAGCTAATCTCATTGTCGAACAGCTCAAAGCCGCAAGCTTCTCCAACAACGACATCTCAGCGCTCTTTCCCGACAAGAGCACGACCCGCGATTTCGCGCATGAGAAGAACACCAAAGCACCCGAAGGCACCGTTGCCGGCGTAGGTACGGGTGGGATCATCGGCGGAGCATTGGGATGGCTGGCCGGTATCGGCGCATTGGCTATTCCGGGCGTCGGCCCCTTCATCGCCGCCGGACCGATCGTAGCGGCAATAAGCGGCGTCGCTATCGGCGCGACCGTAGGCGGTATTACCGGCGGATTGATCGGTCTGGGCATTCCCGAGATCGAAGCCAAGCGTTATGAAGGCAAGATCAAGGAAGGCAATATCCTCATATCCGTCCATACCGAGAACTCAGAGGAGATAACACGCGCAAAGGACATCTTCACCGAAGCCGGAGCCAAGGACATATGCACTACGGGCGAGGCGTCCACAACCAAGTACAGCAAGGCCCACGACCGCGCGGCCCATTAAGCCCATAAACGGGCGTAATTAATATACCCGTCCCTTGCCGGCCGGATCGCTCCGGCCGGCAAGGGACACCGCAAACATGTTAAGGAAACAATGAAAATGAGCAGAACATATTTAGGAAATTTGTCTGAAAACGATCCGCTTCACGGTTATCTCCGCTATGACATACAGCCGCAGATCAACGGTTCATCCAACCCGGCCAAATACAGCGTTTTCCAACTGAACGGATCCAACGATGTTTATCTGTATGAAGACAGATACTCCGGCACGAAGGTCGTCGGCAAGTTTTTTCTTTCATCGCAAAAATGCGATACGAAGATAGCTGATACCCGCTTAACGGAAGAATTCGACAATCTCTGCACGATGCGCGATTACGGAATGACGGGCTATCCGCATCACGTTGTCCGGCCTTTAGGCCACAACTATTCGCTGAACGCTCTTCTGGTCACCGAAAACTGCGAAGGCGAGCTTTTAAGCGACGTTATACAATCGGCGATACAAACCGGCGACCACGACCGCTTGTATTACAAACTGACGGCACTTGGATATTTTCTGGCTACCTTTCACAACAGAACAGCCATAGGCGTGGGAGTAAACTTCAATCAGGATTGCGAATATATGGACTGCCTGATAAGCACTCTGTTCGAAATCGGCGGAATCGAAAGCAATGAAGCACAGGAACTATATTGGCTGCGTGATCAGTGGCGTGAACAGCCGAAGATGTGGGAAGATCAGCAGGTTCTTGTACATGGAGACGCGACGCCGGAAAATTTTATGTTCGGAGGCGGACTGAGCGTTGTCACTTTCGATCTGGAACGAACCAAACGCGCCGACCGGGTTTTCGACACGGGCCGCATCGCAGGCGAATTAAAACACTTCTTCATGCGAGCAACGGGCAACAAATACGCCGCCGATCCTTTCATCGGTCACTTTCTCTGGGAATATGCCTGCCACTTTCCGGACCGCGATAGCGCATTTCGTTCAATAACCGGCAGAACGCCTTTTTACATGGGGATAACGCTGCTGCGCGTCTCGCGAAACAACTGGATCGAACCCGAATACCGACGCCGTTTGATCAATGAAGCCAAAGAATGCCTGAGGAGGTTCTGATGATCACCAGAGGAATCATTTTTGATATAAATGGAACACTGACTGATATACATACCAATGAATGGCACGAAGACGTATACCGCGTTATCAGTAACCTCCTTTCGTACCAGGGAATAATGCTCGACGCGAGCGCCGTTAAGGATTCATATTTTCAGATCATGGTGGAACAGCGCGCCGCAAGAGGCGAGCGCCACCCGGAATTTGACGCCGTCGGGATCTTTCAAGAGATCATTACGCGGCACTCGACGGATTTCACACGCCGCCTTCCACCCGAAAAACTCGAACAACTCCCGCGTTTTTTCGCTGAAACTCACCGCGCGGCATCGCGCTACCGGTTACAGCTCTTTCCGGGAGTGGAAGACACAATAAAACAGCTGCACCAGAAATATCATCTGGCTATCATCTCCGACGCCCAGACCGCTTATGCCGTGCCGGAATTAAATACCGTTGGCATTTCAGGCTATTTCGACCCGATCATCGTTTCAGGCGATTTCGGTTATCGCAAACCCGACAAACGGCTGTTCGAGAAAGCTTTAACTGCAATGAAAATGGAAGCGACGGAAGTTGTGTTCGTGGGCAACGATATGTACAACGACATTCATGGGGCTCAGAAAATCGGAATGAAGACGGTTTTCTTTAGATCGAACCAGGGGCTTCAAAAAAAAGAAGGGATAAAGCCCGATTATATTATTAATAATTTCCCGGAATTAATGAACGTTCTGAGCTTCTTCGAAGAACAATGATCAATTATTCTAATAAATTTTATTTTCAAATTGGAGGAAGAAATGTTGATGAACCCCGAACTGAACCGCGAATATCCCGAGCCGGGCGAGGCTGAATTGATCGAAGAGATGGTTAAAATAACCAGAGAGCGGATGAAGCCGCAGCAGGGGCATATCCGCCGCGCCCAGCATGCCAAGGCTACAGGTTGTGTAAGAGGCGTATTCACAATAAGGGATGATATAGCGAACGACTTTCGTCACGGCATCTTCCAAAAACCAGATCAGTCATTCCAGGCGATCATCCGCTTCTCCAATTCTTCTGAAATGATGGCTCCCGACGGATCGGGCGATGCGCGAGGTATAGCAGTCAAACTTCTTAACGTGGACGGCACTCCTGCCATTCCCGGCAATGACAATCACTGCCAGGATTTTCTGGCCGTTAATCATCCGGTCTTCCCGTTCGCGACACCGGCTGAATTCGTCAAGTTCTTCGATATCCGTGAGATACCTTTTGTAGGAGACCCGCTCGCAACTGCATGGCTTGCTCTTTTTCACAACAGACACCTTAATATAGCCAGAGAGATACTAAGTGAAATAGCATCCAGCCCGTTAGAACTGACTTACTGGAGTTGCTCGCCTTACTGGCTCGGCTCGCCCCTGACGGTCGACGGCCGCGCCGTAAAATACTCTCTTGTGCCTTGTTTCAAAGGGACGACGGCGCCAAAAGATCCAAACGGCATGCCGGGCGACTATCTGAACCACGTCCTGAAACAGCACCTGAAAACACAGGAAACGGTATTCGAATTCAGGGTTCAGCCCCAGACCGACCCTGTGACAATGCCCGTCGAGGACGCATCCATCGTATGGGATGAAGAGATATCCAAACCCATACATATAGCTACGCTCACCATCGGTGTTCAGGACCTTGATTCGCCAGAGGGGCGCGCATTGACCGAGGAATGTGAGAAGATGGCATTTTCGCCATGGAATGCCCTGGCCGAACACCGGCCTCTGGGAGGAATAAATCGCCTGCGCCGCAAAGTTTATCTGGCCAGCCAGGCTGAAAGAATGGCAAAGAACAAAGAATAAAATCAGACAAATCAAGAGCATAAAAAGCAGAAGAAAAATCAATAAAACAAAGGAGTAAAATTATGCTGATCAAAGCCAAAACATTGAACGGTTATACACTGGAAGGCCTCGACGGAGAAATAGGAACGGTCAAGGAATTCTACTTCGACGATAAACACTGGGCGATCCGCTATCTGGTCGCCGACACGGGAAACTGGCTTACAGGCAGACAGGTGTTGATCTCTCCATACGCTCTGGTCAAAGTGATGAAAGAAGAACAACGGATCGCCGTAAGTTTGAATAAAAAACAGATCGAGGACAGTCCTTCCTTAGACAGCGACAAACCGGTCTCACGGCAGTTCGAAGAATCCTACTACGGATTTTATGGATGGCCAATTTATTCGGGAGGCCCGTATATGTGGGGCGCATATCCCGACATAGTGCGCGACATTGATATGTGTAAAGAGCCCTCTCAGGAATCGAAATCATGGGATCCAAATTTGCGGAGCACCTGCGACGTGACAGGCCATTACATCCAGGCCACGGACGGCGAGATCGGCCATGTCGACGATTTCATAATAGATGACGAAACATGGGCGATCCGTTATCTGGTCATTGACACAAAAAACTGGTGGCCGGGAAAAAAAGTCCTTATCTCGCCGCAATGGATCGAAAGCATAAACTGGGGTGAATCAAAAGTATTCGTCAATCTTACCCGTGAGTTCATCAAACTGGCACCCGAATATACCGAAGAGTCTCTGCCGGCAAGAGATTATGAGGCCGGACTGCACAAGCATTACAAACGCCAGGGATATTGGAACGATAAACCGGCACCCAGGGGGCATTCCCGTTAAAACAAAATAAAACGAAAACTAACCGGGATATCAAAAAGTTCTATAATGAAATTTTAAAAATAAAAGGAGTAAAACTATGCTCATCAAAGCCAAAACACTATATGATTACACGCTGATATGCCTCGACGGTGAAATAGGCAAAGCCAAAGAATTCTATTTTGACGACAGGCACTGGGTGGTCCGTTATCTGGTCGTAGACACCGGAAGCTGGCTCACTGACAGATGCGTATTGATATCGCCATACGCGATAGCGGCTATAATGAAAGAAGAGAGGCACATCGTCGTCAATTTAACAAAAAAACAGATCGAGGACAGTCCGTCATTAGACAGCGACAAGCCGGTCTCGAGACAATTCGAAGAGTCATACTACGGATTTTATGGCTGGCCGATCTATTCGGGCGGCCCGCATATGTGGGGAGCTTATCCCTACATTATCCGCGACCGTGAACAGTATGTGAAGGCCGCCGAGGACGAAAAAAGCTGGGATCCGAATTTGCGCAGCACTTACGACGTCAGCGGCCACCACATCCAGGCTTCGGACGGCGAGATCGGCCACGTCGATGATTTTATCATCGACGACGAAACATGGGCGATCCGCTATCTGGCGGTCGACACGAATAACTGGCTGCCGGGAAAGAGGGTCCTGGTCTCAACGCAATGGATCGAACGCGTCAGCTGGAGCGAATCCAAAGTATTCGTCAACCTCACCCGCAAAAATATTGAACAGGCGCCGGAATATACTGAAGAATCCTTGTTGGCAAGGGATTATGAAGCGAGACTCCATCAGCATTACGAACGCCCCGGATACTGGAGCGATAAACCGCCGATCCAGAAACAGAACTGTTAAAGGTTAGGCGACATACCACGCGGCAGGAAAAAGAAGGGCCTGATTAATTATGACATATACGCTTTATCGACATACTCAAAAAATCCGGGACGCGTTCAGTCCTGCCGCGAAAAAATTTACGCAAATAGATGGGACCCAGTGGGCGGGCGCTTTCGCTTACACCGCGTTCTTCTCGCTGTTCCCGTTGATAGTTCTTTTCGTCACCGTCGCCTCCGTCTTCATCGATCGCGACCAGGCCGGAATGACCGTTATTAATTATATTGAAACCTACGTCCCCATCAGCGGCGATATGAAAAACAATATTTTTGACACCGTCACCGGCGTTGTCAAATCAAGCGGACAGGCAAGCGTAATAGCATTTTTCATACTCGTTTGGGCGTCCATGCAATTTTTCACCACACTCATCGGCGCCACTAACCGGGCATGGGGCACAAAAGAATACAGTTTGTGGCAGATGCCGTTTAAAAACCTGTTTGTTCTCGCCATAACGGCCGGCACCGTTCTCTCAGGGATCGTATTGCCGCTGCTGGCGAAAGCATTGAATGACTGGCTCTTTCCTGCAAACGATCTCGGTTCTCTGATATACGCCACAGGGGTTTTTTTTATCCCCGTATTGGTAATGTTCCTGGGTTTGAGCCTGTTTTACAGATCGGCACCGCTTCGGACCACGAGTTTTTCGGAAGTCTGGGCAGCCGCGCTTTGCACCACGGTCATCTTAAAAGCCGCCGAAAGCCTGTTTGTGATATACCTTGAAAACTTTGCCGCTTTCAACGCGGTCTATGGAACATTCGGCGGGGTCATGGCATTACTTTTGTGGATCTATTATTCCGGATACATTTTGATCTTCGGGGCCTGCCTGTGCGCGGCTCAGGCAGAAAAGGGCATGGAACCAGCCAAATAGTATGGTATTTGATATCAATTCAGAAGGGAAATGAATTCTAATGACGGTAAACGATTTTTTCAACGCGGTCTCTTCGTCATTTCAGGCTAACAGGTCCAATGCCTGGATATTCTGGCTTTCGCTGATGCTTGCGATCATTTTCGTTTACTTTTATTTCAAATACATGCGTCAGCCTGAAAGCGTAAAAATGAAAAAAATGAAGAAGATAAAACCCCTGCCCGGCGGCATAAACCACATAATGGAAGAAATATTTAATAATGAGGACTCCCAGCCGTATTTAAAACTGAAAAATAATATAAACGCGATCGTTGACAGATATATAGAAAAACCGCTCAATACAACGATAATAAATTCATTGAACTCCAAATACTGGGACCTGCTCGCTTATATAATCAACAAAAAATTCATGACGGAAGATCTCGACGAACTTAAATTTACTTATATGGAAAAACTGGTAATAGATTTCGGTTATTTTTCGGAGAAGCTCGCGAGCAATATAACCGATTTCAATGAAAGATCTTTTGAAACTGTTCTTTCGTCTTCTTTCGAAACCGATCCGAAATTCGAGATATTTTCAATAACTACATGGCTTTCAAAACAATTTAAAGATTTCGCGTACATCTATTCGATCGGGAAACTGAAAACTGATTATTCGAATATACTTTTAAAAATAGAGGAAACCATCGCGCAAAAAGAAAACAACAAGAAAATGAAGAATGAATTATTGGAAGAACTTTCAAAAAACGAAAAATTAAGCAGGGACACATTCGATAAAATAGTCAAAACAGCTGAAAAATTCGAACAGGTAAGCGACGTTTACTCTTTTTTAAAGTACAGGTCACAGGCCGGGCCGAAACTTACGAAAGAAGAATCATCCGAATTCGCCAAGATCGAAAACTTTTTACTTAACAGCCTGCGAAGCGAACGGCGCGAACTTTTCGAAGGCGTTTACGGCGGCGACCGGCTTATGAGCGAACTTATAAAATTTGAGACCGGGGTGATCTCATGCGAATGCGAAACATTAAATCTCGTTTCTCTGAAAGCAAAATGCAGCGAAGATATTAATAAGTTCGCCGAACGCAATCAGAATTCCATGCGCGAACATAAGAAAAATTTTCTTGTCGAAAAGACGGCTTTTTTAAAAAACATATTCGCTCAGATAACCGAACACAATCAGATAGAGCCGATACTTTTCATGATAAGAAAGATCCATGAAAACCTTCCCGACAGCGTATTTAAGGTCATGGCCGATTTCGCAGATGCCGACGCTGATATTTTCAATAATAAAAAAGTTAGAGAGTCCGGTTATCCTTCCATATTGCTCTTTCCGGGAAGCGGAAACGGAATTTATAACGCCAGGGCCGACATGCTCGTGTTTCCGATGGTGCCGCTCAACGATTTCAACGAAACCGTCGTGAACGCGATGGTATTATACAGGCTGGAAAACGACCGGGACGGCGATCTTAGAAGTTCCTTCCACAACAGAAACAAATATAAAAAAGAGGACTTTTCGCTGCTTCAGTCATCGCTTATAAAGGAATATCTTATTTATATACTCAATCCTCAATCCAGAAAAAAAGTTATGGACAAAGAAACATACGACTGGTTCATGACCGAAATAGCGCCCGAAAAAGACAGTGAACCGAAGCCGCCCGTCATAAAATTATTCGATAGGAACGGCATAAAAACGGAAGTTCCGCAAGTCCCGACCCAGGCCGAAAAACAAAGGCAGGACGAAATTTTAGAAAGATCGGGGAAACCGCTTCAGTAAAGTATGCGGCTGAATAACACTTAAAGCGAAGAGTATAGAAATGTTAAACAAGAAAAAACAGATATTGAAAAGGAGATAATTATGACGCCATTAAATTGTCCGGAATGCGGAAAGAAAGTATTAGACAGATCTGATATATGCCCCGATTGCGCGTGTCCTTATAACAAGGTCAGATCCATTGAAGCCCAGGAAAAACTGACTCAGATGAGAATAACTTACAGCAGCGAAAAATTCATCGATTATATCGAAGAAAATAACGCGGAGGTAGTTTGTTTATTTATAAGCGCGGGACAGGATATTAACTTTAAAGATAAAAACGGAAAAACGCCGCTGCACAGAGCCGTCTGGAGCAACTCCGAAGAAACGGCGCTATTATTGATCGAACATGGAGCCGATACCCGCGCGGAAGATAGCGGGAGAAATACGCCGCTGCATTACTCGGCCGGGAACAATTCCATAAAGATCGCCCGATTATTGATAGAAAAAGGAGCCGATGTCCAGGCTGGAAATAGCGCCGGAGACACGCCGCTCCATAACGCGATCGACAAAAATTTCATGGAAACCGCGCAATTATTGATAGAACTGGGAGCCGATATCCACGCTAAAAATAACGCCGGAGATACGCCGCTGCATGTAGCCGCCATGCGCAATTTTCAGAACATCGCAAAATTATTGATAGAACACGGAGCAAATATTCAGGCGGAAAATAATGAAGGATATACCCCGTTTCATTACGCCGCCCGGAATAATTCAAGAGACGTCGCGCGATTATTGATAGAACGGGGAACCGATATCCAGGCCAAAGACAGCAAAGGAAAGACGCCGCTGCATAAGGCGGCC
>CAZKCG010000007.1:0-138777 GCA_964551445.1 uncultured bacterium | reverse complement strand
GAGCCGCACCCCTCGAGACAAGCTACCTGATCCGTTCTGACTTGTTCAAGACACTGCTGCTCTATCGTGCTGGTTCGTCCGCATTGCTTGCCAATCGCGAATCGGAAAAACAACTTGCAGATGCGCGCGCCTCCACGTCCACGTTGAAACCACTCTTGGCGGCCACCGACAACGGGCGTGGGCGGGTGCTCGCTAACGGCGACGGTTCGCTCGATAAAACCGAGTTTAGCGCTTTCAATGACAAGATGAACAAAATATCCGGCAATTCAAAGAACGCCGCCGAGATGTTCGCAAAGATCGACGCGAACAGTGACGGAAAAATAAGTAAAACCGAAAATTCAGAATTCGCTTCAAAAATGAAGCCTGCCGGCGGACCTGACGGGCCTCCTCCCGGCGGAGCGCCTCCCCCTGGCGGCGGGGCGTCCGGCGTTTCAAAAAGCGGGTCATCGAGCGGGTCGGAAGACCTTAACGCTAACGGCATCCCTGACGATCAGGAAAATCTGGATAAGAACAACAACGGCATATCCGATTATCAGGAAGTAACGGCGGATGTCACTAATGCCAACACCGTTAACGAACAGATAAAAAACAGCCTCATTCAGCAGGTCATGAACGCCTACCAGAGCGCAAGCAGTTCATTCATGCAGTATAAGCAGCAGTCTCAATACTCTTCGCTTTTGAATACGCAGGCGTGATGTGTGAAGAACCATCAAAGGCGCGAGGGATGTCCGGCAGCCGTCCGGAGCCGTTAACGGATAAAGTTTAACGGCAAACTCTAAGCTTCCACGGTTAATTGATACATCAGGATATAAGAATATCAAAATATAAAAATGGCAGGGAAATTCATATAAGTGAATAACTCCTGCCATTTTTATTTTAAGTATATTAAAATTATCTGATCTACTATGCCGGGCTGCCGTCGTTGAAAATATCCACAAATTCAGCTTTTGATCTTTCCGCGCTAGCTGGATCCGAATCGCTTTACCGCATGATCAGCAGATGAAAGCGTCGAGAGAGGCTCTGATGTCGGCTGCGATCCTGTCGAAATTATCGTCGCGGCCCGCCTGACTTTTGAAATCGGCGTCTTTTGCGGTTAAGATATTATCGTTGCCGTTTGTTTTTATGCTTTTTTCGTTTGTAAGGTTGATATTCAACATACTGATTCCTCCGTTTTACGCTGGTTAAAGTTCACTTTTTGCCGAAATACGGCTTTTCAAGATCGTTATTTCAAAAATTATCCATACTGAAACGATTTTGAAATTCAAACTCCTTTACTGCAAGATGCGTGCCAACAATTTTGCGCATAATCGTTCTTTTATTATACAAAACGGAAGGCGTCAAATCGTTGCCGGTTCTTGTGAAAACCGCTGCAGAAAAGAGTTTTTATGGCTTTGGACAAGAGGTTTCGTATAAAAATCAAGCATGTATAAAAATTCGACAGAAAAGGTCGTTTTTTGAACAATTGAACGTTTCATGCCACACCCTGAACCTTTCAGTTCGTTTTAGGCAAGCGCCTGTAAATTCAAGATATTTTTTCTTCGATGATCCTGATCCGGTCGTTATCGAGCGCCATGTAATGAAAAGTATCGTTTGATGAAAATCTGATCGAGCCGCCCGAATTAACTATCCTTTTATATGGTTTTCCGGGTTCGCCGTCGACGACTATCCTGTCGCTGGTTCCGTCGTTCACCGAATAAATAAGATGTTTGCCGTCCGGCGAAAAAACCGGCTGGTTATAAACGAGCTCGAATATTTCGGATTCGCCCTCGCCTTCGATGACGAAATTTCTGTAACCGTCGCTTGCGACGTACGCCGCGCGCTTTCCGTCAGGCGAAAAAACCGGCTTTCCGACACCTGGAAGGGAGCGGAGCTTAATGCCGTCAATGACCGCGAATACGCAATACCCGTCGGACGCGGTATAGGCGTAGTGGTTTCCGTCGGGTGAAAAAAACGGGTCTTCAATTATATTTTCATGCAAAATTCCAGGCCTGCCGTTCAAGGATACGGTTTCCTTTCCGTTTGACGCGGCTCTGAAAAGAATATTATTGCCGTCGGGGGAAAATTTGATGGTCGGCGAATAAATGTCGTCAAAACGAGCATATTCGTCATCGTTGACCACGAGAAAACATTTGCCGCCGGGGTCTTCCGCCGCGTACGCCAAGCTTTTCGCGTCAGGGCTGAAAATTGGCGTATAAGAAGCTATGCAATGGTATCTTTTCCCTTCGGAACCGTCGACGACGACGAAATGTTCGCCCATTTTCTTTACGAAAAACGCCAGCGGAGAAGGTTTTTTCATTTCCGGAAATTTCGGCGCGCCAAAGACCGCGTCTTCAAGGCCGCGGTATTTTCCGGCGAACACGGGCATGGCGCATGATGTTTGCGGCAGCTCCCGCCCGTCGCGGATAACGATGCGGTCTTCGCCTTTTTTAGCGTGGTAGGCGTATGAAGAACCGTCAGGCGAATAAAACCCGTAACTTTCGACATATTCGTAAATATCTTCAGGTCTTCCGTCGATAACCGCGCGCATCGAACCGTTGCGTTCGACGATAAGGGCGGTCCTTTCGCCGTCGTCTGAAAAACAGGGCGAGCCTTCGACCGCGCTCCAGCCCGCTTCGATCTGAAAAATGGCTTTGCCGTTGATCATAAGCGTTTCCGAACCGCCATCGCGGATAACGTATAATATTTTTTTGCCGTCGGTACTTAATAGCGGAGTTTTCTTTAAAAGTCCGTTATATGGGCCGAATTCATTCCAGTCGAAGGATACGCCGTATTTATCTCCGTTCACGGATGAATACGCGAAATGGGCCCCGGAAATGTCGAAAATCGGGTATCCCGCGATTATCCCTTCTTGAAAAGGGCCGCGTTTTCCGTTGATCGAAACCGCCATTTTGCCTTTCGTGTTAAGCGTTACGCATCCTATGCGCAAAAGGTCTCTTGAGCGGACGAAGGACTCGGGTATTATTTTTTCCTCGAAAGGGCCTATGTCGTTTACCGTTATTTCTCTTTTAACCTTCGGACCGAACATCGAAGTTATGCCGGATAACCATGACATGGCGAAGATCATCTCCTTAAAGGCTATTTGGAATGATATTCATAAGTGAATTCTTTTTTATAGACCGCGTCGCTTTTTTTGTTGAAATAGACCTCTTCGATGAGGTTTCCGTAAGCGTCGTATTTGAAGGCGTATGATCCGATATTAAAAACTATATCGTGCTTAAACGGCGCTCCTACTTCTATTTCCGGCACCTTAACCGCTTTTTTTACGACGTTTCCGAAGTCGTCGTATTCGTAAAAATGGCCATGGCGGATCATTATGCCGTCATGTTTGTAAAAGATGGCTTTGTCGACGCGATGGTATTTCTTGTCATATGAAATGGATGCGACGCCCAGAGCGTCAGTGACCGCGATATAGATCGGATGGCCGGTGTTATCGTACATGCACTGATATTCGCCCAGAAGATTTTTGGCCATGTCGTAACGCTTTTCGAAGAATTCTAACATCTGGTCGTGGATCTTGAAGATGTATCCGGCTTTCCATAACTCTTTTCCTTTATCGTCGAAGCAGACCTCGTATTCGGGAAGCTGAAAATTATCGTATCCGCGCTGATATTTCAAACGGCTTATGACTGAATTTCCGGGGCCGGAGAGCGTTTCTTCCGTTAAAAAATTGTCCGGGTCATATGAATATTCGGTTTTCGAAATGAACTTTTCGACGGGATCGAAAGTCTCTACGGATATTAAATTTTCGCCGGTGTCGTATCTGTATATGAGTTTTCTGTTTCCGGGCGACAGCTCTTCGTGTTTGAGAAAATATGTTTCGTTCGAAGTTTTGGTCGAGATACGGTTTCTCACGCGCATCTTTCTTTCCGCGTCCTTGATATTTAAGAGCTCGGCTTTTATCGCGCGGGCGAGATATGGTTTCGCGGCGTCAGAAAAATCGGACCATTTATGCTCCTTGAACTTTTTGCTCAGGTTGTAGGCGCGGATGAACATGGCGCGTTCGTCATTTATATCTTCCTCGATAAGCCTGTCGTAGCAGAAGCGCGCTTCGTTGTTCCTGTCGAACGATTCGAGCAGGCATCCGATCTTGAACCAGATTTTTTCGTCTTTTACGCGAAGATCGTGGGCGCGTTCGAAATATTTCATGGCTTCAGAAGCGGTGGACGCCCCCATGTTCTCAAAATAGGATTCATCGGTCAGCGGCCCGCCCATTTTATTATCGGCGCCGGATGCGCTGAACGGAAAACAGAATAAAAATGAAGAAACTATTAAAATAAAAGCTTTTATAAAAATTTTCATGATCGTTCCTTTCGTTATAAGCTGAGAGTTAATTGCAAGTTGAGAGTTCAGAGTTGAGAACTAAAGGATTTTCTTACAATAAAGACGGTCTATTGCTTATTTCAGGCATTATTTTTTTGCAAAGGCTCGCGAAACGAGCGAAATCATAATTCTCCGCTCTTCACTAAAAAAATTACCCTTGTTCCGGCGGGCTTATTTCGCGATGTTTTTGATCTCTATTGACCTTTTGAGTCCCGACCTTATCAGCAGCGTATTTATGACGAGCCATGCCAGATTTTTCATTTTATAGTACACGGATGAATAATCAGTGGTCTGAGCTGCCGCTGTGTTCGGGTTTTCTGAACCGCCCATGTAATAGACATGGGTCTTGACAGGGCCTATGCCTGAAAGTTCTTCCGACATTTCGGCCATGCGGTTCTTGCCCTCGAAATCCAATATCTTGTGAGCGCTTTCCGTCATCAGGATATATTGATCCGAATTAACGCCGTTTTTAAGGAGCCTGTGGACCGTTATTACGTCGACGCCTGAAAGCTCGTTGAAACGGCCTATCTTGTGAAAGAGCGCTTCGCCGGCGTGAATGACGAGTTTCAGCTTCAAATTTCCGAGGTTGCAGCACGCCGGACAGCCGCATATTCTTGAGTCCATGAGTTCGTGCAGTTTTTCAAAAAAGGCGTCGAAAAATTTCGTGAGCTTCGGGTTGATCGATCCTGCGATTGCGGTCAGGTCATTTTCAGATTTTTCCGCGGCGGCATACATGAAGACCGCGTCGCCTTCGAGTTTGGATATATCGAGCGGTATCTCCGCCTGGCCGATGATGGCCTCGAGCAGTTTCGTGATGAGTATCTGACCGTGCGCGAGTTCTGAGCGGTGCGCGACCATATAGGAAGTGTAGCCGCTTATGTCCGCTATTATAAGTATTACTTTTCTGGTTTCGTTATCCATTTTACACCCGTTACTTTCTTGATTTAAAAATGAGTTGAGACCGCTTACAGGCCGGCATGTTCCCTTTATGTCCGCGGCCTGAAATTGACCGCGACCTCGGGTTGTTACTGGTTAATCACTAAATAAAATAAACCATCTTTTTAAAAATATGCGCGAAGCGCCTTCCTCAACTCTTCACTTTCCGCTCTCAACTCTCAACTTCGTTCTCCACTCTTCGTTCTCCGTTCTCCGTCGATCTACTCCCCCGCCAGCTCTCTTGCGCGTTTATATATCTGTTCAGGCAGGCCGCACTTTTGAGCGAGCGCTATGGCGTTTGTGACCGTCGAGGGGCCGTCGATAAGCTTGTAAGTAAAGGTGCTTTCAACGCCGGTGATCTTTTCCTCGAAGTGATAATTTTTTATCGCGGCGCCTGAAACGTTAGACGCTATAGCGGTCAGCTCGCGGTCGTGCGTCGCGACGATGAATCGTCCGCCGGTGTTCTTCAGATATTCGAGCGTCGCGCGGCAGAGGGCCAGCCTTTCGCGGCTGTTGGTGCCGTGGAACAGCTCGTCGAAGATGCCGAGGACCATCCTGCCTTTCATGAGTTCGTCGGTGACCATCTTCACCCTTAAAAGTTCCGAATAAAAATGGCTTATGCCGAGCGTTATCGAATCGCTGACGCGTATATCGGTGATTATGCGCACCGGGGTGAGGCTCGCGCTCATGGCTCGCACGGGGGCGCCGGCGGCGGATAGAACCGCGGCGAGCGAAACGGATTTTAAAAATGTCGATTTGCCGGACATATTGGAGCCGGTTATGATGGCGATATCGCAGGCCGAGTTAAACGATATGGAGTTTGCGACCGCTTTTTCGATATCGATGAAGGGGTGAGCCAGGCCCGAGAACGAAAGCGCGGGTTCCGGCGAATCGTCGATCGAGGCGAACCGGTATTCGGGCTGATCGAGTTTGATGCCGGCGAAGGATGAAAGCGCCTCGAATTCGGCTATGGCCGGGACTAAGTTCAAAAGCTCGGGCCGGAAGTTCGCGACCTTTCGTTCCACTCTTTCGCACATATTAATGTCGAAAAGAAAGACCGCGTCTAATATAACGGGGATCGGAAACTGCATTATGGCGGCTGTTCCGGATATCTCTCCGAGCTTTCTGACGAAAAAACCATCGGGAGTTCCGCCGGCTTCCGCGCCGCAAAATTTAGCGGCGATGTCCGTTAAAACGGGGCTTTCGAATTTTTTCGTGGAAAATATTCCCGCGAGGGCGAAAAAGCACCGGCCGAAAAGCGCGAGAGACGAATAGTTCTTTTTGATCACGGCGCATTTTTCAAAGGAAGATCCGATGATAAAAAGATTTATGAAGTAAAGCCAAGCGAAAACATCATATTTTCCGGTTAAAATGGAGAGTATCGGCAGGACGCCCATGGCCATTATGAAATAGCGGAATATTGCGTTATGCGGCAGGATGTCCGGCGCGGTCACCGCGTTCATATATTCTGAAAACCTGATGTTTCTCATGGGGAAGGCTTCTACCGCGGCGGCTTCGATGAAAGCGGCGTCCTTTGAAAGTTCTTCGACGGCCGCCTGGCGCTCTTTTATGGTCTTCGCGTCCATGAAGGGTGATCTGAGGCACTGATAAAGCCGTTGTTTTCCCGGCGCCGTCTGGGCCGTGCAGTATAAGCCGAAGATATTCCTTCCGCCTTCGAAAAGATCCAGATCGTTGATTATGTGTTCCGAAAGTTCGAATCTTGATGGGTTTTCAGAAAAGCCAAAAGTTCCGTCCAGAAATTCATGCGTCACCGTTTCGTGGATCATGCTGTCGCGAACGCCGGCGACGGGTCTTTCGACGTCCTTCACGCGCTCGAGCCTCTCTTTTTTTAAAACCACTCGAGCTCGGGCTTTTTCGAGTAGTATGATTATTTTGTCATGGTAATGAATCAGGGATAAAAACGATATCACGAAAACGCCGGCGAGCGAATAAAGTATGGTGGTTCTCGCGCCGGCCGCCTCGCCTCCGTATAATCCCGATATCAGACAGACGATCATGCCGAGGAAAAACCCCAGCCTGAGATTGGCGCACAGCGAATCTTTGCGCTCATAAATTTCGAGCTCTTTCACCAATGTTTGTAAAAGCGCTTCATGCGATGAGATAAGCTCTTTTTTCAAAGAGACCGACCCATTGTAATATTCTTCGTATGTGTTCATATAATTGATCCTTTACCTGTCGAAAGTATTTACGATATTTCTTTGATATAAAGCCCCGCGCGGGGCGAGTTGTTAAAATTACTTATGGTCCGTAAAGTTCAAGTCATTGCCATTCGAAGCCCCGAGCTAGAAGCATAGACCGGCCTGATTCCGCTTTTGCCCGTTTTAGAGCCAGTATGCGGGGTCCAGAATTGGCCGGCCTTTAAGTTTTTCTGCCGTTTAAAACCGTTTGAACGGCTTGCCGCCGGGGTTTGTTCAGGATACGCTACCCGCTTAAGAACGCTGAAACAAAAAAATTATAACATATTTCAACGTTATAAATCCATTTTTTTATTTTAATTTGACTTGAAAATAATGCTTATATGCTTTATAATATAGTAGAATTTTTAAAATCATCTAAAAGTAAAAAGGGAGTGTCCGATCATGAAAGGTATCACCCACTTTTTAACCGGAGTAGCGACCGCCTCGTGCTTTCCCGCGGGAATGCATTCCGTTTTCGCCAATAAATCGTTTTTCCTGCCGTTCGGCGGCGTTTTCGGGGTTTGCTGCGATACGCTCGATTTCCGGTTCGCCCGCTATTTCTGGAAACATGATTACGTAGTCAGGATCGACGAGGACAAACTCGATGCGAAATATGTCGCCGAAGAATACGTAAAAGCCATGGAACAGGCTTATAAAGAAAAAAAGACGATCTATCTCAAGATCGATATAATAAGGCTTTCCGCGAGCCATTACAGGACCTTCAACCTTTTCGTGGACGATAAGAGAAAAGAAGTGACGGTCATGATCGGTTCCATAAAGACCATGAGCCAGGTCATGGAAAAGCTCGATTATCTGCCTTCCTATGAAACGATGGATAAATCGATAGCCGAAATGGGTGTTCCGAAAACGCTCGAAAAACTTATCGACCATCTGCCTGGAATGCCTGAGACCAGGCCGACCAAAGATCATTTTTACACCGCGAAATTCAACGCTGAAATAAACAATACTTATTATCAGGACACCGAGGTCGGAATATTTTCAGGACCCGATTTCGCTTTCGAATACGATAAAGACAAGGTCAGGATCGACTTCATTCCATGGCACCGCCAGTGGTCGCACAGCCTCACGCTTGGCGCTATAACCGGGCCTCTGGCTTTCGCCATATACGCTCCGTGGGCTGAACTTTTCAAAGGCAATGTCATGGGGCTTTTCACGCCGCTTTCGATATCGGCGTTTTTCATGGGGATCCTGGCGATGTGGTCGCATATATTCGTCGATCAGACGGGCCATCTCGGTTCGAACCTGTGGTACCCGTTCACTAAAGACCGCTCACAGGGACTTCAGTGGACGACCTCGGCCTCGACCTTCCCGAATATTTTCGTTAATTATATCTCGATAGCCGTAATAATCTGGAATATGAACGCGTTCGCTCCGACGCCGGCTTTTACGCTTCCCTGGGCCGCATCGGTCGGCGGAGATTTTTCAAACGCGTCCTATTATCTGATATCGTTATTGAACTACGCGGTTTACTTCGTCGCTATACCGCTCGGTATAATCTACTCGCTCGTATTGCTCTACAAAAAATTCTACTATGAGAAGCGCGAGACGGAGACCAACGAATATTTCGACGTTTCAAACATGTCCGGCGAATCCGGCGATATGTAAAAGACGCGCTCAAAATGGGAATAAATCTTAATTTTTTCAGAAAGACCCGCCGCTCCGACAGGCTTACGATAGGTGAGCTTCAGGGCGGCGGCGTTATTTTATCCTACAAATGCACCAATTCATGCGCCCACTGCCTCGTGTGCGGCTCTCCGAAGCGCGAGAACCGCTGGATGACGGCTGAAGAGCTGGACGATATTTTCGGGACGATTCAAAAAAACGGGCCTTACGCTGAGATCCATATAGGCGGCGGCGAGGCGTTCTTAAATCCAGAATGCGTGCTGGCGGCCCTGAACGCTGCGAAAAAGCACGGCGTGCGGGTTTCTTACGTCGAAACGAACGGGTTCTGGGGAAGGAACCCCGAAAAATACAGGCCTGTGCTTCAAAAATTATATGACGCGGGATTACGAAGCATTCTGATATCGGTCTCGCCTTTTCATGCCGAATTTATAACACCTGAGACCACAATGGGCGCTATAGGACTTGTCCGCGAGGTTTTCGGATACGGCGGCGCTTTCGTGTGGATCGCGGAATTCGAAAGTTTTTTCGAGTCGTTCGATAAAAAAAGGCCGGTTAAAATAAAAGATCTTCCCGCCGGAGCGATAAGCTCCATCGCCGATCTTTATTATCTGATCCCGGGCGGAAGGGCCGGATATATGGAGCCGCCGCTTTATAAAATGCGCGCGGCGAACGAGTTTTTCATAACCGATTGCGAAAGGGAACTTCGGGGTACGGCCCATTTTCACATTGACTGCTACGGGAATTATATGCCGGGCGGGCTCTGCGCCGGGATCGCGCCGTGTTCGTATAAAGATATTCACGAAGAGATAGACCTTAGCGAAAAGCCGGTCCTTGAAGCGCTGCTTAATGAGGGCGTCAGGGGATTGTTCAACTATGCCGCGGAATACGGGTATGCCGAAAGAAAAGAAGGATATGCCGGAAAGTGCCACCTCTGCGTCGATATAAGAAAGTTTCTTTTCGATAAAAAGCCTTCGGCCGAGCTTGCGCCGGATGAATTTTATAGATTTCTTTAATAATTTCAATTTTTTGAAACATTTTAGTGCTATATTTAGTATAATATTAAAAAGGCGGTTACGCTTTTTATTATTAACGGTTTTTTGGACAGGTATTAAATTTTTATATAAAGAGAGGAGAAATTTTATGCGAAGAAAAAAAATTGCCGTCGCATTGTTTCTTATAGCGTCGTTATTATCTTCTAATGTCGTTCTTTTCGCCGAAGAAACCGGCGGGATACAAAGTATCGGCGAACAGCTCGAAAAGGGCAGCATTTCAACTTCTTCTCAAAATAACCAGACGGTGAATTCGGGAACCGGAGTTTCTTCAGGCGGCGCCGATCAGAAGGTTTCAAACACCGCTGCGGGCACGGCTGAATCAACGGCGTCAGGGGATGAAAAATTCGGCGGCGTATATCCCGCGTCCGGAAGGTTTATGAGCGCTTTCGGCTGGAGGATCCACCCCGTTAAAAAGACGAGAAAATTTCACACCGGCATCGATATCAGCGTTCCGTCCGGATCGACCGTGACGGCTATAGGCGGCGGAATTGTCGTCTCATCGGAATTCGACCGCGGATACGGAAATACCATACTCGTCATGCATGAAATAAACGGAAAAACATTTTATTCCAGATACGCCCATCTTTCAAAGAGGGCGCCGGTCGGAACGAAGGTAGAACTTGGAAAACCCATAGCCGGAACGAAATCAGGAAATACCGGCATGAGCACCGGCGCTCACCTTCATTTTGAAGTTCTCGACGCGAATAAGAAACCAGTGGACCCTATGAAATTCATAGATCCGTCAAAATACAAGGGCGATTCCGCTAACACAAACCCTGCCTCAAAACCGGCTTATAAGAGTCTGAAAAAAGCGAAAAGGGCTAAATAAATAAACGCCGGAAAACGAAAAATATAAAGCATTATAAAAAAAGCCGCTCGTTACAGGGCGGCTTTTAATTTTGGTGCGCCCGGCATGGGCGATAACTTGACGGTGCAAGTTCGCTATGGGGTTGATATCAGAGGCCATTAGCCAAACGGCAGGAGTGCCGCGAGGTGTAATCTGAAGGCAGGGCTAAAATTTTATGGATCTTATTTGACCTTGAAAATTTTCTCGAACACCGCCGTATTCTTCGCTCTGTCGGTGACGGCGATCTTTATGGCGTGATTTCCCGTTTTTAAAGCAGGCTGGACGTTATAATTTTGAAGGTAGCAGTTGAGCGTGCCGGAAATATATTCAAAATTGCCGCAAAGCGAGCCGTCCAGATAATATTTAATATCCTCGCGCAATATTCCCGATCCTTTATCCGAAAGCGAAAAAGAAAGGAAATTCCGGTTCGCGTCAGGGGAAATGCCGATCGGTTTCGCGAGCGCGCGAACGGTCTGTTTAAGGGGTTTTATCTGAGGCGTCTGGACATCCTCTGCGATCGTCACCGAAAGCCGCTTTAAATATCGGAATTCGGCTTCCATGAACTCTTCGCCCAGGTATTTTTGCGACGAATTACCCATGAATGAGATGTTTTTGCCTGATCTCATGTAAATTCCTGCGGAGAGTTTTTTTACGGCGCCCGCGGAAATTTTATAGAACGCCCGCGCTGAAAGCGGCAGTTTAGAAAAGGCTATGGAGGCTGAACCCGGGACCTCAGGCTTCGGCGAATTAACTTCAAAAACTTCTTCGGAACCGGCATATAAAGGATCGCGCATATTAGAGTATTCGGACACCACGAAGGAAAAAGAACCGAATTCCGCGCCGGATATCTGAGATCCCGGCGTCACCTTATAGACCTTCATCATCCGGCCTTCATAAAAGATCTGCATTCCTGCGGCGTTTTTTATCTCGATATAAAAAACGGGATTTTTAACGGCGTCCTCGTATGAAAAGAAAAAACATATTGTGCCGTTATCAATGAAAGACGGTATCTCGCGCCGCGCGTTTTTATCTATGTCGAAATAAAGTTTGGCCGCGTCCGTGGTTTTTACGCCGCCAAGCCTTAATAAAAGGCCGTTCTCATTATATTCTAATTTCATGTTATTGGCCGGTGCGGGAGCCGTATCTTTTTTTAATTTAGCGTCCTGTTTTTGATTTTTTTTATCTTTTGCTTTAAAGCCCGTGGTTTTCTTTGCGGCGGCTGCGGATCTTATCTCGACGGACGCGGTCTTCGCGCCGTGTATCGAAAATTCTTTAAGGCTTCTGTTCCCGTGGTAATCTTCCGCCGTTATTTCGAAAATATAATCACGGCCTTCCGAAATTTCGAAGACGCCTCCGTTCTTATTTTCGATAATATATTCAGGCTTTGAGCTGCCGCTTGTTCCGTCGAACATATTGTAATAAAAATTTCCGCCGGCCGCGTCGGAATAATAAAGGTCGTAAACGTATTCCGGTTTTCTGATGAACGCGCGGTGGAATGAATCGAAGGCGACGCCGTAAACCGGCGTTTTATTGATCGAAAACGATAATTTGTAAAGGCCCAGTCTCGAGGCGTTCTCGCTGATATAGCGGTTCTCGTCATAGGCCCTTACGCATAACGCGAATTTTCCGCAGGCGTTGAATTTCAGATCTTCATTATTTTTTTCCAGCGAAAAAAAACGGCGCAGCGGCTTTCCTTCCACGAAAGAATTCTCGTCGCGCGGCTGTATCGTGAAGGAGGCTATGACGGGCGGCGTGGGATCTATGGTCTCGTCCTTGCTCATTAACTTCATCGGATTTAACAGCATGTCCGAAGCGTCGCATATTTCGTAATGAAGATGCGCCGGGCCGGCGCCTGTGTCTCCTGAATAAGCTATCAATTCGCCTTTTTTCACTTTAATATCAGATGAAACCAGGTCGGCTTCGAACGGAAAACGGCGCTGGGCTTTGTTTCTGACGGTCCGGACGAACTCGCTCAATTTCAGTCTGTCGTTCTCGAACGAATCCAGATGAGCGAAACTATACTTCCTGCCGTCAGTCCCTTCCATGATAAGCTGCATTCCGTAGCCGTTCTCGTCGCCGCTCAATTTTATTATTTTTCCGTCGCACGGCGCGAGGACCGGAAGTTTAGTTTTTCGAAGCGTTCTCATATCGTTTCCCGCGTGGAGGTGGCCGCGCCTGTATTCGCTGAAGGTAGCGGATAAACTATCGTTTATTCTCATAGGGAAGCCGTTTTCGGCATGAGCCGTCGAAAAACAGGCAATGATGGACAGATAAGAAAATATGAGAGAGATGATATTTATTTTATGATTTAGAATAAAAAATGTGCGCATAAACCAAACCCGCCTTTTTAAAAAAATCGTTGACAATGGTTGTTGATTGATATAAAATATCAACGAATTATAAAATATTATCATTAAAAATACAAGGATAAAAATTGGACGGAGAAATAATAAGGTTCGGAAGGCTTATTTCGGCCGAACCCAAAATGATAGAAGTGTTCAACCTCGCGCAGGACATAGCTCAGACGGACGCTACGGTGCTTATTCTCGGCGAATCCGGCACCGGCAAGGAGCTTATGGCGCAGGCCATACACGAACGGTCGAAAAGGGCCGGCAAACCATTCATCGCCGTGAACTGCTCGGCTATTCCCGATAACCTTATAGAATCGGTTCTCTTTGGCCACGTCAGAGGCGCTTTCACCGACGCCGTTTCGAACCTCGAGGGCAAATTCAAGGAAGCCAGCGGCGGAACGCTCTTTCTTGACGAGATAGGCGACATGAGCCCTACGATGCAGGCAAAGATACTTCGCGCGCTTGAAAACCGCGAGATCCAGCCTGTCGGATCCAGCAAGACCGTCAAGGTCGATATCAGGCTTCTGGCCGCCACGAACAAAAACCTTGTAAAAGCCATCGCTGAAAAAGAATTCAGGAACGATCTTTTTTACAGGATAAACGAGATCACCGTGAATCTTCTGCCGCTGCGCGAACGCCATTCCGACCTCCATCTCATACTCTGGGACATTATTCAGGAATGCAACAAAGAATTGAATAAAAAAATAGAATCCGTTTCCCTCGCGGCCCTCGGCCTTCTTCAAAAGCACGACTGGCCCGGAAACGTGAGAGAACTCAGAAACATAATAAAAAGGACCATGCTTTTAATAGGCAGCCATATCACGCAGATCTTCGTTGAGCATCTTCCCGTTCAGTTCGCGCCCGACGCCTCCAGAAACGGCGACGCCGGGTCCTGTCAGAATACGGCCGCTCCTTCAGCTGAGCTGAATTCGAGCGCATTGAGCGTTTTTCTCGGCGACCGCATGTTGTCCCTTGAAGAGATCGAAAAAAATTATATAACCATGGTACTTGAAAAAAGTTCCAATAATAAATCCAAAACCGCCAGGATCCTCGGCATCGACCGCACCACTCTTTACGAAAAATTAAAAAAATATCAGTTAGACGACAGCGCTAAATAAAAAGCGAACTGAGTTTACCGGTGTCCGACTGTCTGGTCACGCCAATAATAAATATTTTTCCGTCCTTTTCCGCCACCTGGATATTCCTTTTTCCGGTCCGCCTTTTGTACGCGCTATACTTTTTCCTTGTTTCCGGGTTTTTTGAGAGTATCGTAAGCTGTTGGTTTTCCGATCCCTTCCAGATGTTTACGGTTTCTTCGCCGCTGATAAAAGGACCGTCTATCAAAGCGTCCGCGAGTTCTAAGATCCCGGCGTGACGGGTTTTCAGGTATTCGTAACCATAACCGCTATATATAAGAATATCATTATATTCTATTTTTCGTGCCGCCTTTAAAAGTTCATAGAGCGCGGCGGGCTGATCGAAAGGCTCGCCGCCGGATATCGTGAGGCCTTCGGCCCCGGCATCCCCAAATATTTTAAGCGATTTTTTAATTTTATTGAGCGGGGTCCCGCTCTCTTTCGTGAACTCCCAGGTGTGATGAGACATGCAGCCCGGGCATCTCAGAGTGCAGCCCTGGGTCCACAGCCCGGCGCGTTTCCCGGGCCCGAGAGCGAGCACCGGATAATGTATAAGGCTTATATGCATAAATTTATTTTCGGTCATGTGGCCGTTCTCCCTTAAAAGGTCAAAGTCCGTATTTTTTAATTTTATAGCGCATAACCCTTTCTGAAATGCCTATTTTTAAAGCCGCTTCAGACTGATTCGCCGAGTTTTTAAGAGCTCTTTCTATGTAGGCTTTTTCGAGTTCTTCAACCGCCGCCGTCATGGAATGACCGAAGTTTTTTAAAGCGTTGTTTTCAGCTTTTGAAGAATTTGATTTAGGCGATATATAAGAAAAGTCTTCAGCGGAAAGTGGCCCCGGCCTTGAAAAGATCAGAAGGCGTTCGGCTGAATTGATAAGTTCGCGAACGTTTCCCGGCCATTCATATCCGGTCAGTTTTTCGATAAAATCCGCGCCGATTTCGGGAACGGGTTTATTTATTCTTTTTGCGATAATTTTTATGAAATGGTCGTAAATTTCAAAAATATCTTTTTTCCTGTCCCGCAGCGGCGGCAGATGAATGTTCACCACGTTAATTCTAAAATAAAGGTCTTCCCGGAATTTCTGTTCCGCTACCAGATGCGAAAGATCTCTTTGAGTAGCGAATATCATTCGTACGTCGGCACGCTGCGGCTTTGATGAACCAACGCGGAAATATTCCCGCGATTCCAGAAATCTTAATAGTTTGGGCTGAACGGCCGCAGGCATTTCTCCGATCTCGTCGAGTAAAAGAGTTCCGCCGTTCGCCGATTCGATGATCCCGGGTTTTCTTTCCGCCGCGCCGGTGAAAGCCCCTTTCTCATGGCCGAAAAGTTCGCTTTCGAAAAGCGTTTCGGGTATCGCCGCGCAGTTTATCTTAAGATATGTCCGCCCGCAGCGTTCGGAATTACGCCATATCAAAGACGACACCACTTCCTTGCCGGTGCCGGTTTCGCCAGTTATAAGAACCGTCGTATCAAGCGGCGCTACTTTTTCTATCATTTCGGTTATCTTTGCGATCTTGGGATCGTTGCCGAGCAGCGCCGGCACGGGATCGATGACGCTATCGCGTATAACTTTGTTCTCGGCCGCGAGCCTTCTGCCCTCGAATATATTGTCGAGTATGAGTTCTAAAAGGTCCAGGTCGACGGGTTTTTCAAGATAGTTGTCGACGCCCTGCCTTATGGCGTCCACCGCAGCCCTTATCGAGCCGTAGGAGGTGGCGATCACCGAGGCTACCTGCGGCATTATCTTTTTGGCCTCCAGAACGAGTTCAAGGCCCGAACCGTCAGGCATGGCGAAGTCGGTAAGGATCAGATCGGGACAGAAATCAGCGAGCTTTTCCAGGGCTTCGGTTTTCGAACCAGCGCATTCCACGATATATTTCTTTGATTCAAACAAACCCTTCAATAACTGCAGCTGGTATGATTCGTCATCTACGAGTAAAATTCTGCGTTTCAAGGCGGGACTCCTTTATCATTTCTTTAAACGTCATTCGGTCCTTCCTTTCATAAGCTTTTCAGGTATTGCCGGTATTTTAACAAAAAATTGATTTTAATTCAATAAATACGACAAATTCGTCGACAAAATTGTCGAAACGGGTCTGATATATTTTTGTAATGCTTGTAGTAATGAATGATATTAAATGGCATGAATTTTGCATTAAAATATGTCGTGGTTAAATGTATGCGATATACTAACATCGGTCATGGGGACCGGTATCATAAAACGGCCGAACAATAATATTGCATTTCATTGAACGCTAGGCTATAATAGTTAAATACTAAAGAATTTGAACGGAGGAAAACTATGAAAAAAATTACCGTATTATTATCCTTTATTCTCATCGTATCCCTTGTGGCTTTAAATTTTGCGGCGTATGCCGAAGACAAAAAAACGGACAAGGCCGAAAAACAATTCGTGATTGATCTTAAGAACGCAAAATGCCCTGTAATGGGCGGAGATGCTCTTGAGGGCCTTTATACGATACACGAGGGCAAAATGTATCATTTCTGCTGCAACGGATGTCCCGCTGAATTCAAGAAAGATCCCGCTAAATACATAGCGAAAGTCGTTCCCGTCGCTGAAAAAGACCAGGCGAAGATCGAGATTGTAGGCAATAAAGAATGTCCCGTTACGGGCGAGGCCGTGGATAAAAGCATAACGGCTATAAAAGATGGAAAGTTATATAATTTCTGCTGTAACGACTGCGTAAAAAAATTCACGAAAGATGATTTTAAAGCCGGCAAGGTAGAGCCGTGCGCGGATTGCAAAACGGAAAAAAAATAACATATATCAGCGAATAAATTTTAAAGCCCTGAAATGAAACTTCAGGGCTTTAAAAAAACAAACGATTGTCCGGTTGAAAACAGGCACTGAAACGCTGGAAAGTTTAAGAGATATGATGGAAAGTATTAAAGTCAAGATATACCTTAAAAATATTCTTGTTAACGTTCTGATCGCATATTTTATAATTCATCCTTATTCAATGATAGTTTTCGAATATTTCGAACGCAAAGCCGCATTGCCGGCTTCTTATTCCATGCATGGAATGGATATGGGTAAGGCGCCGGCATCAGGCGGCGATATGGGAATTCTTCATCATTTTTTTCATTCCTTCAGTTTTGAAATGCTTCCAATGTCGCTTTCATACGCATTTTTAGGTGCGATGATCGGTTTCGTCATTTCAAGGCGCGAATATGAAACCGTCCTTGAAAAAGCGCGTGTTGATGAGGCGAATATAGAACTTAAGCGGTTGAATAAAATGAAGGATGACTTCCTCGCGGTATGTTCGCACGATCTTAAAGCGCCGCTGTGCGGAGTATCTATGTGCATGCAGCTTATTCAGTCGAAGGTCGGTCTTACCGAGATGCAGAAACAATTTGTTGAAACCGGACTTCAAAATCTGACGGTAATGGAAAAATTCATCCATGAAATACTTCACCTTTCCAAACTGGAGTCCGGAAAAGAAACGCTTCATCTAAGCGAGATCGAGATCAACGGGCTTATAGACGAGGTGATAAACGGCATGAAAGATTATTCGGCCTCACAAAAGATTGAACTGACTTCCGGTCATCTCGCGCTCACAACGACATTCAAGGCTGATCGGTTGAAACTGATCAGAATTTTTAATAATTTGATATCCAATGCAGTGAAATGCGCTAAAAAAACAGTGAAATTCGAGGTTCGGGCCGAAAACGATAAAATATATTTTACAGTATCTGATGATGGGCCGGGGATTTCTAAAGAAGACCATGGCAGAATTTTCAATAAATTCGAGCAGGCGAAAAGCAAAAAACTTCTTAACCTTAATACCCAGGGCACGGGCCTTGGACTCACCATCGTTAAAGAATTAGTCGAACTTCACAACGGCACCGTTACAATTGAAAGCGATGCCGGTTCCGGAGCCATGTTCACTGTGGCATTGCCGGCGGATTTAAAAATACAAAACGCCTGAGTGAGGAGAAATATTTATGAAACTGTCCAATAAACTGACTGTTCTTTATTCAATCGTTATCCTGTTGTGCTTTTGCGCCGCTTCATCGGCTCAGGAAAAAAAGGTCCCCGTTCTGACGCTCGATCAGATCACGGAAATTTCACTTGAAAATTATCCGCTTTTAAAGTCCAACCAGCAAACGATAAAGCGTGACAAAGAGATGAGCGTCGTTGAAAGATCGCTTGATAATCCTCAATTCGAGATCATGTTCGACGATCAGCCGGTTTCATCGGCCAGCCTCGGGCGCGGCATGAGAAAGAATTTCAAGCTTTCACAGATGTTCCCCGGTCCCGGAAAAAGAGCGCTGCGCGGCAAGGCTGCTATGGCCATGAGCGAAGTCGCCGCGGCGAATTTAGATGTCAACAAACAAAACCTGATAAGGGATATAAAAGAAAATTATTATATGCTGTTCATGGCCAGAAGCGAAAAAAAGATCGTTGAAAAAAGCGTCGCGATATTGAGCAACTTCATGTCCATAATAATGCAGCGATATCAGCTCGGACTCGCGAGCCAGACGGATGTCATAAAACTCAACCTCGACATTGAAAAAATGAAGACCGAATTGATAACCATAAAAAAGAATGACGGCATCTTTACAGCCAGATTAAAAAGTTTTATGAATAAAAAAGAAAATGATACTTTCGAAATAGACCTCGCGATGAAAACCGGTGAAATTAAATTGTCCGCGGGGGAATTATTCGACATCGCGAAAAAAAACAACTCCGACATCGCCGTTACCTCGAAGATGATAGATAAGAATCAATACAGCGTCGAACTCGCCAAATACGGCCGGAAGCCGGACTTCATGGTTTCAGCGCAGTATTCGAATTTAAGGGGAGACATGGAGGAAAATAAATGGACGGTTATGGTCGGCGCGTCGATTCCGCTATATAAAAAGCGCATTAATTCAGAGATAAAAGCGGTCGAAGCTGAACTTTCCTCCGCCCGCGAAATGAAAAACGCCATGGAAAACGACACCTTTAGAATGATATCCGAAGAACTGGCGTATGTCGCCGCGCAGAACGAGCTTGTGAATAAATATTCGGCATCCATTATCCCTTCGGCCGGCATGTCGGTGCAGGCCGCGATGATCGCATATCAAAACTCGCAGATAGATTATGAAAGCCTTGTTATGACCGAGCAGGAACTCTTCAATTTTGAAATGGAAAACATCAGGGCTTATGTCGATTATCTCGTTCATTTTAATATGCTCGAGCGGATCGTCGGAACGAAAATAAGAGAATAGTTAAGCTCGTCAAAAACATTCTTTATTTTAAAAAGAAAGGAAGCGGTTATGGCTGAAAACCTAGGAACTGAAAATAAAATGTCGTTATGGCAAAAAACGGTCTTTATCATCGAGGTGGTGGAAGTCCGTCTCAGATTTATCATTATATTGGTCCTGACTGGAGTACTGATAGGTTACTGGGACACCGTGATGAACTATTACGAAAAATATACCAGGCCCAAAAATGTAGCGGATACGGTTCTGGTTTCGAACATCGAGTATTTCTGCCCGATGCATCCTAACGTTATACGCGATAGTAGCGGATCGTGCCCGATATGCGGAATGCCGCTGTCTCAAAGACACAAAGGCGAGACTAATAATGAACTGCCGCCGGATATTCTCGGAAGGGTTCAGCTGAGCCCTTATAGGATAGCGCTTGCCGGCGTAAAGACAGCCGCGATCGATTATTTTCCTCTCGAAAAATTTATAGAAGTGCCTGGAACGGTTGAGTTCGACGAACGCAAGCTCGCCAGAATATCGGCGAGGATCGGCGGCAGGATCGATAATCTTTTCGTCAATTACACCGGAACGACGGTGAAACAGGGCGACGCGCTCGCGAAGATCTACAGCCCTCAGCTTCTATCCACTATCGATGAGTTGCTCAATATTTCCAGATCGAATAAAAACATGATTAAAACCATTCCCGGCTTCGAGGACGCGTCCAAAGTTAATCAGTCGTTCGCGGATTCCGCCAGAAAACGCCTTAAATATCTCGGAATAACCGACGAACAGATCGGCCGTATCGAACGCACCGGAAAGACCGAATCCAATATTACCATCTCGTCACCCATGTCGGGTATCGTTACAAAAAAATACGTGGTCGAAGGTCAGTATGTCGACGAAGGAACGCCGATCTTCGACGTGGCGAATCTGGTTATGGTCTGGATGCAGGCTAAAGTTTATGAGGAAGACATTCAGTACATAAAATTAGGGCAGCAGGTTTCAATTAAAACCGGTGCCTATCCTAATGATATTTTTAACGGAACCGTGGCGTTCATAGATTACGTCGTGGATAAAAATACGAGGACGATCAACGTAAGGGTTGATATAGGCAATTCAGATCTGAAACTCAAGCCCGGAATGTTTTTGACGGCTTCGGTAAAAGTGCCGATCTCCGAGATCGAGCCGTTCAGATCGGCGTCGCAAAAACGCGAACCATTAAAAAATGAAAATAAAACAATATTCTACTGTCCGATGCATCCGGAAGTTAGATCGGAAAAATCAGACGCAATATGCTATAAATGCGGCGGAATGAAACTGGTACCAATGCCGGCTGAAGAAAATAAAAAAATAACGTATACATGCGTGATGCATCCCGAGATACGTCAGGATAAGCCCGGCAACTGTCCAAAGTGCGGCATGACGTTGGTTGCTGAAAAACCATCCGAAGAAAAAAAAGTGATCTACGTTTGCCCAATGCATCCTGAAGTGACTTCGGCGGAACCCGGAAAATGTGAAAAATGCAAAGCTTTTATGGATATGGACCTTGAACCGAAGCTCGTGGCGGCAACGACCGGCGAAGTTCTCGTCGTGCCCGAAACGGCCGTTATAGATACCGGAATGAAAAAGGTGGTATATATCGAACGCGAAAGCGGCATATTTGATGCTATAGAAGTAGCTTTAGGATTACGAAGCGGCGGTTATTATCCGGTCATTTCCGGCTTGAAAAAAGGCGATAAGGTCGTCGCCGCCGGAACGTTTCTCATTGACGCCGAAAGCCGTTTAAATCCGATTAAAAGGAAATGATTTTATGATCGAAAGAATTATAGAATATAGCATAAGAAACAGATTTATAGTCATCATCATGGTTGCCGTGGCGACAATGTATGGCATTTTCACGATGTTTAACATGCCGATCGACGCCATCCCGGATCTTTCCGAGAATCAGGTCATAGTATTCGCCGACTGGATGGGAAGAAGCTCTAAAGAGATCGAGGACCAGGTCACATACCCGCTTTCCGTCAATCTTCAGGGCCTCGCCGGAGTGAAAGCCGTCCGGTCTTCTTCGGAATTCAATTTTTCGATGATCGATATAATTTTCGAGGATAACGTCGATTTTTATTTCGCGAGAGCTCGCGTTCTCGAAAGACTCAGCATAGCTTCGACCTTCCTGCCGGAAGGCGTCGTGCCCTATCTCGCGCCTGACGCGACCGCTTTAGGCCAGATCTTCTGGTACACCGTCGAAGGCGACGGCTACGATCTTTCGGAACTTCGAACGCTTCAGGATTTTTATGTGAAATACCAGCTGAACTCAATTCCCGGCGTGGCCCAGGTGGCGACGGCCGGCGGCGCGCCGCGCGAATATCACGTAGATATCAATCCTGATAAATTAAGGACCTATAACGTCACTCTTTCGGAGGTCTATTCGGCCATAGCCAGAAGCAATCTCGCCGTCGGCGGCCGCGTGGTGCACAAAGGGAACGCGGAGTACGTTATCCGCGGCATCGGGTTGATATCTTCGCTGCGCGACATCGAAAACACCGTCATAACCCAGCGCAACAACGTTCCGATATATATAAAAAACGTCGCCGTGGTCCAGCTTGGAACCGATTTCAGAAGGTCCATCCTTGAAAAGAACAATAAAGAAGCCGTCGGCGGCGTCGTGATGATGCGTTTTGGAGAAAACCCGCTGTCCGTTACGAAAGCCATACACGAAAAGATAAAGGACCTTGAAAAGGGCCTGCCGCCTGGAGTTAAGATAGTGCCTTTTTATGACCGGACGGAGCTTATAAATAGCGCCATAGAAACGCTCAAAGGTACGCTCAAGGAAGAAATAATCGTCGCCGGACTGATAGTGCTTTTAATACTCGGCCACTTCGGTTCCGCCTTCGTAATTTGCCTTACGCTGCCGATCTCAGTGCTTCTGGCGTTCATTATAATGAAATATTTCGGAGTCGCGTCCAATATCATGTCGTTATCCGGCATTGCCATATCAATCGGCATCCTCGTCGACCAGGCCATAGTCATGGTTGAAAACGCCACTCATGCACTGCATATTAAATTTCCGGACGGACATATAAAAGGCGATACGACGGAAATGCTTATCGAACCGTGCAAGATGGTCGGACGGCCTATATTTTTCGCCGTGCTGATAATGGTGATATCGTTCCTGCCGGTCTTCGCGTTAACCGGCATGGAGGGTAAAATGTTCCACCCGCTGGCATTCACTAAAACATTCGCCCTCATCGCCGTATCGCTTCTTTCAATAACCCTCGTCCCGGCGCTTATTCCAATGTTCATCAGGGGCCGCATATACAAGGAAGAGGAAAGCTGGATAGTGCGGAGTTTTATTGAAATTTATAAGCCGGTCCTTACATGGCTTATCGACAGGCCGAAGCTCGTCATATGGCTTTTCGTCATAATACTGGCGTTCGGATTTCACATCTCGCAAAAGCTCGGGCGCGAGTTCATGCCGTCGCTTGACGAAGGCAGCATTCTTGAAATGCCGACGACGGTTCCGAGGATCTCCGCCGCCCAGGTCATAGACGATCTCAAGATGCGCGATGCCGTCATCAGACGTTTTCCGGAGGTCGGCGTCGTCGTCGGTAAAGCGGGCAGGGCGGATACTCCGACTGATCCCGCACCGCTGGACATGATCGAAACGGTTATCAATCTTCGCGATAAGAAAATGTGGCCTAAACGAAAACTCGAATATTCTGACGCTCTTATGGGAACGAAAATGCTTCTGGATACGCTGGAAGTTAACGGGTTCATCAAGTTAAAACCTCAGGAAAAAAACGATCTGATCAACGACGTCGCTATGACCGCTATCGGCAATTTTGACAATTATTTGCGCGAGTTATCTCTGCAGCGTATTAATGACTTTGAAAATACCACATTCGAGAATTCAATTAAAGAAGAAAAAAAGAACAGTTTCATAACAAACCTTGATTACGAACTTTTCGAAAAAGGCACGAAGGCATATATCGAATATGCTTTGCGTGAGATCAATGAACAGAACGGAAAGAAAAAATTCTTTACAAGATCCATAACGACGAATGAACTCGAACTATTTAAGAAAACGGCGTATGATGTTTTTTCGGATAAAATATTTTTATGGAAAAAAACAAAAAGCGATATTGTTAAGGAACTTGACAGCACTCTTCAAATGCCCGGTTGGGGAAATATCTGGACGCAACCCATAATAAACCGTATCGATATGCTTGCCACTGGCGTGCGCACGATGATCGGCGTCAAGGTATTTGGCACGGATCTGAAAAAGATCCAGGCGGTGTCGGATAAGATCGCCGATGTTTTAAGGACCGTCAAAGGCGCGGTTGACGTGTTTCCTGATCAGAGCGTCGGGAAACCGTATCTTGAAATTACGGTCAATCGCGAAAAGGCCGCCCGATATGGAATTTCCGTTGAAGATGTTCAGAACGTAATAGAGATTGGAATGGGTGGAAAAGTTGCCACGACCACACTCGAAGGCAGAATGCGCTTTCCTGTGCGTGTCAGGTATGGTAGAGATTTTCGCGAGGACGAGGAAAAGGTAAGAAAAATATTGGTTTCAGGATCGTCTGTAATGCCTTCATCATCTGCTATGGGTGGTTCGTCCGGCGGCGGAATGGGCGGCGGCTCCAAGCCAAAGAAAGGCGGAATGGGTGGAGGACAGGCCGCGCCAAAAACGGCCGTCGATGATCCTGAAACGTCGGACGCTTCAAGCGCAAGTTCGGCCGTTCAGGTCCCGCTTGAAGAAGTAGCGGACATACAGGTGACCGAAGGACCGTCAATGATAAAGAGCGAGAACGGAATGCTGCGCTCCTACGTCCAGCTCAACGTTCGCGACCGGGATATTGTAGGTTTTGTTGAGGAGGCCAGAAGCTTGATTTCATCAGAAGTGGCGCTTCCAACCGGAATGTATATCGAATGGAGCGGACAGTTCGAGCATCAGGTGCGCGCCAGAAAGACGCTTCAGATAATATTTCCTATAGTAATTTTTCTTATATTCATAATTCTTTATATGGTTTATTCCGATCTCGCTCACGCGCTTTTAATGATGCTCGCGGTTCCAGGCGCTATATCCGGCGGCGTGATGTTCCAGTATTTCTTCGGTTATAATTTTTCCGTGGCGGTATGGGTCGGATACATTGCCTGCTTTGGAATGGCGACCGAAACAGGCATAATAATGCTCGTTTATCTTCGCGACGCGATACATACGCGCGGCGGGCTTGAAAAAATAGAGTCGCTGGACGAACTTAAAAAAGCTGTAATAGAAGGCGCCGTTCACAGATTAAGGCCAAAGCTTCTCACCGAAGGCACGGCTATAATAGGACTCGCTCCGATGCTCTGGGCGACGGGTACCGGCGCCGAGATCATGAGGCCAATGGCCGCACCCGTCATGGGCGGATTATTGATGTCGGATGAAGTGATAGATATATTCCTGCCGGTTCTTTTTTATCAGGTTGAGAAAATGAGATGGGAAAGGATACATGCAAATCGTATTTTTCGGTAAATTTTCCGGCGACATATTAGTCGGGATGCTAATGGAGGCCGGCCCGGAAAAATATATGGAACAAATCGCGTTCGACTTGAGTATTAACTATATACTTGTTGCAATTATTGGCGTTTTTGTTAGGACTATTGTCGGTTAATGATCATTTATGATATTAAAAAAATATAATAAAAAAAACGGAGGCAAAGTATGAATGGTAAAATTAAGACAAATATGAGATTTTTATTCACGCTGACGGCCGCGGTCTCGGCGGTATTCATTTTTGCGCTTTTTGCGTCCTTTCCGGCTCCCGCGGCCGCGGGAATAAACGAAGTTCAAAACACCCTGGATTCAGGTGCGGTAGCGACATCTGAAGCCGGCCAGAAGGCTGCCGCGAACGCCGCCCTTGCGGCTAAGGCTAAGAACTTCGAGCTCGCCATAATCAACGACCTTCACATCAATAAGAAAGAATATGAAGACAAAGAGCGCGTGAAAAAAATTCTCAACGGCTGGAGTAATATAGACGCCGTAGCCGTTTGCGGAGACCTCAGTCATAAAAATGCTTCGCCCGCGGAATTTGCCCTGTCGAAAAAATTTCTTGACGGTATTCACCACAAAAAATATGTAGTTAACGGCAATCACGATTACAGATATTCGGATCAGCTCAAGAGTAACGGAGGAATACAGAGGGGAAAAGCTTCCCTGCAAAAAGAAAAACTTGCGCGCTTCATGAAGGCATACGGCCTGAAATCTCCTCATTATGCGGTTAAAGCCGCGGGATATCTTCTGGTTTTCCTCTGCGATGACGAGATAAACGGGAAATATTTAGTGACCCTCTCCGATAATACCCTCGACTGGCTTGATAAAACCCTTGACGAAAATAAAAATACGCCTACTTTGATATTCTGCCACGCGCCCCTCGAAGGCTCGTTAAAGAAAATAGGCTCGCTCGGACCTTCCTCTTTCGCTCAGCCCGCCGAACGCATAGAAAAGATATTAAGGGCCCACAAACAGGTCATCGTATGGACCGCCGGCCATACCCACATGAGTCCCTCGAACGAAAATTACAATTCGTCAAGAACTTTCTGGCACAAACAGGTCCATGTGGTTATTAGTCCTAATCTTGGCAAGGGCCGCTGGTTAAATACCCTGACGCTTGCGCCCGGCTGCGTCACGGTTAAAACCTATGACTGCTACAATAAAAAATGGATGAAAAAATACGAGAAAAAGTTCAAGCATAATTTTAACGCACAGGCCGATGACGGCAAAAAGACAAACGCTCCTGATAAGGAACCCGTGAAGGCCGATGATGAAAATGCCGCTCAGGCAAATGTTTCGAACAATGAATCAACGAAAGCCAACGATGAAAATGCCGCTCAGGCAAATGTTTCGAACAATGAATCAACGAAAGCCAACGATGAAAGTGCCGTAACGGATAATACGGCCGCCGTCGACGATGAAAATACTCCTGATAAGGACGAGATCGCCGCCGCGGTCGCCGGGGCCGAGGACGGCAATAGCGCGTCTTCGAATAATTCAGCTTCGGCCGTTTCAGCTTCGGCCGTGATCGAAGCTCACGAAAAATACAAAAAAGCATACAATGCCTATGCCGATATTCTCGAAACCGACAGATCGCTGGATGATCCGGAAGTTCAGGGAGCCCTTTTGGAATACAGGAATACTTTCGATGAATATCAGAGGCTTGTTGTAGCCGCTTCGAACAGCGATTAGTTAGATCTGAAAAATATGACCGGATAAAATAAGGAGGCGGAAACGCCTCCTTATTTATTATATGTGCGTCCTTTTCTTTTGATATTCCAGATCAGAGCTGATCATGACATTTCCGGAATTTATATAAGCTTATACGCAAAAAAAGATGTTTACGATCACGCGGTGAAACCGTGTGAACGAAAGTAAGTAATGAAAATGAGAGTATCCCGAAGCATACGGGTGTATGAAAAAGATAACTTGAAAAACGGGTTGAAAAACAGGTTATGAAATCGAATTTAAAAGTGCTATTATGATTTTAACGAAATTTAAAGTTCTGTGATAAATAGATATGAAGAAATTCAAGGATACTTTTAGACAAATATCCGCTCTGGATGTAAAGGCCGTCCCGAAAGAGTACGCGCGGGAGGTCCTTGAAATAGTATGCCGCAATTATGATTTTGACTGCGGGTCCATATTTCTTATCGATCACTCCGGCGACGGGTTCATCTTCTCATCCTATAGAACGCCGCCCGGCTACCCTGAAATTTTAAAAAGCGTCAATAAGCCTATAATTTCCGGCCCACCCGGAAAATGTATAAGCGAACGCAGATGCATATTTATCGGCGACCCTTATTCGGAGCCTCTCCTCGATCCCTGGCGGCCCATATTGGATAAATTCAAGGTAAAGAGTTTGTTTTACGTTCCGCTTATAAACAGGTCCGAGGCGTTCGGCACACTCAATTTATACAACACTAAAACCCGCGCCATAAGCGAAGACGAAATAGAAACTTTCGAATATATCAGCATGCTTTTGTCGCACGTCATATTAAGCAACGAATATGTGAGCGAGATCAGCCGCCAGAACGCGCTGCTTGAAAAAGAGGTCGCCGACCGCAAAGACGCCGAAACACGCCTCGTCGAACAGCTCAATTTTTTGGAAGTATTGATCGACGTCATCCCCAATCCATTTTTTTACAAGGACGCGGCCGGCGTATATAAAGGCTGCAACAAGTGTTTTGAACTATACACCGGCCTGAAAAAAGGAAGCGTCATTGGAAAAACCGCGCATGAGATCTATCCTAAAGAGCTTGCCGACAAATACGTCGAAATGGATAACACGCTCATGCGCAACCGCGATATTCAGGTATATGAATATTTATACAGCGACGGCGCCGGAAATTTAAAGAACGGCGTATTCAACAAGGCCGTATTTACTGACGCGGCCGGCAATATTTCGGGGATCGTCGCCGTCGGGGTCGACATAACCGAACAGAAAAAACTTGAAGACGAACTGAAAAAAGCCCGTGATTCGGCTGAAACGGCCAACCGCGCCAAAAGCATATTTCTCGCTTCCATGAGCCACGAGATAAGAACGCCGCTCAACAGCATAATCGGATTTTCGGAAATGCTGGATTCGGCGGCTTTAAATGATGAAGAAAAAGATTTTTTGAATTATATCCGCGTCAACGGAAAACATCTTTTGTCTTTAATAGATAACATACTCGACTTTTCAAAGATCGAGGAAGGCCGGCTCGAGCTTGACTCGGTACCTTTCTGCCTCGAGGATATCATAAGCGAAGTAATGTGCGTGACAAGGATCAACGCGATCGAAAAAAAAGTTAAGATCGACAGGGCCGAGGACCGGCCATACGGCCAAATGCTTAAGGGAGACCCTTCAAGGCTGCGGCAGATATTGATTAACCTGATGACCAACGCCATAAAATTTACGCGCGACGGCGTTTCGCTGGCCGTCCGCGTCGAAGGCGAAACTTCCGATTGCGTAACGATAAAATTCGCCGTTTCCGACAACGGGATCGGAATAGCCGGAAACAATATAGACAAGGTTTTTTCACCGTTCGTACAGGCTGATAGTTCGATATCCCGGTCCTACGGCGGCTCCGGCCTCGGCCTCGCCATATCGAATAAGCTCGTATCGCTCATGGGCGGAAATAAAATAAATATTGAAAGCGTGATCGGCTCCGGGAGCGTTTTTCACTTCACCGCAGAATTTAAAAAAGCGGCGGCCAAAAATAACGGATCGCTTAAAAATGAAGCGGTTTCAGGCTCCGATGGCGCCGCGAAAAAAAGCCTCGAAATTCTTCTCGTGGAGGATAATTTTTTCAACATTCAGCTTGTCCAGAAATTTTTGACATCCATCGGACATTCCGTCGATCCGGCCGATTCCGGGAAAAAGGCCGTTGAAATGGTCATGAATAAAAAATATGACGCCATAATAATGGATATCCAGATGCCCGAAATGGACGGAGTGGAAACGGCGCTTGTCATGAGAAGGTCCGGCATAACGACCCCCATAATCGCTATCACGGCCGATGCGACGCAGAAAAACTATGAGCGCTGCATCGGCTCCGGCATGAACGGGTATATCACAAAACCCCTTAATATTGAGGAACTTGAGGCAGCCATAGTAAATTCCGCGGCCGGAAGAAGCGTTTTTTTCAAGTCGGGCGAAATTGCCGCCGGATATGACTCGCAAATTTTTAATTTTGAAAAATTGAACGCCAACTTTACGGGTATAAGCGAAGCGATGGGGAAATTCGTTAAACTTTTTATATCCAACGGCGCCCAGTATATCGATGAAATAAAAACCGCCGCGGCGCAGCGCGACCCGGAAAAGCTGAAATTTACCGCTCACAGGATAAAAGGCACCGCGATGAACGCATGCGCCGAAAAAATAGCGTCCATATTCAAATTGCTCGAAACCTGCGCTGAAGACCCTGACGGACATGAAAAAGCCCGGATCTTAATAGACGCTCTGCCGGGGGAGTTTGAATTATACAGGCGGCAGGCGCTTAAACATTTCCGGGATATTTAATTTTTTTATATTGCGCAGCAATATTAAAATTAGTGAAAAGAGAACAGTGAAAAGAGAATAGTTGCGGAATGTCAGATCGTTTTAAAAGAAAATGCATCATAGCAACCATCTAAATTTAAAACAGAGCCGCCTCTTTCGAGGCGGCCTGCCGAAACTATTCTCTATTATATAATCCCTGTTCTCTCGTTCAGCTATTACTTTCCGTCTACATATTTTTTGAAGCATACGTCGTAGAAATCTATGGCTCTTCTCATGTATTCGCGCTGCTGAGCGTAGGTCCCCGGGAAGAAGGCGCCCTTGAAACCGGCGAGGCTTATGTTTTTAAGCATTTTAAAGTCGATGTCGTATAACTTTATCATGGTCATATATTCGTCGGTGACCGTTACTCTCGATATCGCGCGGTTGTCGGTCGATATGGCGACGCGGAGGCCGTATTTAAGGAAGTCGCGGACCGGGTGCGTCGAAAGATCGCGCAGCGAGGGAAGGGTCTGAGAGTTCGACTTGAGGCACACTTCAAGCGTGGTCCTTTCGCGGGCCATTCTCTCGGCTACCGTGTTCATATATTCGAGCTTCTGTTCGCGCGTCATTTCGGTGCCGTCGAGGTTTTTGCGCTGGATCTTTTCCCACTGGAAAAGCTGCGTGCCGTGGCCGATCCTGCGCACGTTGCAGTATTTTATAGCGCCCATGACGCTTTCCGGGCCGTAAGCTTCGCCGGCGTGGCATGTGGTGTTGACGCCGTTATTGTAGCAGGTTTCAAAGGCTGCCTTGTGGACGTTGGCCGGAAAACCGTCTTCGCGGCCGGCGAGGTCGAATCCGACAACCAGATAGCCTTTTTTGCATGAACTGACGGCGAGTTTGGCGACCTCTTCCGAAGCCATTGTCGCCAGGTTCTGAAGATTATCTCCGGTGTGGAGTTCGTATAAGGTTTTATAGTAATCGCCCATATTTGGATTTATCATGCGCATGGCGCAGAGGATGATGCCGCATTTATAAGGAAGTTCGCCATTCTTTGCGACGCCATCCTTCGAGTTGAATTCGTTCATAGCGCGGCGGAGGCCTTTGTCCACCGATTTGACGATGTCTTCCCATCCGAAATCGAGGCTCCAGTGTTTCTGGGGAGCGAAGCGCAATTCGAAATAGCGGACGCCTTCGTTGAATTCGTCGCAGGCTATTCTGTATGAGACCTCTTCGAGGCTCTCGGGCGTTCTTAGAACGCAGTTTACGAGCTCGAAAGGTATTAAATATTCCATTAAGCTGTTATATTCGGGTTTGAATACTTTTTCGTCCAGTTCTTCGGCCGTGCCGTATTTAAGATCGCCTATGCCGAGTTTTTTGCTTTCGGCGACGAGATCGACCTTTTGATTTTTAGCGAGTTCGACGAGAGTTTTAGAATCGACCGAACCGTCGAGATGTATGTGAAGATCGGTCTTGGGAAGTTTCATTATCTGTTCTCTGGTTATTTGAATTGCCATATAAAGATCATCCTTCTTTTAAAGATTTTTATAATATCCTACTTTGTTTTTAACGGAAGATATGGATCGCCGAGGAGGTTAAGTTCATAATAAACCCAGCGGGTGGTGCCGTGCGCCATGAATTTTATGTTAGCTTCCTTGGAAGCCTGATTAGCGTCGCCGAGACGGTTCTTGCCCTGGGCGAATATGGCGTTCGTGAACTGGCGGTGGAAATATTCCGAAGCGCCGCGCGTTACGACGTTCGTGTCCGGGTCCGGATCTTCGGGGCCGAGGCCGTAGGATGAATTTCCGATAACGGCGTAAGCTCCGGCCGGCATCGTGACGTGGGATGAAAGTATGCATCCTTTGTCCGTGAATCTTCCGCAATAACATCCTTGCGTATATAAAAGATAGAATTTTGAATTGGCTAGTTTTGAAAGGTTCCATGACGATAAGCGCATATTGCTCGTGACGTTCGAGTGGCCTATGTGGTTTATGATGTAAATGCCGGAATTTAAAATATTTATAAGATCGGTTGAAGACCACTGTTTGTTCGGAGAGTCCTGAAGCTGTGACCTTGGATAAACCGCTGGATAACCGCATGTTGTAAAACCATGTGTAGAGGAGCCGTTCTCGATTTCAGCCATATAAGAAGAACCGTATATTCCCGGGAAGAGGCTTTCGCCGGAGAAGAGGACTTTTCCGAAATCCGCGGCGTCCGAGTAATCGTATGCGGCCATGGTTTTTTTAACGAAATTTTCTATTTCTTTTGCGTTCTCGACCGGAGCTCTGCCGACGGATAATTCGGAGATCATATCGATGTCAGCGCCGTTCTCTCCGTCTTTGGTTTCGCCGTATATTCCGTTTCCGTTGTTGTCAAAAGTTCCGTCGAGGTTGGCGTAATATGTGTCGCCCGGAAGCTCCTGGTTGAAGTTCTGGCCGTCCCATGAGAAGTCGGCGTGGAGTTTTCTGACGGGAACTACAGGGGCGCTTGAAAGTCCGCCGCCTGCTAAAAGAACGTATCTGAGGTTGTTGTCGTTATATTTTTTTCTCAAAAAGTTTCTGAGTTTTTCGGCGTCGTCCTTGCCGGAAGCCGAGGCTTTTATATCTTCTATAGCCGCCGTTTCAACGGCCAGGCCTTTTTTGCCGAGGAATTCGGCGAACGCTTTAAGCGAGAACGCGCCCTCTAAGGCAATGAAATTTTTTGAAGTGACTATAATATAGTCGATCTTCTTTTCTTTTATTGCTTTAGGTTTATATTCGCCCATCATTTCAGGATTTTCTACGAGCATTTTTATCGTTTCACGGTCTGATCCGACGTCGCGTACTTTGGTCGCGAGCATTTTATTGGTGTTTGCGTCGATGACATCGTATTTTACGGTCATTTGTGAATAATAATAAACTTTTCCGGTCTCGGCCTGGTAAAAAACCGGGTGAACGTTGAGAACGAGTATTTTATAACCGCGGCCGGATTGAACGGAAAAATTCGACATGGAAGAAGAAGGATAAAGCCCGCTGTATCCGTATTTAAAAACCTGTTCTTTGCCGCCGTTTATGAGTGCGATCCTTTTTCTGCGTTCTTCCGCGAATTTCTGGAAGGAAAGAGGGATGTTGAATCCGGCTGGCCTCAGAAGGTGCGTTCCTTCAATTTCGATAAGTTTTCCGGCTGTTACTTCAACGTTTGAAGCGGTTTTTCCGGGAGGGAGCATGACCTGGACCGGCCTGAAAGGAAGTATGGGCATTTCCGGCTCGTAAGAGAGCGGAAGATCGCCAAGTTTTGCGTCGGTATAAATTTTAGATTTGATAAGTTCGGGTTTTTCAAAATTAAAAACCAGTTCTCCCGCAAAAGCGGCCTGAACCGATATTAAAGTAAAAAGGGTGATAAAAAGAAAGGTCTTCTTCATACTCAAAACATCTCCCCTGATTTTTTATATTATTGAATAAAATATTCTAAATAACTATGTAACATTATTTTATCATATTACATAAAATTACTCAATAAAAAAAAATTAAAAAAGATGGAGTTTTGTTATTATGCCCGGACGTCTATCTTCACTCCGGAGCCGGTAAGGGGCTTCTGGGAAGGGTTTATACTTGTGACGGAAGAGTATTTCAGGCATCCGCCGTCTTTTATATTGGCGACGATCTGCGTGTAGGGAGTGATATCGTAAGTTTTTGTTATATTTACAGCGTTGAGCATATTGTACATATCGGATAACCGCTCATATTCATTAAGGCGGAGCGTGAAAATAACCGTTTTAAAAATTTAATTGAAATAATCTTCGTTTTTTGGTAAAATGTCCGCGGTTTATGCCGATATGTAGCTTCGATAAGATAGTCTATTTTAAATAAAAGTGGTGATAAGCCGGTGTTCTCAGAAATTTTTTCACTTATTATGTTAATATTTATAATACCTGTAGCCGCCAGTTATTTTTTAAATATAAGCGTTTTTAAAATAATGGATCTTTTTTATGGAAAAAGCGTGAATCATTAAATTATAGCTCGAAAATAATACCCGGAAAAAGAAATAAACATGAAAAATACTTCTTGTTTATTTCTTTTTTTTTTGATATAATAACCTCAAATTTTTTAATAATTTAGAAGGAAAAATGAAATTAATTGAAAAGCGGCTAGAATTCTTTCCGGAAGACAAAGATCTCATTAACAATTTAACTGAAAACCTTAACATTTCACCGATACTGGCGAAACTTCTTATCAACAGAAATATAGCCACTATCCCTTCCGCCAACCTTTTTTTGAACAGCAAGATCACGGACACTTATGACCCTTTCAAAATGAAGGACATGGAAAAAGCGTGCGAAAGGATCAAGCTTGCCGTTGAACGCAAAGAAAAGGTCAGGATATTCGGCGACTATGACGTCGACGGAATAACTTCGACGGCGGTTCTCTATAAAATTTTGAGAACTCTCGGCGTCGAAGCGAGCTATTTCATACCCAACCGTATTGAAGGCGGCTACGGCCTCAACGAGAACGATATATTGAACGCCAAGAACGACGGAATAACATTAATAATCTCCGTCGATTGCGGTATTTCAAATTTCATCGAGATAGCTTACGCCAATAAGCTCGGGCTTGACGCGATAATAACCGATCATCACGAGGTTTCTCAAAAACTTCCCGAAGCTTTCGCGATATTGAACCCGAAACAATCCGACTGCACCTACCCTTATAAAATGCTCGCCGGCGTAGGCGTGGCATATAAGCTCGCGTGCGCGCTCGAAAGATATTACGACACCATATCGGCTAACGATTATCTCGACCTCGTCGCTCTCGGCACCGTTGCCGATATCGCGCCGCTCGTCGATGAGAACCGTATCCTTACCAAATACGGTATAAAAATGTTCAAGAACACTAAAAATTTGGGTATAAGAGCGCTGTTAGACACTTTGAATCTTAAGGATACCGAGATCAACACGACCCATATAGGTTACATAATAGCGCCCAGGATAAACGCGGCCGGAAGAATAGGCGATCCGAACGTGGCTTTGAAAATGTTTCTCACGGAAAGTTATGCCGAAGCCATGCAGTACGTCCAGGTTTTAAACGGCGAGAACCAGAAAAGGCAATCGCTCGAGAACGAGATCCTCATCGACGTCGAAGAACAGCTGAAAGGCGCTCATCACGATAACGTCATCATGCTCGCTTCCGATAAATGGCATGTCGGCGTCATAGGCATCGTCGCCTCGAAAATAAAAGAAAAATATTACAAGCCCACGATATTGATATCGATTGAGGACGACGATAACTGCGTCGGTTCGGCCAGGTCCATCAATTCCTTCTCGATCGTCGAAGCGCTGAACAATTGTTCCGATATTTTAAAAAGATTCGGCGGCCATAAACTCGCGGCCGGATTTTCAATAGAATTCTCAAGAATAGATATCTTCAGAAAAAAGATCAACCAGCTCGCCGAGGAAACCATCAAGGCTGACGATCTTATACCGACGCTCAAGATAGATTCCGAAATAAAACTAAAAAGCATAACGCCAGATCTTTTGAACGAGATAACTCTTTTGAAGCCTTTCGGCCAGCAAAATCCGAAACCGCTTTTTTTCGTTAAGAACGTATCCATATCCGAACATAAAAAGATAGGCGGCATTGCTTCGCACCTTCTTATAAAAGTTAAAAGTTCCGGCTGCACCGTCGAAGGAATAGGCTTTAATATGGGCGCCTATGACGAAAAAATAATTTCGCCGGCTCAGTCCGTCAATCTCGTTTTCGAGCTCGACGATTTCACTTTCTGGGAAGGCCAGAAAAAGATCCAGATGAAAATAAAAGACATCCGTTTCAATAAATCAAATAATTTTGAATTCGTTGAAGACGAAACTCAGATGGCCCGGCTCGAAGCTGATGAAAAAGCGGCTTCAAAGAGCGGCTCGTTCGCTAAAAGCGCCGTCGCGAGAATGTTCGACCTTAAAAACATAGGGAACCAGTATTTCCTGAAAAAGAACTACGAAAAGGCATATGAATTCTATCTTAAAGCTCTTGAACTGGAACGCGATCCCTCACTTTATTATAACATAGGCCTGGTTTTCAAATGCCTTGGCAACTATGAAAAAGCGGTTGAGAATTTCAAGCAGGCCATCGACGTGGAAAACGTCAGGACTCAGGATCTCATGACCGAACTCATAAAAAAATCACAGGTTATGATCGAAAAAATATATAATTTAAACATGCCGGGAACCAACAAATCTATTAAGAGGTGAAAAAGAATTGGAACAGATTAAAAAATTGATAAGAAACGTTCCTGATTTTCCTAAACCGGGCATAATGTTCAAGGACATAACGCCGATGCTGAAAGACCCGGCCGGCTTTGATCTTACGATCGAAACTATATGTAAAAACATAGACGCCTCGAAGGTCGACATGATCTGCGGCATTGAATCGCGCGGTTTTATTTTCGCTTCGGCGGTCGCCGCGAGACTGAAAAAAGGATTCGTTCCCATAAGAAAAGCCGGAAAACTCCCGTGGGAGACCTACCAGGTAAAATACGCGCTTGAATACGGCGAAGACAGCCTCGAGATACATACCGACGCCTTTTCGACCGGCTCGCGCGCCGTTCTGGTAGACGATCTTCTCGCGACCGGCGGTACGGCGAAGGCCGCGTGCGAACTCATGGAAAAAGCCGGCGGAACGGTTGATTCCGTTCATTTCGTTATCGAACTCGCTTTTTTGAACGGCCGCAATCTGCTGAAAGAACGCGCGATAAAATCTCTTATAACCTATTAATTTCAAATCAGGAGCGTCAAAATGCTTTCAACTCCGAACGAAATTATCAAAGGACTCAAAAGCGAAGACTGGGTGGAACGCTTCATCGCCGCTAAGACGGCCGGTGAAAAAAAAGTAAAGGAAGCCCTTCCGGGCCTTCTTGAAATGCTGGACGACGACAATATCCAGGTGCGCATAGCGGCGGTCGTGTCGCTGAAATCCTTCAACGATAAAAAGATCGTCGAAAATCTTATAAGGGCCCTCGCCGATTCTTCCGAGTGGGTAAGGGTTCACGCGGTTGAAGGCATATGCCAGTTCCGCGACAAGAAACATATCGAGCTGCTCACTAAATTCCTCGAAAACGAGGACAGTGAAAAGGTAAGGGCCACGCTCATAAAAGCTCTCGGCGAACTCGGCGGAGCGAAGGTGATCCCCATACTTACGCTTTATCTTAAAGATTCCAACGCCCGCGTGCGCGCGAACGCCGTAGAAGCCATAGAGAACATAGCCGGTTCCTCCAGCGCCAATATAAAAGAACACTTCATACCGTTGCTTGACGACGAGAATAACCGCGTAAAGGCAAATACCGTAAAAGCGTTGTTTAAAATGGGCGAATCCAAAGCCATCGAGGTCCTTAAAAATATGATCCGCTCGAAAGACGACTGGATGAGGGCTTCCGCAGCCTATGTTTTCGGCGTCATTGAATACGACGACAGCGTGAAATACCTTCTGAACGCGCTGGATGACGACTGCTGGTTCGTGGTTAAGAACGCCATAAAATCGCTCTTGAAAAAAGGTTCGAAAACGATGCCGCACCTCGAAAAACTTTTAAAATCAAAGCTTTCGGACAGTCTGAAAATGAATATCATTTCCGTGCTGGGCGAAATAGCCACGCCCGCCTGCCTGAAACTTTTAATTCCTCTTTTAAACGATGAGAACGGTGATATCCGTCAGCATACGGAAGCGGTCATCGACAAGATCCAGCAAAAAAAGGCAATAACGAACAACTGAATACCGCATGATAATAAAAATAAATAATATAAGCTTTAATATATTTCAAAAAGCATATCAAAGATACTTCTTTTATGCTTTTTTATTTTTTATGGCGCTCGGCGCATCTTTCTTTTTTGCCGAAAGCGCCCGCAGTGAGACCCGCGAAGATATACGCAAGCTTTATAAGACGGGCGTCGATTATATAAACGACATGAATTTCGAAGCCGCCGAGGCGGTATTTCGAAAGATAGCCGAATCCGGATACGAATTCGCGGAGGCTTATAATAATCTCGGATACGCCAAGATGCGCCTTCAAAAATACGACGAAGCCATATTCGAATTAAAGACCGCGTTAAAACTGAATCCCGATTTTGCCGACGCCCTCAATAATCTAGGCGTCATCTACTCTAAACGCCCGGCCACGACGACCATGGGGCTTCAGCTTTTAAAAAAGGCCGTGGAACTTCAGCCTAATAACGCCAATTTTCACGATTCTCTAGGGACCTGCTTTCACGCGCTCGGTTTCCTGCAGGAAGCGGAGGTCGAATTCAAAACCGCCATGCTCGTCGATAGAAAGCTCGTGGCGCCCGTTTATAATCTGGGGCTTTTATATGAAGCGAACGGAAAGGAAAGCGAGGCCATAAAACAATACATGATCGCGGTATCAATGAAAAAAGACCACCTGATGTCGAATTTCAGGCTCTTCAAAATATATCTGAAACAGGACGACGCCAACCTTTCGGCTAACTATCTGTCAAACATCTTTAAAATTTTGAGAAACTCCAAACTGGACAAGTTCGAGAGATTTACGGTGGAAGCCGAGGTGCTTTGTAATTTTAAAGCTTTTATAGTTGAAACCGCCATTAATTTCAGCGTCGAGATGAAAAAACTTACCGCCTCCGAAACTTCGGAAGCCGTATTCTCGCCGAGCGAATATCTCATAGCCTACGAGGAATTTTCCGATAAAAAATTATTCAGTTTTTTTGAAGGCACCGAGCTTCGATGTCCCGAAACCGGTAAATATTACACCAATTACGTCAATCATGTGACCTGTCCCGTTCACGGCAGCCTTCCGCTTTTTACCGACAAAATATTCAATCTGAAAGACCTCCGCGGGAAATACAGGCGCAATATCTGTTCCGAGAACAGAAAAATTTTAGATTACGCGATTTTTATAAACGATATAAGCGATACCTTTGAAGTAAGAGCGGTCGATACTCAGACGATCACTTCTCTTATAAAAAAACGCTATCTGCGCGATATTCCGGAATGCCCGGACGGCGGCAAATATTCACTCGACGCGGCGGGTTTTGTTTCATGCTCCCTCCACACGCCTTCCGGTTCCAGGTGATAAAAGGCAAACTAGATCTGCGCGGCCGTCAATTAAGATAAAATAAGATCAGGCGCTTGATTAAAGGAATATATTGTGCTAATATTTAATTATAAGTATGGATCCGCGTCAAAAACGCCGGAGGGAAATATGATACGATACTATGAACTAAAAAAAGGGTTTTCGCTGATAGAACTTCTTGTCGTGATAAGCATTCTGTGTATTTTAGTGTCATTCGCCGCGCTCTACTATGGAAATACCGCGAACGACGCGCGCGTGATCAAAGCCAGGCAGGATCTTGAAAGCATTAAGAACGCCATAAAAATGTACCGGGTCGATACTCTCGGACAGTATCCGCCGACCATAGACGCTCTCGTGGGAAAATATCTGTCTATAAGGCCGGTCGATCCGTGGGGTTCGCCGTATAAGATCGACACCGTCAACTTTGAAATATATTGCGTGCCGAAGGCTTCGGTGCCGAAAGTTTCTTTGAAATACGGCATGAAACAGAATTAACGGCCGTCTTCTTATCCGATCTGCGGTTTCTTTTTATTTTCGCCGCGCGCTTCGGCCTCCATCTGCTGCATGATCTCGGTCGCCGAGAGCGGCCTTCTTCCGGTCTTCACGGTAAAAAGCTGCGAAAAGACCTTTGAGTTCTCTGCTTCCGCCGTTACGGCGAAATTGGCGTATTCTTCGCAAAAGTTTTTCGGCATTTCATAAGTGAACTGGGCGACGCCTTTTGATCTTGGAACTATGTCGCCGACCGGAGCCATCGGGCTTGAAGCGGCTCTGAGCCTGGCGTTGCCTATGCACTTCACCTTAACGTCACGCGCAAGGGCGTCTCCTCCGTTCACCACGGAGATCAGTATTTTTATAACGGGGCCTTCCGTCGAGCCGGTGAAATCGACTACCTTTATAACGGTAGGCAATTTTCCCCTCTTTTTAAGTTCGGCGACCTGTTCCTCGGTTAATTCGCCGGTGGGGATATCGGCCAATTCCACGGCCACGGGCTCATTTTTTTTCGCGGCTGCCGCTATTTCGGCCTTTTCTCTATCTTCGTCCTCTTTGGTCTTATGTATCTTTTTAGATTCAAATTTCCCGAAGGGATTTGATTTCTGCCATATTGACTTGACGTTCGGGTTCTGAGAAGCCGGCGGAGTTTTGTCTTTATTGTCGGTCATGTTCGGTCCACCTCCAGGAGATCACGCGTCCAAAATTGAATTAATTCAATGGTTATCTATTATATATTATACAATAGATCAGGTTTTTTTACAACCGTTATTTCGAAATTGCCTGCCGCCGAGGGAATTATAAAAATTATAAAAAAAACGGAATTTTTTTATCCGTTCGGTGTTATACTTTCGAAGGCGAAGCATGCTTTAAAAACAAAAAGGGCTGCCGGCCGGCGGCCAGTCGTAAAAAGAAGCCTGAGAGGTGATGTTCATGGGTAAAACTGGAAGATCATATATAAAAAAATTCGCGGCGCTATTTCTGTTCTTCTTTTCCTGTTTTCTCTGCGCCATCGCGTATAACGCGAGCGGGATCTTTAATGGAAAAAAGGCCGTTTGGCCGGGCCCGCCCAGGATCTTCGTCGATGTTAACTGGCCGCTGAAGAATGATTTCAATACCGTCGCGTCCGTCGAGATCGAAGTATCGAAAATAAAACTTGAAGAGGAATTCACGCCGGAATATCTTTCTAAACTTGATGATATGGTGAAAAAGGACCCGGCTTTAAGATCTAACTATGAGCAGATAAAAAAGAGCCTTGTTTCGAGCTGGCAATACCGGAGAAAGCTCGGGAAAGCCAACATGGAAAGATTGTGGTCTGAGAACGGCCGCGCGAGAAATATCATTGCCGATTACGCTTCGTCGTATATTCCCGCGAAACATGCGTCGCTCGATAACATCGGATTCGCAAAAAAAATGCTGGCAGGCTGGAACTCCGTTTACGCACAGAATGATTATTACCTTTTCAATATTGCGCTTGGCTATATATATGTTTCGATGTCCGCGGCGGCCGAACGCGGTTATTTCGAATACGCCATGTGCGCCGACATAGCGTGGCTCAGGGCCCACAGAGCTCTGTTTTACGGCTCGTTTTACGGCGTACCTCAGATCTGGGAATCGGAAAGCAAATATTACGGCCAGAGCATGGACTCAAAGAGCGTGGAGCTTTTGAGAAATATCTATATCAACAACAACGACATAACCAGAGATAAAGATCTTATGGCGACGGCCGAAATAATGCTGAAAAAAAGGCTGGCTTTTATGGAAACCGGTTCACGGATAAGTGAAATGATCAAAGGCGCGGAATTTTTTTACGCCGCTCAGGCTGAAGCCGATATGAGCATGACGCAGAAAATAATGCGCAAAAGCCTGGATATGTGGTACGGCGATACGCGCGCGCATTACGCGAAATTCGCTGATGATATCGAAATAGCTGAAAAAAAGGGATTTCTGGAGGTCGCTAAAACCGTCCGTTCATTCGAGGATATAATGAAAGGCAAAAAAACTATCGGCCGCGAGCTCGCGGATTCTCCCGAAGGCCTTACGGGGATGCTCATGTTTTTAAGAAAAGCGCTGACGGTCCATCCGTTGGCCAGTTTCGAGTACCGGCAATACATCGGAAGAGACGGATTTCATATTATATTCACGGATTTTATAAACGACCGCCTTCTTGCGGCCGCCGCGATGTCGAGAATATTTCACGCCAGGAATAAAAGATGGCCGAAATACGATAGCGACAAAGATTTTTTCAAGGAGCTTTCCATAGCCGCGATCGATCCCGTGGATAATTTAAATCTTAAAATGATGGAAACGCCCGGCGGCGGATTAAAAATATACAGTATTGGCATCGACGGCCGCGATGACGGCGGCGACGAGAAAAAAGATTCAGTAATAACCGTGAAAGCGCCGGTTTTAAAATGAGCGATGCGGATATAAAAAAAGGAAACGGCTGCGATGCCGCGAAAAACGAAGAAAGATTCGACGCCATCTACAATGAGATGTCCGGGCGCATCTTTGCTTACGCTCTTGGTATGCTCGGCGATCACGATTCGGCATGCGACATAGTCTCCGAAACTTTCTATAAAGCCGCGCTCGAGCCTGATTTCACAAATGACGATTTCAATTACAGGCCATGGCTTTTCAGGGTGGCTACTAACGTTATGCGCAATGTATTCAGGCGCTTTTTCAACCGCTTTCTCCGTTTTTCGAACCATGTGCTCGATTCTTACGCCGATAAAAGCGACGTTTCACGCAAGGCTGAAAAGAATGAGGAGCTCGGGGAACTTTCAAAGGCGCTTTCAAAACTGGATGCGAAGGACAGAGAGGTCGTGTATCTTAAATATTATGAAGAAATGGATTATTCCGCGATAAGCCAGGTCATCGGCATCCCGGTGGGGACGGTCGCTTCAAGGCTTTCGCGGGCTATAGGGAGGCTTTCTTATGAACTCGGAAAAAAATGAAGGAAATCATGTTGACGATTCTAAAATAAATGAAATTTTTGAAAAAGCCAGGTCGAAAGAACCAGGATTTTCACTGAGCGGATCTCTTCATGAAATAAATAATTTTAATTTAATGGATCCCTCTATCAGGCTTTTGATCTCTTCGCTTTGTTTCGCTATGCTCGTTGTGATATATATTTTCGGAGAATTCGTCATCGGCGCGGAATTAAGAATAACCCTCTCTCGCCTCTTTTACGGCGGCTTCTGGACGTCGGTTTCCGTCGGTCTCACGGCGGGCTTCATATCGTCGCTCTGGGAACTGGCTCTTATAAAAAAAGAGACGGCGTTTCTTTTGAACTTCGCCGCGACCGAAAATAAAAAAAGGCTATATTCGTTCGAGCTTCAAAAAAAGAATTTCGCGCTCAACTTATGGATCGGCTTAATTATCGCTTCGCTGCCGGTTTTTGCTATTAAATATGAATTCGCGCTTTTTCCGATGATATTTTCTCTTGGCATCCCGATGGTTTTGTTCAACGGGGAAATAGGGAAATTCAATGAAAAACTAAAAGATTTTAAAAATAATTCATCCGGCCCTTCTTCCGTTCCGGTTTCTTCTTTTGCGCCGGCTTTGAGTTCTGAAGGCTCTCCGGGCACATCATCCGGCGTTTCGCATGGCTTCGGTTTCTGGGACGCGTTCTTATATTTTTCACTATTAATGGCTGTTTTGAGCGTCATATATTGTTTAAACAATTTATCGCAGCGGCCGGATACTCTTTTAGAAAGAAGCGTCATAAATTCAAGCTTTACGGAACCGGGAAATATCCGGTTGCATGAAACTCAAGCGCCTGACGCTCTTGAACTCGCGTCTATTTCGGCGGCCGCGATAATGGCGAGCGTCGTTTTAAGTTTCGTTCTGACCATGCTCGCGTCTATTTCGGCGGGTCTATTTAAAAGAGGAAATTTGACGGATAAAAAAATAAGATCGATCGCATTCTTCTGATCAGTGAAAGAACGATCGTCGAGGGAAATACTCATGTTTTGACGGCTGAAAGGTCCTGATCCGGCCTTGTTGAAACACTTGTCATTAGTTCTTTTTAGCTTATGTCGCCCGCTGATGACCGGTCATTTTAAAATAATTTTTTATTGATATTGCATATTATAAAAATGTGATGTAAGATGAAAATGACGGATAAACATTGCCGTTAAATTTGAAAAATGAATAATTTATGGAGGTCGCTATGAGAAAATTCAATTTCCTTTTTCTGGCTGTATTTATCTCTGCTTCGATCCTTTTAACCGGCTGCGGCGGAGGAGGCGGGGGCGACGCAACAAATCCCGTTCCCGGATCGCAAAATTCGATAATCGCCGAAAGCGTCAAAATGGTTAGAAACGGAGACGACCTCACTATAAGTTATCAGACTCAGATACCCGTTCAAAAAAGCAGCGTCGTCACATCAGGTCTTTCCTTCAACGGCGCCCCCCTCTGGTCGGACTTTCATGAAACAACCTCGAATGACGGTCTTGATCATGCCGTAACGATGAAGGCTCCCGTTCCCTCCTCATCATTTATGATATATAATTCATCCTCGGACAAATACGATAATAACGGAAAAGGTCTCGTTATAAAATAAAAACGAGCCGTCCGTTATATTCAATATTCGTTATTTAATTTTAATATATAACCGCTGGAGGTAACTCGATGTTAAAAAAAATATTATTGGTACTTTTTATAACGCTCATTTTTATCATCCCGGCTGCCGCTCAGGCACAAAGTCAGTCTTTAAGCCTGAAAGAAGGCTTTAATTTTGTGAGTTTTACGCTTAAACCCACTCTGACGCCGTTACAATTCAAATCGCAGAACCCTTCGATAAACGAAATTTATTCATACAGCGCCTCGGCCGGAAGCTTTTTAAGCGTCTCTGAAGGGACGGTCATGACGCTTTCCGCGGGGAAAGGTTATATAATAAAAACATCCGCGGCGTCAACTATAACCGTCGCGGGCACCTCTGTTTCGACGATCGGTCCTGTCAGCCTCAAGGCAGGTTTTAACCTTGTAGGAATATCCAAAACCGTCGCGGCCGATAAATTCAGCGATATAATGAAAAATAATTCCGCCATAAGCGGCATTTACAAATGGAGCGCATCTTCGGGTTCGTTCATTCAGGTCATCAGAAACTTATCCGGGATCGCCGACCTCTTAGACGGACTTGATCCGACATTCGCGTCCGGCCAGTCTTATTTTATGAATTTAAAATCTGATACCACTCTTGACTACGACGGCGGTTCGCTTGTCTTCGGCGGCGGTTCGCCGACCGTAACCAAGGTCGCGACGCCGGTTGTTACTCCCGCAGGCGGTGCCGTCACTAATACCACGGCGATTACGATAACGTGCGCCACGAGCGGAGCCACGATAAAATATACCGCCGACGGTTCCACGCCGAGTTCTTCTAACGGAAATACATATTCCGCGCCTTTTTCGATAGTATCTTCGCAAACATTCAAAGTGGCCGCGATAAAGAGCGGAATGACCGATTCTGATGTCGTGACCGCGGCATTTACGATCGGAGCGACGCAGCCGCCGGCCGGCGGCGCAAGCGTAACGGTCGACCTCGGCGGCGGTGTTTCGATCGAAATGATGAAAATATCCGCCGGGACTTTCCAGATGGGCGACGCGGCCGTTTCCGCCGCAAGTCCGGCGCACAGCGTGACGATATCCAAAGATTATTACATCAGCAAATACGAAGTTACTCAGGGACAATGGACTAAAATAATGGGTTCCAATCCGAGTTTAAATAAAACCGGCGATAATTATCCGGTGGAAACCGTCAGCTGGAACGACTGTCAGAGCTTCATAATGAAGATGAATCAGAGTTATTCAAGCTACGGCACGTTCAAACTTCCGACGGAGGCTGAGTGGGAATACGCGGCCAGGGGTGGAACGGCGACGTCGTATTACTGGGGCGGCCTTATGAACAGCCTTTACGCCTGGTACGGCGAAGGCGGCACGGGCAAGCACCATGCGGTCGGGCAGAAACAGCCTAACGCGTTCGGATTATATGACGTGACGGGAAACGTATGGGAATTCTGCAGCGATTACTATTCAACATATACCTCCGGCGCGGTGACCGATCCGTCAGGCCCGGCAAGCGGAGCTTCGGTCCCCATAAGGGGCGCCAGCTATTACGATAACGAGTCCGAAAGCCGTATTGCTAATCGGCATGACGTGTCTCTGACATTGAAACAGTATAACATAGGATTCCGTCTCGCTCTTTCGGCCGGACAGATTCCGGTTCAGACCAAGGTTGAAACGCCGGCTATTTCGCCTAACGGTGGAACATTTACTTCGGCGCAGCAGGTTTCGATCACATGCGCGACGAGCGGCGCGACGATAAAATATACGACGGACGGCTCGACGCCTTCGGCGACCGTTGGAACGACATACAGTGCGGCGATCACAATTTCTTCGACCACGACGATAAAAGCCGTCGCGATAAAAACGGGATCGACGGAATCCAGTGTAGCGGCGGCGACGTTCACTATCAATACAATACAGCCTCCCGTCGGCGGCGCAAGCGTAACGGTCGACCTCGGCGGCGGTGTTTCGATCGAAATGATAAAAATATCCGCCGGGACGTTCCAGATGGGAGATACCAATGCAGGTGCGTTCGGTAATGAATCACCCGTCCACAGCGTCACGATAACGAAGGATTTCTATATAGGCAAATATGAATTGACTCAAAAGCAATGGACAAAGGTCATGGGGACCACCCCATACACGACCGCGTCATTCGTCGGCGATAACAATCCCGTCTATTCCGTTTCGTGGAACGACTGTCAGAGTTTCACGAGTTCTATGAATTCAAGTTATTCGACATATGGAACATTCAGGCTTCCGACTGAAGCCGAGTGGGAATATGCGTGCAGAGCGGGTTCTACGACATCATATTACTGGGGCGCGACTGTAAGCGATGGTTACTTGTGGTATTCGGCCAACTCAGGCAGCAGAATGCAGTCGGTCGGAGGCAAGACGCCGAACGCGTGGGGACTTTATGACATGAGCGGAAACGCCATGGAATGGTGCAGCGACTGGGCCGGCGAAAACTATTATTCCACGTCGCCCGGGACGGATCCGCAGGGTCCGGTCACCGGAACTTATCGTATCGTCAGGGGCGGCGGTTACGGCGGATCGGCCGGTTCATGCCGTTCGGGTTATCGCAGCACCGATAAAACCCCGACAACCAAAGCAGTCAATCTGGGCTTCAGGCTCTGTCTGACTCCGAGTCAGACGCAACCTCAAACCAAGGCGGCGGCTCCCGTGATCGCTCCCAACGGCGGAACTTTCACTGCGGCGCAGCAGGTTACGATCACATGCGCGACAAGCGGCGCGACGATAAAATATACGACGGACGGATCGACGCCGTCGGCGACCGTTGGAACGGCTTATAGCTCAGCTTTCACTGTGAGCGCCACAACTACTGTAAAAGCCGTCGCGATAAAAACCGGAATGACCGATTCCGACATCACATCGGCGACATTCACTATCAGCGGAACGCAGCCTCCCGCCGGCGGACAGACGCTTTCTATCGATCTGGGCGGCGGAGTAAAACTCGAAATGGTCAAAATATCGGCAGGAACATTTCAGATGGGTGATCCGGAAACCGGCCAAATATATCACGAATATTGGCATAAAGTAACATTAACGAAAGATTTTTATATAGGCAGGTATGAGGTAACTCAGGGGCAATGGAAAGCCATAATGAATGGAGCTAACCCGAGTTATTTTAAAACCGGCGACAATTATCCTGTTGAAACCGTTTCATGGAACGATATTTGCCAGACGGGCGGTTATCTGGAAAAGATCAACGCTTTAAAGCCAGGCGGTTATAGCGGCTTCAGGCTTCCGACGGAAGCGGAGTGGGAGTATTCATGCCGCGCGGGTACAGCCACGTCGTTTTATTGGGGCGCTGATATCGACGGCAATTATTGCTGGTATTCGGGCAATTCCGGAAATACGACGCATCCGGTGGGCGCAAAACAGCCTAACGCGTGGGGCATTTATGATATGAGCGGAAACGTTCGTGAATTGTGCGGTGACTACTATGCCGGTTATGATTGGTATGCCGGTTACAGCGCTTCGGTAGCGACCGTGGATCCTGTCGGCCCGCCATCGACCTGGGGCGGGGGGGTAACGGCTCACGTCGATCGCGGCGGCAACTGGGAAGCCGCTGCCAGTGAATGCCGTTCGTTCAACCGCCAGGGCCCCGGACCGACATACAAACGGGAGACAACAGGGTTCCGGATTGTTCTGCCGGTTCAATAATTCCGTCGGGTTGACCGTGAAACATTTTAAAGAGTTGTCCGGCGCTCAAAAATAAAATATAATGGCCCGATCACCTGCTCATAATAGAGTTTCAGAGGTCGGGTCATTATATTTTAAAGACTTTTTTACCTGAATCCTGTTTTTCAGATTAAGCGGAAGCAGTAAGTTATAAAATCTCGGATCATGCGGGCTTGACATTTCGTTAAATTAATAATATAATATTTGCACCTGATTATTAGAAAGGGGTATTACACAAATGATTAAAGAAGCATTAGGTATGGTAGAGACAAAAGGCCTCGTCGGTTCAATAGAAGCCGCTGACGCCATGGTAAAAGCCGCTAACGTGACCCTCGTCGGACAGGTACAGATAGGCGCGGGCCTTGTTACCGTTATGGTAAGAGGCGACGTAGGCGCTGTAAAAGCCGCTACGGACTCAGGCGCTCAGGCTGCCCAGAGGGTAGGGGAACTTTTAAGCGTTCACGTTATCGCCCGTCCGCACGCGGAAACCGAAAAACTCATTCCCCAGCTGGATGAAAAATAATCGCTTTTAAAAAGGTGGAAAAGCAATGGACATAGTCATAGGGGCCGATCATGGCGGCTATGATCTTAAATGCGTCATCGTCGATTACCTGAAAGGTCTGAACCACAACGTGATCGACGCAGGAACGAAGACGAAGGAAGCCTGCGATTATCCTGATTTCGCGTTCAAGGTGGCTGAATTCGTTTCGGCCAACCCGAAAGCGGTCGGGATCATGATCGACGGCGCCGGCATCGGATCATCCATGTGCGCCAACCGCGTTCCCGGCGTTCTCGCCGCGGTGTGCAACGAGCTTTACGTTACGCGCAACGCCCGCGAGCATAACGGCGCAAACGTTATGTGCATGGGATCCATGGTCGTAGGCACGGGCCTGGCCAAAAAACTCGTGGATACCTTTATCGAAGCTAAATTCGAAGGCGGACGCCATTCGAAAAGGGTCGATAAGATATTGAACTACGCCAGTTTCTCGCCGGTTCCGGGCGGGTCTTTTGACGAGGGTCTCGTAAAAACTATAATTGCCAGAGTTCTCGCGGCCGTGGGCTGCGGCGGGAACGCCGCGAATAATGGCGGAAATCCGTCTCACGGAGGGTTGATATCCGAGGAATACGTAAGAAAATGCCAGAGCGGAACGGAACTTTTCATCTCCCGGGGCACTATAATTACCGATCTGGCGAAAGACGCGGCGCGGGCTAAAGGGATAACGGTGCGCTTCGAATGATACTCGGACGCGTTTGCGGAAGCCTCGTTTCGACCTGTAAATGGGAGACGCTCAACGGCAGCAAGATGCTTTTCGTCGAGCCCGTAAATGAGGAACTCATCGCGATCGGGCCTCCTTTCGTGGCCGTCGACACCGTGGGCGCCGGAAACGGCGAAGTGGTGCTCGTCATCGAAAGCCGTGAAGCGACCAACGCGTTCAATGAACCTAATACGCCCACGGATATGGGCATAGTCGGAATAATCGATGAAATAAAATCCGGTTCGAAACTGCTTAAATTATCGTAGGGGTATTCGGAAATGATACTTGGAAAGGTTATAGGAAACGTAGTTTCCACCGTAAAGAACAAAGCGCTCGAGGGCTTCAAGCTGATGCTCGTCAAGCAGGCCGACCTTTCCGGAAATCCCATTGGAAAGCCGCTTGTGGCGGTTGATTCAGTGGACGCCGGCGAAGGCGATCTGGTGCTCATGCTTAAAGAAGGCGGTTCGGCGAAAATGGTTCTGAAAAGAAGCAAGATGCCCGTCAATCTGGTTATAGTCGGCGTCATTGACACGATCGATCTGGACGGATGGGTGGAAGCGAAGTAAATTAGCTTTTCCTTATATATATTTTTACTATAAAGAGCTGGTATAAATGTCCAAAAATAAACACGAAAAAAACATAAATGAAAAAATTATAAACGAAAATAACGAAAGGATGATTAATGTGAAAAAAGCGCTCGGAATGATCGAAACCTACGGATTGATCCCTATGATAGAGGCTGGAGACGCTATGGTCAAAGCCGCTAACGTGGAACTTGTCGGATGGAAACAGATCGGCGCAGGCTACGTCACCTGCATGGTAAGAGGCGACGTTGGCGCTGTAAAAGCCGCTACGGACGCAGGCGCTCAGGCCGCTTCAAAAGTCGGAAAACTCATAAGCGTTCATGTGATCCCGTCTCCGCACGAAGACGTGGAAAGAATACTCCCTACCGCTTCCTCGCTGTAATAATTCCGCGGGAAAACCCGTGACGCCGCTTTTTTAAACGGCGGCGCGGCGGCATGACCATTTTTTTATAATGACGGGAGAATTAACATGGATAATAAAAATCTGATCGAGATGATCACCCGCGAGGTTTTGAGCACGATCAAAACTTCCACGGGTAGCGCTTCCGTTTCCCCGGCGCAGTCCTTCAGGCCTTCGAACGAAGCCGCGCCCTCCGGGAAAGCCCTTATAGTTTTTACCGGCGTTCCCAATATGCGCGAGGATTTCTACCGCGAGATCGAACGCGTGGCCGGGCTTAAATACGACATACTCCTATCCGACGGAGCAAAGTCCGTTTTCGACGCCGGCGAACTCCGCTCGCGTTTAAAAGCCGGCGAGATCTATACCTCTTTCAACTACGCGGAAAGAACGGCTTTCCTTCAAAAGTACCAGGCTGTGATAGTTCCCTTCCTTTCGCTTTCGGCTCTGACCCATATTTCGAGCCTGAACACCGATTCGATGGTATGCAACTACCTCATCTGGCACGTCATCAACAAAAAAACTCTGATAGTTTCGGCCGAGCCTCTTTTGAGCCAGCTCGGAAACGCGAACCCGATCATCATGCGCGAGATCAATCAGAAGATAGCGAAGTTAACCGAAATGGGCATAACGGTCGTTCCGATGTCGGGGATCTGCAGGGGCCTTGAAAAGGCCTGCGAAAGATCTTTTTCATACTCGCCTTCGAACGCGGCTTCCGCCTCGAATTGCGGCGACGGATCGAACTGCTCTCAGTGCGGCCACTGCTTCGTGAAACGCGAAACCGCCGTTAACAACATTAAAAGCGCCGGAGCCGCGAGAATATCGGCGACGCCCGGCGTAGGATCGGTTTCGGGCGCTTTCGATTCCGCTCTCGCTTCGATGATAGATCACACGCTCTTAAAGCCGGACGCTAAACAAACCGAATTTGAAAAACTCTGCGAAGAAGCCGCTAAATTCAAATTCGCATCCGTATGCGTGAATCCGGGCTGGGTAAAATTCTGCAAGGACCGCCTTAAAAACGCCGGCGTAATGGTCTGCACGGTCGTCGGTTTCCCTCTCGGAGCCACTTCGTCCAGTTCCAAGGCCTGCGAAACCGTTCAGGCGATAGCCGACGGCGCGGATGAAATAGACATGGTCATAAATATAGGCGCGCTTAAATCAGGGAACCTGAAGCTGGTCGAGGACGACATCAGAGACGTCGTTCGCGCCGCCGGCGGCCACACGGTCAAGGTCATCCTTGAAACGAGCCTTCTCACCGACGAAGAAAAAGTCACCGCATGCAGGCTTTCGAAGAACGCGGCGGCCCATTTCGTCAAAACTTCCACCGGATTTTCCGGGGGCGGCGCCACGGCGGCCGATATCGCCATGATGAGAAAGACCGTCGGTCCCGACATGGGCGTTAAAGCTTCGGGCGGCGTGCGCGATCTGGAAACCGCTAAGACGATGATCGCCGCCGGCGCCACAAGGATTGGCGCTTCCGCTTCCGTTTCGATAGTTTCGGGAGCCGCGGCCGATAAAAAGGGCTACTAAAAGCCTTTTAATATGTATTTCTAAAAATTATTACATCGCGTAAAAAGCAAGGGGCAATTCAAACGGCCCCTTGCGTGATGTTTGTAAGTGACCGCATAATGAATATCTCAAAAAAAGAATTTTATAAATGCTCCGAATCGTTCATCAACATGGCCGGCGGCACGCGCGAGGCCGTTTTGAACGTTATTGAAAGCGCTCTGCTTTATAACTACATAGAGATACTCGTGCCGCCTTTCATGGTCCGGCAGGCTTCGGAAAAACTCAAAAACTCAAAAACGAAGATAGCCACGATGATCGATTTTCCTTTCGGGCTTTCACACGCTTCCGAAAAGTGTCTTCTTGTCGAGAGCATGGCCAGGGCCGGCGCGCACATAATAGATATTTCGCCTAACGTTTCAGCGGTTCGTTCCGGCGACATGAAAAGCGTCGAGGCCGAGGCTGCCGCCGTATTGGAACAATCCAGGCGCTTTAAAAATCTTCAGGTAAGGTACCTCGTAAATGAGCCGGTCCTCTCGTCCGATGAAAAGGAATTTCTCGCCGGATTTTTCCGGCAGAAGAGCGTCCCGTTCAGGATATTGACACAAAATTCAGCGGCCGCGGCCGGATCGGTGTTTTCCTTCACCGGAGAGTTCGACCAGAAGATAATAAGGGTGAATACTCTCGAGCGTTCAGTTAAATTTGAAAGTATCGCATCATCCGTCAATAAGTTAGACGAAAGGGAAAAATCCTCGCTTTTCGGCCGGTCCCTGTGTTCGTCTATAATCTGTTCCGAGATCGATCCGAAAACTCCGGCCGGAGACGTGAATAAGATCGTCATGGCTCCGGGCGCGCTCGCCGGAAGCGGAGTGACTTCTTCTTCATCGCTCGCCATAGGCTCTAAAAGCCCGGTATCGGATGGAATAAAGATCATGACAAGGCCGTGCCGCGCGGCGTCTTCAATGGCCGCGCTTGGAATGCGGGCGGTGATCGTCGAAGGCGGCGCGCGCGGGTATTATTATGTTTTAAAATTTTCAAAGAACTCGGTCGAATTTCTTTCAGGCGAGAACCTCGCCGGACTCAATAACTATGAGATGACCGAAAGGCTTGTCCGGATGCACGGCGAAGAATGTTCCTTCGTCATATCGGGTCCGATGGCTCAAAAAGGTTCGCCGGCGTCTACCATATCGGCGACGGACGCGGCGGGAAATCCCGATATTCAATTCGGCTCCGGGTTCGGCCTTTTAATGAGCGGTCTCGGTGTCATCGCCATGGTATTTGATGAAAGCGAATGCGTCGTTTTGGCGGAAGTTCCCGCTGAAAAAAGGCCCGAATATGAAAAACTCGTTTCCGAGTTCAACGAAGCGGCGCAAAAAGACGCTACCATATCTGAAATGATCTCGCCTTACGGCACTTCTTCTTTCGTTATGCCGTTATATGATCGCGGAGCTCTTCCGCTGGGCCATTATGAAAAATTTGAATCGGTCAATATCTCTAAACTTTCACACCAGGCCCTTTTTGATCTTATTCAAAAACGAAAGGGAACCTGCGGTGTTTCATGCATAGACGGGTGCCTTGTTAAATGCAAAAATATTTTTATCGACGATAAGAACTCCAGAACGCCGTATATCGAATACGAACATATCGCTCAGCTTGGAACGATGTCTGAAATATTTAATTTTGACGTTATCGCGAAGATCCTCAGATATTGCCGTGAAAAAGGCCTTGATTTCAGCGAGATCGCGCTTGCTATAGGTGAAGCGATCATATCCGGCACGCAAAAAGGGACTCCGGCTGAAATAGCGGTCGCCTGTCTTTCTGAGATAGATAAACAGACCGTTCTGGGCAGAATAATTTTAAAAGGCGCGTACGCCGCCGCGATATCCATTGGTAACGGCCGGGCACTGAGCATTTCAGGCGAAGCCATGCCGCCTTACGATCCCCGCGCCATAATGGGCCTCGGGGTCTCTTATATCACTTCGCCCGCGGGCGTAGAAGAAAAGAGCCAGGGATATATAGCCGCCGGAAATATCTCAAAGGCCGGCGGTTCCGTGACCGGCAGCCAGCCTGAAGGCCAGGTCGAATTTTCACGCAACATGCAGCTTGCGTTCCATGTCATGGATACCCTGGGCTTATGCCCTAATTTAATATACCCTCTTATCGAAAATCAGGAGTTATGGAATTCTCTTGTAAAAATAATCGCTTTAAGGTATAATATAAAACTAAACTTCCAGGAAACGGCCAGACTGGCTAAAAAACTCATAAAAGAAGAGAATACCTTCAATAAGGCTTGCGGCCGTGAAAATATAAGGACCAAACTTCCCGCTTTCTTCTACAGCGAAGCGAATGAAAAAACTCAAAGCGTTTTTTCGGTGAATGACGAGGCCGTTGAAAAAATATTTGAAGCCTGGTGATCTTAAAAATTAATTTATTGAAATATTATGCCGCCTGCCGGCTCAAAAAGGGGAATTATGACCACTCAGACAAATGATTCGATCTCAAGGGTAATAATCATAGTTTTAGATTCAGTAGGCATAGGCGAAATGCCCGACGCCGATAAATACGGCGACGTCGGTTCGAACACCTTTTCAAATATAGGAAAAGCCGTTAAAGAATTTAAGATCCCCAATCTTATTTCGCTCGGCATATCCAATATCGACACCGTTACAAGCGTTTCAAAATGCTCGAATCCTATCGGCACATACGCGAAATTAGCCGAATTATCACCCGGCAAGGACACTACCACGGGACACTGGGAAATGATGGGCGTAACGCTCGAACAGGAATTTCCCTCTTATCCGAATGGGTTTCCGCGCGAAGTGCTGGATGAATTTGAAAAACAGACAGGCAGAAAAACCATAGGCAACTATGCCGCTTCCGGCACCGAAATAATAAAGGATCTCGGCGAGGAACACCAGAAAACGGGCGCTTTGATAGTTTACACTTCCGCCGATTCGGTTTTCCAGATAGCCGCGCACGAAGAAACGGTGCCGCTTGAAACTTTATACGAATACTGCAAAATGGCCAGAAACATATTGAGAGGAAAACATGCGGTCGGCCGCGTCATCGCAAGGCCTTTCATCGGTTCTCCCGGCGAATATAAACGCACCTCTCACCGCCACGATTTTTCACTCGAACCGCCCGCCAACCTTCTCGATTATCTTAAGGAATCGGGCATAAGGACCGCCGGCGTGGGCAAAATTTATGACATATTCGCGTGCCGCGGCCTCAGCGATTACGTAACGACATCTTCCAACGCCGACGGCGTTAAAAAGACCCTCGATTACATGGACCGTTTCAATACCGGCCTTATATTCACCAACCTGGTCGATTTTGATATGGTATACGGCCACAGGCGCGACGTGGAAGGTTATGCGAAATCGCTCATGGAATTTGACGCGCAGCTGCCTGAAATAATGAATAGAATGAACGATAACGACGTTTTAATGATAACGGCCGACCACGGATGCGACCCGACTTACACCAAAACTACCGATCATACCCGTGAGTACGTCCCTCTTTTGATATACGGAAATTGCGTGAAACGCGGATTCGATCTTCGCACGGTCGATGGTTTTTCATGCATTGCTAAAACTACCGGAAGAATGCTCGGCCTCTCCGGCGAATATCTCTCGAAGATATCCGGCGTCGACCTCACCGAAAAAATAATGCGCTAAAAACAGCCGTAAAATATTTTATTTAAAAACAAAAACCGGGGTAAAAATTGTCATTCATAAACATCGAAAAAGTCATCGAAAAGGTCAAGAACCAGAACACTTCTCTCAATGAAAGAAGAGAAGCGATAAGACTTTTAGGGCAGAGCAGCTCCGAACAGGCCGTTGACGCCCTTGTAGACCTGCTTCCCGATCTTAACCTCCGCCTGGATATAGTCCACGCCTTGGGGACGCTCGCGAATGGAAAGGCCACGAAATTCCTTCTCGCGACGATGTTCGAATCGGATACCAAGGTCAAGATCGAGATCATTAAAGCCTTGAGAAGGATCGGAGACACCAAGTGCGTCGGAACTCTGGTTCAGCTTTTTCAGGTCGAGGACGACGAGCAGGTGAAATCGGCCGTTTTCATATTAATAACCGAGTTCGGCACTTTTGACGATGTTTTCCAGATAGTCCCGAGTTGTATCCAATACCCGAGCCCGCACGTTCAGATGCTCGCGCTTAAATACATAGCCGACAAGGGCGATCAGCGCACGTCCAGCATGCTCTATCCGCTGCTTTTCAGCCCTGACGACAAGGTGAGGATCTCCGCCGCCAACATACTCTGGCGCCTCGAAGGCCAGCTGCTTTTGAAAAGGCTCAACTATATCCTCGTAAAAACCGAGGATGTTCCCAAACAGAATAACGTCATACAGATTTTCGGCGCTCTCGGCCTCGTCCAGACCGTTGAACCGCTCATATACACGCTTTTAAAGAACGAAGACAAACAGGTAAAGATCAACTGCCTCGACTCGCTTCAGAAGATAGGCGACAAACGGGCGCTGGGCGCGATCACTCAGGTCATCAAAATTGACGACGAGGACATAAGGGCGAAGGCCATTGAATGCCTCTCATCTTTCCCGGAACCGAAGGTGACCGCCTCGCTTATAAACGCTCTCAGGACGACATCCGATAAAATAAGGAACGCCGCCATGAGTTCGCTTGAAAAACTCGTTTCTTCGTCGGACGTCGCAAGCCTTAAAAAATATTTCCAGACCGAGGACGACAACATAAAAGTGTTCCTTTGTAAAACGCTTGGAAAAACGAAATTTTTCGATAACGAGATACACGCATTTCTTAAATCGGCGCTTGTGAGCACCAATGAAAAGGTCATCAATGAGGCCCTGATAGCGGTCGGCGCGCTCGAGGCGAAAGAACTCATGGACCTTATAATCTCTCATTTCAGGCATCCGAACGAGGACATAAGGGTCTGCGCGATCAAGGTCGCCGGCCAGATGAGCGATCAGCGCTGCATCGACCCGATAGTCGAATGTTACCAGAGCGACCAGTCCAACAAGGTCAGGGCGACGATAATAGAAATACTCGGAAAAACCAAAGACAAAAAATACATGAAGACGGCCGAAGCCGCCCTTAAAGACTCGGACGCCCGCGTCAGGGCTAACGCCATCGAAACTCTCGAGGCCTTAGGCGGAGAAGAGATCGTTGATCTTATATACCCTATTTTTCAGAACGACTCCAACAACCGCGTCAAGGCCAACGCCGCCAAGACACTCTGGAAATTCGGCGGAATAAGGATGATAAGCGCCCTGGAAGGGATGCTGCTGAAAGAAAAAGATAAATGGCAGAGAGCTTCCGCGGCTTTCGCGTTAGGCGAAATAGGCTCCATACAGGTCGTTAAAAGCCTCACGCAGGCGTTACAGGATACCGAAGACTGCGTTCGCGGCAACGCCGTTAAGGGCCTCGGAAAAACTCAGGCCCAGGACGTTATACCCGTTATAATACCGCTTCTGGAGGACCCTTCGGACCGCGTCCGCGAAGATTCCGTCGCCGCGCTTGGAAAGATAGGCACGCCTGAAATACTCGAACCCATACTTAAATTTTTAAAACAGCAGAACGATTCCAAGCTCATAGACGTTGTTTTTAAAGCTCTTATAGACGCCGTGGATCAGCGATTCCTGCTTCCGCTCACGCGCGCCTTGAACGACGATCTCTGGATCGTCAAAGTGGCCGCCGCCAAGCTGCTCGGAAAGATCGGAAACGATTCGACCATACCCCTTTTGACGGAGCTTTTAAGCGACGGTAACGTTATAATAAGAAACTCCGCGGAAGATTCCATTGAACAGATTAAGAGGAGGATGTGACCGTGAAACACACCGTAATGAATAAGATTTTTTTAATTCTGATATGTTCGCTCGTGCTCGCTACCGGTTCAGGATGTAAAAGGGACGGCGGCGACGATTCCCGCGCGGTATTGAAAGAGCCCGTTCAGAGAGAGGAAACTTCTGTCGGAAAACCCGGCGTTGACGGTATAAATCATATTGTGGCCGCGAATGAATCACTTTCGAAACTCAAGGATATATACGGAATATCCATCGCCGCGCTTAAAAAATACAACAATATATCCGAGAATCATTCCATCAAAAAGGGCGCCAGCATATTCATTCCCGGTTCGCCCACCGTTTTGAACGCGCGCCGCGAGAATTATATGAAGAGCTCTAAATCCAAAGACGCCTCCAGATCCAAACCACAGAAATTCGACTGGCCCGTAAAAGGAAAGGTCATATCTAAATTTTCGCCCGAATCCAAAGGCATATTCATAAAGGCCGCCCCCGAAAGCTCCGTAAAATCGATAAGCGCCGGTGAAATAGTATTCGCGGGCCAGATGAAGGGCTACGGAAACCTTATAATAGTGGACCATCTCGACGGAATGTTCTCCATATACGGAAACAACAAAAAAAATCTGGTCAAGAAGGGCGATAACGTAAAGGAAGCCCAGAAACTTGCCGTTTCCAGCGAGAAAAATCCGTCAAAAGTTTACTTTGAAATAAGAAGCCTCAATCAGGACAAGGGCGAGCCCGAATCGGTAGATCCTATGAAATATATGAAAGATGTTGATGAATAGATGTTCGGTTTTTTAAAGATGATGTTCGGTGAAGCTTCTCATAAATCCAAAGGCATGCGTTTTTTGGAAGAAAAACGCTTTGAGGAAGCGGTTTCAGAGTTAAAAGAAGCCGTCGCTTCGTCGCCCGGCGACGAAACCGCGCTTTTAAGCATATCGCAGGCTCTTTTTGAACTGAAAAGATTTGAAGAATCAGTTGAATATCTCAAAACAGCCGCCGATAAAGCGTCTTCAATAAATCCGGTCCCGGCTATAATGCTCGGATACGCGTATTATAAGACCGAAAAAGTGGATGAAGCCAGAAGCACGCTTGAACGGGCGATGAAGATAGATTCGAAACACCCCGCCGCCAGGTATTACATGGGGCTCGTCCATTTAAAATCCGGCAACATCGACGCCGCCACCGACGAATTCGAGGAAGTTATCAGCGAAAAGCCGACCTTTATCCAGGCCAGGCTTTTAGCCATCGGCGAGATGTTCATAATCCAGAATGAAAAGAATAAAAAAATATAAAATTAAAGTTATGCGCTATACATGCTTAAGCTTTTAAACGGGGCTGTCCCAAAAGATTATTTTTGAAACAGCTCTTTTTTATTCTATACTCTTATTTGCGACGGCGTATGTCAACCGAAAAAACACGACCAGGCTTTGAAAAATGATGAAAATCACAGTCATGCGACCCGCGTGGAGGCGGAAAGCGCCGCCGGGGCACGATGCCGGCAGGCAGCCGGGCAAAGCGGAGCGATCCTTTTTTGAGGAAAGGCGAATTAATAATGAAGTTAATTAAGATCAAAAAAGGGGTTTTAGTAATGTTCATTATTATTTTTTATCTTATGGCGCACATGTATCTCGAACCCTTTTTTTTATCGGTATGGGAAACGGATATCAAAAGCGTTCAAATTCCTCAGACATTTGACGGGAAAAAGATAGTTTTCATGTCCGACATACATCACGGCCCGCATTTTTCGACCGGCAGGGTGCGCAGCCTCGTTGAAAAGGTTAACGGGCTCAAGCCGGATGTGATACTTTTAGGCGGCGATTATGCGGAGGGCGATCAATATGTAAAGCCTTGCCTTGACGAACTTAAAGAGCTTAAAGCGCCTTTCGGCGTCTTCGGCGTCCGCGGAAACCACGATCACTGGGACGGCGCGGAACTGTCGAAAAAAAGCATGGTCGAAGCCGGAATAAAACTTATTGAAAACAGTTCCGAGTGCCTAATTGTGAACGGCCAAAAAATAATAGTGGCCGGCGCGGGCGATCTCTGGGAAGGCGCGCAGGAAATAAGCGGGCCGCTTTCGACCGTTTCAGACACGGATTTCGTCATACTCGTTTCGCATAATCCCGATTACGCCGAAAAAATAGGCGCTTATTACGATAAGATAGACCTTATGTTAAGCGGCCACACTCATGGCGGGCAGATAAGCGTTTTCGGGCTTTACTCTCCGGTGCTTCCTTCGGCGTATGGCCAGAAATACCGATCAGGTATGGTTCAGCGCGGCGGCATGAAGCTTCTGATAAGTAACGGCGTCGGCTGCGTAGGACTTCCGGCGCGTTTTTTCTGCCGGCCCGATATAATATCTATTACATTGAAAACTTATTGACAAACAACGCGGATTGATATAAAATAAATCACTGACCAGAATTATTTTTCAAAAATTCATGTCTGTTTTTTCAAACGGATGAATATTGTTTTTTTTGAATATTATTTTTTCATAGAAGGAGAACTTAAAAAATGACCACCGACCAGACTAAAAACCCGCAGCACCAGCCCGAACAGCCGAAGGATGAGAACGAGGTAATAAAGGCGCTGAAATCCCTTGTCGGGGAGGTTCGCGCGAAAGGTTTCAACCCGTATCAATACTCATATAAAAAAGACTGCAAAATAGAAAAAGTTATAGCGGCTCACGGCGATCTCGCCGTCGGAACCGTTTTAGAAGATTCGAAATATGCTCTCGCCGGCCGCGTCGTCTCATGGAGAGAACATGGAAAATCGACGTTCGGCCATATAATGGACGACTCGGGAAAGATCCAGTTCTACCTTAAGAAAGATGAAATATCGCCCGAAAAATACGAACTTACGAAACTTGTCAAGGTCGGAGATTTCATAGGCGTCCGCGGCCCGGTTTTTAAAACCAAGACCGGCGAATTGACGATACTCATAAAGGAATTCGAGCTTTTAAGCAAGGTACAGCGTCCGCTTCCGGAAAAATGGCACGGCCTTACCGACGTTGAAACAAGATACAGACAGCGTTATCTGGACCTTATGACGAATGAGGATTCGCGGAGCGTTTTCATAAAAAGATCGAAAATAATAAACAAGATGCGCGCGCTGCTTGAAAAAAAAGAATTCATCGAAGTGGAGACGCCGGTGCTTCAATCGATATACGGCGGAGCCGCCGCGAGGCCTTTCGAGACCTTCCACAACACTCTCCAGATGAAACTTTACATGAGGATAGCCCCCGAATTATATTTGAAAAGACTCATGGTCGGCGGATTTGAACGGGTATATGAAATAGGCCGCGTTTTCAGGAACGAAGGCATCTCAGTAAAGCATAATCCTGAATTTACCCTCATGGAGCTTTATATGGCTTACGCTGATTATAGCGACATGATGGACCTTACCGAAGAGCTTATATCTGAAACCAACTTGGCCATTAACCAGAAAGAGACCATAACATACAACGGAACTGAAATATCGTTCCAGCGTCCGTGGGCGAGGCTTACCATGAAGGAAGCTATATCTAAATACGCTAATATTCCCCTCTCCGACCTTGAAGATGAGGCTAAATTAAGAGAGATCCTGAAAAAAGAGGGGCACGAGATCAACGCCAACACTTCGCACGGCGAGATCATAAACCTTCTCTTTGAAATGAAGGCGGAAGAACATCTCATTCAGCCGACATTTATAAAAGATTATCCGATAGAAGTGTCGCCTCTGGCCAAAAACAAGCGCGGAAACGAAGCGCGCGAGGTCGAACGGTTCGAACTTTTCATATATGGCCGTGAAATGGGGAACGCCTTCTCGGAATTGAACGATCCTCAGGAACAGTATTCCCGCTTCAAGGGCCAGCTCGATAAAAAGAACAGGACCGCGGAAGATATAAACGAAATGGACGACGACTATATCACGGCTTTAGAATACGGAATGCCCCCGACGGGCGGCCTCGGCATAGGCATAGACAGGCTCGTGATGCTTTTAACCGATTCGCAGTCGATCCGTGACGTTATTTTGTTCCCGCTTCAGCGTTCCAAAGAATGATAAACGGCAAATAAATCACCAAGGAGCTACAAAATGGAAGATTTCGCCTCGAAAATGATCAACGGCGCTCTCAATTTCGCTCTCCTTTCAAGGGACAGCGCGGAAAAAGTATTCAACGAGTTCGTAAAATCGGGTAAGATCTCCAGGGATGAAGGCCAGAAACTGCTCACTGAATTCATGTCCAAGTTCGATTCCGAGACGGCCAACGTCAGTAAACGGGTCAAGGAAGAACTTAAAAAAATAATAAGCGAGTTCGGGTTCGCGACGAAAGCCGAAACCGATGAACTCGCCGCCCGCATACTTAACATAGAGACCCATATAAACCTGATATACAAAAAAGGCAAAAAATAAAAGCGACCCCCGGTATATAGTATTTCAAAGAGTGGTGATTTGAGTGAACTGTCATATATGCGGCGCGGGTATCCCCGATTTATCCGGATGGGACTTCTGTCCGGGCTGCGGCATAAATCTGCACGGAAAATGTTTTTCATGCGGCAGCATAAGTCATGCAGCCGCGAGATTTTGCGTCAAATGCGGAAAGGCTATTTCGCATAATGCTTTTACCGTGAAACTGAACGGATCCGTATCGCTTGTGATAAAGCCCCTTGAAGACGACGCCGTGATAATCGTTCCGGAAGCGTCCGGAAAAACGGTGGCGGCCCATTCCGAGATATCCGAAGTTCCTCGCATTTCAAAAGAAAAAGACGAAGACGAAGAGCTGGATTCCGATTCTTTCAATAGTTCGGAAACTCCCGATTTTTTAAAGAAGTTGGGCCGCAGGGAAACTTCCGGCGAAAAAACAATTGATGCCGGCATCAACCAGCAGCCTGGAAACTTTAACGGGACCCTGAATTCCAATTCCTTTAATATTTCAGAAACCCCTGATTTTTTAAAGGAGATCATAAAAAAAGGACGCGAACAGAAAACGGTTTTTCCGGAAGTGAAACAGGGTTTCGCGGCGCCCGCCGGCGAAAAAGCCCAGGCGCCTCAGACGAAAGAAACCGAGAAGCCGAAAGCCGCCGAAATCGTGAAAAAGGAAGAGCCGGAAGAACAGAAACCGCTTCCGAAAGCGGTCGTTCAGCCGGTTGAAGAAACGCCGAAGTCCATGGATGCCGCCACTAAAGAAGAAACTTCGCCTTACCAGAAATTCAAACCTTCGCCTAAGATCGACGAAATAATAAAAGAAACCGATCTCAGCCCTAAAAAATGGGGCGGCATGGCGCATAAGAAAGAGGCCGCTGAAGCCGATAATAAAATTTCTGAAACGCCAGGCATGCAAGGCATAAAGACCGAAGCGGAAGAGGCGAAAAAAGAAAATATTGCCGTTTCAGGAGCTCCGGAAAAAGAATCGAAGCCGGTGAAACAGTCCCGGAACTACAGGCTCATAGCGGTCGATTCGGGAAACAACAGGATACAATTCATATCCGCGGACGGTAAATTCATCAGTTCCTTCGGAACGCGCGGAAGCGGCCCGGGTCAGTTCGATAACCCTCAGAAAGCCGTCATGGACCAGGCCGGAAATATTTACGTTTCAGATTTTTCCAACAACAGGATACAGAAATTTTCAAAGAACGGCCAGCATATATTGTCGTTCGGATCGCACGGAACCAAGAATTCGGAGTTTAATTATCCCGCCGGAATGACAATCTCAAAAGAAGGGCTTCTTTTCGTAGTAGATTCATACAACAACCGCGTCCAGATCTTCGATCTTGAAGGCAAATACGTTTCAAAGTTCGAAGGTTCAGACGCCGGCCAGAATACCGGTTTCGATACGCCTTCAGCCATAGCCATAGACAGCGACAACCACATATACGTTTGCGATACCGGAAATAACAGGATAATAAAATTCGACCCCAAATGGAAAAAAGTTTATGAACTTGGAGAGGTCGATAAAAAGAACGCCGGTTTCGATAACCCCGCCGGCATATTTGTCGATAAAACGAATAATCTTATAGTCGCCGACACCGGAAATAACCTTATAAAAATGTTCGATACCAACGGTGAACTCATCTCGTGTTTCGGCTCTAAAGGCCAGAAGGAAGGCAAACTCGATTCGCCCGGCTCGATAATTGCCGATGACGACAACAATATCTACATCGCCGACACATGGAACAACCGCGTCCAGATCTTTACCTATGACGGAAAATTATTGCGCGCGATAGGTTCTTACGGTTCGGACCCGGGTAAGTTCAACCACATAAACGATGTTTTACTTCAGGAAGAAATTTAATTCAACAATTCAATAAATTGACAAATTATAAAAAGAACTAAAATGAAAGACGTTTCACATTTATTTATATCCGGGCGCGTTCAGGGCGTCGGGTTTCGATATTTCGTATCTCACGCCGCTTCGGTTTACGGCGTGAACGGCTTTGCCAGGAACCTTCTGAACGGCGGCGTCGAGGTTTATGCAGAGGGCGAGGAAAAAGACCTTCGCGAATTCGTCAGGAAGGTCAGCACCGGGCCGAGACAGGCGCTGGTCACGAAAGTGTCCGAGAGCAAGATACCAATTATATCCGCGGTTTTCAAATCGTTTGAAATTTTAGAAGACGAATAATAAAAAAGACTTTGAAATCATTAATTTATGTAGGGACGCGAAGGTTTCGTCCCTGCATAAATTTTTTTATAAAAGTATTGCATTTTAATTTGTTTTGTTGTAAAGTTATGAAAGACGCCTCGTATTTTATACGCCGCCGCCCGTCGGGCGATGCGGGCCGTCTCATTACTAGTATTTAGTATTCATCATTATTATACGAAGTCAGATAAGGTGGTATGGTATGAATAACGACCTTAGAAAAACGCCGTTCTACGATAAACATATAAAACACGGCGGGAAAATAATTGAATTCGGGGACTGGCTTTTGCCCGTCCAGTTCAAAGGGATAATCGAGGAACATAATTTCGTTCGAAATTCGTGCGGTTTATTCGACGTTTCGCATATGGGAGAATTTCTCGTGGAAGGCCCGGACGCGCTTAGATTCGTCGATAACCTCATAACCAACGACGCCGCGAAACTCGCCGTGAATCAAATATTATACACGCCTATGTGCCGCGAGAACGGGACCGTCGTTGACGATCTGCTTGTATATAAATATTCTAACGAAAAATTCTTCCTTGTCGTGAACGCCGCGAACATAGCCAAAGATTTCGCATGGTGCAACGATGTTAAAAACAAGCTCAACGCTGATATTTCACTTAAGAACCTTTCCGATAGTTATGCGCAGCTGGCCGTTCAGGGCCCGAAAGCCGAAGCGATACTTCAGAAATTAACGAAGACCGATCTTAAAACCATAAAATTCTACTGGTTCACCGAAGGCGTCGTTGACGGCGTTGATTGTATAATAAGCCGCACCGGCTACACCGGCGAAGACGGTTTTGAAATATATTTCGATCCCGCGAAGGGCCTTCATCTATTCGATAAGATCATCGAGACCGGATCTGCCGATATCATGCCTATAGGGCTTGGAGCGCGCGATACGCTTCGCTTCGAGGCGAAACTCATGCTTTACGGACACGAGCTCGACGACGAGACCACCCCGATAGAGGCGACTATCGCCTGGACCGTAAAACTCAATAAGCCCTCGTTCCTCGGAAAAGAAGTTCTTCTCGGTCAGAAGGAAAAAGGGACCAAAAAGATACTCGCCGGGCTTGAAATGATAGATAAGGGAATAGCCCGCTCACACTCCGAGGTTTTTCACGGCGGGAACAAGGTCGGATACGTGACGACGGGAACCCCCGCGCCGACGCTTAAAAAGAACCTGGCGCTGGCTTATCTGCCGCCTGAACTTTCAAAGATAGACAATATCATCGAAGTAAAGATAAGAGATAAATTTATAAAAGCAAAAGTAGTCAGTTTACCATTTTATAAACGCGAAAAGAAATAATTGAAAAAGGAGGTGTAAAGTTTAATGAGCAACTATCCCGAAGATTTAAGATATACCGAACAGCATGAATGGGTGCGCGTAGAAGGCAAGAGCGCATATGTCGGAATCACCGATTTCGCGCAGCACGAACTTGGCGATATAGTTTACGTGGAACTTCCAGGCGTGAACCAGTCGATAGAAGTTTCGGAAAAGATCTGCGTCGTTGAATCCGTTAAAACCGTATCTGACGTATACTCGCCTGTTTCCGGAAAGATAGTTTCGATCAACGTGGACCTCGAGGACAACCCCGAAGTCGTTAACGAGGACGCATTCGGCGAAGGCTGGATGGTCGAGATCGAAATGACGAATCCAGAAGAGATCCAGGCGCTTATGACGGCAGCCGAATATAAAAATTTCGTCGAGGAGGCCGCTTCCTGATGAACTATATTTCAAACACGCCTGAAGACGTTTCCCAGATGTTGAAAGACATCTCGGCGTCGCGCGGAGAAGGAAAGGTTTCATCCATAGACGAGCTTTTCTCGGATATCCCGGGCAGGCTTAGAGTTTCGAAACTTGGCCTGCCCGAACCTTTATGCGAGCTCGAAGTAATTTCGAGGATCCACTCCGAAGTTTCAAAGAACACCAATTTCACGACCCATAAAAATTTCATGGGCGGCGGGATATATGAACATTTCATTCCGTCGGCAATAGCTGCCATAACCGGGCGCACCGACTTCTATACGGCCTATACTCCTTATCAGCCTGAGGTTTCGCAGGGAACTCTTACGAGCATCTTCGAATATCAGACGATGATCTGTAACCTCACCGGCATGGAAGTCTCTAACGCCTCTCACTATGACGGCGCAACCGCTTTCGCCGAGTCGCTGATAATGGCCTTCAATATAAATTCGCGCCGCGAATTCATGGTCATGGAAAACATAAACCCCGCCTATATGAGCGTAATTAAAACCTACGCCGAAGCCGCCGATTTTAAGCTCCACATCGTTCCGATCGATAGAACCAGCGGAAAACCCGACTGGGGCTTTATCGAAAAGAACATGTCTGATAAAATATCGGCCGTCCTCGTCCAGAATCCGGCTTATTTCGGAACGGTCCTTAATTTTTCCGAACTCGCCGAATTTACTCATAAAAACGGCGCGGTATTCGTTGTTTCAGCCAATCCGACCTCGCTCGGAATATTGAAACCGCCGGCCGCTTACGGCGCCGATATCGCCTGCGGCGAAGGCCAGCCCCTCGGGATCGCCCCGACCTTCGGCGGCCCGAACCTCGGTTTTATGGCGACCACGCAGAAACACATCAGAAAAATTCCCGGCAGGATCGTAGGCGAGACCGTCGATAAGAACGGGAAACGCTCTTACGTTCTTACGCTTCAGGCCCGCGAACAGCATATCAGGCGCGAAAAGGCGTCCTCTAATATCTGTTCCAACGAGGCGCTATGCGCGCTCACGGCCACGGCGTATCTGAGTTATATCGGCCCCTACGGCCTTAAAAACGTGGCCGCCAGATGTTCAGATATGGCTCATCTTCTCGCGGACCGCATCGCGGGCGTAAAAGGCTTTGAAATTAAATTCAAGGACGCTCCGTTCTTCCACGAATTCGTCGTGTCTTATCCGAAACAGCTCTCGTTCGAAAAACTGTTCGCGCATTTCCACGCGAACGGGATACTACCCGGCGTCGAGATAAAAGGCTTTTCAGGCCTTGAAAACTCTATGCTCGTGTGCGCGACGGAAGTTAGAGCGTTAGCCGACATCGACTCTTACATCAAATGTCTGGAGGAACTCAAATGGTAGCAAAACTTGAAAAACTCATATTCGAATACTCCAGAGAAGGAAGGACCAGTTTTGGCCTTCCTGAGATCAAGATCGAGAATTCGCTGACTAATAAAAACTACCCGGAAGGCATGTTAAGAAGCGAAGAAGAGCTTCCGAAACTGCCGCAGGTAACGGAAGTCGAGCTCATGAGGCACTTTACGAATCTGTCGCGCCTGAATTACTCCGTCGAAGTGGGTTTTTATCCGCTCGGGTCCTGCACGATGAAATATAATCCGAAAGTGAATGAAAAAGTCGCTTCAATGCCTGAAACGGCCGGAGTGCATCCGCACCTTCCGGAAAAATACTGCCAGGGCATGCTCGAGATACTCCACAATATGGAAAAATATCTCGCCGAGATACTCGGAATGAAGCGCGTCACCATGCAGCCCCTCGCGGGCGCCCATGGCGAATTGACCGGCATCATGATGATAAAAAAATATCATGAGAGCCGCGGCGAGAAGCGCACGAAGGTAGTGGTCCCCGATTCGTCGCACGGAACCAATCCCGCTACGGCGGCGATGTGCGGATTCGACCTCATCCAGATCAAATCCGACGCCAACGGATGCGTGGACCTCGAAGAACTAAAGGCGGTCATGGACGATAAGGTCGCCGCTTTCATGCTCACCAATCCTAACACGCTCGGTCTCTTCGACAAGAACATAGAAAAGATAGCCGAAATAGTTCATAAAGCCGGCGCTCTTCTCTACTATGACGGCGCGAACTTAAACGCCATCATGGGCATAGCGCGTCCCGGCGACATGGGTTTCGACGTTACGCACGTCAACCTTCACAAGACCTTTTCTACTCCGCACGGCGGCGGCGGTCCCGGTTCGGGCCCGGTCGGCGTATCGGAGCGAATGGTTAAATTTCTTCCCAGCCCGACGATCGAATACGACGAAAAGAACATGAGATACAGTCTTAATCACGCTCATCCCGATTCGATCGGAAAAGTGGCCTCGTTCTACGGCAACTTCGGCATCATCATGCGCGCTTACGCCTATATTTTATCGTTAGGCGCGAAGGGCCTTACCGAATGTTCGAAACACGCCGTTTTGAACGCTAATTATCTCATGAGCCACCTGAAAAAACATTACGATCTTAAGTTCGACCACACATGCATGCACGAATTCGTCCTCTCATCGGACAATCTCGCTAAATACGGCGTGACCACGCTCGATATCGCGAAACGCCTGCTTGATCTCGGTTATCACGCTCCGACGATATACTTCCCGATCATAGTCCATGAAGCGATAATGATCGAACCGACCGAGACGGAGTGCAAGGAACGCCTCGACGACTTCATCGCCACGATGATCCAGATAGCGAACGAAGCCGCCACGACGCCCGAGCTTCTCAAGAACGCTCCCGTCAATACGCCCGTTTCAAGGCTTGACGAGACGCGCGCCGCGAGAACGCCGGTGTTAAGATGCGCGGCATGCGACGGATGTTTCGTGCCGCCGGCGGAAAACGCGAAGCCGGCCAGGGAATCGAAACGCAAGAGCATGGCTTAAAAGCTGAACTGAATAATAAAAAAAGAGCGGATTTGCATCCGCTCTTTTTTATTTAATTTGTGCCCGGCCTTATGTTTTTAATGCGATTGATATTTTAATTTGGCAATATTGTGTTATTCAAAGCGGGAACACAAAAAAGTTTGATTTAAGATTGACGATGTTACTTTTTTTATATATAATATACCCGAAATAATTTTTATTAGATCCGCGTAAATAAAATCAAGTATAAAGGATCGAAAAAATGCCTGAATCCCACGAACACTCAGAACACGCCAAACTCACGCCCGAACAGCAGCGCGAGCTGGACCAGCTTTTAGATCTGGACCGCCACAAGCTTTCTGTCATTCCAAAGAAAAAGGCCACTACAAGCGAAAGATGGATGAAATATCTCGGATTCCCTCTCGGAATAATCGCTTTTTTAATGATCTATTACATGGAAACCCCCGCCGGTCTCAGCGCCTCAGGCCAGGCCGTGATGGCAAGCTTCGCGCTCGCTCTCATCTGGTGGGTCACCGAACCCATTTCAACCTTCGTTACTTCGCTTATACTTATGATACTACTGGTATGCCTCGACGGCTGGGACCAGAAGAACGTGCTCGCCGTCTTCGGCCTCGACGTCATCTGGCTCAACGTTATGGCCTTCATTTTAAGTTCGATACTCGTCAAGACCGACCTTGCCAAACGCATTGCTCTGAATTTAATAGCCAGGTTCGGAAAGAATTCCGGGTCGATCCTTCTGGCTTTCATCGTCCTTCAGCTTTCGCTTGCGCCGCTGATCCCGGCGACCGCGGCAAGAACCGTTATGACGCTTCCGATCATGATGGTCGTCGCGGCTATTTACGGCGCGACAAGCGATCATCCGACCAATTTCGGCCGCAATCTTTTCCTTCAGAATCTCATCGGCATAAATATTTTTTCATCCGGTTTCATGACCGGAAGCGCGGCTAATCTTATAGCGATAATGTTCATCAACACGATGGCGGGCGAAAAAGTTTATTACACCGACTGGATGTTCGCCTCGCTCCCGGTTATTCTTATAACGATGCTTATTTCATGGTATATAGGCCCGAAATATTTATTCCCTGTTAAAATCGAAGATCAGAAACCCAAGATAAAAGGCGGCATTGAAACATTGAACCGCCAGCTCGAAAGCATGGGGCCGCTGTCGTTCAACGAAAAAAAAGCGGCCGTTCTTTTCGGGATGGTTATATTTTTATGGATGACGGACCGTTTTCACATGGGCTGGTTCGGCTTCGAGGTCGACCCCGTTATAGCAGCTATGGCCGGCGCGGTGCTTTGTTTTATTCCGAAGATCGGGATACTTCAGTGGAACGAAGCCGATATTCCGTGGCATTTAATGCTCTTTTCGACCGGCGCGTACGCCGGCGGCATGGCGCTTGACAGTTCCGGCGCAGGCCGTTGGGCCGTTCAACAGATATTCGGAATGTTTAATATAACAAAAGACGTTAATTTCTGGTATGTTTACGTGGGCGTTATCTCAATTATGATGTATTCTCATCTTGTGTTCACCAGTAAAACGATGCGCACTATGATACTTATCCCCTTCTTCATACTTCTGGCCAAACAGCTCGGCTATAAGGCCACCTCGCTCGCGCTTCCCGCGGCGTTTTGTATCGACTGGGTCATAGGGCTTCCGATAAGCGCGAAGCCGAACGTTATATTATTCGGAACGGGACAGTATTCGGTCCTGGACAACTTAAAATTCGGACTTGTCGTTTCGACGATCGGCGTGATATTATTCACGATCGCAGGCCTGACTTGGTTCCGCTTTCTGGGGATAACGCCATGAAAAATATGAAAAACGCTTCGTTAAAATTTAATATTAAAATGATGCTCTCGGTTCTGGCCGCCCTTATGCCGCTTATTTTTGCGGCCGTTCCGTCCTACGCCGGGCCCGGAATAATTAATTACCGCGAAAGCGTTCTGCTCGACGCGAACGGCGGCGCGCGGATCTTCGTGAGTCTAAAATCGGCCCTTACTGAAGAAATTTTAATTCCCTGTTCGCTGCCTGCACCTTTTAATGCATTTGCCGTTGACAGTTCGAGTGAAACATCCATAGTTATTGAAACCCGCGGCGGCGCTAAATTCATGAAAATTAAGCCTACTGTTTTGAAAAACGGAGCCGGCATAGAATTAAGATATGAATCTGAAGGCGTATTCGACACTGCCGAAGCGGAAACGAAGGATTTCGGAAACATCGAGGCTAAATACTCTTTCGTTAATAATACCGGTGAAAAGATCGATTCGTTCGAGGTTTCAATATTGCTTCCGCCTGAAATGGTAGTAAATACGGTTAACGATTATCTTCCGAAACTGAAAAAGGATGACGCGGGCGATCCTTTCGTTCTTACTAAAAAAGAAGGGCGCCGCGCTATAATTTTAAAGGTCGCGAACATGAAATTCGGCGAACGGGCTGTGCTTCGCTTCAACATGAAAAGCGAAAAGCGGCCGAACGCGATATTTATTATTTTTATGTTAATAGCCGTCTGGTATCTTATAATGTTTCGTGATATAATATATCCGCACGGAGAACACAAAGACCATAAAAAGAAAAAAGGCGATAAAACCGCTGGAACGGCGGACGCGGCAGTCTCTGAAAAGGGTCACGCCGAAAATAATGCCGGAATGAAAAAAGAATAAAAACACAAATATTTCAGGAGGAAAACATGTCAGAAGTTAAACCCCGCTTTGAATTCAGGACATTCGCCCAGAATTTTGGCCTGGTCATCAATAAAATGCGCAAGGCTTCGCCCGTCGATAAGATCAGGGAAAGCGCTGAAATATACATAATGTCCGCCGGAAACAGCGAAAATAACACCAAGGTCCGCGACGATCTTATGGATATCAAAGTTTTCGTGACGAAGGACCGCGGCCTCGAACAGTGGAACCCTCGCATGAAAGGCAGTTTTCCCATGAAGGCTTCCATGATCCGCGATGAAGTGTTCCCCGCTTTCGGCGTCGCAGTGCCCGATTTCAAGCGCGAAGAATACACGCTCGCCCAGTTCATCGGCGAGATCATCAGGCCCCACAAAGACCTCGTGCCCGTGAGCGTTTTCAAGCGCAGATACGGCTTCATGGTCAATAACTGCATCACCGAATACGCCGAGCTTCTCATAAACGGCGCGGCTATCCAGACGGTCGCCGTCGAATCGGTCAGCGTAGAGGACATTCTCAAGGCTAAAGAAATGCTCGGCCTCACCGAACATGAGAACATCAACTACCTTCATTCGATCAAGAGAATAATCGGAATGGAGCCGCTTCCCGAATAATTTTTTCAGGCCGGAAAATGTCTGGCGTCGAACAAGGAAGCGTTTTAAATTACCGAAACTTTAAAAAGTTATAAAAACTGGAGTGATATAAATGGGTAAAGAAATAGAAAGAAAGTTTTTAATAGCCGGCGACGAATGGCGCAAGCTCGCCAAAGGCACGGCTTACCGCCAGGGTTATCTTTCGACCGTGAAAGAACGCACGGTCCGCGTTAGAACGATAGACGACAAAGGGTATCTCACGATAAAAGGCATCACGGTTGGCGCGACCCGCGCGGAATACGAATACGAAGTGCCGGCGGCCGACGCGAATGAAATGCTCACCAACCTCTGCGAAAAACCGCTGGTTGAAAAGAACCGCTACAAGATCAAACAGGGTGAACTCACATGGGAGATCGACGAATTTCTTGGCGACAATCTCGGACTCACCGTCGCTGAAATAGAATTGACCGACGAAGCCCAGAAATTCGATAAACCCTCATGGATCGGCGCGGAAGTCACCGGCGATCCCAAATATTTCAACTCGAACCTCACGAAAAATCCGTATTCGAAATGGAACAAATAAAGCTTGAAACTATTATCGATCTGACTTAAAGGAGCGCAAACCATGAAGAACAGTATGAAGAATTCAGCGTATTGCCTGGTCGTTTTGATCGCGGCGTCTTTTTTCCTTGTGACGCTTTCAAATTTTACCGGCGAATCGTTTGCCGGATCGAAAGCTTCGAAAGAAGAAAAAGTGCTGTCGCGCGAGTGTAAAATGCTTCTGCTGCCTGAAAAATTCGAGGACCAGAAAGCTGCCATGAAACAATTCTGGAACATCGTGGATGAGATCGGCACGGCGCAGGGATTGAAGATTAAAAAGATCGACGGTTCTGATCGTGAATTATCGAAGAGAGAGGTAACTTTTTTAGATACGAAAAAATTCGATCTCTATAAAAACAGCTATATCCTCCGCCGCCGCGTTGAAAACGGCGAGATCGACATGACGCTCAAATTCAGAAATCCCGATATCACGGTTTCCTCCAAGGCCGACGTTTCACCGGGCCCCGAAAATCCCGGTAAAACAGCCATGGACGAAGACGTCGTCGTTAAAGAAAAAATATTCGAACACATTTTTTCAAAAAGCGGAAAAACAACGATCGGCTCCGACCCGGAAGCTATGCTCGGATCTTACGCCGCTATCTATCCCGGAATATTGGGACTTGGCATTCCCGAAAAAACTCCGCTCCAGATCGTCAACGGCGTGAAGATCAACGAAACGAACGTCGAATACGGCAAAATACATCTGACAAAAAACATAAAAGCGTCGGCGGCTTTTGCCATCTGGCAGATCGAAGGAAACGACGATGTTTTCGTGGCTGAATTCTCCTATAAATATAAATACGAGGATTCGCCGTCCGCGGATGAACTGCTCATGGCGCATCACGCCTCCGATAAATTTCTCGGTAAACTTCGTGACGGCGTGAAATCATGGCTTGCCGTCGGCAGGACGAAGACCGGCATGGTATATAAATTCAACGCTTCGAACGCTGATTAGTTCACAACGCGATGGAGCCCGTGAAACTTAAATAAAAATGATTAAGCGCAAAGACATATCATAAAAGGCTGTCTGAAAAGGCAGCCTTTTTTATTGAAACTGTCATGGTATAAAGCCATGAAGTTATTTTAATATTATCGGGAGCGTTCAAAACCGTTTGCGAATGCATTGAAAAACTGAATGAACGGCTGATTTGTGAAATAAAAAAATATTTTCGAATTTTTCTGAAACTTTTTCAAAATTTTATAGTATAATATGTTAGTAATTTTATCGGAGGTGTTTTTATGAGAACAAAATTTTTTATAGCGGCAGTCTTAATGTTCGCGCTTATAAATATATTCCCATACGAGATCAAGGCTTCAGACCTGACGGATGTGATGGGTTCGCTTGGAACCGGCCAGGTTTCGGCCACCGGTAATACCGAAGCCGCTTCCGACAAAACGAGCGCCGTCGTATCCGACAAAGCTCCGGACACAACGACCACGGCGGCCCCCGCGAATGGAAACGCCCAGGGCACCGAATTCGGCTATGTCGATGTCAACACATGGCTCAACGTCAGGAAAGACCCTTCGACCCGCCAGCTCGCGATAGGAAGACTCTACAGGGGCGAAAAAGTGGCCATCCTCGGCGAAGCTGGCGGCTGGTACAAGATCAGCTACAAAGGCCGCGAAGCATGGGTATGCGCAAGATACGTCTCGAAATCAAAGATAGAGAGCGACAGCACTCCCGAAGCTCAAAGCAACAGCACGAATAATACAAATACCAGCAACAATAATACCACTAACAACGACACGCCAACCAACGGAGCCGGAAGCGCGAACGGCGTCCTCAAAGTTCCGAAGCGCTCACAGTTCTCATCCGAAAACGTCGTCAACGGAACCGATTACAGAAACTCATGGTGCGGCCCTAACAGCTTCGCGATGGTCTTAGATTACTACGGCATACATAAAACCGCTTACGAAAGCGCTAAAATGGTCGAATACACCTTCCAGACACGCACTGGAACATCGATCGCCGGAATAGTCCATGGCGCGCACAAGGCCGGTTTCAATAAAACAGTAGCTTCATCGGGCCAGTCGATGGATTGGCTGAAATCAAAAGTAGCCGCCGGAAAGCCCGTCATCGTCAACGTCGACACTAAATGGAAAGGCCACTACATAGTCGTCGTCGGTTTCGACGGCAACAACGTCATCGTCAACGACCCCGGAAAAGGTGATGTTTCAAGGGTCCAATACAGCATGTCGAAGGAATCGTTCTGGTCATGCTGGTCGTCAAAAGGCCGCGGCGCGGTAGTTTTAGAAAAGTAGAAAAACGATAAAAACACATAAATGAAAGAGCCGGTCGTAAAAAGCCGGCTCTTTTCTTTTTCTTTTTTTTTGCTTTGATAGGTGCCGCGGGATCTTTTGTTCTTCCGGCGATCGAACCGGGTGACGGTTTTATTTTGTGAATTCCGTTATTATAATATCTGTCGCGGCGTCGACATGCCTTTTTTCAACGCTCGTCTGGGAGCAGCAGAACCTTATGGCGTATTTGCCGTTTAATTTTGTGTGGGACATGAAAAGCTTTCCTGTTTTATTAAGATCGTTCATGACCTTTTCATTTATGGCGTTTATTTTTTCTTCGTCGCTTATTCCGGCCGGTTTATATCTGAAGCACACGAGCGCGAAAGGGTGCGGCGCGAGTATCTCGAAATTGCCGTTTTCAATGAGCCTTTCAGCAAAATATTGCGCGAGTTCGATGTGTGAGCGGACCTTTTCGCGAAGCCCTTCGACCCCGAAACTTCTTATGACGAACCAGAGTTTTAAGGCTCTGAAACGGCGGCCGAGCTGGACGCCCCAGTCGCGGTAGTTGTTGACGCGTTCTTTTTCAGGCGTTTTCAGATATTCCGGAAGTATCTCGAAGGTTCTTATCAAAGCTTCGCGGTCTTTCGCGAAATACGCGGAACAATCGAAGTTTGTGAACATCCATTTATGCGGGTTGAAGACGAATGTGTCGGCCATTTCGACGCCTTTTATAAAATGGCGCATTTCGGGCAGGAGCATAGCGGTGCCGGCGTATGCGGCGTCCACATGGAGCCATATATTATATTTTTTGCATATTTCGCCTATCTTATCCAGCGGGTCTACGGCGGTCGAACCGGTCGTGCCGATCCCGGCCACCACGATGAGCGGTTTTTTGCCTTCGGCGAGGTCTTTTTTTATGGCTGCCTCAAGCAGCGCCGGGTCCGCGGCGAAATTTTCATCGACGCCGATCTTCCTGAGGTTCTCTCTTCCGAGGCCTGCGACCTTCACGGCCTTTTCAATGGATGAATGGCATTCGGACGAACAATATGCGGTAAATTGAATATTTTTTTCGCGCAGGAATCCGGATTCGTTGATCATGTAATTCGAGAATTTTTCGCGCGCGGTGAGTATCGCCGTTAATGTGGCGGTGGACGCGGTGTCCTGAATTACTCCGGTAAAGTTAGACGGAAGTCCTGTCATATCGCGCAGCCATTCCATGACGCGTTCCTCGAGTTCCGCGGCCGCCGGCGATGTCGCCCAGCTCATGCACTGCGCGCCCATTGCGGCGGTCAGCATCTCGCCAAGAAGCGACGGGAAACTTCCGTTGGCCGGAAAGTAACCGAAGAACGAAGGGTGCTGCCAGTGCGTCATTCCGGGCATTATGATCTCGTTGAAATCTTTAATTATCGAATCGAACGGTTCGCTCTTATCCGGCGCCGAAACGGGAAGTTTCGATAAAATTTCGTCAGGCGCAACGGGGGATTTGACGGGGAATTTTTCTATTTCCTCGTAGTATTTCGCTATTTGATCGACGAGTTCGTGCGCGTGGCGCTTGAATTCCTGTATGTCCATATAATAAACCCCTTACTTTTTAATCATTTGTTAAAGGCGCGTAAATCCGCAACTCTCCACTTTCCACTCTCCACTTTAATTTACGAGCGCCGCGTTGGCGTTCTTTAATTCATCTATTATATTTATTTTCTGCGGGCATTTAGATTCGCAAATGCCGCATTCGACGCATGCGCCGGCTTTTTTCGAAGGCGCCATGAACATATTGTAACCCATCTTCGCCGAAGCGGGATTATCATACATGAAAAGGCTGTTGTAAAGAGAAAAGTTATGCGGAATATCTACCCCTATCCTGCACGGCAGGCAATATCCGCAGTTGGTGCAGTTGACCTTTATTCGGCTTGTAAACTCATGCTTTATTTTTTCTATTATATCGAATTCTTCGTCTGAAAATGAATCCGCCTCAGCGCCGGCCGCGATTCGCGCGTTTTCGGCGAGCTGTTCAAAAGTGTTCATTCCGCTTAACGCGACGGCCGTTTCGGGATGGTTCCATACCCATCTCAGAGCCCATTCAGCCGGCGTTCTTTTTATTTTATAACCGTTATAGATTTTAAGCGCCGCATCCGGAAGCCCGTTTGCGAGGTTTCCTCCGCGCAGAGGTTCCATGACGATGACCCCGACGCCTTTTGAAGCGGCTAATTTCAAGCCTTTCGTTCCGGCCTGGAACTCTTCGTCCATGATGTTATGCTGTATCTGGCAGAATTCCCAGTTATATTCATTTATTATTTTTTCAAAAGCGTCGTAGCGGTCGTGAAATGAAAACCCGAAATGTCTTATCTTTCCATCTTTTTTAGCTTTTTCCAGAAACTTTGTGACGCCCAGTTTTTTAGCTTTGTCCCACATTTCATGTCCGAGGGCGTGGACCAGATAAAAATCGATCCTGTCCGTGCCGAGTTTCACGAGCTGCTCAGTGAGTCGTTTTTCAAGGTCAGCCGGTTCGTTGCATGTCCAAAGCGGAAGTTTCGTCGCGACCATGACCTTGTCGCGATATCCGTCTTTCAGGGCTTTGCCGACGATCATCTCGCTCGCTCCGCCGTGATAGATATAGGCCGTGTCGATGTAGTTGATGCCCATATCGACGCCCGCTCTCATAAGTTCTACGGATTCTTTCTCTTTGACCGTATTTCCATCCGATGGAAGGCGCATCGCCCCGAACCCCAATATTGAGACTTTTTCTCCGGCTAAAATTCTGTACTGCATAATTACCGCCATTTCTTCTGGTTATTTTTTGACTTTATGGTTAATAAGATATATAAACTGAGTGAATTTGTCAAGTAAATATGGCCGTGTCAGGCATTTATTTTATCGTTCATTTTTAAAAGTTTTAAAATCACGAGGCGCGCCATTAGCCGCGATCCGTTTTCAAGTCAGGGTCTGTCGGCCGGGCTTATAGCTTTCTGGGCGCCGAATTATAACCTTTTTCGCCGAACGGGCTTAATTTTTCGACCCATTTTTTAAGCATCGTCTCGAGTTCAAAAGCGTAATCGCGGGTCTGGTCCTCATTCTTTTTAATTTCTTCGAGCACTTCGAAGACAAATTTATCCGCTCCATATTTCCTGAAATCCTCCATAAGCGCCTCGTTTGTGTGGTGAACCCTTTCTATGCCGAAATCAAAACGGTTCTTCGCGGCCGTGAGGTTAAGGCTGCCTGCCACCAAAACTCTCTGATTTTCCGTATTTCTGATCTGGTAAACGCCCTTTTCCTTCCATGATTCGATATATGTTTTTTTCAGCTGGTTTCTCTTCTGCATTTTATTTCTCCTTTTTTTGAAACTCTTTGTTTTTAAAATTCATTAATGTTTTTCCGTGCTAAAGCCGCGCATACGGTTTTTGCGTAACGCCGCCCGCCCTTAATTCAGCCAGTACTCCGAGCCGTCATTGCGTCTTGACATAAACCCATAATCTATGAGCAGTCTTCTTATAATAACGTGTTTATCATAAGCGCTTTTCAATATTTCGTTCACCTGTTTTTCATTATATCTTACGCCGCGTTCAAATCTTTTGACTATGTGACGCAATATTATAAGTTTCTTTTTTTCTTTGGACGGCAATAGTTTTAAAGCGCCGTCGAGGCCTTCCGGGAAATGCGCATTCAAAACCTTTTCTTTTTCGGCGTCCGTGATATTGTAGCGCTCGTCGACGAAATTGGCGGCGTCGGGTATCGGAATGAAATTCAGCTCGGCTTCTTTCGAATTAAGGCCCGACAATTTCATTAGCGTAAGAAAAGCTCTTGCCTGCCGTTCTTTTTCGCGGAAATTAAAACGGTACTGCCGGATCGTCGATTCGCTGCACCCCATTTTATCGGCTATATCTTTATCGTTTTTTTTATCGGCGAACATTAAAAGCGCTTCTTTCTGGCGCGCGGTTATGCCGAGAGCGTCCGCATCGAATTCAAGGAGTTTTTTCAATACGGAAATATGTTTCTTTCCGATGTGAATTGATGCGAACTTTTCGGCGTCGTAGAACATATTTCCTTCTTTATATATTACGCCTTTTACGAAGCGCGCCAGGCAGAAGAGACAGATGTATTCCATGGTGTTTTCGTTATAGCTGTAGCCCGACGCTATGCTCTCGACCGGAAAATCGAATATAATACTTTCAGTTTTCATAACAATAACCTCTTTCGTTCATAAAATAATAAACAATATTTGATTTTGTTTATTATTTTACTATTATTTTGTCTTTTTGTCAAGGGGCGGACAAATTGCTTGTGAACGATTATGTAAACAAAACTTGACAAAAAGACAATTTTATTTTACAATTAGTAATGTAAAGTGTACAAAAAGAGGTGATGATGTGGAATTAAAAAACAATTTAAGAAAATTGCGGTTCGTCAATGGTGAAATAACCCAGGAAGAACTTGCGACGGCGCTCGATGTTTCGAGGCAGACTATTCATTCTATCGAAAGTTCGAAATTCAATCCGTCGGTAAAACTGGCGTTATCCATGGCAAAATTTTTCAAGGTAAGCGTTGAGGAAATTTTTTATTTTGAGGAGGAATAATTATGATGAGACAATTCTGGTGCGAGCTTTTTGTCGGAACTATCGCTTTGGGGGCGATGATAATGTATGGACCTCGCGGAGCTGCCGCCATCGCATTGCTGACCTTTATGCCTCTGGTTTTAAGGAATCAAAAAGCCGATGAACGGGAATATTTTTTGTTTTATAAAACCGCTAATTACACAATGGCTCTTTTTATAATCGCGCTTGTGATTATAAATCAGCTTCAGTTTTATACCGATTCGGCTATGATCAAAAAAGATTGGCTGAGTCTGGGCACGGCTGCATTTCTTATGATACACGGCCTTACGGGGATAATAGTATTCAAAACGCATTGATCTTAGAAAAAATCAGCAGCAAAACTGCTGCTGACGCAACTATTCACTTTACACTTTACACTATTAACTGATATAACATTACTCTTGAAAGATAATGAAAAATGTATTATACTTGCCTTGAAATTTTAAAAATACGGGAAGGTATCCTAATGATAAAAAAAGTATGCGTATTCTGCGGTTCGAGCCCTGGAAAAAGTCCTGAATATATAGCTTCCGCAAACGCTCTTGGAAAGGTCCTCGCCAATTCAGGGTTAGATCTGGTCTATGGCGGCGGCAACGTCGGGTTGATGGGCGAGGTAGCTAACGCGGCGCTTAAAAACGGCGGCAATGTTATAGGAGTGATACCTAAAGCGTTAAGCGACAAGGAGCTCGCTCATAAAGGCCTGACCGAACTTCATGTGGTTAAAACCATGCATGAACGCAAAGCTCTGATGTCCGAACTTTCGGATGCGTTCATAGCGCTTCCGGGCGGAATAGGAACGCTCGAAGAATTTTTCGAGGTCATGACCTGGGCCCAGCTCGGATTCCAGAAAAAACCCTGCGGCGTTTTGAACGTCAAAGGTTATTACTCTCACATAATAAGCTTTATGGATCACATGGCTTCCGAGCGTTTTATAAGGCTCGAACACCGCAATATAATGATCGTCGACACGGACGAAGCGGCGCTGGTTGAAAAACTCAGAAATTACAAGCCGTCGTTCGACGAAAAATGGCTCGACGAAATAAATATGCAAAAAATGGAATAAACTTTATCATGATATTTCTATCTTCGTTAAAATATAACAAACCGGAGCTTTTAAAAAGCGAGTTTCCTTTCAATATCAACCTTATGAATAATTTTGAAGGCCTTGAATTCGATTCGCCGGTGACCATTCTTGTAGGCGAGAACGGAACGGGAAAATCGACGCTGCTCGAAGGTCTCGCCGCGGCCGCCGGTTCGATCGCGGCCGGAAACGAAAGCATAAAAACCGATAAAACCCTCGAGCACGCCAGAAAACTCGGAAAACATCTTAAACTCGTCTGGAAAAAACGCACTCATCGGGGTTTTTTTCTCCGCTCCGAGGATTTCTTCAATTTTACTAAGCGCGTATCTGAACTCCGCGCTGAAATGAACCAGTATCTGGGCGAAATAGATGAAGAGTATAAAGGCCGTTCTGAAAAAGCCAGACGATTCGCGCGCATGCCTTACGCCGGGTCTATCGCCGGGCTCACGCAGAAATACGGCGAGGATCCCGACGCCAACTCTCACGGCGAAAGTTTTTTGAAATTCTTTCAGTCGCGTTTCGTTCCCGAGGGTTTATATATTTTAGACGAGCCGGAAGCGCCCCTGTCCCCGATACGCCAGCTGGCCTTTATCGCGATGTTAAAGGATATGGTGAACGACGGTTCGCAGTTTATCATAGCCACCCATTCGCCTATATTGATGGCTTTTCCTGAGGCCGCTATCATAAGTTTCGATGAAACGCCGCCGCGTCCGGCGAAATATTCGGACCTTCCGCAGGTGAACCTTATGAAGGCTTTTTTGAACAACCCGGGCCAGTTCTTAAAACATCTTTGAAATATAAGCGGCCGCTGATGGCCGCAAAAATAAATGTCCGGTTTTCATTGACAAATCAATGATATTAAAATATAATTTTTATGTTATTAACGGAAACATATCAAAAACAATTTATTTATAATAAATGGAGAGGAATTATTAGAAAATGAAAACAATTAAAATTCTCGCGTTTTCAATATTCATTATTCTTGTTGTTTCAGGCGCCGCGTGGTCTAAAGAGGCTTCATCGGTCGGTCCTGAAGCGGCGATAGCGAAATTAAGCGAAGGAAATATCCAGTTCGCCATGGGGAAAAGCGAGCATCCGAATCAGAAACCGGACAGGATTAAACTTCTGTCCGAAGGCCAGCACCCGTTCGCCGTGGTAGTTTGCTGCTCCGATTCCCGCGTGCCGCCGGAGATGATTTTCGACCAGGGTCTCGGCGACATATTTATCGTAAGAACGGCAGGGCATGTGGTTGACAGCGCCGCTCTCGGAAGTATTGAATACGCCGCCGAACATCTTGGCGCCGGGCTCATCGTCGTTTTAGGCCATGGGAAATGCGGGGCCGTTGACGCCACGATAAAAGGCGGAAAACACAGTCCGAACATAGAGGCGCTTGTTCATGCCATCAAACCCGCAGTGAATAAGGCGAAAGAAAATAAAAAGGGCGATCTTTTAGACGACTCGGTCCGGGCCAACATAGATATGACCGTTGAAAAATTAAAGGCGTCGCCGCCCGTCCTCTCTGAACTCGTTGAAAAAGGAAAACTTAAGATCGTAGGCGCGTATTATGAAATTAACGCAGGCACGGTAGAATTTTTTAATGAAAAAAAAGAAAAAGGTCATGAAGAACCGGCTAAAGAAAAAAAAGACGACTTTATTATAGATAAATAACATTAAAATAATGGAAAGCGGGTAAAAATGTGCGGAATTAGCGGCATGTTCGATCTCACCGGCGCGGGCAGGCTCGCGGGAAGGGCCGGCGAGACGGCTCTCATGCTCGAAAAGATCCATCATCGCGGGCCGGACGACGAAGGTATCTACGTCAGCCCTGACGGCAACTGCATCCTCGGCCAGAAAAGACTTTCGATAATAGATATCGCGACCGGGCATCAGCCGATATCAAACGAAGAAAATAATATATGGGTCGTCTTCAACGGTGAGATATATAATTATCTCGACCTGTGGAAAAAGGTCGAAAAATTAAATCACAGATTTAAAACGTCATGCGACACGGAAGTCATACTCCATCTTTACGAATCTTTCGGCAACGGATTTCCCGCCGAAATGAACGGCATGTTCGCGATAGCGCTCTATGACGAAAAACTGAAAAAACTGGTTCTCGTCCGCGACAGGTCGGGCGTAAAGCCTCTCCATTTCGCCGAGCGCGAAGGCATACTTTATTTTTCATCAGAAATAAAATCGATCCTCGCGGTCTGTCCTCAATTCAGGACCGTTTCAGAGACGGCTATTTACGATTATCTGATATACGGATATATCCTCGCTCCTAATTCGATCTATCCGGCTATAAAAAAACACATGCCGGCAACGATATCGACCTATGGAACCGACGGATCCAGGACCGAGGCAAAATACTGGAACGCGAAATGCGCTCCCGAATACGGAAGGCCGCTCAAGTCATTCTCCGAAGAACTCATGGCCACGCTTAAAAACGCCGTCAAAATAAGAATGATCGCCGATGTGCCCCTCGGGGCTTATCTTTCAGGCGGGATCGATTCATCGTCCATCGTAGCGCTGATGAGCAAAATATCATCGTCGCGCGTTAAAACTTTTTCGGTCGGCTTCGACGAGGAGGAATTTTCCGAGCTCAAATACGCGTCGAAGGTCGCTGAAATGTTCGACTGCGAGCACTATCCGTTTACCGTCAGATCCCGCGAGATAGAGCTTCTGCCGAAACTCGTATGGCATCTGGACGAACCTATGTCTGACCCTTCTATACTTCCCACTTATCAGGTATCTCAGGTCTCCTCCCGCCATGTCAGGGTAGTTCTCACCGGCGACGGCGCGGACGAGCTTTTTGGCGGGTACGAGCGCTATCTATGGGAGGTCATCGCCGAACAATACGTTAAAATACCTAAACTTTTAAGAAAGCATTTTATCGAAAAAGTAATTAAATTTTTCCCCGCTTCGACGGACAATTATTTTGAGAACGAGGTGCGAAAACTCAAAAAATTCCTCGACTATGTCGATTACGATCCCAATTACCGCTACCTGTCGTTCATATCCTATTTTTCAGGTGAAACGCTCCGCGCCGTCGCCCCGTCCTTTGAAGCCAACCGCGCTTATGCCGTGCGGATGGAAAAGAACTATGAAAATGCCTACGCTGACGATTATTTCGAAAGCTGGCTTTCAAAGATACTTTTCAATGATTTTAATTTTTACCTTCAAAACGATATTCTCGTAAAATTGGACAGGATGAGCATGGCGAATTCCCAGGAAAGCCGCAATCCCTTCCTTGATTACAGGGTCATAGAGCTTGCGATGAAAATGCCTATCAATTACAAGATAAAAGGGTTCACTCTGAAGCATGTATTAAAGAACATGATGCACGATACGCTGTCGCCGGCGGTCATCAACAGAAAAAAAATGGGATTCGCGCTTCCGATAGGCGACTGGTTCAAAGGCGATCTGAAGGAACTTCTTGCAAGAACGCTTTTAAGCCCTGGATCATTCGTGAGAACCGCCCTGAACGCTTCATACGTTAAAAAAATGATAGATATGCACTCGGGAGGAGCCCAGAATTTTTCGTTCCAGCTGTGGAATCTTTTTATTCTCGAGATATGGCATAAAATATTCATTGAAAATAAAGGCGAATCACTTACTTTCAAGACAATTCTCGAGTGAACCCATATTTTAAATTAAAGAAATAGCCGTTTTTTTCCGAAAAGTATATCATAGCAAAAAAAGCGGAGGTAGTCTCGCAGATGAAAATGAGGTTGATTGATAATCCTGAATTCTCGAAAATGAGCGGTGCCGAACAGATGGCGCTCGACGAAGCGATCTTTAAAGAATACGAGGAAAACGAAAAGGTCGAATATCCCGTAACGCTCAGATTTTATTCTTTTAACCCGTCGTGCGTGACCTTCGGCTATTTCCAGAAAAATTCGACGCTCAATAATGAATTCATAAAAAAGAACGGCTTCGAGACCATCCGCAGAATAACCGGAGGCCGTGCGGTGCTCCATCATCGCGACCTTACTTATTCAGTTATCATACATAAGTCTTCGGGCCTTCATTCAGACTCGGTCCTTCAGAACTACGGCCATGTCGCTAACGCAATTTTATGCGGACTTTCAAAGCTTTCAATAGCCGGCGAACTGCATCCGTCAGTTAGAAAAGAGATCGGCGAAGCTGAAAATACCAAAGGCGCGATATGTTTCGACTCGCCATCATTTTTAGAGATAAAGGTCAACGGGAAAAAATTCTGCGGTTCCGCCCAGCATAAGGTCGGTTCGTGCTTCCTGCAGCATGGAACGATATTTTTCGAGTTCGACGCGAAACTTCATTATATGGCTATGACGCCTCCTGAAAATCTTAAATTCGCCGATGACGAGCTCATCACTACTCTTTCAAAAGGCCTTAAGAATTCGGTGTGTTCGATCGACGAGATCGAAGGGCTTCCTCAAAAGCCTGATTTTTTTACGCTTTCCGAAGCTCTTGCCCGCGGTTTTTCCGAAAATTTTAAGGCTGAGATCGAAAAGGCTGCTCTTTCCGGTTCCGAAATGAAAAGATTCCAGGAACTTAAAAAAACGCGCTATACGACCCCCAAATGGAATATTATGCGCTGATCACCGCTGTTTAAAATTCACTTCAAAAAAACTAATAAAATCCAAAAACTTTCCGATAAGTCATCGTAAGCTATGCTATGATTTAGAAATTTTAAATACCGGAGAGTTATATATGACCAAAAACCGCAAAAGATTCAACCTGTTCTTAGTTCTTCTGCTCATTTTGACTTTTTCTGGAAGCATATTCGAGGCCGAAGCAGCGGCTCTCGGTAAAAAGAAAAAGGGATATTCTTCGAAAAAGAAAAGCCAGACCGTCGTAACGACGGCGAAGGCAAAATCGCAAACGGCAAAACAGGCCGTATCAAAATCGCCGTCTAAGATCGCCGTCAAAAAAGTCAACCCCGTTTCATTAAGCGCCGCTGCTCTCGCGGATGATCCCGCAGTTGAAACGAACGCCGTTGCGCCGATCAAAAAAAATAAGACCAGAAAGAAAGTCATAAAAGTTTCCGGGACCGAAACGGTTACGGAAGAAGCGCTTTATTCAAAGGTCGTTATCGGCGATGACGAAAGAGCTTCGGCTAAAAAACCTTTAGCGTTAGCCGCCACGGCGGGAACCTATGATGAAGAATATCCTCTGGCGAAAACAGAGAAGACCCTGGCTAAAAAACAAAGCGCCGCTCCGGCTGATAAAACTGAAAAAGAGGGTTTTTTCTCGAAATATTTCGGGAACGCCGAATCAAGGCTCAAGTGGTTCCCGGGTTTATATCTTAACATAGGCGCGAATGTGCTTGAAGACCAAAACAGCGGCGCGAGGAAAATATGGACCAAGCTCGGGCTTATTCCGCGCTTCTCATACGATAAACTTAGTTTCGCCTACGATCTTACTTTTTATTTCGACGAGAACAACGCGCTTAGAAAAGGCGACTGGGATTCGGCTGACGATATCATCAGAAAGATCTATTACATATATTATGGCAATGAGAATAGCCGTTTTCACGCCCGTGTAGAGATGCTTGACGATGTCACGCTCGGTTCCGGAGCGATATTTAGAAACTATTGCGGAAGCCTCAGATACCCGCTTCTGGATAAAAAGGTCGGCGGCGTTTTCACCTGGAATTCCGGATATGACGATATGGCCAAATTTTTCGTTGACGACATAGCTTCGCCCGGAATATATGGCGTTTCAGCCGAAATAACCCCTCATGATAAACTCAATGTAGGCGCGCAGCTCGTTTCGGACAATAAGGTCAATACCGGCATAAGGAACGAGAACGTGACGATCGGTTCCGTTCACATAGGGATACCGCTTATCTCAAACTCCGGCACTAAATTTAAAATATACGAGGAAATAGGGTCTATCCGTAATTTCGGAACGGGCATGCACACGGGTTTAATAACCGAGGTTCAGGACCTTACATTTAAAAACGAGTTCCGTGTATTCGGCTCGAATTATATCCCAAATTATTTCGACCCGCTTTATGAAATGGAAAGACATTATAAAGGCCGCGATCTTGTGAGGCTTACCGATAACGGACAGCGCTATTCCGGCTGGTTCAACGAGATAAAGGCAAGGATCAGCGATAGCTACACGCTCAGGCTTTCCTATGAAAAAGACTACGCGCCGTATCTTGTGCCTCATCTTTCGCTCGGCGTGGATTACACGGGAATGGATTATAAAAAACTTAAACTTTCGTTTAATTACGACCGCAAGAACCTTTATTATTCAAGCGTTAAAAACAGCGGCTCCATATACGGCGTCAAGGCCAGATTCGATATATCGGAAACCTCAAGTCTGACATACGAAATGCGCCATATATTAAATCTCGCCGGCCGCGAGGCGGATTCGGTAAATATTGAAACCCAGATGAAATTCTGATCATAGACGGATAAAGCCGGCTATAAAAAAATATAAAGCCGCGCCGCAAATATTTGATGGCGCGGTTTTTAATTGAAAGATGAAACATAAAAAAGATGCTGGATTGCAAAATTCCTGAACTTTTGTTATACTTTGTTATGAGAGAGATTAAAGTTTTTTAAAAAAGAGCTTATTCCCGACTTAATGGTGGCACGGAAGCCATTATTTAACGGCTACGGAGGGATTTTTATTTTTATTAACACCAATATCGTTTCAATGAATGCCGGAAGGCATCTATATCAGACAAACCTCGACATGGACAGAACGATCGAAAGATTATCGACGGGTTTGCGGATAAACAGCGCCGCCGATGATGCTTCCGGGCTTGACATGGTCGAGAAAATGTATGCCCAGAGAACGGGTCTTGCTACCGCCATTCAAAATACGCAGGACGGAACTTCATTGTTCAAGACCGCTGAAGGCGCGCTTGAACAGGTCGGGATGATCCTCAATCGCATCGAAGAACTTACCGTAAGAGCCGCCACCACTACCCTTACAGCATCCGACCGCGCCTCCATCGTAAATGAAACGGGCGAACTCATCGGTCAGATCGATCAAATTTCCAACAACACGGAATATAATACCATCAAAGTTTTGAAGCAGGGCCTTTCCGACGCTTCGATCAACCAGATTTTAGGGACCGGGCAGTTTGGAAGCGTTAAGGTACTTGTAAATCCTTTCACAATAAGGGACGCGACCAATTTAACGCTTTCGGTTATAGCTACGGCAGAGCCGGCGCAAATATTGGGCACAAAACTCTTCAGCACAACGCTTTTTTCGGCATCGACGGTTTTCTCCAACAGTATCACTATCAATGGCGTTGCTGTAAGCATTGTCTCTTCCGATACCCTGGATACGATAATGGCAAAAATAAACAGCGCAAACTCAAGCACCGGTGTTATAGCCGTTACCGCCGGCCCCGCCAACTTTTCATTGATAAGCGGAACGATCGATTCGGACGCCGCAAACGTTATTGCGTCAACGGATTCGGTTATCAATGGCAGTGCCGTCGGTTATATGACGGTCGGCGCTTCAGCGCATGTCGATATCGGAGGCAACGCGACGGTATGGGGCATGCTTGGTCTTCCACCTGTATTTTCAGTGACCGGTTCTAACGCTCAGGTCAATGTTGACGGCGCCGCAATGGTTGCGGACAGCGTTTCCGGCAGCGTTCTTAAGATGACAAATGTGGGTTCTAACGCATTCGGTCTCACTATAGGAACGGATATGTTCAACAATTCTTACGGCGGCGTTATTTTCAACGGCCATCCCGTCGGGAACCAAATAAGCCATACAAGCGACACCACGGGCGCCGATGCTTTCAATGTCGGGTTCAGTATCGGCGATACGCTCAGGATGCATGTCGGCGCAAATTATGATCAGGCCTTGAATTATAAGATGAATTCATGCGATATCGTTTTATTAGGCACTGGTGTTTCATCAAAATTCGGCTCGCTTGCGGATATCTCTCTGCTTTCGGCGCCTGACGCCAACATCTCTCTTAAAGTAGTTCAAAAGGCCATTGAAGATGTCACTTCCATGCGTTCTCAAATGGGCGCCATAATGAACCGTCTTGGTCATACAAGTGTGACGCTGCAGGTCCAGAACGAAAATATGACGGCAGCCGAATCAAAGATCCGTGACGCTGATATCTCTCTTGAAATGACGAATTTCACTAAAAGGCAGATAATGATGCAGGCGGGCACTTCGATGCTGGCTCAGGCAAATTCCAAAGCGCAGGGAGTGTTAAAGCTGCTTAAATGATTCGGACCGATAAAACCGACTATATTAAAAAAAAATAATATATAAACCCGCGCCATAAACATATAAACGGCGCGGTTTTTATTTTAAATGCCGAAAAAGATCAGGCTTGACTTATATTTTAGTATTTGTTAAAATAAGAGTGGACCTCGCATTTTATAATATATAATTATTATAACAATAAGCATGTCCTATTATAACCCCGGTGCAATTTTTTTGAATAGATCGCGGCCCGTTATTATTTTTATGAACTTTGACCGCCAGACGCGGGCTTTTATAACCAGGAGACATTTTGAAAGTTCAGACGCTTCACAGAGTTTGAACGCGCAAGGAGCGCATCTTATGATGACAAAAATATATCACATGAAACAAAGGGCGGGTTTCGCTCTCGCGTATGTTCTTTTCATGGTAGCCATCCTTTTTCTCCTGGGCTACACAATGATAATGATGATGCGCCAGGAAGCGTCGTCGTCTTTTACATATCTCGATGCCAATATAGCTCATTTTGTGGCCGAAACCGGCATAGAACATGCCCTTTACGTATTGAAAGGGCACAGGCACAACGACGAGCTTCCGCAGAGCGGCGGGCAGTCGACTTTAAAGATAAACACGAAATTCGGCGCTTTTCAAAACTTCGACAACTTCGATATTCCGAAGGACTGCCCTGACGATTCATGGGTTTCAAACGGAGATCTGAAATCAGCCAATATCGAGACAAAAATTAAAGAGGTCATTCCTGAGGCGAAGATCAATTTTATAAAATTAAAATTCGACACGCAGAAAAAAGTCGACGATAACCTTACTTTCGGTATAATGACTATCTCCTGCCAGGCCGAATACAGGAGCGCCAAACGCACGGTTTCGGTCCAGAAACAGGTGGAGCTGTATCGCGACCTTTCCGTTATGTATCAATATTCATTTGCCGTGAACGAAGGCGCCACTCAACAGGAGATACGCTCAAGGCGCAAAAACACCGGCGGTTTATTCAGCGGCGGCGGTCTTAACGTAGGATGGACGGGCAGCCACGTGCCGCAGACTTTACTGGTTAATAACGGTGTGAAATGGGCGGACCCGGCTAATACAAAAATTCCCGCCAAAATATTTGGCAGAAATTTGATAGTGGAATTGAACGAAACCAGAAATTCTTCATTACTGATGGCGGTGCCGGGGGCGATGACAGCGTTGATGGGTGAAGGGCTTGAGTCCGTCAGCATGCTGATAAAATTGTGCTCGAAGGACGTTGATACCAAGCTTGAGACCGATGGGTTGACCAAAGGCGCGGGCAGTGGTGGAAAATCTCCGATGATCGGCCATATCCAGCATACCGGCGCGCCCGCAGGGGTCGCAAGTTTCTTGGGTTCGTTAAACCCGGATAATTATGTTCTTACCGAGGTCGATTACCCGACCGGCTGGGATGCTGTTGGAAACGCGATCGCCGGCGCCGTGGCTCCCACCGGAGGCTCACGCGGCAGCGTAGATCTGACGGGCCATTTCCCGCCTATAGGGTGGTTCGCTCAGGCGTTCGATTTTGTCGCGGGCGGCTTTGAAAGCCTCTTTGGAATTCCTAAATCGCCGACGATACATAATTTGATTTACGGCGATGTTAAAAGACGCTACGGAGAACTTACATCCGGCTGGGGCGGCGCGCTTTTCAGTAAAAACGAAAAAAGAGAAGAACCATACGATTTTGAATTGCCTCTGCCTCCGGTCATACCGGCTGACATTATCGGCAACAATGGCCAGCTGACATATCTCTACGACAAAGACACCTATAAACGCATGGCTATGAGGCACGACATAAGCATTAATAACATCGATCCGGCAAGCGGTAATTCGCTGAAGGGCGAAAAAATACCACATGTATTCGATGCCGCCACCAACAATAAATTATTCGAGGAACGCAAATACAAAGGTGAAGCCGCATGGGGGCTTTTCAAGTCTGAAAAATCCTATAAAAATGTAGTTTGGCGCCCGTTCTGGGGCTGGGCCGATACTGCCGACCAGTGCGAGAAGGAATTTCCCTGGTATGATTTCGTCAAGGCGGGGAAAAACGTTTTTACGGCGGCCACGCTGGACTCAAAATTTGCGATGCATGTCAACGGAATTTATTTCGTGGACGGCGATGCTCTGGTCGAAGGTTTTTATAAAGGCCGCGGAGCGATAGTTGCCACCGGAAACATAATCGTCGCAGGCCAGATATTGAGACATTCAGACGATGGCGTTTTCGACGCGGGCTGCCAGAGTAATTATGAATTTCTCCGCGGCTGCAATAACTGCCTGCAGCTGATCGCCCTCGGCACGGCAACGACCCCCAGCCAGGCATATCCCGGAGCCAATGGAAAGATCATTTTCGCTCCTCACGCCTACAACACGGAACATTATGCGAGCCTATTCAGCGGTTTCCAGTCATATTTTTCAAAACGCCCCTATGTCAGGGTCGATGCGTATATGTACGGAAAAAACGGCATGATGATGGACGACGATTCAAGAAAAGACGGATTTAAAGTATTCGGCGGCACGGACAATACCTTCATGGCGATATATGGAAATTACACCTGTCAGGAAGTCAACTGGAAAGAAGAAGGCGCTACCGACACTTATCCGGATAAGATCATAATAAACACTTTCCAGAAATGGATAGATATAATCAAAGAAACGCTCGATAAAAAATATTGTACTATAAATTACAACGTGAGTAATTCAGATAATTTTATTCAGCAAAAAGACTAGAAATTTTTGAAAGGTTTTTTCTATGAAAAGTAAGGCCATAATTTTGTTCAGTTTGATCATATTCATATTTACGATCGTGATCCCGGCCTATCGCTTTTTATTTAAAAGGCCGGCGCGCGATTCAAAATCAATAAATAGAACCGTTAAGCTCGAGGAAGAGATCGAACAAATAAAAAAAGAATCCTCAAGAAGTCTCAGCGTTGAATCGTTCGATCCCGCTTCCGAATATGATCAAACTTTTATGGCGTGCAGGAAATCTTACGTTAAAAGCCAGGAACGCGTGAGAGCTTATAACGATTTTAACGCTAAATATATAAGGGCGACATCGGGCAAGGCGAATAAATATTATCTGATGGCCGATAAATTATTGATGGCGGGAAATCTTGATAAGGCCGCCGATGTCCTCGTCGCGGCTTTAAAATGCGAACCCGATAATCAGATAATGAAATTGAAAATATATCAAAAACTGGCCATGATCGGCATGTTAAACAGAAACGATAAAACCATGTTAAAAGCGTTGTTGCGATATGTTGAAACGTGTGAAAGCCTCGATGTCGATCAGACCACTAAAACTGAGATATCCAAGCTCAAGGTCGAGCTTCAGAACAAACTGGCGGCAGCGAACTAAATTCTAACGGAGAAAAAATTAAATGATGATCAAGTTTAACAATAAATATGATTTTAAAGCCGGTGTTTCACTGATCGAAATACTGATAGCATTCGCTATTTTTACGTGCGCGGTAATTCCATTTGTAAACATATTGTCTTATTCGTCGCGCGCCAACATTAAAAGTATTTACGCGATCCAGGCAGCTAATCTTGCTCTTACTCAAATGGAACAGCTCAAGCACGGTTCCTCGATGCTTGAAGTTCCCCCATTTAAAGCTATTTACACCGGCTATTCCGCTCTTCGATACCTTATCGTGCAAAAAACAGGAGCGGGGACCGACTGGGCGGAATATACCAAAAACATAGCTTACGGAAAGATCCCCGGTTATCCCAATTATAAAATGGATATTTCGGTGGCGTTCTTTCCGGCCAAGACCTTTAAAATAGTTAATTTTCCTCCCCTGATTATGGACGGCAGCGCCGGTCCCGTAGCCATTACGCAGCCCAAGGAAGAGGCCGAATACGAAAAACTGATCTCGCGCATCCAGGTAAATGTCACGGTATCGTGGATCGAGCCTGAAAACAAAAAAGAACTTTCGTTCAAGGCGTTTACGATCGTTACCAAGCCGTAATAAAATTTAATTTTGATTCCAAAGGACTGTAATATGCTGCAAAAGAATATTAAAAACAACAAATATAAGGGATTCACCGTCGTAGAGATAATGATCGGCGTTTTTTTATTCGCCCTTTTATTCATGGGTTTTAACGAATTCATGATGCACGGCCGCCGTCAGGCTGAAAATCTCTTTCAAAAAGGTGATAATTTAAGGGAAACAAGGCTTTCACTGCAATGGTTCGAGAAGGACGTCAGAAGTTCGGTCGAAATTTTAGAATACGATGAAAACGCCGACAGGATAACCATGACGCTCAAGCATGTCAAGGAGATCAAGGCTAATGTCGATCCGGTGGCCAGCGATACGATGGTTTATGATTACATAACCTATACTTTTTATCTCAAACAGCAGACCGTAAACGGAAAGGTCTTTATGCCGTTCTATTTCGTGCGCACTCAGGCCGATACCCTGCCAGCCGCCGGCGCGATGGCTTCCGATAACATCCTTCTTAAAAGCGGCAAGGACAATCTTACAGGAAATCCCATCGGCGTTCTGCCTAAAAACGATTTTGTCATAGACGGCGTCGGAACGGTAACCAAAGAAAGCAAGTTTTTTGTGATCGATACTAATTATTATGTGAATGTAACGTTCGACGATACGCTCGCGCAGGATAAAAAAGATGAGATGGTGGCGAAAGCGACTTATAAGGGCAAACTTAACGGCGCCGCCGTCGGTTATACCGATATTAAAAATTCGGCCGGCGTATGGCTTCAGTTTATAATCGGAGACAACAATAAAAATGTTTATTTCTTCAACCAGATAATCTACATGCGTACTAAATTATAGCCTTTTAAAAATTTTCATCCGTTGCATGCATGACTATTTTTTATCGTTTATTTATTGCAGGTAAAATGAATTCATATAAGTTTTATAATGCTCTCAAGCACCGCGCTTGCGTCAATACCTTTGATGCAGGCGTTCGTATTTAAACGGCATGTTTTTTTAAAGCAGTGCTGGCATGGAAGTTTTAATGTCACTGTTCCGGCTTTGTCTCCAACCGGAGCGCACCTTGCAGGATCAGATGCACCGAATAATGCGACGGTCGGCTTATCGAGCACATATGCCGCGTGAAGCGCGAATGAATCTCCGGACACGGTTATGTCCGAGCCGTCTATGAACGCGAAAACCTCGCGAAGAGTGGTGGACGGCGAAAGCATGGTTCCCGGGCCGGCTTCTGAAACTATTTTTTCGGCGACGGTAAGTTCGGCCGGTCCCCATAATAGAACGAAAAGAGTTTTTAAAAAGCGCGGGTCGCGCCTTGAAAGTTTAATTAGTTCTATCCATTTTTCATCCGGCCATGTTTTTGTCGCCCAGTTGGTGAAAGGATTTAAAATAATGATCCTGTCAAAATCAAAATTTTTCCGGGCTTCTTCGAAAAACACGGCCGCCATTTTATGATCTTCGTCCGGAATTGAAAGTTTCACGGGTGTTTTGCTGACATCGCCGCCGGCCGCTTTTGCCGCGAGCATTAGCGAGCGGTAGAATATTTTAGTGGAAAGCCCTTTCGCGAAAGGTTTTTCGGGATCGATCAGATCGGTCTGGAACAGGTGGTTCATTTCGCGGGAATCATGGCCGCCGGGTTTGAATGAGAACCTTTTTTTCGATCTCGATGCGAACGCGATAAAACCGCTTTTGAAAAGCCCCTGAAAATCAATTGAAAGATCGTAAGGGTCGGCGCGAAGCTCGCCCAGAAAAAGCCGCAGGGCCGAAAATCGTTCTGAAATGGACTTTTTTTTGTCTTTTAAAGTTTTTCCAGGGAATACGATATTTTTGTTCACGCCGGGAAGAAGGTCTAAAAGCGAGGAAAATCGGGCGTCGACAACCCAGTCTATCTTCGCCTGCGGAAATTTATTCGCGAGATAAAAAAAAGCCGGAAATGTTAAAACTATGTCTCCGGCGGATGAGAGCCTTATTATAAGTATTCTGGAATATGTCATCTTTAAAAACAATAAGGCCGGCTGACCCTGAAAAAGAGCGCGCCGGCCATTATAGAAAGGTTTTATATTATTTCATTGAAATAGCGCTTACGGGGCAGCTATCAATAGCTTCCTGGACTTTTGCCTTATCGGCGTTCTGGTTCAACACTTTAGCTAAACCGTCGTCTCCGACTTTGAATATGTCGGGAGCGCAATCGGCGCAAATTCCGCAACCTGTGCAATCGTTACTAACAACTATCATCTTTTTGGCCTCCTAGATAATTCTTTTTGTTTCCGGACAAAACCGGTTTTATTAAAATAAACCGCTTTTATTCTGAAAGCATTGCGAAAATTTTAACACAAAAACACGAAAAAAGCCAATATAAATTTTTATAATTTTTTTATAATTGACCGCCGGTTTATCCGAAGTTGTTCAAACGAGATGCCGGCCGTTTTTAAAAAAGCTTTTGAAGGTATGTATTTAGAGCTATATATAAATGTCTTAAACAAATTCTTTTTCATACCGATAGTTAAAATAAGTTTTATCATAATATGTTAACGGCAATATTTTATTAATTTCATAAAAAGGAAAAAGAGACTATGAAAATTTCAAAAACCTCTATTTTATTCAAAAGTCACCTGTTTTTAATGGCATTAGCCGCTATGATGGTTTTTTTCCCGCCGGTCGTTATGGCGCAAATTATCGGATCCGCCTCGCTTGAAGGCTTCGTATGCGACGAAGCGACATCCGACGCCGTTTCCGGCGCCGTGGTGACGGTTCGCGACCGTGTGACAAAAACCGGAAAAGACGGGAAATTCAGCGCCTCGAATCTTATCGTGGGCCGCGTTATCGTCGAAGTGAAACATAAGGACTTCGATAACTATAACGAATCCGTTTCCATAGCGAGAGGCGAAAATTCGTTCAATATAAAGCTGCGTCCTAAGACCGGCCGCATCGGATATTTAGGCGCGAGCGTCCCCAAGAAAAAAACGGCTCCGGCCAAAACTGAACCGGGCGATGACTCGATGACGCTTTCGGGCGCGAAGCCCGTTTCCGTTCCGACGCTCGAAGAGAGCGCGTACGCGGCGCGTAAAGATAAAACCGACGGCGTGAAAAAAACCTTCGCGGCCTTAAGCTCTGATAAAAACAATGTATTCGTCGCGGGAAAGGTCATCGATATGATATCAGGCGTTCCGATCTCCCGCGCTAAAATATCGGTGGACGACGAAGTTTATTTTTCGGACGCGAACGGCGAATTCATTTCAAGAACGATAACAAAAGCCCAGGTCACCGTGCGCGCCGAATCGCCGAACCACACGGCTTATGAAAGCGCAATAAAGATCGGATCCGGCCGCAATAAGCTTAAGATACTTTTAATGCCGGGTTCGCGCGAAACGAATCTTGTGAGCCATAACGGCGTTGAAAGAAACGCCGCCGTAGAATACACCAAATACAATCAAAAGTATTCATCTATGTATGGAAAGGTTAGAAATGCCAAAACTCACGAACCCATATCCAATGCCACGGTCGTTATAGGATCTAAGAACGGTAAAACGAACAAAGAAGGATATTACAGTATCGAAGGGCTTCCTCTCGGATTCGCCGACGTTACGGTCATCGCCGGGAAATACGGTTTATATAAGGGCAAGGTAACCGTCGCTGAAGTAAGCGTTAAAAACGATATAGCTATTTCACCTGAAGAAAAAACCGGAAATATAAGCGGCACTGTTTTAGAAAAAGAAACCGGCAAGGCCGTTTATGGCGCTCGCGTTCAGATCGCCGACAGGATCGTGGTGACGGACTCATTCGGAAATTTCTCGATAACGTCGCTCCCGTTCGATTATTATAGCATGATCGTAGAGCAGAAAGGCTATCAGAAAGCTGAAAAATCCGTTTCCGTAAACCAGGAAAGCGTAAACTTCACGGTTGAACTCGCCGACGAGTTCCCGGGCATAAAATAAAAGGCGATCAAAAAGTAAATGCCAATATTTGAATATAAAGCCAAAAACAACCGGAATATAATAGTTGACGACGTTATATACGCCGCCAGCAAAGCCACGGCCATTGCGGATCTTTCAAAACAGGACCTCGATGTTATTTCCATAGACGTAAAGAGCGAAGGTTCTTTCTTAAGCGATATAATGCTGTTTACGACGATAAGCCTAGGCGATATGGCTAAATTTTCAAGATATTTCGCGGTGCTGATAAAGGGAAATGTCAACCTGCTTGAAGCGCTTGGAATACTTGAAGCGGAGTCGAAGAACAGGCTTCTTAAAAAGATCATAAGGGATGTCTGTCATCAGGTTGAGGGCGGTACGCCGCTGCATGTCGCTTTTTTGGCCCATAAAAAACACGTTCCGAAACTTTTTGTCGACCTGATAAGAGTGGGAGAACTTTCGGGAAAATTATATGAAAGTTTTATGCGTATAACCGATTATCTTGAAAAGACGATCGAATTCAGAAGAAAATTGCGCGACGCGCTCAGTTATCCTGTGTTTTTGCTGTTTTTTATATTCATTCTCGTTACCTACGTCGTAACGCTTTTAGTTCCGAGATTCGAAGAAATATACAGTTCCATGGGCGGTGAGCTTCCTATGCCCACGCAGGTGCTGCTGGCGATAGGTAATTTTTCGAGAACTTATTTCTGGATGATCCTGGGCGGGATATTTCTTGTCATAACTTTTTTCATGGAAGTTTATTCTACCCGGCCGGGAAAAAAGATCATCGACAGGATGCTTATGAGGACCCCTATAATGGGGATGCTCATCATTCAATATAATTTCACTCAGTTCATAAAGAGTTTGAATATGTTGTTTTTTTCAGGCTATACGTTCCTTAATTCATTGAAAGAATCCGCGGCGACGGTTGAAAATCTAGCTCTTATGGATGAATTGAACTATGTATGTACCGATATAGAAAACGGAACTTCCATCTACGACGCTTTCAAAAAAAGTAAATATTTGCCGACATTTACGGTAAGTATGCTGAGGGTAGGCGAAAAATCGAATACGCTTTACGAAATGCTTGAAACTATAGTCGATTTCAACGAAAGAGAATTAGATTACGCTACTTCCACGTTTTTAAGGATAATGGAGCCTTTAATAATAGTCGCGCTCGCGTTCATAGTCGGCATGGTTCTTTTTGCCGCGTATTTGCCGGTTCTTTCAATGTCGCGTCTCATCAAAGTTTGAAAATATTTAAAAATAAAAGTGAGGTCAGAATGAGAAAAAAAAGAAATATCTCTTTGATTGCAATGATTTTAATCATGTCCGTTTTCTGCGCCGTATCATTCGCGGCGCCGTTCGACACGATAACGAAGGTCGGCGTCAGCGAGACGGCGGATTATGTGAGGGTCGCGTTCACGAGCAACGAACCCATAAAATTCACCGACGTTGACGTGCGCAATGACGCGAACGGCGCGGCGGTCATCTGTGATTTTTTGAACACCCAGTTCGACGTGAAGGGCGGAGACCTTGTAACGATCCAGAAAGGCGGGGTCAACGTGCTTCAGATGAACAGGATAAAGGACAGCCCGAAAGTAAGCCGCGCCACGTTCATACTTGAAAAAGCCGTGGACTACAAAGTGTACAAGGGCGGAAACGAGATCTATCTTCATTTTTTCAAAAAGATCAGAGATAACGCAAGTTCCGTTAACAATGCCAGGGGCATGGGCAGGGCCGAACCGGAAACGAGAAAAAAATACAGCGATATCCTGACCAATGACGCTTCAAAATATGAATTTCATTTTGAGAATCTTCCGGTGGAAGAGGTAGTTAAAAAATTCGCGGCCGGCACCAAACTTAACGTTATAATAAAAAACAGCGCTTCCGGAAGTCTTACCGCGCATTCTCAGGGCACGCTGTATGAAGTTTTAGAAGGCGTTTTTAAATATAACGGTTTTAATTATACGGTTGAAGATGATTCTATAACGATAACAGGCAGGACGAATTCAGAAAATCTCGAAGTGGCGTTGAAATTCCATGAACTCACTTTTCACGAAATAGCAGAATCAATATCAGAGATGGCTAATATAAATCTTGTGCTCGACAAAGATGTCGATGCTCTGAGAAAAGTAAGTTTTTACGTGCATAAAATGAAGATAATTGACGCGATAAAGCTTCTGGCTAATATGTATGATTATGTCCTTGTGAAGTTAGACGACAGTTCTTATGTTATAACCTCTAAAAGCAACGAAAAGACCTATGCTAAAAAAATAAGAAAAGTTTTCAATCTTAAAAATTCGACTCCTTCGGAAGTAATAAGCATAATAACCAAATCTCCTGAATTGAGCGGTATTTTAAATGTGAGAAATTTCAGCTATGACGATCGGACGAACAGCCTTTTAGCGTTCGACACTCCAAGGAATATAAAAACACTTGAAGACCTTCTGGTGAAAATAGATCAGGGCATAAGACAGGTCGACATTGAAGTCAAGCTTGTCGAGATCGGCCGCGACAGTCTCTCACGGCTTGGCATTAAGAGTATTTCATCGCTCGGTTTCGCCGATATAACAAAAAGCCTCAAGGTTGAAAATATAAGCGCCACGATGGAATTTTTAGAAAATCAGAACAAGGCCAAGGTGCTGGCGAGCCCAAGACTGCTTGTCGTTGACGGCAAAAGAGCGTCGACGCTGATAGGCGAACAGGTGCCGGTGCCTTCGTTTGACTACATAATGGCTCCAAATGGAACTTCCTTGAGTAGCACGGTTACAAACACGAGCAATGGAACGAGCGGGACACCGGGTGGAACGACGAGTGGAACAAGCGGATTGGCCGGGTCAACACTCCCGACGTTCACTATTCCAACTACGACCACTGTGAACGGTGTGACTCAGCAAGCCCCGGTCACCTATCTGCCGGTGAAAAAATATACGATGACGTCGATAGGCATATCGCTTAACATAATTCCAAAAATCCATTCAGACACGGAAGTCACCATTGACCTGAACGTAGATGTTTCATCGCTTTTAGATATCACGGAAGACGGCCAGATACACATGGGAACGCGCAACACCAAGACCATGGTAAGACTTAAAGATAATAACACGGCTGTTTTCGGCGGCATCATAAAACAGGAGGAGCGCTCACAGACCGTCAAGGTGCCATTTCTTGGCGACATTCCCCGTTTAGGAAAACTTTTCACGCATAATTCTAAAACTCATGTCGAAACCGAAATGATAATGCTTATAACGCCTCATATAACGCCTTTTGATATGCCGCGCGCGGATGAAAAGAGCGACGGCGTGAACGAGGTCGTGTCGAGCAGCTTTCAGTATTAATAAGAAAATAAACGGATAAGTTCATCGATAAAAAAACCGGCTTCGCGGCCGGTTTTTTATTTTCTGTCAAGCGCTTTAAAATAAAGGCTTTCAATGTCCGATGCCATTTTTTCGATGCTGAACTCTTTGCCTTTTTTCCTGGCGTTTCCGGATAACTTTAGCCGGAACTCCGTGTCTTTATATATTTTTTCGAAAGCCTTTGAATAAAGGTCCGGCCGGTCAGCGTCTATTTTGTATCCGCATTCGCCTTCATTGAATATTTCCGAAGCTCCTCCGCTTGCGGCAGTAAGGACCGGAAGTCCCATCAGCATGGCCTCTGCGACTACCATGCCGAAGGCCTCGTCGAAGCTCGGGAACAGGAAAAGATCGCACGAACGGTAGAATTCCGGCATGTTTTTGATTATTCCGGTCAAAAAAATTCTTTCGGTATTTTTAAGATTTTTAACCTGCGCGATCTCATGGGGTTTTAATTCGCCCGCGATCAATATTTTAATTTCCTGAAAATCTTCGAGCAGTCTTTCGATTATGGCGGAGTTTTTTGAGAACCATTTGTGCATGGTGCCGATGACGAACTCCCCGTCCGGTATTTTGAACGAGCGCCTGACCGCCGGCTCGTATCTTTCGGGGGTGAACCTTTCAAGGTCTATGCCCGGATATACAAGATGAAGCGGCGATCCCGGAGCGGAAAAACCTTTCATCTTTTGCAGCACCGAGTCTGAAACGCACACCGTATCCACGTTCTGAAAATAAAACCGCGCCGAGAAGCCGCGCGGCGGAGACAGAATATGGCGCGTAACGAAGACGCGCGAATTCCGGCTGGAAGTGAACCATTTTGCGAGAAGCGGCGGCCAGTAGTCGTTTCCGGTGTGAGCGTGAAGTATGTCGAATTTTTCGGCCAGAAGCGCGCGCGTTATCGAAAATACGTTATAAGGCTGGACCGCTCCGCCGCGCGTTATTGGAATTCTTTTAATGCCGGCCTCGTCGGCCGCGGAAGCTATGTCGGTCCCCGCGCGCACCGCCATAAAAACATCGTGCCCCCTTTTTTTCAGGGACCTCGAAAGATCGAGCGCGTAGCGTTCCATTCCGCCCGTTATCGCGGGCCTGTTTATAATTTGAAGAATTTTTATTCCCATCAGCTGTTAATTCTCATATCCGTTATTTGCGATACCGCTTCTTCGTAGGATCTGAAAACGAGCATTCCTTCGACGAGCGATTTTTCGATGAGCTCCTTCGCCAGTATGTTCAGACTGTCTTTCAATGCGTAAAAAGATGGAATTTGAAGTTTAAGCCGGTCGTACATCGAATCGAACATGAGTTTGAACATTGAGGATATATCGGAATTTTCGTCTTCGTATAAGAATTCGTGCATGTCCGGGATCTTGAATCCGGAGGTTTTTTGAGAAAATATGTCCCACACTACTTCCGGAGTTATCGTGGCGTCGAGGCGGTAAACTTTTCCGCCGTTTTTAATGATGCTGTCCAGAAAGCAGATCGAGAGCCCCGAGAAAATATATTCGTATATGAGTTCGGAAAGTTTTTCGCGCACTTCACGGTCCGCCGCGAACATTTTCTGGACCTGAGGTATGTTTTCGAAGATCTCGAGCTTGATCTGACGGATCCTGTCCATTAAAACTATGAGAGTTATATCTAAGGCGGAGAAAAACAATGCTACTTCGCGGTCCTGGCAGTTTCTGGCCAGAAATTCGGAGGACCTGCCGTCTAACATCCCGCGGTTAATATTTAAAACCTTGAGATACAGATCGTTTAATTTTGAAAAACACGAGTTGCGTTTTTTATCTTGTTTCATAACTGAATTTTCCTAAACAAATGGCAGGGGCTAAAATAACCCCTGCCGTTCTTTATTGATCTATTAATTTGCTATGGCTGTTCCATTGGATCTTATTTAGCGGCTTTTTTTATGGCAAGGTTCTCCGCGAGAACTTTAAAATTCGCTTTATGTAAAATATTTAAAAGTGAATCCTGCGCTTCCTGCCATACGTCGTGGACGGGGCACTGAGCGGTGTAATTGCATTTAACGTCGTCGATACACATGGCGTCTATGCATTTGTTAAGCTTGATAGGGCCGTCAACCGCGCTAATGATGTCTTTTAGAGTGATGTGTTCAGGAGCTTTGGCAAGAGTGTAGCCGCCCTTGGTTCCGCGAAAAGATTTAACGATGCCAGTGCGGTTCAATATCTGAAATATCTTGGCGAGAAAATCTTCGGGGATCTCCATTCTGGCCGCTATCTCTTTGAGTTGTATCTTGGTCTCGTCAGGTTTTGACGCCAGATCCAAAATGGCGCGAATCGCGTATTCCGAACCTCTTGTAAGCTGCATAGTAATCACACTCTCTTGATATATAAAAATATGACCAGGACCGATCTTTAGTTAAACCTGGTTTGAAATTTGATCTTATAAAATTGACAACACTGGTAAATGCGATAGTTAAATTTAACAAAAATCGTCGTGTTTGTCAAGCGATTTTAATGAGCGCCAAAAAATATGAGTTTTATTAATTCCGGGCGTTTTCGTTAAAGGCTTCTTTTAAATTTCTGAAGGATATCAGAAAGCGGCATTTTCATTATAACGGGCCGGCCGTGAGGGCAGAAATAAGGGTTGTCACACTTTAAAAGGTCGGATACGAGCATCCTCATAGTTTCTTCATTCAGGGGTTTCCCGGCTTTTACGGCGCCCTTGCAGGACATCATGGCGGCGAGATCTTTGCAGAATTGCTCGTCATATTTGAAACCGCCGGTCGAACTGGCCGTGATTATTTCGAATATAAGCTCTTTTTCAGCTTCCGGTTCGATGAAATCCGGAACGGCCCTTACCGCTATGGAATTATTTGAAAATATTTCAACGTCGAATCCGTATTTTTCAAAAAGCTCGTGATTTCCCGAAACCATTTGAAATTCATGCGGCGTCAGATCATAAATGTGCGGTATCAGAAGAGACTGTGAATTGAATTTTTTAGTAAGCAGCGAACTTAAAATTTTTTCATAAAGGACTTTTTCAGCGGCGACGTGCTGATCGATTATGAGAAGTTTGTCCGCGTCCTCGATAATAATGAAGGCGTTAAAGGCCTGCCCTAATATTCGCGCGGCGCCCGATAAAAAGGATTTTTCCGTTTCCGCCGGCGTTTTATCGTCCGCGGTCTTTTCGAACGCCTGGCGGGGCTCCTGTGTCGTTTTTAGAGGCATTGAAGAATGGGAAGAATGTTCCCTGCCAAGCCCGGCCATGAGGTGTGACGATTCGGTAAGAGAGAGTTCGCCCTGTGAAAAGTTTTTTTCTTCGTCAAAGCGAGCGTCATCTTGTTCGCGAGGTTTTTCATCAGGCGTTTTTTTAAAACCGTAAAAAACGGGGACGCCGTCTTCTTCATGGCGTTCGAATCCGGCCGAAGGCATGACGCGCAAATTAGAAAGGGCGTCGGCCGTCATTTTGAAGATCATGTCATGTATTGCGAATTCGCCGGCGAAAGCGACCTCTGTTTTGGTCGGGTGGATGTTCACGTCGACGAACTGCTGGTCCATGCTTATAAACATGAAAAGGACCGGATATTGCCTTGGATTGAGATGTTTTTTATATGCTTCCATCACGGCGTGCGTGACGCTTTTATTTTTGAACGGGCGCCCGTTGACGAAAAAATACTGATAGCGGTTTCCGGGTTTTGAAATATGCGGCGGAGAGAAATATGCTTTTATTGAAATATTCCCGAATTTCGCGTCCGCGCCGGTAAAGCTCTTTTCTATAAGGTTATCGGCGATACCGCCTGAAAAAATATCGTTAATTACGCTCAGCGTGCCCGAGTTCGCTCTTGTTGAAAAAGACTCCCGGTCGTTTATGAAAAGCGAGAATTTGATCTCGGGATGCGCCAGAGCGTATCTTGTGACGGTTTCGGTGACGAGGGCCGTTTCATAACTTTCAGATTTCAGGAATTTTTTTCTTACGGGGGTATTGAAAAAAAGGTTTTTTATGAATATCTTGGTTCCGCGCGTAGAGGCCGCGGGTTGAACGCTTTTAATGACGCCGCCTTCGATCCTGACGCAAACCGCGGGTTTTTCGCTGTCGTTAGACGAAATGATCTCGGCGTTCGAGATCGAAACAATAGACGGCAGTGCTTCGCCGCGGAAGCCGTAGGTCGCTATTTTTTTTAGATCGTTCACGTCCCTGAGTTTTGAAGTGGCGTGATGTTCCAGCGCCATGAGCATCTCGTCGCGGGTCATTCCCGAGCCGTCATCGGATACCGATATCTTTGAAAGGCCGCCGCCTTTTAGTTCGATCACTATCTCGCCCGAACCCGCGTCGATGGAATTTTCAACGAGCTCCTTTATCACGAAGGCGGGAGAGAGTATCACTTCGCCCGCCGCTATCTTGCATACGGTCATTTCGTCGAGTATCTTTATATCAGCCATATTATATTTCCTTAATATTGATTTAAAAACCGGTTTACCATCTGGTCGTCGGGTAAACGTCGGAGTTCCTCGAATTTTTATCGGGCGAATAAACATAATTGAGCGCGCCTGAAATAGCTATCATTACGCCGTTATCGGTGCAAAGGACCGGTTCAGGAAGCATGACGAAAACTTTCAGCTTTTCTCCGAGTTCTTTGACCGCTTCGCGTATCATGCCGTTGCATGCCACGCCGCCTGATAAAATTATGGTCCTTGCCTTATATTCTGCGGCCGCGTTTTTTATTTTTTTGGCAAGGACCGAGCAGATGGCGCATGTCATGCTGTGAGCCAGGTCTGAAACGTCATAACCCGGCGTTTTTTGCGTGAAGTTTATAACGGCGGTCTTTAATCCTGAAAATGAAAAATTATAATTAGGCTCGTTTATCAGAGGCCTCGGGAATTTGTATTTTTCCGATCCGGCGCGCGACATTTTATCGATATAAGGGCCGCCCGGATAAGGGAATTTAAGATAGCGGGCCACTTTATCGAAAAGTTCGCCGACGGCGTCGTCTATCGTTCCGCCGATGAATCTGGCGTCGATAGGCGAGTTTAAGACCGAAAGCGATGAATGGCCGCCGGATATCGTGAGGGCTACCGCCGGAAAATTGACCTCGAAGGGCGAAAGGAAGTTCGCCGCGGTATGCGCTTTTATATGATCGACCGTTATCAGCGGTATTTTTTTCGATATTGAGAGGCCCTTGGCGAATGAATATCCGACGATGAGCGAGCCTAAAAGGCCCGGTCCCGCCGTTACGGCTATAAGATCCAGCTCATCGCTGGTTATCTGAGCTTTTTCGAGGGCCATTTCAAATACGGTCTTAATGTTTTTAAGATGTTCGCGCGAGGCTATTTCCGGCACTATGCCGCCGTATTCACCGTGCGCTTTCACCTGCGAGGATATGATGTTGGACTTTATGTGAAATTTCCGGCTGGTCTCGCAATATTTTAATACCGCGACGGAAGTGTCGTCGCAGGAAGTGTCGATGCCTAATATGTTCATCAGCATATCTCCGTTTTAGGTTTAATGGCGTAAGTTTCCTTAAGGTAGATCGGCGAGAGCGGGACGAACCTTGAATTAACGGTTTCCTCGCAGAAATTTATGAAATTTAAAACGCCTTCCGCCTCGAATTTGATTTGCAGAGCGCCTTCTCTAATCGCGGGCGGGAGCTTTTCGTCGTTGAAAAAAGCTTTCGCGATAGGGTCTGCCGCATAACTATTATCGGCCATGTCAGCGGTTATTTTTTCTGACATGACCACGAATTCGCCGCTCACGCTATTAAATGAAGCCTCCATATCGCCTTTTACGGGAACGATGGTTTTCGCGAAATATTCGCCGCGCACTCCCGGAATGACCGCCGTCAATCGCCCGCTCACGCAATTTTTGGCCAGCCCCTGGAAAAGAATATAGTCGAGAAGCGACAGCCCTTTCGGTTCGCATTTTTCGCCGGCGCCGCACATAAGGCCGTATATCATGGAAAGCCCGAGTTTTATGCCGGTGAACGATCCGGGTCCGCAGAATACGAATATCCCTGAAATATCGGAGAACTCAATTCCACAGGCTGAAAGCGCGCCTTCTATCATTTTGTCGATGTTGAAGGCGTTGCGTTTTTTTTCGTAATATTCCGAATGATATTCAAGTTTTTTTCCGTCTATGATCGTGATCGAGAGTTTTTCGAACACGGTATTAAAAACTATTTTTTTATTTGAAGCCTGCATATAACACCATCTTGTTTAAAAATCCGCTCTTTTAAAAATAAATAAGCCTTATATTATGAATTTATACCGTGATAAATTTATAAATAAGGCCTATATTATATCATTAATTCGAATAAAGTCAACGGGAGTTATTTTTGCCCGCCGGCCTGTTTTTTAATGATGTTTATAACTTCGGTGCGCGCCCTTTTTCTGGCGTGGTCAAAGGCGGTCATGCCTTTATTGTCCTTAAGCTCCGGATCTGCTCCGCGTTCTAATAGATATCTTACCGCGTCGGAGTTTCCGAACACGGCAGCCGATATCAGAGGCGTCCAGCCGTCGCCGTCTTTGGTGTTGACGCTGAGTTTGCCTTCGTCGATCATTTTGGCTATATCGTCCGCCGAGCCGTGTTCCGCGGTGAGTATGAATTTAGATACGGTAAATTCCGCGCTTACCGGTTCTTCGCCGGGGTTCATGGTGGCCTGAGGCCCGTTAGGGTCCGCCGCCGGTTTTTTCACGCCGTTTGCCGGGGCGGTTGACGCGGCGGCCGCCGTGAAAAATTCGTATTCATATTTTTTAGAAAAGTAAACGGCGTTGGCTGAATTATAACCGGTTAATTCGGTAAGCAGTTTTTTTTCGTTGTATTTATAGACCCACCTGCCGCTTAATTTATTATCCTTTGAGTATATCGTGGCTTCGGTGAGCAGATCTGCGCCGTCGTATTTATAGACCCATCTGCCTGTGATCTCGTTGTTTTTTCCGTAGGTGGTCTGTTCGGTCTTGTTATGCTTTTCGTCGTATTTGTAAGCGGTCCTGCCGGTTGCGGCGCCGTTCTGGCCGGTCGTCGCCTGTTCGGAAATATCCCTGTTGGCGTCGTATTTATACGAGCGTTTTTGTGTTAATTTACCTGCCTTATCCATTAAAGATTCAGCGAGAAGGTCGCCCGTAATGTTATAAACGCTTTCCTTGGTGACCTTAAGTATTCCGTCGCCGCTGTATTCAAGGCTTTTCAGCTCATTTCCAGCCGTGTCGCAAAGATATTCAAATCTTTTATCTAAAGCGCCGCCCGGCTTATATTCGGCCATCTTCTTTTTAAAGCCGCCGGCGTCATACTCCGAAACGGCGCGCTTCTGTTTTTGCGCCGATTTGGATTCAATAAGAAATTCGGTGCATTTAGATACCTTGTTTTCTTTCATGATGCGCACATCGAGTTCTCTGGCCTTATCCTTCGCTTCCGCGCAGAACGAGGATGAACCTATTATAATTGCCGCGAATATCGCCGCGTAAAACTTTTTATTCATTTCTGAACTTCCTCTTTTATAGCTTTTGCGTTAATCGTTTCTCTTTTCCTGTTTTTCTATGGTTATGATACTTGAATCGGTCGGAGCGACGAAGAATTTCACGGTCAATTTTCTCTTGTTCTTGTTTTTGTCTATGACCGCGTATGTCACCGATATTTCTTTGTTGTTTATGGGATTTCCGGTCCATTCGGTGTTTACGTTGCTGAATGTGATCTGAGGATAGTTGAAATATCCTTCGCTTTTATAAACGCCGTCTATCGCCGACGGGTCGCAGAGTTCGTCCTTTATGAGCCATGTCGTATAACCTTTGTTGATGAAGTCTTTTGCGAAAACCGGATCGATCGGAGTATTTCCGCTCTTGTTATCCGCCGCGACGCCTTTGTACCAGTTTTCGAGATTGAACTGCTGGCCGTCTTTCGGTATTCTCTGGCCATCGATGTTGTCGTAAGCGTAATAAGGCGTGAACCATGCCGCTTTGTTGGCATCGCAGAGGTCCTGGTGGGTCATGATCATCTGGATGTCCTTGCCGACGCCGTAACCGTGCTTGTTGGCGTCCTGGCCGCCCTCGTCGCCTTCGTACAATTTATTGGTAGCGGCGCTGACGGGGATCGCGTCGAATACCCATTCGTCCTCGGTGTTATCGAACGGAACGGCTTCGTTTCCGACCGCGTTAGCCGCAGGCGGTGCGGGAGTATATCCTGATGGAAGGGCCGTATAGTTGAATTTCTTGGCCTGATCCATCAGCGCGTATTTTCTGTTGGGGTCGCCGTCGAGGTTGGCCTGTGAGAATTCAGGCAGGGTGGCGCCTTTCAATACTTCATAGCCGTCCTTCTTATATATCCTGCGTGTCGTCTGTTTAACGGTGTTGGTGATGCGCACGCCGAGGTTGGGTTTTATCTTGTCTTCTATCTCTATTTTTCCCCATGCCTGGAAATTTTTCAGGATCTTGTCTTTATCGCCGCCTTCAACGTTTGCGTTGATGACGTTTTTGACGAAGTCGCAATCTTTCCATTTTTTCTGGATATTATCGGTCGCGTAATCGTCGGATTCGCAGTAGTCGGCCGCGTTTATGCCCGTTGTTAATACGGCCGTGCCGTCGGCGGGAAGGTCGGTTGCGGCTATAGCGGACTGGACCATATAAGGGACCGAGTCGGGGTTATATTTTAACTGAGCCTGAACGTAGGCTTCGGCGGGAGATGCCGTATCTTTGAAATAGTGGCTGCTGCAGTTGAATTTAGTTTCGCCCTTTCCGCCGCCTTTGTCGGAACAGTCGCGGACCTCTACGAAATATTTAAGCGGGCCTTTACCGCCCTTGAAATTTATAGGGTTGTATTTGAATACGTCTTTGAGTTCTTTGCCGTCCGGCTTATAGGTGTTGTAAAGGGCGCTTGCGTCTTTATCTGCGGCGTAACCCGGGTTTCCGAACGAGTCGCCGTAGGCCGTAGCGGCGTAATGGAACGGCGCTATATCTTCTTTTGGCTCGTCTCCCTTTAAAAGATAATCCAGCGGGAAGGTGCAGTCGTAAACGACGAATTCGGCGTCACTTCCGGTCTGGGTATTTCCGTTGAAAGGTTTTCCGAATTTAGATCCTGAGTTTTGAGCGTCGTTAAGATATTCGCTTAATTTCCCCCAGGCTTTTCCTTTTTTCCATACGAACATAGGAGAATAAATTACGTTGCAGAACTTGTGTTCCGGTCCTGTAAGAGCGCCCGTTATCGGATCCGGCTCTTTGAAAGTTGAAAGGAAATATGATCCGTACTGGTAAACTGGCCATTCGTACCAGAATGTGAGTTCGAAATTATCATCTTTGAATTTAGCATCAGCCGCGAGATTTTGGGCTATGGCAACGGGGTCGGTAGCACACGCGGCGTTATCGACGATCCTTATGGTGATCTTTTTATCCGGATCTGTAGTTGAAAGAAGCTGGCCGCACTCGCCTTTTATTACGTTGTTGCCGTTGAATCCGGTCTGGATATGAGCTATATTGCTTTTATCGCGAACGATGACATTGAAAGTTCTTACTATGTGTTTTCCTACCGCGCCGGTATCGGGGTCTTTAAGAACGCTGTTGGTCAAAAATGTGCTGCGGTCTAACGCGGTCGTGCCGCTGCAGTTTTCGACGCAGACGTGGTCCCAGTTAGGCGTCGCGGGATCTCCGCCTCTCTGGTTCGGGAGGCGCGGGTCTGAAACGACGGCTGTCACGGTGCCGAAAGGTATGTCTTTAGTGGTGGTTGTGTATGATTCGCCGCAGATGTCGCATTTGGTGTCAGGGCCGCCGCTCGAGCTTCCGGTGGCGTCGACCCTGCCGTCATGTACCCAGCGGTGGCTGAGGGAATAGCTCCACTGCCATGAAAGGCCAAGCTCTACTCTTATCTTGTATGATTTAGGAACAGACGGAACGTTATACTTGAAACCAGCTACACCCGCCGGTGTTGAACCGCTTTCGTTCATTTCATTGTGGCCGAGCCCTGCGTAATCAAGGCTATAGTTGAATTCCATGTCTTTTATCTTCCAGCCTGTGCCGCCCCACTGATGCGAGTCGCCCCAGTCCTCATGGCCGTCTGGACCGACCCAGCAGGCCGGAGGGCGGGTTCCTTCATGGTTGAATGTCGGGTGCATATGATCTGGCTGCCATGTGGGCGCCGAAGTGGTCCCGCTGTCGACCGCTCCGGTGGAAATTGTGCTCAGGTCTACGTCGCCGCCGCCGAAAGGCGTCGCGAGAAATTTCACGTCGATCGGTTCGTCCTCGTCGACGTATATGGTGTCGCCGGGAGAATAAACCTGTTCGCCGGCAGGCGTTTTAACTTTAATTTTAAGTTCGGTCGGAAGCGGGCACATTCCGTCGGCTCCCGCGTAAAGATAAGGCGCGGATAAGAATAACGAGAATAAGACCATCATTAACAGGGTGAAAATCTTCATTTTTGACATAGAACACATCCCCTTTCTAATATGTATAAATAACATTTTAAAAAAATCAATTCCGAAACTTAATGAATATCCGGTCAAATATCTATAAATGAAATCAAATCGGGGTAATTATGAAAAAATCATCAACTAAAACCCCTATTGTAATTTTACTAAAGATAATACGGGCATGTCAAGCTAAAGATATACTCTTTGAAATAAAAAAAGTTCCTCGGCCTATTATAAAAGGCTTTATTTTTTTAAGGAGCGGCTCGCATGCTCGCAAAACATTGTTTTAACGATATTTCTCGTGATCGTATCAAACGCCCTTTGCTCTTGAAAAAAGACCGAGGCACCGCTTGAAATACTGGACAGTTTCTGGTATCATTCCAATTGAGATTTTTTTATTTAATAAAAAAAGGAAGTGCTTTTAGTGGAACATATAATGAAAATAGCTCAAAAAGCAGGAATTAAAGAAGAACACATAGAAACTTACGGAAATTACAAGGCTAAAATATCTTTGAAAATAATGGATGAACTCAAAGACAGGAAATATGGAAAGCTTATATTGGTAAGCGCCATAACCGCGACGCCTTTCGGCGAAGGGAAAACAGTCACTTCCATCGGCCTTGCCGAGGCTCTCGGTTATATCGGAAAATCGGTTCACTTATGCCTGCGCGAGCCGTCGCTCGGCCCGATATTCGGCGTTAAGGGCGGCGCTACGGGAACGATGAAAGCGACGATCGTTCCGTCAGACGATATAAATCTTCATTTTACCGGCGACATCCATGCCGTCGGCAGCGCCCACAACCTCCTGTCCGCTATAATAGACAACCACATATTTCAGGGCAACGAGCTTAAGATAGATCCTTCGAATATTACCTGGCGCCGCGTTATGGACATGTCCGACCGCCAGCTGCGCGACATAGTCATCGGCCTCGGCGGCAAGTCTCAGGGAATATTGCGCGAAACGGGTTTTGATATAACGGCCGCGTCCGAAGTAATGGCGATACTCGCGCTCGCCCGCGATATGGAAGATCTTAAAACCCGGCTTGGAAATATTCTCATTGGTTATACTTACGATCAGACGGCGGTTTTCGCGAAAGACTTGAAATGCGCGGGTGCGATGGCGGCGCTCTTAAAAGACGCGATAAAACCTAATCTTGTTCAAACATGCGAAGGCCAGCCGGTTTTTGTTCACGCCGGCCCGTTCGCCAACATCGCGCACGGCTGCAACAGCGTCATAGCGACCAGGATGGCGCTGAAACTTGCCGATTATGTCGTGACCGAAGGAGGATTCGCCGTCGATCTGGGCGCCGAAAAATTTTTTGACATAGTCCATCGTCAGAATCCGGACCTGATACCGTCTGCCGTAGTGATCGTCGCGTCCTTGAAAGCTCTCAAAATGCACGGCGGAATGCCGAAAGACAAAATAAAAACAGAGAAAAATATCGCCGCGCTGGAAGTTGGAATGTCCAACCTTATGCGTCACATCTCTACGATCGGGATGTACGGCATAACGCCAGTGATCGCGATCAACCGTTTTCCCGACGACAGTGATGATGAATTATTGTTCATAAAAGAAAAATGTGAAAAAGAATACGGCGTCCGCGCTGAGATATCTGAAGTTGCGGCCCGCGGCGGCGCAGGCGGAGAAGCTCTGGCCATAGCGGTCGTTGAAGCGGCTGAAAAAGGCGTCGAATTTAAAATGCTGTACGGAGAAGGTCTTTCGATAAAAGAAAAGATCGAAAAGATCGCGTGCTCGGTTTATCGCGCGGGGCATGTGGCATATACGCCGAAGGCTGAAAAGGATATCGCCGCCCTCACTAAATTAGGATTTTCTAATTTACCCGTGAATATGGCTAAAACCCAGCTTTCCACAACCGATACGCCTAACGTTTACGGCGCGCCGGAAGGTTTCGAATTTCACGTGCGCGAAGTGCGTCCGTCGTGCGGTTCCGGGTTCATCGTAGCCATAGCGGGCGAAATGATGACGCTTCCGGGGCTTCCGAAAGTGCCTGCCGCGTCCAAGGTCGATGTCGATAATGAAGGCAATATAACGGGCGTTAGTTAGCAGCGGCCCGGTTTTCGAAAATATAAACAAAGATTAAAAAACAAGGGGCTGTCTGAAATGTTACTTTCGGACGCCCCTTATTGCGTTAGAAAAATGCTCCCGCTTTTACGCGTGTGATTTAAAAGTTTGATTTTCGTCCAAGCCAAACGAATTAACGGATCAGCGCGCTAATAAAAAATACGCCCCTATCCCGGCCGCGATCAATATGGCGGCGATAAAAAGCTGCTGTTTCATGTGAGCGTTGTAATCGAATTTAGAGCCCGGGGCGCTAGCGTTATAAGCGACCTTTTTGACAGGCTTATCTTTTACAGGTTCCGTCATATCGTTTTTTTGTCCTTAAGAATTTAAAGGTATTCAGCGCCGGCTGATCTATTTGCTGCTTTTGAGTATCTCCAGTATCGCGTTATTATTGGTATATTTTGCGTATTCAATTGCTGAAAGTCCGTTTTTATCCTTGATATCGGCCTTCGCGCCGTTTTCTATAAGGAATTTTGCCATTTCTTTGTTACCGCTTGCGGCGGCTGACATGAGTATCGTCAGGCCGAACTGGTCCTGTGAGTTCACGTCATAGCCGTTCTGCATAAGACCCATTATGGTATCCGGTCTGGCCCTGTCGCCAAGCGAAACGAAGTGTGACATTTCGATCTTTTCGGTAGCGGGAGGATTATCATTATCGAATGCGGGGTGAAAACGCACGGTGTCGTCTTTGCGTTCGACGATCTGGACCGGCGCGGCAGGAACGGAATTCTGCGTCGCGACGCTCGCGGCATCGACTTCAGCGGTCTGAAGAACTTTGGGCGGTTCCGGCTTTGACACGGCGGCTATTTTCGTTTCGGTAGTTCCGGCCGGCGGTTTTACGGAAGCTGACACGGCCTCTTTAGAAAAATCATAACTAAATCTTTTCCAGGAGCTGGCCTTGCCTTCCGGGTTATATACTATGGCTTCGCTCATTAAATTTTTAGCGTCGTATTTGAAAGAATTCCGGCCGGCTATTTTATTGATCTTGCTGTAAGTGTACATTTCGAGCATTTCGTCATTGGCGCTGTATATGTAAGAATATTTGCCGTTATATTGTCCGGTCGCGTTATATACTTCGACCTCGCTCTTGTTACCCCTGGCGTCATATTTATATTTCCATACGCCGAGATTTTTCTTGTTTTTATCGAGCAGTGTGTATTCACTCATATTATCCTGCGCGTCGTATTTACAATTCCGGATATAGGTTATTTCGTTGTTTTTGCCGTAAAATATTTCTTCGATGACGTTATCTTTTTTATCGTATTTGTTTTCATGCCTTGCCGTTATATTATCGACTGCGTCATATTCGATATATTCGGTCTCAAGATCTTTTTCGTTATATTTGTAGACGGTTTTTTTAATGACGTTCCCGTCATTGTCGTAATCCATCGCCTCGATCTTGTTTCCTTTTGCGTCATATCTTGTGATCCCGCTTTTTTTGCGGACCTCCGTAAGCGGATAATATATGAAGCGTGTCATTATGGAAACTTTATTATCCTTGATCCTTTTGCGTTCCAGCATGCTTTCCCTTTTTTCTTTCGAGTGGGAAACGCCGTAAAAGCCGAGAACCCATATGAACAAGATCACTATGACCGTAATATGTCTTAAGTTGATAAGATTTTTTTTCATGTTCCGGAAAAGATCTCCCTTTCAATTTTTTTTAATATCCCGTCTTTTTTTCCTTCTTTTCGATCGTCTGAATGGACATATCCAGCGGGGCCACAAAGAAATGAAGCTTGAATTTTCTCTTGTTGCCGGCCTTATCGGTTACGGCATAAGCCACCGATATTTCTTTTTTACCGTTCGGCAGATCGGTTCCATCCCATTTGCAGTTTGGATTATTGAAAACTATTTCAGGATATTTATAGTAATCGTCGTTCATATACATTTTTTTGAATACGGGATTGCTTTTATAATTTGGAATGGTTTCATCGATGATCGTCCATGAGCTGTAACCTTTGCTTATTATATCTTCATTGAAGGTCTTGTCCTTGTCGTTGTCCGACTCGAAATCGATAGCCGCGAGGCCCTTATACCAGAAATCTTTTTTGACCTCGACGCCATCCTTGATGACGCGCTGTCCGTCGATATTGTCGTGGGCGTAAAACACAGCGTTGAAGGCTTTTTTGGGGTCGTTCCTCAGATCCTGGTGGGTCATTTCAAATTTCGTGTCTTCGGCGGTTCCATAAGGATCTAAAGAATCCTGCGTCGCGTCTGCGAGTTCGCCCGGATAAGCCTCATAATCGCGGCCTTCCCATATCTTTCCGCTGTCGGGTGAAGACCCGGTCAAAAGCGCCACGTCTTTGAATTCCCATAACTTTTCATTGTCGTCATTTAAAGTAAATGGAGCTCTGGGTTGTTTAGCTGTTTCGACAAGCTTATAATTGTGCTTATCCGTATCTACCAGGGCCCATTTCTGATCGGCGCTCGCGCTGAGAGCTTTATAGCAGGCGAGCCTGTCGAGATCGTTTAATTTTAAAAGCTTTCTGACCGTGCCTCTGACCGTATCGACGATCTTTAAACCGGCGTTCGGTTTTATCTTATCGTCTATGACGACTTTGCCGAATAACTGAAATTTATCGGTATCTTTGAACATGCTGTTGGTTTCCCATTGTTTGGTGTTATCATCGTATTTTTCAGAGAGACATTCCTGCCCGCCGGCGGTTGGATCGATAGCGCCGCCCGGGGAAAGATCTGCAGCGGAGCTCGGATATTGAACGAATTTAGCGGCGTCCGCGTCGGGGTTGAATTTGAGCATGCCCTGTTTATAATCGTCTTTTTTCATGTAAGTTTCGGTGCAGTTGAGATCCTGTTTTACTTCGGATTTTAAGCCGCCGCCCGTTGTATATTCCATATCGTCCTTCGAACCGTCTTTTACTTCCAGGAAATATTTCAAGGGGCCTTTGCCTTTTGTGAAGTTCATAGGTTTGTATTTGAATTTATCGATGACAGCGGCGTTATTCATATCGGTGAAATCGCTGCCGTACATGGTGTTTTCAAGTCCCTTGTCGTAGGCCGGGCCTCCGAGTGAATCGCCCAGCGAGGTCGCGGCATAATGCCACGGCATTATATCTTCTTTATTATCGTCGTCAGACGCGAAAAGTTTGGAAATAGGTATTTTTTTCTCGTAAATAACATATGAAGGATTGAATGCTCTTTCCGTATTGGCATGGTTATATGGCATGGATTTGGTTTCCGTGCTTCCATCCCCGGTGCCGAAAAAATCGGTATAAGAGGTCCATGTTTTCTTTTTCTTCCATACGAACATCGGCGAATAAGCCATTTCAATAATGGGTTTTTCAACGCCGGCAGGGTCTTTCCATTTATCGGCCTGATAGGAGGCGTATTGGTACAGCGGCATTTCATACCAGAAGATAGCCTTGAACCCGTCATCCTTCCATTCGCCGTCAACGCAGGTGTTTTCGCCCTTATCGACTATTGTAGCCTTGGTGCAGTGTATCGCGTTATCGACGATCCTTATGACCATCGTTTTATCGGTCATGACATCCGATATCTTTTTGCCGCATTCGGCCTTGAGTTCGTTAGAACCGCCCTCGACGTTTATTTCAACGTGAGCGATATTTGAAACGTCTTTCACGCGAACGGTGGATCTGGCCACGACGCAGGGTTTATTCGGTAAAGTGAAAGCGCAGGGAGGTTCGCTGTAAAGGCTCGAATCCGCGCCCTGTTCGTCATAATATAAATTGCCGCCCATCCTGTTTTTAGCGACGTCGCCTTTTTGTATGTCTGTGAATATTTTTGAAGGGTCCCAGTTGGTGGTATCTTTAATTGGGGCTTTGGGCGTGGTCCAGTAGCCGGCCGCGCCTAAAGCGTCTTCGGCTACGGCCATAGGCCCTAGTGTCTGACAGCCGGTGCATATTATTGGAACGCCGTAAACATATTTAATAGTGGTGTGTTTAATCCTCCAGCAGTGTGACCATTTATAATCCCAGTCCCAAGTGATGCTCATGACCGCCGATGAAACGAACCAGAGAGGGACCGAGGGTTCGGCGTATTTGAATGGAAATGTGCCTTTTCCGTCTGCGCCGCCGTCGTCCTTTGATTCGCCGGGATTGACGTTATAGCCGATCTTTCCGCATTCTCCATATTGGGTAGGGCTGTCCATGTGATAAGCGAAATGGACCGTATTGACCTTCCAGCCGGTGTTCGGGTTCCACTTAACGCCCATGGCCTGTGGAGCTTCTTCGGACCCGCCCATGAATGTGAAGCATGAGGAATAATCTTTCATGGTTTTTTGACCCAGAGGGCTTTTATCTTCTTTCAGCGGATGATAATCTTTCATTTTAGGCATCCAGTCGATGAAAGCCGTTCCGGTGCTGCCGTCACAGTCGGATATTTCCCCTGGCGTCTTGTTTCCGGGTTCCGTTTTAAACGCGTAATTGTGACTCTCGTCTTCTTTTACAACAAAACAGGCGTTTTTAGAGCCATTCTTGCCTTCGTTGACGTTATTGGATTTCACGCTTTCACCCATGCGGCACCCGGGATCGGCGTTATCTTTTTTAGTTCCGTCCATTTCGACCCTGAATTCCTTGGGCAGCGGACAAAGTTCATTGGCGTCGCCGAACGCGGGTGAAACCTGATAAAACATAACGAATAATAACGGCAATAACGACGCGAGCAAACCGGAAAAAATATAAAAACCTTTGTTTGTGGCCTTCATATCCGACCCCTCCTTCACTCTTTATAAAAAATTAAATTTACTTTCTGATCTCTCTTTTAAGAAGGACCGTCTCTGTCACTTTCTGTTTGGCGAAACCGGTCTCGTCCTTCGTAAGGCCGCCGACGTTGGACTTCGCTTTTCCCTCGACCTCTATGGTTATGGATTGTTCGATGTATGGAAGTTTTCCGGCGCCCGGGTTGTTCTCTTTTTTAAGGCTTCCGCATTTTATGTCGATTATTTTGTAGCCCCACTCGGCTATCGAATCGCGGGCGTCGGCGTCATCAAGAGCGAAACCGCCGGTTTTGAAGCTCCATACTTTATAGCCGCCGACCTGTTTGACCTCTTTAGCGGGATTTTGAATTTTAACGAGGGTTCGGCTTCCGGCCTTGGTGGTTCCACCGCCGGTCGTTCCGTCCGGGTCTGTCTCAAAAGAATTTATGTCTTCAACGAAACTGGCTACGAATTCGGGATAACGCGTTCCTATCTTGCTCTGGTTGGCCGCGCTGAACTGGTCAAAAGCCGCGCCGCCCGGCGGGATATAAAAGGGAGAATATCCGTAATACATGCAGGAACTTTTAAAAAGCTCCTCGGGAAGCATCTTATATTTAAGTTTAAAGTGCTGTACGCCGGCCATTGCCATGAAATAAGCTTTTGTCGTCATTAAGGTGGCGGTCCTCTGTTTTTTTGACTGGGTGTTGCTTTGCATGAGCATGAACGCGAAAAGCATCAGGACCACCGAAAGAAATATAACCAGCGGTATGGCGAAAGCGCGCTGTCTGAAAATGAGCGCGAAACTTTTATATTGTTCGTCTTTTTTGTCGGTCATGAATTTAACCGTTTTCATAACATCACCGCTTTTTGTCTGATTTATCTGAATGAAGCGTCGTCCTCAAGTCTTGCCTTTCTTGTGACGAGAATGAATTTTCTGCGATCGTCCTTGAAATTATTGGCGGTTTCGTTCATAATTTGCCATGATATTTTTAATTTAACCGTTTTTAAAATTATGGTTTTCCCGCCTTTTGTTAAATAATCAGGAACGCAGTTTATATATTTTTCGACTTTATCCAAAGCGTCATTTTTCGTTCCGATAATGCTGGTCGGCCAGGGCGTAGAGCCTTTCGGTTTATCGTTCCTCGGATCCCAGTATGAAACAAAAAGATCTTTGGCGTCTATATCCTTGACCTCGATCTCCCACATATATTCGGCGCCTTCATATTTAATTATGGAACCGGATCTATCGCCCGTGAATTCGACTTTTTTAAGCGCCGATTTATCGGTGAAATCAAGTTTGATGTCTTTCGAGTCCTCGATGCCGGCGGTGATATCTTTTGTTACTTTCTCGAAAGGGACCGTTTTAACGACCTGTTCGAGCATGCTTTTTCCGATGGATTCCGCGGTTATCTCGTAATTCATATCGTGTGTTTTTCTGGTGGTCTTAGATATTATCGTGGTGATAGGCATGAAGGCCACGGCGAACATAGCCACGGCGATAAGTATCTCGGCGAGGGTAATGGCGCGCACATTGTTAGTTTTTGGCATTCGAAAGAAATTGTTCATAAAAATACCTCTGCGTTTTCGTTCTACATCTTTTTAAATCCTACCATAAGCGGGATCTCAGTGTTTTCGGTGACGATGGTCAGCGGATATCTTGGATGTACCGCCTGCATTTCTATCCTTAAAACGTATTTTATCTTGTTGTTGGGATCGAAAGCGGTAGAATCCTCTACTTTTATTACTTTCGCGTCAAAATTTGTCACGTCGTTTAAAAGCATGGTTTTTTTATTATCTTCGTTAGCATTATCGGTCTTGCCTTCGGTCAGTGTCTTTTGATAAAAAAGTCTCGTATGTTTTTCGATCTCGTCCACGCTTAGAACGGCTTTGACTATTTTTTTACCTATTTTTTCATCAGGAAGATCTTTGCCGGGAGTGCACATGAAAAATTTTAGAAGGTCGCCTTTATAGCCTTTAGTGCTGGTGGCTCCGTCCTTATATGTGAGCTCCCATTCAGGTTTCTTGTCTATTACGGTATCGCCTATGGTTATCATCGCCGGATAGGTAGCGGCTGAAATGTCGGCGTTAAGCTGTTTTAAGCCCGTTCTCATTTTCAGCTGAGTTTGGTTTTTCCAGTCTCCGATGTCCACGTTTTTAACTGTTCGCGAAAAAAGCGTGTAAAGCCCGTATGAAAGCATGGCTAAAATAGCCACCGCCATGAGCATTTCGACAAGCGTAAATGCCCGTTTGCGGCCTGGTATACTGCTTCTGGACTTTAAATAATTAAAAAATATCAAAATTGCATCTCCACAAAAATACAGATTTTTAGACCATACCCCTACTCTAATTTTACAAAACATATCGGGTTGTGTCAAGCCGCGCGAAATTTAAGTCTGATTTATACAGCTGAAAGCGCACTGAATTTCATTCTGAAAGTAGAAATTAATTCGTGTATTTTCTGACGAGCAAAGTTTCACGCACGCTGTGAGTGCGGTATTTCGACTCGCCCGCCGATTGTCCGCCCACGTTGCTTTTGGCCCGCCCGATCATTTCTATCGTAATTGACTGTTCCATGAAATTTTTTCCGTTCTCGGTTCCGCGCCTCAAACTTCCGTTTTTGATCGATTGCGGAATATAGCCCCATTCGGTGAAATCTTCGTTCGCCGCGGCGTCCGTCATCTGAAAACCGCCCAGAGTAAGAGGCAGGGTTTTAAAACCGCCTTTTTTATTGATGCTGTCGGTGTTCTTGCTTCCGGTGATGTTATTAACGTCGACGAGCGGCGGCGCTCCCGCGGGCGTATCGAGGGTGATTGAGGCGGTGTCGTAGCCCGTCGTGACGTCTTCGACGAACCGCGCGAGATATTGAGGATATGAGGTCGTGGATTTAGAGATGTCGTCGAACTGGTCAGGCAGATTATAAGCCGGTGAAAACCCCATGTAGAGACGGCCGCAATCGAACATGAGCTGCGGCATGAGTTTATATTTTAATTTGAAGTGCTGAAGTCCGCCCTGCGCCATAAAATTGGCTTTGGTCGTTAAAAGCGTCGAGCTGCGCTGCTTTTTAGATTGCACGTTCGATGATATGAGCATGAAGGCGAATATCATTATCACGACCGAAAAAAGTATGACGAGAGGTATCGCGAAGGCCTTCTCGAAAGTTATTAACCTGAGGCCCTCGTTCTTATATGTGAAATTATTTTTTAAGAACCTTATTTTTTTCATAATAAAATAACCGCGCCATGAACTTAAAACAATATTTAATTCAATGAACCGTCGATCTTGGCCTTGCGCGTGACGAAAACGAAACAGCGCGTCGGATCGTTATAAGCGGTTTCCGCTGAATTCTTCCAGGACATTCTGAGCTTGACCGTTTTCATTACCACCAGGTCGGCGTTTCCACCGATGAGTTTTTTTATATCGAAATTAACGAAAGTGAGTTCGTCCATTTTCGTTATTCCGTCCGCGCCCGTGCCTATTTGCGTGCTCGGCCACGGCGGCGTGTTGTTTTTAAACTGCACGAAGGACATTTTGATGTCGCCGGATTTTATATTGGTTATTTCGAGTTCAAATCTGTAGTCGACCTTTTCCTGTGTTATAACATTACCTGCGATGGACGCCTTGGCCATGTCGAGATTGACCATGGCGCCCGAAGTTCCGACGCCTACGGTCATATTTGGAGTGACGTCTTCGAAGCGGACGTTTTTAAGGACCTGGTCGAGAAGGTTTTGAGCTATTCTCTCGGCCGTGACCTCGAAATTCATATCGTGAGTTTTTTTTGTGGTTTTGAAGATAACCGAAGATATAGGCATGAAAGCTACGGCGAATATGACCGACGCCACGAGTATCTCGACGAATGTGATGGCGCGGCTGGCGTATCTGGGAGCGTTATTAAAACTGTTCATAAAAAGCCTCATGCGGATGTTTTATCAAAGGTTGGAAAGCGCGTTCACGTGAAGCGGGATCTCAACGTATTCCGTCATCGTGGTCTTGGGATAATTAGGATGAGCGCACTCGATCTCTAATTTAAGGGTTTTGAGCCCGTCGGCGTTATTAGGGTTATCTATCATCTTGGCTTCGAATTTTGTTATGTCTTCAATAAGAGTGACCTCTTTTTTATCTTCGGCCACGTTGTCGCCTTTCGCCGCGTCCGAATCGCGGCCGGCAGCGGTATCGACGCTTTTTTTATAGATGAGTTTAGTCTTGCCTTCGGCCGTTTTCGTGCTTTTAAGTTCGGCCACGACCACCTTGGGCTGGATATCGGCTTCACGAAGGCCGGTTCTGCCCGGCGTGCACATTTTAAATTTTAAGAGGTCGGCCTGCGTGGCTTTGGTGTCGACGGGGCCATTCTTGTGCTTGAGTTTGTAGTCGTCTCCGTCGTTTATAACGGTCTTGTTGGCGGACATGAGCGAGCGGTAGGTGGCGGCGGAAACGTCTTTGGTAAGCTGTTTCAGCGCGTTTCTCATTTTAACCTGGGTCTGTGATTTCCAGGATCCCACGTCGACGCTCGAAACGGTCCTTGAAAAAAGCGTGTAGAGCGAATATACGAGCATCGAAAGCACCGCCATCGCGACGAGTACTTCCACGAGCGTAAAAGCTTTTTTCCCTTGTGATAAGCTGTTTTCGCGCTTAAACATATTTTAAATTAACCTTTCATTTCGTCGTAGGCTTTTTTGATGTCGCGGATATCTCCCCACATCTGGTGTTTGGGCGATCCCGTCTCTTTAGAAGGATTGCGCAGAAGATAGCTGGGGTGAAAAAGCGGCATGAGTTTTATGTTTCCGTTGAAATCGAACCATTTGCCGCGTATCTTCGATATCGTGCCGACCTTGTCCCCGCCTAGCAGGAAATGAGCGGCCGTGCTTCCTAAAGCGCCTATTATAGCTGGTTTTATGACTTCTATCTGTTTGAAAAGATATTGTTTGCAAGCGTGCATTTCTTCAGGCAGCGGTTTTCTGTTATCCGGCGGCCTGCATTTCAAAATATTGGTGATGAAAACTTCATCCCGGGATATTTCGGCGGCGTCGAGTATTTTAGTGAGCAATTGCCCCGCGCGGCCTACGAAAGGTTTTCCCTGCGCATCCTCTTCGGCGCCGGGCGCCTCGCCTATGAACATGAGTTTTGCTTTCAAATTTCCTTCGCCGCAGACGGCGTTATTTCTCGTTTTTCCGAGAGGGCATTGAAAACATGAGCGGATCTCGCCGCATATTTTTTCAAAAACGCGATTCATTTCAGTTACTCCCCTGATGTTTCTCTTAAAGTTTCCTTGTGTAATGAATATACCATTATCTTGTTTTGAAGCGCGTCTGAAACGTATATTTTTTTTCTCTGAACGTCGACGGCAACTCCGCCCGGAGAAAGGATCTTTCCGCGGCCGGTTCCGAAAGAGCCGCCCGAACCTTCAAGGACGCCCTGGGATGAGAACGCGGCGATCGGCATGCTTCCGCAGTCGGTCAGGATTATCGATTTATTGGGCAGGATCGCAAGGCCGCGGGGATCGCGGATATACTGGAACATGCCCTTATCCTTGATCTCATAGATCGTTTTAAATTCGTTGTTAAATTTAGTGACGCGGGAATTGAAAGCATCCGCCACGTAAATGTAATACTGGCGTTCGCTCGGATCATGGGCGGTGACCACGACGCGCGAAGGAACGTCAAAATTACTCGCGCCGGAACCTTTTCCGCCGAGTTTTTGAGAGCATACACCGGTAGGCTCGTAAATTAAAAGCCTGTTGGAAAGATCGACGACGAATATTCTTCCCTCGTGCGTGACCGCTACGTCATAAGGCATTTTAAGTGAGTTATTCGGGTCTTTTGGCTGGCCCAGTTTGACGGTGGAATATAGCTCCATTAAAAAACGGCCGCTCGGGTCGAATTTTATTATCCGGCTGTTGCCCGTATCCGCGACGTATACATTGTCGGCCGTGTCGGTGCAGATGCCGTAAGGTTCTTTTAAATTCATCACACCTGCGTTTCCGATGGATTTGACGTATTCGCAGTTTGAATTATAGACGCACACGCGGTTGTTTTTGGTGTCGCAGATAAAAATATCGCCTTTCGAGTTGACGGCGATGTCGGTCGGCATATTGAATTCGCCCGAACCTTTCCCGTCGGCGCCGAACTCCCTTATGTAGCTCATTTTAGGCTCGAAACAGCCGGTGGCGAAAAGGGAAGTTAAAATGGAAAGGATCAAAAGCGCTAAAATTCTCGATGTGAAAAATTTATTTTCAAAAAAATTGTATTTCATACCGCCTCACTTTTAAAAATTATCAATTCGGGGCGAATTAACTCAAGCTTGCAAATAAAATATTATTTTGTTATAATGATGGTCGAAACCGTAAAATCATTATATACCATTTCGTATTAAAATGAAATAGTTTTTTAAAAATATTTTAGGAGAGAAACATGAAAATAAGCCTGTCCGGGAAATCCAAAAAAGGAATTACCCTCGTTGAGTTGTTTATTTACGGCGGAATTATTTTTTTCATAGGTTTCAGCACATATCAGGCCATGCTCTTTTTTCAGGAATGGCAGTGCCGCAAAAACATGGGTACGCTCAACGAAGCGATCGAAATATTCCAGTCTCAGGGCGGAACGAAACTCGCGGAGATCGATCAACTGAAATCCACGCTGAAGACGTCGTCTAAGATCGTCCCTAAGTGCCCTTCGATGCCGACCAGATACAACTATTTTTTCTCGCCGGCTGAAGCGCGCGTCAGATGCGCCTATCACGGCGTCCTGTAAACTCAGGAACCGCTGTAGTGAGAGAACATCGAAGATTTTATCTTTTTAATAAGTTTTTGAACGATGTCGAGAGTGTTCCTGTTTTTGGAGCACTGTTCGGCCTTTTTAAGGTTTAAAAGAGCCTCTTCATATTTTTTAACGCTGCCGAGAGCGACGCCGAGATAAATATAGCCTTCGGGCCGATTCGGCGAATGGGCGATGCATTTAGTGAAACATTCTATCGCTTCGTTCATCATGTCTTTGTTCTCATAAGCTATTCCAAGTTTTATGATCGAATTGAAGTTTTTCGGATCTATGCTTAATACGCGCTGAAAAGCTACTATGGCCTCGGAATATTTTTTCGCGTTCATAAAGTTCATGCCGAGCGAATATAGCGATTCCGCTTCGGAACCGCCGATATCCCTGCTTTTTTCTGATGCCCTGCGCCGTTCATTGATGAGCGTGAGGCTTAACGCCGCGTTCTTACGAACGATGTAAAACTCGTCGGAAATGGCTTCGGACAGGTATTTTATAACTTCGCGCTGGTCGTAGCCGGCGAGTACTTTCGCGGAAAGAGCCCGTTCTTCGCGGTCTTCGCTTTTGGAAAGCACGGCGACCAGATATTTTATGTTCGAGAACGATCCTATCTCGCCGAGGGCGGAAATAACGTGTTCTCGAAGTTCGGGCATATTCATCTGTTTTAAAAGAAGGTTGCTGCAGGCTTCAGCTTTGAGGGCTCCGGCCGCTTTTATGGCGGCGATGCGCACCTGGATGTTGTCGTCGGCTATATGGGCGGATATCTGGGCGATGGCGTCGGAATAGCCGAGCCTGGATACGGCGTTTATGGCGGCGATGCGTACGGTTGAGAACTCGTCGTCGATATATGGTATGAGATATTTACCGGCCTGAGGGACCTCCATTTTAGAGATCGAGATGCAAATTTCCGTCCGCAGGTCCTCGTCTTCGTCTTTAAGCGATTTTATGAGCGCGGGAAGTGCCTCGGTGCTTTTAAGTTCGCCCAGCGAGAACGCGGCGTTCTTGCGCACCGACCAGTATTCGTCATGCAGAGCGCTTATGAGAACGCTAATGGATTTTTCCGATCTTATCCTTCCGAGGATCTTCGATGAATAGAAGCGCTGATCGTAATTTCCTGATTCCACGAGCTCCATCAGCTCGTCTTCAAGGTGTTTTCCGAATGAAACTATTATCTCTGACGCCCAGTAACAGACGTCGCGGTTCTTGCAGTCTAAAAGTTCCATCATTCGCGGCGCCACTTTCGGACCTATGGCCATCAGGCAGTGCGCGGCGTTATGGCGGACCTGCCATTTGGATGAACCGAGATCCTTTATGAGAAAATTAACGGCCGCCCCGCCGAAGCCTGATATTGTGCTGACGAGGGCGGAAACGACCTCGTCGTCGCTTTCTTCCATGACCGAGAACAGAGGCTCGAACGATCGTTCGTCGCGGATCTTTCCAAGGGCTTTGATGACCGCCACGCGTATCTCGGTTTTAGGATGTTTCAAAAGATCGACGAGGCTTAAAGTGACGACCTTATCGCCTAACGTCCCGAGCGCCTCAACTATCCAATAAAGCTGGTCGTCATTGGTCGTTTTGAGCTCGGACATCAGTAGTTCGATCGAGCGTCCGCCTATTTCGCCGAGCACCGATGCGGCGAGACGCCTGGCGTTCCAGTCGCTGGACGCGAGGGCTTTTATAAGCTGCGGCAGGCATCTGTCGCCGATGCGGCAGAGGGCCTCTTTGAGATGCGGCCTCAAATGGCCTTCCCGGGTTTCCAGAAGCGCCATGAGCGGGGCTACCGCGCGCGCGTCGGATATGTTTCCGAGGGCGCCGAGCGCAGCTATCTGGACGTCCTGGTTGCGGTCGGTGAGATACGGAAGTATATGAGGCGTCGCCGCCTGATCGGCTATTTTTCCGAGAGTTTTTATGGCCCAGAAACGGGCGTCTTCGCCTGTCGTTTTCAATGATTCGAAAAGTCCGGGCAGAGCTGGTTTTCCAATGTCAATGATGGCGTGTGAAGCGGTCTTTCGGATTATCCATTCCGGCGATGAAAGGCATGTTATGAGTTTCGTGATTCCGTATTCGGTGGCTGATTTGGCGAGGGCTTTAGAAACCCAGTAGCGGACGTTCTCGTCGGGGTCGTTCAGCGAATTAATCAAAGGCTGGACGGCTTTTTCGTGTTTATAATTCATAAGACTCATGGCGGCGCGGTATCTTACCTTGGGCGATTCGTCGCCGAGGTATTTTATGAGGGTGTCGATCAATATTTTATCTTCGAGCACGCCGAAAGCCTTGGCGACCATGTAACGGATCTCGATGTTGCGGTCGTTCGCGATGACAAGAAGCGGTTTGACCGCTTCCTTTTCCTTAAGAGAAATAAGCGCGTTTATGGCGCGCTTTCTTTTTTCATGTATAGTGCTTTTCAGGTCAGCAATGTATAATTCTAAAGCCTTCAATTTACTAAAACACCGCCTTAATCGTTCGTGGTAAATGAGATCGCGGCGTATCCGACGACCTCGGGCATTTTTGAAACGTCACCGGAAGTGCCGTATTTTAAAAGTTCTGGATGTATGTCGTATAACTTTTTAAGCGTCTGGACCGCGATGGATATAGGGCCGTAGCCGCACATCGAGATATCGTACTTATTTATCGCCTGATACATTTTTTTCATGTCCAGTTCGGCTATCGCGTCAATGGCGTACTTATCAAATTTATAAGCGTCATCGGCCGGTATATAATGAGAAAAATCGGAAGATGCTATTATAGCCGCATTTCTTTTGGTTCTTTTAATAATTTCCGCGAGGGCCGCAGCCGCCTCGCACGAAGTTTCATATCCCTGGTCGGCCACGCACAGCGGAACGATCTGGAGATCGTCCGTTCTTTTAGCGGCCCCGTAAATATATTGGAGGAATGGTATTTGAACTTCGAGTGAATGTTCCGGCAGGTGGACCTTTTCATCCCTGGCGAAGGGCGCGGCCGCGGCTATTTCACTAGCGAATGCTTTATCGACGGGACAGACGCCGAGCGGGGTCTCAAAACCATCGCCGCAGTAGACGGCTATCTTTGCCGCTGAAATGGCCCTGTGAGCGGGGCCTAATATTATAACGGTGTCCGGGAACCCTGTTTCAAACATCTTTAAATAAAGGTGGGCCGCCTCATGGCCGGAATACATATATCCGGCGTGAGGCGCGACCCCGCCTCTGAATTTATTCGTGTTTCCGGTTTTTTCAAATTCAGGAAGCCGTCCCGGTCCTATATGCGACAAAAAACAGCTTTCTATCTCCGTCGTGAGTTTTGTTCCGGCCGAGCTATAGAACTGTCCGGCGACATAAGGACTTCTTATCATAAACGACTCCTCCAGATAAAGATGCGCGTATCCGGCTGCGTCCGTGGCATGATTTTCAAAAACCTCTGATAATGGTTTGTTCCGTTGATATTTTGGCCGCTTTACTGTCGCGCGTGAAAAGACGCGTCGTTAATTAACCGCGGCCTGCTCATATGCTGGTACGACGCTTTCGGTCATTCCCATTGCTTTTTCGTAGGTTATTATCCTGGTTCTGATAAGTTCGATCGCTTCTTTTTCGAGATCTTCCACCGAACCGTTGTTATTGACCTCTATAAAGGGCCTGTTCGTGGCCACGCAGATGTCGTTCTCGCTCTTGTGGTTGAGCGTTTCAAGCGAAGGATAGGTTCCGTCGCGCGATAAAAGTCTGTCGAAACGGACCTTATCGTCAATATTTATTCTTACGGGAATAAAGTCCTGAGAAGTGAAATAATCGTATTCCATGGAATAGCGCACGTCCGAAATGACGACCGGTTCCATATTTTTAACTTTGATCTCGCGCATTAAAGCGTCGTTTAGAATGTTGATATTCTGGCTTCTGAGTAGGTCGCCGAGTTTCTGGAGAATGGCTCTTTTCTGGTTGCGGTCGGTTCCCGCGAACACGTCCGCGTATAAAAGTTCGGCGATGGTTTTGAGTCTTCCGGCGATGGAGATCTGTCTGAAGTTAAAGTGTTTCACTAAAAGTTCTGCGAGTGTGTCTTTTCCTGAACCCATTTTTCCGATGATGAAAATGTTTCGCATTAAGTATTTATCTCCTTATAAAATATAAATGTTCACAATTAGTCAGCTGAAATACCGCTTTTTAAAACCGTTCAAAATCAGTTTTTCGTTATATTAATAAAAGTACGCGTCAACCGTGGCGGAGTTTGATAGGCCGCCAATGACGGAACGTGCATATTCAAAAAACCTGATATTTGGGAGACAACGTATGATGTTATTAAAAAGCGCCGTATTTACTGTAAGTTCGTTGTTTTCAAGATAGATTAATTTTAACAGAACAACCCCTCCGTGTCAAGGATAAATCTTAAATTTTCTAAAATAATTAGACCGGATTTCAGAGCATCTTTTCATTCTTTTTCATCACTGAAAAAGACAAAAAAATAAAGGGACGCGCTCTTCACGCATCCCCTTATTTTTATTTAAGTTTTTTTATTTAAACTTAATTATTTGCGGTAAGCTTTTATGAAAGCAGCCCATGCTGTTTTGCCGAGAGCGATGTCTTTGTAGTTTGAAGCTACCGATGTTTTCGGAAGGTATATAGCGAGACCGTTCGAGTTTTTCATTGAATCGTTCACGAACATGTTCGATATAACGGCTTTCGAAGGAGCCGAAGCTACAACCGCGATGAGTTCGTTAGCGGCTTTGTTTATAGCGTCGTCTTTGATGCCGCTGTTTAAGAGCTGGCAGAAGTGAACGAGGTCGCAGTTGTCGTCGTAAGCGTAAACCTGAACCGAAGCGGCGGCAGCGTCGATTCCGGCTTTTACTTTAGCGTCGGAAAGTTTTGCCATGAGGGCTTTAGCGAGGGCTTCGAGCTTTTCGTTAACCGCGTCGAGTTTCGAGCAGTCTACAGCCGACTGTGTAACGCCTTCTGAACCGGCTGAGTAAGCCTGTTTGTAAGCCTGAACAAGAAGAGTCGAGAGAGCGGCCGAGTCCATCGAAGGATTTTTTACGAGAGGCCCGAGAACGAGGTCATAAGGCCAGCCGTTGCCCGGTTCGGTTTCTTCGGAAGCCGCGATGTGGTTAACGCTGTCGCGAACTTCGTAAGCTACTTCCATCATCTGCATGAGGCAGGCGTCCATACCGAGGACGTCTACGTTGTGGCCGATTATGGCTTTTATCTGTTTCATGGCTTCGCCGAGCTGAGGAGTGGTCATGTGGTTTCCTGACTGGTCGTCATAGGAAATGCCTTTGTAGACCTGTGCTTTTTTTCTTTTCCAGCCGGCGCCGTGGTTCCATACGTCAACGAGATATTTTTCAGCGGGGTAGTTCTCGTGGCACCATTTTACGAATTTTACCATTTCTTTATAGTCGCCCATGTCGACTTCGGGGATGGTTTCGAGAACCTGAACGGATCCTTTTTTAACGAGTATCTTCTGTACGGGTTTTCTTTCGTGGTCCTGGAGAACGAGTACGTTTACGTCAGCGGTCGAACCTATTTTCTTCATTTCGACCATGTCTTTATCGCCATATACGTCGAGATTATTATCGCCGTTGAGGAAAACTATGAAGGTCCATTTTGCCTTAGCTTTCTCACCCTGAACGTTACCTGCAGCAAATACTACATTCGAGAAAAGAACCACAACGATTAAGGCGACAACCAATACTAAACTTTTTCTTGTCATACCCCACTTCACACTCTCTTTCATTGTTTTTTTGCCTTAAATAAAAAAATCGCCCCGCGGCCAGTCAAATTTGAAGTTCAATAAACTTTTTCAACTTGTTTCCGGAAGACAATTTTCAAAAGGTTTTTTATTTAAAAGCTACAATAATTTTACAACCGAAATTAGATTTTGTCAAGTAATTTTTAAACAATTCTTTGCTTGTTTTTTAAACAGATTTAGAGTTGGGGCTTCTACTTAATGATAATAAACAAATTTAAATGAAGCGGTTTTTCCGAATCGCTTTCCGCTATGTTTTTTCAGGACAAAGCCGGCGTTCAGACGCCATAATGATCACAAAAGGCTAAAAGGCCATCCTGTAGCCAATATATAGTATAAAAAGATCGGCTATTATGTGGCTTATCCATGCCGAAACGATCGACGACGAGCGGAGATACATTATACCCCATATCAAACCCGCCATCATTACTGCCGTTCCGAATATCGCCGATATCGCCACACCGAAATATCTGTAAACCACGACGAAGTGATGCAGAGAAAATCCGGCGGCCGCAATTATAACGGCCGCGGTTTTTCCGTGATACGGCGCGAGGGTGTCTATAAGCATCCAGCGCCAGAAGATCTCCTCGAAAAGCGAATTCACGAAAGAGATGGCAAGCGCCATTACGAGATATTTTAAAGGTGTGCCGATGCCGAACGCGAGACACTGCTCCCGCACCTTGAAAGCCATTGGCGATATGATAGGAGCGAAGTAAAGCTCATGGACGAGAAGAATGGACCCGCCCATAACGATGCCATAAATGAGACCGCTGGAAGCATTTTTGGCGGTGAAATATTGAGGCCATGCCTTAACTTCATTGAGGCCGAACCCGAAATGTCTTGTATAAACGAAGAAGGCCATGAAAAGCATGAAGGCTTTGGTCAGCGAGTAAATAATCTTCGCGCCCGGCGTGCCGGCCATTATTATGAAATAGAAAAAGGACGCCGCGAACGGCAATATCATCGATAAGTATATTAGATATATGAAATGTTTGCTTCTGGCCATCAGGCTTTTTTTCTCGTGGCGATATCGACCCAGACGGCGAGGAGGAGGATCATGCCCTTGATTATGTATTGATAGGTTATGTCCATGTTCATTATGCTCATTCCGTTATCGAGGCTCGCCATGATGAGCGCGCCGACGACCGCGCCGAATATCGTTCCCTCGCCGCCCATGAGGCTCGTTCCGCCGATGACCGCGGCGGCTATCGCGTCGAGCTCGAGGTTGGTCCCGGCCGACGTGGTGGCCGCGTTAAGCCTTGCGGTGAAAACTATTCCGGATACGGCTGTAAGCACGCCGAATATCATGTAGAGCATCATTACGCGCCATGCGGTGTTGATTCCGGATAATCTCGCAGCGTCTATGTTTCCGCCGATGGCGTAGAGGTGGCGCCCGAAAACGGTGTCGTTCGCGATGAAGTTGAACAGGACGACTATGCCTAGAAGAAGAAGGACGCAGTAGGGGATGCCTTCGCCGAATATCATGATCGAGAAAAAAGCGGCCATGGCGGCCGAGATGCCGGTGATCTTAACCAGCTGCAGCGGGAGCGGAAGGACATCGAAACCGTATTTTATCCTTTTCTGCCGCTTGCGCATATCGAAGAAAACGAAGAGCAGGATAAAAGCGATCGCGAAAATAAGGCTTGTGTCGTTGAATTTCGGCCCGGCGAAAAAGAGTCCCGGAAGATAATCCTGCCCGATCGATTTGAAGCCGTCCTTCATCGGGCTTATGGTGGAGCCGCCCGTGATGCCGAGTATCGCGCCGCGCACGGCCATCATGCTGGCTAAAGTAACGATAAAAGCTGGCACTTTCTGATAGGCGATCCAGAAACCGTGCCACGCTCCGATCGCGAGGCCGACACCGAGTGTCGCGATTATGGCCGGAACCGGTCCGAGCTGATATTTGACCTGAAGCACCGCCGCTACGGCTCCGGCGAATCCCGCGACGGAACCGACCGAAAGGTCGATATTTCCTGTGATTATGACAAGCGTCATTCCGACGGCGACTATCGCGACGGGGACGGTCTGAAGGAAAAGATTCGAGAGGTTTCGCGGAAAAATGAAGACGCCCTTCGTCAGTATCGCGAAAATGGTCCCGATGGCGACTAACGCTATGAGCATCGTGTACTGCCTGAAATTCTTTTTGAAGGAGTCCTTAATAACTTCCGTCATTGAAATGTTTTTGGCGTCGTTCATCTATATCATCCTTTTTGAATATTTATATGTTTTAGGCTATTTGATGTTTTTTACCGGGAACGATATATTTAAGTGAATAGATAATAGCGAATAGAGAATAGTTCAGGCCGCGGCCTTCGGCCGCCATTTTTAAATGGTCCTGTATGTTATTCACATTCTTGCGTTATCAATAGCGCGCCGTTCCACATCTGTTCTCTATTCTTTTATCACTATTCTCTGTTTCAGCGTCCGCCGGTCGCGTGATACATGACTTTTTCCTGCGTTGCGTCTTTTCCCGAAAGTTCTCCGGTGAAACGCCCTTCGTGCATGACGAGCACTCGATCACACATTCCGAGGACCTCCGGAAGTTCCGACGATATTATTATCACGCCGACGCCGCGGTCGACGAGTTCATTTATTATCGTGTAGATCTCAAATTTAGCCCCCACGTCGATGCCGCGCGTCGGTTCGTCGAGGATCAGGACCTTCGGCCCGGTCATGCGCCATTTTCCCAGAACGACCTTCTGCTGGTTGCCGCCGGAAAGGTTCATCACTTTCTGTTCGATGGACGGTGTTTTTACGCGCAGCTCTGAAACGTATTTTTCGGCGTGTTTTATATCCTCGTTCCCGTCGATGACGCCGTTATTTGAGATGGACGAAAGGCTGGCCAGGGAGATGTTGCGCATGATATCCATGGAAAGGACGAGGCCGTAGCGCTTTCTGTCCTCTGAAACCAGGCTTATTCCGGCTTTTATGGCGTCTCCGGCGCATCTGAGATCGAGTTTTTTTCCTTCGAGCGTAATGGCGCCGGATGTTATCCTTCCCCAGGCGCCGAAAAGGCTCATCACAAGTTCCGTGCGGCCCGCGCCGATAAGCCCGGCTATGCCGAGTATCTCGCCTTTTCGAAGTTTAAGGCTGGCTTTGTCGACGGCTATTTCGTCTATCGCCGGATCGTAGACCGTCCAGTCGGTTATTTCCAGAAGGACATCTCCGGCCGTTCTGGTTTTTTTGGGGTATATCTGCGTCAGCTCGCGGCCGACCATTCTGGCTATAAGCTTATCTTCGCTCATATCGGTTTTGTTTTCGGTGCATACGACGGAACCGTCTCGCAGAACGGTTATTCTGTCGGCTATTTCGAATATCTCTTTGAGCCTGTGCGATATATAAACGCATGTGACGCCGGATAAACGCAGCTCTTTTAAGATGTTCAAAAGGTTTTCGGCTTCGCTTTCGGTAAGCGCCGCGGTGGGTTCGTCGAGTATCAGTATCGCCGCGTCCTTGGCGAGGGCTTTTGCGATCTCGACCAGCTGTTGTTCGCCGACGCCCAGATTTATTACTTTTTCGGAAGGGCTGACGTTTAAACCTACCCGTTTCAGTGCCGCGGCGGCTTTCATGTATGATTCATCCCAGTCTATAACGCCGTTTTGAGCTATCTCGGATCCGAGAAATATATTTTCACACACCGTTAACTGTTTCACGAGCGCCAGTTCCTGATATATGATCGCGATCCCTGCTTTTTCGCTGTCTTTGGTGCAGTCGAATTTTTTCGGCTGGCCGCCTATGAATATTTCGCCGTCGTAGGAACCGGATGGATAGATACCGCTCAATATCTTCATGAGCGTAGATTTTCCCGCGCCGTTCTCGCCGACGAGCGCGTGTATCTCGGCAGTTTTGACGCTGAAGGTCACTTCGTCGAGCGCCCTGACGCCGGGAAAGCTTTTTCCTATATCTTTCATTTCAAGAGCATATCCGCTCATTTTATTCCGCCTGTTTTATTAATTTTGGCTTTTTCAGCTTTTGTATGTGAAACATTATAATAGTGGAGAGTTGAGAACGGAGAGTGAAGAGTTGTGGATTAATCTTTACTTATAAAAATAGCGTTTAGAGAACTAACCCTCCTATTAAAATTATTAAAAATTCCTTTAGTTCTCAAGGAACGCGATGTTCCGGGTGTCGTCGAAACCAGGGACGGTGAAAGGCGACCAACTTTCAACTCTCAACTTTCAACTTACTAATTAACCAAATTTACCCATGCAAAATAAGAAGGAATATTATTTTTTAACGTTCTTATAAACGTCTTCTTTTTTGAGGTATCCGCTTTCTATTAGTTCCTTGTCTATATTCTTTTTATCGACAGCGACGGGCGTCAAAAGTATCGAAGGAACGTCGATCTTGCCGTTATTTACTTTACTGTTCGCCCCGGGGTCCGTGTTTCCGGCGAGTTTGACGGCCGCTTCGATCGCCGAAACGGCGAGTTTTCTGGTGTCTTTGAAAACGGTCATGGCCTGTGAGCCTTCGACGATCCTCTGAGCGCCCGAGAGTTCGGCGTCCTGTCCGGTAACGGTTACCTTTCCGTCGAGTTTCTGGGCGGCGAGGGCCTGTATGACGCCGCCGGCTGTGCCGTCATTGGGGGCAAGGACCGCGTCGATCTTGTTATCGTTCGCCATCAGAGCGTTTTCGACTATCTTCATGGCTTCGATGGGCTGCCAGTCTTTTATCGCCTGTTCCATGACGATCTTGATCTCGCCGGTGTCAGCTTTAGGTTTTATGAATTTCATGGCGCCTTCTTTAAAAAGCGTCGCGTTGTTGTCGGTAGGGGAGCCGGCAAGGACTATATAGTTTCCTTTCGGGACCGTGTCGGTTATGTATTTTCCCTGAAGTTCGCCGACTTTGACGTTATCAAAGGATATGTAAAGGTCGGCGTCGCAATTTTTAATAAGTCTGTCGTATGAGATGACCTTTATTCCAGCCTTATGGGCTTTTTCAACGATAGCGGCCGCGCCTTCGGCGTCGTGGGGGGCGATTATCAAAACGTTTATATTCTGGGCGAAAAGATTCTCGCACTGGGCGACCTGTTTTATGGCGTCGTTATCGGATATCTGAAGCTTCATTTCCAGGCCGGCTTTTTTGGCCTCGGCCTGAAGATATTCCGCGTCCTTTACCCATCTTTCTTCTCGCTGCGTCGGGAGAGAAACTCCTACGGTTATTTTGGCCTGAGCGAACGCGAAAGATGTCGAAAAAATGGTCAGTGCGATGGCCGTCATTATAACCGCCGTGATCTTTGTTTCTTTCATGATTGTCCTCCATTATTATTTGAATATTTAATGTTTTTTAAAAATTTTAATAATTATATCACAAAGAAAAAAAGGGTTCAATAATTATAAATGATACCTTTTTTTCGCGGTCATGATGAAAGAACTGTATACTACAACTTTCCATTTTCAGAGAGCAGTGATAGAAGGCGGAGTGAAAACTTCCGTAAGGTTCATGGAAACTATTTTTTCCATTGGGTTTTAAACAATATCTACGCATTTTAATTAAAATTGACATTGACTTGAAATTAAAACGGCGATTTAGTATAATTGATATTATACTTTTATTGTTAATATATATGATAATAAATGACGGGAGGATCGCATGAAAGTAAAATGCCTTGTAATATCAGCGATTTCATTTCTATTTCTTATGAACGCGCCTTTCGCTTCCGGCGAAGAAATAAAATTCCCTGAAAATTTCGCGTGGGGCGCCGCCGTCGCGGCCTATCAGGTCGAGGGCGGGAACTCAAACAGCAACTGGTATGAATTCGAAAAGCTCCCCGGAAAGGTAAAAGACGAATGCGGCGCCGCCTGCGATCATTTCAACCGCTACGAAACTGATTTCGATCTCGCCTCTGCGCTCGGCGTAAAGATCTTCAGGACCTCCATAGAGTGGTCAAGGATAGAACCGTCAGAAGGCGTATATGATAATAACGCGATCGAACATTACAGGCGTTACTTCGCCGAACTTAAAAAACGCGGCCTTAAACCCATGGTAACGCTGTTTCATTTCACCCTGCCTTTATGGATCGTTAAAAAAGGCGGCTGGTGCAGCAGTGAAACGCTGAAACATTATACCCGCTTCTGCGAAAAAATGGCCTCCGAATATGGCGATATGATCGATATGTGGACCACCCACAACGAGCCGACCGTTTATACTTCCGCCGGTTATCTCAACGGAATGTGGCCTCCGGGTGAAAAATTCAATATCATTAAATACCGCATAGTCCTTGGAAACCTTGTCAGGGCGCATGGCGCGGCGTATCGCGCGATAAAAGCGGCCGATATTAAAGACGCCGACGGCGACGGGATATGCGCGTCGGTCGGAATAGTAACAAATTATTGCCCCATGATGCCGGGCGATCCCAAAAACTCCGTTAATGTGTTTGTTTCAGAAACGCTCAATTATGCAGCGAATCAGATCGTTTTAGACGCCTTAACGACCGGCAGATTCGATATGTCCAAAATAAAAGGCATCTTCGACGGGAGATCGTTCGAGATCTTTCCGAAGGAACCCGGAACGCTCGATTATATCGGAATAAACTATTATACCAGAATGAAAATAAATCTTTCAATAACGGATCCGCTCTCAGGCATGCAGACGGCGGGCGCCGCTTCCCGGGCAGCTGAAGCTTCCGCGTCAGGTCCGGATTATACCGACATGGGCTGGGAGATATACCCCGAGGGCCTCTATAAAGTTATGATGGCCGTTAAACAATACGATCTTCCGATATTTATAACCGAGAACGGCATAGCCGATTCTTCGGGCAAAAAAAGGGTCAAATTTCTGGCCGACCATCTTATTCAGCTGAAAAAAGCCATGAATGACGGCGTCCGCGTCGCCGGCTATATCCACTGGTCTTTCATGGATAATTTCGAGTGGGCAGAAGGTTTTGGAAAACGCTTCGGCCTGTATTCGGTTGATTACGCGACTCAAAAGCGTTCGCTGACTGAAGGCGGAGCTTTTTATACCGAGGTTTGCAGAAATAACGGATTGAACGAAGCTATGTTCAGATCGGTTTACGGAGCCGGAGAAGACAAGGCTGACAAGGTCCGTATCATCGAATCAATGGATAAAAAATAAGGTCAACTATAAGTTTAAAGTGAAAAACTAAATAAAAGAGTAGATATAAGATAAAAGAGAATAGGGAATAGAGAATAGTTTCGGTCGCCGCTTTGCGGCCGATTTCAAAAAGACGGGCGAAGCCCGCCACATCAACTATTCACTATCCACTTTACACTCTTCACTAATAAAAATACAGGGGTATGAAATGAAAAAAAGTTTATTTGTCATTATGGCCGTTATAGGTTTTATTTCGTTTTGGGCGGCTTCCGCGTTCGCGGCGGCTCAGTCGATAATCGAGGTCGATCTTTCAAAGGGGACGAACAGGTCCATTATGGCCGATGGAACGCTCGATATCATGGGCGTCCGCGGCGGCAAGGCGTATATATGCGTCAAAACGGCTAAATTAAGCGCCGTTACGAAGAAAGGTATTTCGTATAACGTTATCTATAAGGACGCGGACGATGTGTTCGCTCATTTAAAAGGCGCTCCCGGCGCAGGCTTATATCACACCTACGATGAGATGTGCGAAGAACTCAACCAGTTGAGCCTTGCTCATCCTGAACTTCTTACCATGACCTCGCTCGGCCAGTCTATAGAAGGCCGTGAGATCATAGCGATAAGGCTTATGACAGACGCGGATAAGAGTTCGAAAGTAAAAAGCGCCGGCGCTTTTGAAAAAACCTCCCCGTTGAAAAATTTAACTTCATTCGATTCACTTGCGTCCGCCGGTCGCGGCGCAGAAAAAACACAGGTGCTTATAATGGGCGGCCATCATGCCCGCGAATGGATAAGCGTGGAACAATCGCTTTATATTTTAAACCACCTCGTAAATAACTACAAAAAAGACGGATCGGTGACAAGACTCATAGAAAGCCGCGAAATATGGTTCGTCCCGATGGTAAATCCGGACGGCATAACTTATTCCCAGACCAATTACAAGATGTGGCGCAAGAACAGGCGCGATAACGGCGACGGAAAATTCGGCGTCGATCTTAACAGGAACTACGGTTACAAATGGGGCGGCGCGGGTTCGTCCTCGGACACCGATGACGATACTTATCACGGCGCGAGCGCTTTTTCGGAACCCGAAGCAGCGGCCGTGAAAAGCCTCTGCGATTCAAAGAATTTCGTTGCCTGCGTAACCTACCATTCATATTCCGAGCTCGTTCTGCATCCCTGGGGCCACACGTATTCCACGGCCAACGATGCTGTCCTGACGGAGATATCGGATACGATAGGAAGACTTATAAGCTATACTTCTCAGCAATCCAGCGACCTTTACATAACGACCGGCGACACCACCGACTGGCTTTACGGCGAGAAAAAATGCGCCGCTTTCACGGTCGAACTCGGCCAGGAATTCATCCCTGAAGAAGTCAATATAGAAAAACTATGCAGAAGAAATCTGCCGGGCGCGATGTATCTCATCGAAAAGAGCGGAAAACTGGTCAATCCAATAATTCATACCGCCAAACTTTCGCCTTCAGCGCCGGGTGATCTTGGTTTCACATGCGAAATAAACCGTAAGTTTTATCCGTTCCTTGAAATAAGAACGATAGAGCTGGTGTGTAATTCGGCCGGGAAAGAGACAAGAACGACATTTTCAAAAGACGGCGAAGTTTTTCACGCGGTTCTTTCAGATCCCGGAACCCCCGTCGATTATTTTATCGAGCTTACTTCGGCCGGCGGCGAAAAATACAGATACCCGGAATGTTTCGCGTACAGGTTCAACTCTGTTCCCTCAAAGGTCCTTCTGATACAGGATATCCGCGACCCGAAGGAAGCCGCGCTCTATGAATATTATCAGAAAAGCCTTTCGGCGATAGGCATAGCGTCTGACGTCTGGCCGGTCGCGAAATACGGTAATCTCCCTGAAACCCTTATGAAACAGTACCCGCTTGCGATATGGTATTTCGGCGCGGACTCGAAAGGGCTTCTTTCGGATGACGAACTCATAATGATCGAAAAATATTTGAATTCAGGCTTGAATCTTATAATTTCGGGCCAGGACGCCGGATACAGCTTCAAGCGCGATCCGGAGTCGCTGGCTAAATATCTTAAGGCTAAATTCGTTAAAGACAATACCCTGGTTTTTAATATTGCCGGCACCGGCGGACTTTCTGATATTTCGTTCTCTTTGAAAGGCGAAGAAGGCGCTCAGAATCAGACGGTTCCCGACGAGATAGATCCTCTCGCCGGCGCGAAGACCATATTGAAATACTCCGCGGGCCGCGGCGCGGTTTCATCGGGCTCGGCGGGTATCGAAGTCGGGACATATCCCGGAAAACTCATAGTTCTGGCTTTCGGCGTCGAAGGAATAGGCCGTGAATCCGACAGGCAGCTGCTTTTGAAAAAGATCGCACTTCCCATGATCGCGCCGGCGGCTCTCGTCTCGTCCATCGGAAGGTCGGGTTCGGCCGTCTTATGGGAACTCGAGAACAGGCTTGTTGAGATATTCTCGGCCAGGCGTTACCCGGCATCGGTTATCAAAACGCCCGTGTTTTCTGGTTTAAAGAAAAAACTTGAGAACGGATCCGCTTCTATCATCCAAAAATAAAGGCTCTCGCGGATAACGCCGAATGATATTTCGTCTAACGATAAAGGGGCCGTCTAGAAAGGTAACTTTCTGGGGCCCCTTTTTCTTTAGTGTTAAA
>CAZKCG010000006.1:101715-142206 GCA_964551445.1 uncultured bacterium | reverse complement strand
GTAATTTTTCGAAAGTAAGTGTTTTATGAGCGAAACCAGATGTTTCTGCGCGCCGCCGACATCGGATGAAGTTATCAGGTATAATATATTGAATTTAAGGTTGAATTCTTCGGAATTAAAAAAACCGTGAGCTATCTCCGGCGAGTTCTGAACGAGAAGGCTCCGGTAGATCGCTTCGGTCTTTGAGATAAGGCTTTCAGTGGAAAATTTAACTTTCAATTTCTCAAAAGCGTTATCCGCGATCCGTTTCGCTAGAGCCGGATTCGATATAAGGTATCTGACCTTCGCGGAAATATCCAGATGATCCGACGGCTTTGCTATCATGCCGTTGAAATTATTCTCGATTATCTCGGAAACTCCTCCAACATCGGTCGCGACTACCGGAACACCGCAGGCCTGGGCTTCGAGTATGGCGTTAGGGATACCTTCATAAACCGACGTAAGAAGGAAGATGTCGGAAGCGTTGAGTATATTTTTGATGTCCGTGCGCTGCCCGAGAAATATAACCGTTTCGTCTAACTTCAGTTCCTTCGCCCTGTCACGAACCTCGCCGGAAAGGCTTCCATCGCCAACTATGAGAAATTTCAGCTTCCTTCCGGCCGCATAACCGGCACCGCCCTCAATTTCGTCCAGAAGATGCCGCGCCGCGCGTAAAAGAGTGAAATGATCCTTTTGTTCTTCGAGACGGGCTACCGTTGTAACGGCTATATCGTTATCCGAAAGTCCCAGAGATCTCCGGAAAGCGGCGCGATCATAATTTTCGGCGGGAAGGTATTCGTCAAGTTTGATGGCGTTGTAAACCACTTTTATCTTTTCGGGCGGTATCCGTTCAACGTTGTATAATCTTTCGGCTCCGGCGAGTGAATTAGATATTATAGCCGATGAAAGTTTATAGGTAAGCGAATCAAGGAATATGTGATGGTATTTACGCCACAGGTCGATATTTCGCATTGATGTTATCACGACCGGAACGCGGGCTATAAATCCGGAAAGCCTCGCCAGCAGGTCTGAATAAAATAGATACGAATGTATCATGTTGACGTTCTCTTTTTTTATGATGCGGACCAGCTTGAAAAGCGCGCCTGGTATCTTAAAATAATTCTGCATGTTCAGCGTATAATATTTTACGCCGTGCGTCTTTAAATAATGCCTGTATTCACCGCGATCGAGAAGAGTGCAGACGATCGGGTTATATATTTTTTTATTCAAACCTGAAATAAGATAGATGAGCATTTTTTCAGCTCCGCCTATCTTGAGATCGTTTATAATAAATAAAACATTGATCCGCCCGTCTTCCTGGCCGTTTTTTAGATGACCGGAACCCGGCGAACCGGCGTCATGCGTCGTTGCCATAATTTTGTGTTATTATTTTATATTATTTTAACAATAAAGTCAATATTTTTAGTTACGCTTAAATCCAAAATTCATTTGACATAAAAATCAATTATTGTTATAATTTCGTGTAACTAAAAAAATTGGAAACAAAAATCCGGAATAAGGAGAAATACATTATATGAAAACCAGATCCTTTTTATTAAGCATTCTTTTCATCCTGTCAATAGTTTCTTTCGCGGCGGCCCAGGACGCAATCCTCTTAGAACACAAATTCACACCCGGCGAAAGCGTAAACTACGCTATCTCGGTTGATTCCAACAGCCTTTTCACTCTTTACGGACTCGAAAAAAAGATCGCCCAGCAGTCATTCGCCAGTTTTAAAATGAGCGAAGACCCTACGACGACGACCAAGAACGCTTTAGCTTTCATCCTCGAGATATTAGACGAAAGCGTAACTTCCGAAGGCGAAAAGACCGATCTTCCAAAAGGCGTGAAGGTCAACCTTAAGATGACGAAAGCCGGAAAGATAACCGAAACTTCAGACCCTACTAAACTTCAATATTTCCAGGATATGATCGTTTCCTTCCCCGAAAAACCGGTAAAAGCCGGAGAAGAATGGAAAATTGAAACTCCTTTCAAGATCCAGAACCCTGACAGCACCGAGACCGAATTAAAAGCGGTTTTAAAATGCAAGGTCATCGAATTCAAAAAATTCGAGAACAGAAACTGCGCGGTCATTGAAACGAATTTAAGCGTAGCCGATGAAAAAACAAAAACTTCCGAACTTAAAGCCGAAGCTTCGGGCCGCATGTATTTCGACCACGAGAACGGCAAGATCGTAGCCATCAATAACACAATCGAACTCGACATAAAAACTCTCGACGAGAACGCGCCTTCGAAAAAGATACCCGCTTCGACCCTTAAATCGAAGATACAGGTAAAACTTACGCTGAAATAAAGTTTATAACTTCATAAAATGAATTTAAAAAGCCGCCCGTGATCAAAACGGACGGCTTTTTATTTTATCAGTTGCTGATGCGATATCACGAAACGGCTTTGTTTCGTTAAAAACAGGTTACTTCGCGAAGATGCTGGTATATTCGAATTTTTCGCCGTCAAAAAGCCCGTTCACGCTTATTTTAAGGCGCGGTATTACGACGAGCGCCATGAAGGAGAGCGTCATAAATGGCGCGTGAAGGTTCGTTTTCAACTTTTTGACCATTTTATCTATCTTTATGTATTTTTCAATAACGACATGCGAATCTTCGGCGCTGATTATTCCCGCGACCGAAAGCGGAAGGATCATATCGCCTTCATTTGAAATTATGCTTATGCCGCCCTTTTGTTCTATGACCATATTTACGGCGCGGCATATTTCATCATCGGATACGCCGACGGCTATTATATTATGCGAATCATGGGTCACCGATGACGCGATCGCGCCATGCTTGAACCCGAAATTTTTTATAAAACCAACGGCCGCCTTCGCCTCTTTGTAGCGGTCAACAACGACGATCTTGAGTATATCCCGTTCGGTATCGCTTATAATGTTGCCGTTCTCATCGACCTTAGGCGAGAATATAAGCTTATTCGTAATGAGCTGTCCGTCTATGGCGTCTATCACTTTTATTTTACAGCCTTCGTCGGCTATAACGAAATCGGACGGCGATCTTTTTGAGACGTTGAAATTATTCACAACCGGGGCCTGTTTCCGGGAGATCAAAGATCTTCCTTTTTCCGCGACCACTTTTCCGTTTATATAAGTTTTAAGAATGTTCAGATCAGTTAGATTGTCGACTTCCAGAAAATCGGCGTGATCGCCGGGCTGAAGCATTCCGACGTCGAGATTATAGTGTATTATAGGGTTGACGCTCGCCATGCGCAGCGCTTTCATAACGTCTATCCCTTTTTTTACGCACCTTTTAACAAGTTCGTTGATATGGCCTTTTAAAAGATCGTCAGGATGCTTGTCGTCGCTCGCGAACATACAGTTCTTGTAATGCTGATCGATGATCGGAACCAGCGCGTCAAAATTTTTGGCGGCCGAACCTTCCCTTATCTGTATCTTCATCCCGAGCGCAATTTTTTCAAGCGCCTCTTTTTCGTGTATGCATTCATGATCGGTCGTAATGCCGGCTTTAACGTATTTAACCAGGCCTTCGCCCGAAAGTTCGGGAGCGTGCCCGTCCACGGCTTTGTGGTATTTTTTAGCCGTCTCTATTTTTTGTAATATATCATCGTCGCCATTTAAAACCCCCACGTAATTCATTACTTCGCCGAGACACTTCACCCGGTCCAGCCCCATAAGCCTCTCGACGTCCTCTAAAGTAAGGACTCCGCCGCCTTTTTCAAATGGAACGCAGGAAGGAACACTGAAATAAAACTTCAAGGGAACGCTTCTGGCGTTCTCGAGCATATAATCGATCCCTGAAACACCCATTACGTTTGCTATCTCATGCGGGTCCGAAACGGTAGCGACGGTACCATGAGCCAGCGCGAGCCTGGCGAATTCCGAAGGAATGAGCATCGAGCTTTCGATGTGCACATGCGAATCTATGAATCCGGGAATTATAAAATGATCGTATTTTTTGTTATCACGGATTATCTCGACGATCCTTCCGTTCTCTATGACAAAAGTTCCCGAATAAATTTTCGAATTCAAAACGTCAACGATGTTACCGGATATCATTTTTTCGCCCCTGCCTTTGATTAATATAAATATATATGGATCATGTATCCAGAAAATATAGGTTTCCGCTTCGACGCGGCAAGTGTAACGCCGACATCTTTAAACCGGCTTAAGACGAGTTATGGCGGCATCATATTATATTTTACAACAGAATATCTTTTTTTGCCTTTTTTGTCAATCATCGGCGATGAAATAAAGCGTTTTATTTTTCAAAATTTTTTCCGATATGTTATGGGAAGGTATATCGAGTATTTATTAAAAACACATAAAAAAAGAAGGGATAACTCATGAAAACGAGCTTTAGAGAATTCTTTTTAAAGGGATTCAACTTATTATTCATCCTCCTGTTCATTACGGCTATGGCAACCGACGCTTTCCCCGCGGTCGAAAGCGTTAAGGCAGCGGTCAAAAAACCCGTCAAAAAGATCGTAAAGCCTGCTAAAAAAACAACGGCCGCCGCTCCTTCCGAAGAAAAAGCCGCGCCCGCGCAGCCGAAAAAGGACGATAAAGTTTACGACCTTGGAAACATAACCGTCGTCGGCGAAGATAAAACAAAGATCCGCGACGCATCGAAGAAGAAGGTAACCTATGTGGCCAGCGACATAGAAGGCGAAAAAACCGAAAAAGCTGGATCTGCGGACTTCGTGGCTTCAAAATCGAACGGCATGACCGGTGAAAAAGAAAAAGAGAGTAAGATAACCGCTTTTTACGAAGGAATGGCCGGAAGTTATTCAATGACATCCTCCATAGGCCAGGTAGTTATAGATAACGGCCCCGACAGCAGGTCGGTTCTCGATCTTTCGGCTTCCGAATCAGGCGGATACAGATTTAAAAGCGAACACCGCGACCTTAACGCCGCGTACGGCTACTCATCTGAAGATGCCGAAAGCACCACGAAAGTGAAGGCCGCTTACAGAGGCGGAAACAGAAACCTCCCCGGCTTCGATAATTTCGCCGGAAGCTACATGGAAACCGACGGCGCCTCATATTCAATAGGCGGAAAATATTCCGCAAAAGACAACCGTTTTGAAATAGGCCTTGAAAGTTTATCAAAAGACATAAAGATACCGGCGGCGGCAATTTCAGATAAATACGACGCGTCGCTTTTCTCGATGGGCATCGCCCACGACATGGTGTTTGAAAACAACCCGCTCACACTCGAATTGAAGCTTTCAAACGACGGTCTTGAAATGGCCAATTCTCAAGGTTCTTCAAAATCCTCGGTTATTTTCGGAGTGAACGCCGAACGCCCCGTCTCCGAAAAATTCATGGTCCAGATAAATCCGGAAATAGTTAAAAACGCCGATAAATCAGCCAAAGCCGGCGGAACGATATCCGCGGTATTAAAAGAAAAACTCAGTTTATCCGGAAAAGAGCTTACCAATAAATATAAACTCACGCTCGGAAAAACCGCCAGAAAATACGACGCCATATCATTTCTCTTCCCTGACGATAATTCCATAGTATGGGCTAAATCAGCAGCGGGAGCTAATCTTTTCGACGCCAACACCTACGAGAACGACGAAACCTTCGCCGAGTTGTCGGCGGAATTGAACATGAGCGAAGACACGAAACTGAAGGCTTCCTATAAAAATTCCAAACACGACGGCCTTTTATATCTCACGGACCTCAATTCCATCGACGCGCGCTCATCATTCGCCGCGTTCGCGGACGGCGCGAAATCGAATAAATTCACCATAGGCGCGGAACACAGGATCAACGATGAAATGACCGCTGACGTATCCGCCGTTTCAACGAGCGTTTCCGACGGCGCGAACGAACTCATGCCATATATTCCTAAAACGGAATATATTCTCGGCATCAATTACAAGGCGAAGAACGGGCTCGAAGCAAGAATAACCGAAAAATTCAAGGGCGAGATGGATTCATCGAAAAACGCCGCCGCGAACCCTAAAGTGCCGGCCTACTCATCGCTCGGCCTGGATCTTTCAAAAAATTTCAACGAGAACGGAAAGATACTTTTCAGAATAGATAATTTACTCAACAGCGACCTGAAGCTCCACCCCAATTACGCTTACCACGGCAGAAAATTCGCGATCGGGATAAACTATAAATACTAGTGAAAAGTGGAGAACGAAGAGTGGAGAGTTATGGATTTAGAATATAGCGTTCCAATTATCAAAAATTCCTTTAGCTCTAAACTATCCACTCTAAACTCTCAACTTATGACGAACCATTCCGTACAAAACGAGAAGTAACAGAAAAAATAACAAGGAGTGATCTTAAAATGTTTGAATATTTCCAGAAGGGCGGCCCCGTAATGTATTTCATAATGCTGCTCTCAGTTTACGGACTGAGCGTTTTCATAGAAAGGCTTTACTTTTTCTACAGCATCAGCTTCAACTATAAAACATTTCTCTCGGATATTAAAAAAATGCTCGTCGAAAAAGAGAACGACCACGTTCTGATGATGCTGCGCAGGACCCCGGGCCCTCTCGGCTCGATACTTCTTCAGTGCGTCAACCTCATAAGCGCAGGGACATCAGACCTCAAATCGCGCATCAACGAGATCGGAAGCTACGAGATACAAAGATCCGAAGGCAGGATAAAACATCTGGCCGTCATCGGCAATATGACCCCACTTCTCGGCCTTCTCGGAACCGTAACGGGCATGATAACGGCTTTTTCAGCCATATCCATGAAGGGCGCCAACAGCCCCACAGCGGTTGCCGGAGGCATCTCGGAAGCACTCATAACCACGGCTTATGGACTCATCATCGCCATCCCTTCAATACTCGCCTATAACTATCTCAACTCTAAATATGAGACGGTCGTTCTTGAAACCGAACACGCGATGTCGGATTTCATCGATTTTGTCGAGAAAAAGGACGGATTGAAATGAGCCTTAATTTCAGAAAGCCTAAAAAGTTAAGAGCTGAAATAAACATGGTCAATCTCATAGACATATTGTTCATGATAAACATATTTCTGCTCATAACGACGACCTTCAACACGACCACGAGCGCTATCGACGTGAGCCTTCCGAAGACCTCGCAGGCGAAAACCGTTAAAAGCGAAACGGCCGGAAATTTAGAGGTCAAAATAGATCGCGAAGAAAAGATCTATCTCAACGGAAACAAGATAACGCCCGCTAAACTTCGCGACGCGTTCGCCGAAAAACAGCTTCTTACCCAGAAGTCGAATCTTTTATTGAGCGCCGACGCAGCCTGCTCGCACGGAAAGGTCGTCGAAGTTTTAGACATGGCCAAAAAATACGGTATCGTCAATTTAAATATAGCCACGCAGAACGTGAGCGGAGAAAAATATGAAAAGAACGCGAGAGCAATGGCAAATTAGCGCCATGGCGGAAGAAGCGCTCGTCAAATTCTCGTCGCTGCTTCGATCCGCGGAGAAAAAAATAAAAAAAGACCCTGAATCAGGCGCGTTCGCGGCTTCAATAGCCATACACGCGTTTACGCTTCTGGCGCTGTCCTATTTCAGTTTCGTTCCGTTCGGAACGCCTTTCGGTAACGGAATAGAACCGGGAGATGAAAGCGCGGGAGTATCCGTCAATTATACGCCTCCGCAAGGCCCGGCTAAAATCGAATCTAAAAGCCAGGCGGCGGTCCTGAAGACGGCTGTCGCGCCTAAAAACGCCTCGGGAACGATGGTCCTTGCCAAAAGCAGGCCCGTTAAAAAACCCGATGAAAAACAGCCTAAAAAGATGGCGCAGCTGAAACCTTCCGAAACCTTGTCGCCGCTGGATATAAAAGCCCAGAAGGCTCTTTCGGATAACGATATTTCCGAGAAGATATTTCCGAAGCACGAAAAAAAATCGACGGCCGCGTTAGATATTCCGGCCGAGGTCGGAAAAGAGATCGGGAAAAAACTCAGATCGGCCGATTATTCTGACGATAACAGCGCGGCGACAGCCGAAGTAACCGCAAAAACTTTGAACGCGCCGGACAACGGCGATCTTTTAACGCTTCAAAAAACCGACGTTAAAATGATAGATGAAGAAGGCGACCTCATCGCTTCGGCCGCCCAGATAGGCCAGATGGCCCAAAAACCATCGAATTCCGAAGCCGGAGATGAATCGTTAAGCGAAAGCGGCCAGGTCACTTCAGACGCTAAAACCGCGCCCGGCGGCAAAAACACAGGCAAAAAAGGCGGAACGGGCGCTTTTGGAAAACCTGACGGCTCAAAAAGATCAGGCATAGCATTTGAAATGGTCGAAAACAGCACGTACAACGAAACTCCGAGTTTTTTGAACGGCCCGCCGGAAATAACCTATCCAAAATGGGCGCAGGAACAGGGCGCCGAAGGAACGGTAATGGTCATCCTCGAGATACTTCCGAACGGCGAGGTCGGTTCCGTCACTAAACATCAGTCGCCGATATCCGACAGGCTGGCGCAGGAGCTGGTAAGACAGGCGGAAATGTGGCGCTTCAAGCCAATCTACAAAAACGGCAAGGCGCTTTCGGGAAGCGTTATGGTCGCGGTCGATTACTCTCTTAAAAATAAGTAATTATGAATATTCCAGTTGAACAATATATCTTGTATTCAGAGGCGGAATTAAACGTTCTGCCTCTTTCTTCTTTCTGTCATGACGGCTGTATATTCTGCAGCCACAAAAACACCGCGCCGGACGATCTCCGTTCCAGCGGTTTTTACGGTTACCGGCGGAGCTTTGAAGACGTCTCGGAACATATAGGATTCCTCGATCCCGAAAAACGGGTGGTCATAGGCGAATCGGCGACCAAAATTTCCGAGGGCGAGCCTTTTATGTGGAAGGGCGTCGAAAAAATAATCCTCGCCGTAAGATCACACATAGGAAAAAATTTAATTTCAATAACGACTTCCGGCGGGTTCATCGGCGATGATCTTTTCAATATCATAAACGCGGCTGCGCCGCTCGAGATCAATTTCTCGCTTAATTCATTCAACGCAAAAACCCGCGACAGGATAGTTTTAGACGGCAGAAGCGCGAAAGCTTTCGAAAATCTGGAACGGCTTTCAGGATACGGCGAAAGCCTTAAATTGAGCGTAAGCCTTATGGCCATTAACGAAGAAATAACCCCGCTTGCGCTTATCGTTGAAGATATCGAAAACCTCAGAAAAATATCGAATATAGCCCTGATAAAAGTTTTCCTGCCGCGCTTCGCCGAAGGGCTTTTTTCAAAATTCTTCAAAAATTACGATGAATTCACATCATACGCGGAAAGAGTTTCTGCGGTCCTCTCAGGCATAAACGCTTTCAGCAGGACGCCGGTGGTTCTGGAGCCGCTCGCGCCGCCGGATACGAAAATAACCGTGCACGCTGTAACGCCGGATTCAAGGGCATGCCTTGCGGGAATAAGGACCGGAGATGAAATTTTATCGGTCAACGGCAGAAAACCCAGGTCAAGGTCGGAAGCATATCGGTTTATCACAAAAACCGCTGGAAAACTTGAACTTACGGTAAATGAAAATAAAGCCGCGGCATCAAACAAAAGCCGGAACAAAACGATAACTTTCGAAGATTTTGACGGAAAGACCGAAGGCGCTGGCGGAATGATATTCATTTCCGACATAAGCACATATGATCTCGACCGTTTTATTGAGATCAACGGGGAACTCGCGGCTAAAGGCTCAGAAGCGCTGGCTTTAACTACGGTTATATCGGAAAATTATCTGCGGCGGGTTTTTTTGGAAAACAATATCCTCAATATAAAACCGGCGGCGGTCAAAAGCGTTAACTTCAAAGGAAACATAGACTGCACAGGACTTTTGACGTTTAAAGATATTGAAACTGCGATAGGCGGAACAGGTCTGAAAAATAAGGAAAGCGGGACCGGCGGCGAGCGTCAAAAAATTACAAAAACGGCTGACGGCGGCCTTGATATACAAAAAAACGAAGAAGCTGAACTTTCCAGAAATATAATAATTCCCGGTATCATGTTCGATCATCTGGGCTTCGACCTGAACGGCGAAAGGCTTGAGGATTTTAAAGAAAAATTCGAAACGAACTTCATAGTTATATGAGCCGTTTCGAATTTTTACACGATGGTCCGTTTTAAAATAAGGCGAATCACATTAATTCGAGCGTGTTTTCATCCGCGCCTACGGCGGCGCGCATATAGATGATCGACGCGCGGAACGGTCCCGGCAGGCCCGTTATTTAGCGGTTAATTTCTTATATTCTTCGCACGATTTCACGTATTCGTTGATAGCGGCGCCGGCTTCAGCCGATTCGCCCTTACCCTGATTTATCAAAGCGACGTATTTTTGATAGCTGGCGTTTTTAGCGGCGAGCGCTTTTTTTACGCTGTCTGACGCGGCGCCTTCACCAGCGAGTCCTGAATTCTGAGCAAATGAGATAACGGACCCGGATCCCGGCGCGTTCACTGAAGCGGATGCGTCAGGGTTACCTGCGGACGGCGCGGATGATTTATTTTTACCTTTTTTCAGCTTATCATTGAGCATTCTTATGAGGCCTACGACCTTGCTGCCTATTATGTTTCCAGCCACCGAACCGATGAATCCGCCGAATCCCGGAAAGATCATATTGCCGAGCGTCATGCCGATGGTTGCGCCTATGGTCCTTCCTATAAGGTCGCCTTTATCGATAGCGGCCCATGCTTTTTTGAATGACATCTTTCTGCCGCCGTCGAGATCGCGGCCCATTTGAGTTCCCATGGTGCTTCCGGCAAGGGAGCAGAACACCGGCATAAGCGCGCCTATTACGGGGCCTGCGACCGGGATGCCCGTGGCGATAAGCGTTCCGGCAGCGGTTCCGGCGGTGGCACCGATAGCGGCGCCGAAGAACGAACATACTGATTCGCCGCTGACGATGAATTTGGCGGCGCTCGCCATGTCGAGTTTTTCGCCTTTTTTATACTGGTCGTAAAGTTTTGAGGCAAAGGCGGCTCCGGCGTTTATGGCTATGCTTTGCGGCGTAAAGTTATCTTTAAAAACATCGCCGGTCGCGCGGGCGGTTGAAACGGCGGTGGATTTGCTCCATACGTAAGCTTTTTTAGCGTTGGGAGAAGTTTTTGTCCAGGTACCGACCGGTTCGTCGACGTCAATTTTAACACCCACGGGATTTCCGGTGTCGCCGATGCTTATTTCAACGGTGGAATTTGCCTCTTCGCTGATGCGCTGACCCGCCTGCTGGGCATTGGCGGCGTTAAAATAAGGCGACGCGACCAGCAGCATAAAGTTGATGATCATGTAAACACATAAAAATTTAAAGGGCTTTTTCCCTGGCATTCTAATCATTTTATTCTCCATGTTTTAATTTTTATAAATTTAAATGAAGCGGTCAATAAACTCTTTGATAATTTTAAAAATTAAAGATCGCCGTCGGTGAGTTTATCGTAAAAAGATTTTCTAAGATAGGCGAAAGAGCGAAAAACGCCCGGATTACTGCGGCCGTCGCTGGTTACAAATGTGATCTCGATGGCTACGATACGCTTTTTATCGGTGAAACCGACGAGCGTGTTATTATATTTACCGAGAAAGCGCGAGCGCGCCCTTTCTTTTTCTTTGTCGGAGAATGAAAGGAAAGGAATATTAAGATAAGACGGATCGTAGTGCATATTATACGCGGCGAGTTCGGTCTGAAACTCACGGTTGGACGCATCTTTCGCTTTAGCGATTATTCCGATCTCCTGATTGGAACCTTTCTTATCGACCGTCTTAAGCACCGGTCTGATCGCTACGTCGCTCGGCTGAGGAGCGTCCTTGAGGGTGTTTTTACAGAGTGAAAAAGGTATTTCCGTTCCGGCCACGTTCTGTTTGTATTTATAGAAAGTATAGATGACGTATTCGTATTCTTTTTTGTCCTTCGCCTTCTTGCCTTCGAATAAGTACCGCTTCAACTGAAGATTAGTGTATCTGGCGTTATCGTCAAAATTCAAAAGCTCGACCGATTCGCGAACGTCCCGTTCGAAATTTATAAGTGCCATCCTCGTATCGCGAAGAATGTCGCCCTGATTATCGGCCGTCTGGAATTTTTGAAGATTATCCTTGAAAAAGTTCATCAGGACAATGAATAGAAGGCCTGAAACGGCGACGACCATCATTACTTCAACGAGCGTGAAAGCGCGCCTGGTTTTATCCGTTCCGGTAAATTTATTTAAATTCAACTCATTAAACCGCATATATTACGCATCCTTAAAAAGCCGCCGCGAAAACGGGGCTAATACTGATAAACCTTATTGGTGACTATAGTGTAAAGATTATATTTCAGCTCTTTGAGCGCTACGCCTCTATCAATACTGGATTCGACCCATTTCACCTCGACGAATATTTGAATTCTGGCCATGAGGCGCTTGTATGCAGGCGAAAAGAAACCGCCGATGCTTGTGTATCTGAGAGGATCCGGCTTTTCGTCCGGAAAGAACGATATCCTGACGTACCTTTTAAAATTAGGAAAATATGGTATGGCGTCGTAATCTTCAAGGCGCTCATATACCTTCCATTTAGGATCGAAAGGAGACCATCCGGTTCCCGGGTTGGCTTCTTCTTTTAAAAGCTCGAACAGCCTTTCATATTCGCCCCATTTTTTGACCTCGGCGGCCGGGTTCATCGGCGTCATAACGCCGCCGAACTTATATTCTTCGAGTTTTTGAAGCGCCAGATTGGCCGCGTGAAGGGCGTTCACGCTTTTTAAATTCGCCTGAGTGGTGTAGCGGTAGATCATGATAAGCGGTATTATGGAAAAAGAGAATATCGCTATCGCCATCAATATCTCCAGAAGAGATATACCGCGCGAGCGCAGGATGGATATTTTCATGTTAAATGTTTTATTAAATGATATTTTCACGGTCATTCTCCAAGCGTGGCCAATTTGCCTTTTATGTCGATCTTAAGGTTTCTGATGTTTTCAACTTCGTCAGGGTCTTTTTCTATCTTTTCAAGCACCTCAAGGTATTTGTAAGTAGAAACGTAGTACTTCTTGTCGTCGTTTTTCTGTTTGTAGAGCGCAGCCAGTTTTTTAAAGGCCAGAAGCCTTATGGTCATGTTATTCGGTTCTTCACGAAGCGCCTTTAAAAAAGAGTCGATGGCTTTTTCGAAATCCTGCGCGGCCGCGAAATCAAGCCCCTCCTTGAAAAGCTGGCCTGCTTTTCCGTTCATGCCCGCGATGAATTCCTGGCGTTTTCTGGATGATTCGGTTAATATCTGCTGCTGTTCTTCCATGTCCTGATAGTAGCTGTCGTACTGGTTCTCCGTTTCCTGAACGGACATGAGCCTCGGAGAATTGCTTGAAGAATAACTTTTAGAGGGCGTCTGCTGGCCGGAAGATGAAGCAGCCGGGGTTTCCGATACTTCCGTTATATTGATGGTGCGGTCGGAACCCTTTCCGGGAGTGCGGGAAGGCGCCATGATCTTTATCAGGCCATAGGCCGAAATAATTATGGCAAATATCACGGCCAGAAAAATTATAGGTTTGTTGTTTTCCATAACGGCCTTCCGATCGTTTCAGATCATACTGAAGTATTAAAGCTATTCGACGCTCTGAGTGTAACTGGATATTTTAGGAGTTATCGCGACGACTATTTTATCCTGTGATTTCGCGAGATCTTCATAAATGGTGGTCCAAACGCGGTCTTCAAGCAGCGAAAGTTCGTCCGGAAGGGACTGGCTCACGTCGGTCACGCCAAGTTTTTCAGATACGAGGTTTCCCTTAACTATGGTCGCCATCTTGTTAACGTCATTACCGAACCATGAATCATCGCCAAATTCAGATTTTATTCCGTTTTTAGCATATAGAAAAGCTTCTATGTTTATATGGTGGTCTTTGTTGGTAAAGAGCGACTTGAGCACGTTTTCCTCGGCGAACGATGGGTCCTTGGTGGTCCTCATGATTATCTTTCCGGTCTCGCCGCCCGTCGGTGACGGCCGCGTTCCAAGCGCTATGAGTTGAATGCCGTTATAGGCGCCTTCGTGGCGGGCTTCCGCAGCGTAGCCGTCAGGATATTTGTAGGTGTTAGGTATCCCCGAACGATCGTCAGTATGTCTTAAAAGTTCATTGCCTACGTAAATATTTCCGGTAGCTATTATGGTTCCGCGGCCCTGGTAATATCCTTCGATATGAACGTCGCCGTCGACGAATTCATAGCCGCGAAGCTGTATGGCGAAAGCGGGATTAGCCAGCGCCGCCTGTTTTCCGGTTTTTATGGCGAAGATATCTTTTATGGGGCCCAGAAGCCCTTTAGATGGAGGAGCCGCCTGCCAGGGGCCCCAGCCGCGGTATTTTTTGACCACCTGCGTCTGTTCTTTTTTTCCGATGAGATAAGTAACGTGATCTGAAGCGACGAACTGTTTTTGAGAAACTCTCTTATACATCGCGGGTTCAAGAAGCCCTATTATCTTATCTTCAGGATATTTAGCCTTAAGATCGGGTTTTACGTCGACCGCTCCGTGATACCAGGAGTTTTTATCGCCGTCCGAGCCCGGGGTTATATATGGCTCTTCGTAAAGGGCGTCTTTATATTTGTAGGCTCTTTTTATATCTCCGTAGAGTTCGTTGGGTTTTCTGTCTTTTTTATCTTTGAGGCCGATAGAAGTGAAAAATTTTCTGAGAACGCCGGCCGGATCAAAACCGGTAAGGTCAGTATTTCCGCGGCTTCCGCCAAGGATGCCGCTGTCGATCTCGGTGACGCTTGAAACGATGCCGTTGTAGTTGTCAAGCTTGGTGTTGGCTACATTGAAATCAACGTTCTTTTTTGAAAGTTTATCCATCATCGACTGGCCGGTCTCGAAAGCGCCAACCCATGTAGGATCTTTGTCTTTATTAAGCGGTATCGTAAAATCCCTTAAAAACACTTTAAGGCCGTTCACGAAGAATTGCTGAGGAACGTAGCGGCCGTTCACGAAATTGGCGACCTTTCTCCAGAAACCCGAGTTTCCTTTGTCGCGGCGGCCTGGAATGGACTCATGCATGAGGTTGTTAACGTATAGAACATGGTCGAACTGGATGGGGATATCTTTGAAAAGAAATATTTCTTTTTCAACCTCGACCTTGCGCCTGATATTTCTATACTTCGCGACGGAAGTTATGGTGAGCCTGCCGACCTTATGAAGCGGGTCGATCTCTTCTGAAAGTTTATATGCTATATTGATCGAAAGCACCGCGCCATTGATAACTTTTGAAGCAACTTCAGTATCGAGGGGTTTATTTAACTCGGGGCAGCCCGGAGTTATCTTATCGCGCGCGTCCGTAAAGGGGATGTCGAAATTAAATTCGTTCTTCGTCGCGAATAACTTGTTCCAGCCCTGGTTCGCCGGATCGTTCACGAAGTCATTGGCGTTATTCTGAAGCACGTACATGGCATGTTCAATGCCCGCCTCGGCCAGGTAATGCGCTACCGTCGATTCGACGTAGTTAGCGGCCGATTTCGACTCGTTCGTAAATACCTGTATCATGGCGAAACCGAGGATCATAAGAAAAAGGATCATAAGCATCGTAACGATAACGGTCCAGCCTGATCTTCTATTATGTGATCGGTCAATTGCAAAGTTCACGCGGCTATAATTAATAAACATAAAAATCACCCGCCTTATAATCGCTTTACGAAAATTATACAAAAAATACTGAAATAAGTCAAGAAAAAGACGATTCAGTAAGTCATAATAATAACGAAAGATAAAAATTATTCATCACATTTTCACTTTTTTTCTGGACATTTTCGTTGTTTTTCTTTATAATGTTAATCGAATATTCATTTTTCATTCCCGCCATCTGACGGCGGGCCGTGAAATTTACCAAAAACGGCGCGGCGCGATAAGTATGCGAGTATCTTCGTCCGGCCGTAAAATCAAATCGGAAAGAGGGAGATTCAAAATGGAAAAAAGGATACACAATTTCAACGCGGGCCCGGCGGCCCTTCCTATGGAAGTTCTTGAAGAAGCTCAGAAAGATCTCATAAATTATAAAGGCAAAGGCGTTTCGGTCCTTGAAATGAGCCACCGCAGCAAAGAATACGACGCCATATTAAAAGAAGCCGAAAAAGACTTGAAAGAATTGCTCGGCATTCCCGACAACTACACCGTGATGTTCCTTCAGGGCGGCGCCACGCTTCAATTCGCGATGGTCGCGCTCAACCTCCTTCCCGAAGGAAAATCCGCTGATTATATCAATACCGGCGTTTGGGCGACCAAAGCCATCGAGGAAGCCCAGAAACTCGGCAAAACCGTTAAAGTTATCGCTTCTTCCGAAGACAAAGAATTCACCTATATCCCTGAAAAATTCGAGATCAGCCCGGACGCGGCGTATCTTCACATGACCTCTAACAACACCATCCGCGGTACCGAATGGCAAAGCTTTCCAGAAACCGGAAAGGTAGATCTCGTCTGCGACATGTCGTCCGATTTCTGCTCGCGGCCCGTCGACGTTAAAAAATTCGCGTTAATATACGCCGGCGCTCAGAAGAACGTAGGCCCCGCTGGCGCTACCGTCGTTATCATCAGAAACGACCTTCTTGAAAAAAGCCCGAAGAACATCCCCACGATGTGCAACTACAAGATCATGGCGAAAGAGCCGTCGCTCTACAACACTCCGCCCTGCTTCACTATTTACATGATCGGCCTCGTTCTCAAATGGCTCAAAAAAATAGGCGGCCTCTCAAAAATGCAGGAGATCAACATCGCGAAGGCGAAAATACTCTACGACCGCCTCGACAAGAACGATTTCTACCGCGGAACGGTCAGAAAAGACAGCCGCTCGCTTATGAATATCCCTTTCAGACTTAAAACCGAAGAACTCGAGGAAAAATTCCTGAAAGAAGCCAAGGCTCTCACAATGGAAGGCTTGAAAGGCCACCGTTCGGTCGGCGGCATCAGAGCATCGCTTTATAACGCGGTTCCGATGGAATCCGTAAAAGCCCTTGTAGCTTTCATGGACGACTTCGAAAAGAAGAACAGCTAATTTTTTCAATATATATCACCAAAAAGGGCTTTCTCCGGAAGGCCCTTTTTTATTTGGAAAGGCGATGAATTTACAATGGAAAAATCATTCAAAATACCAAATAACTTCAAAAACGATTAAAAAATAAGGGCGCGTATTATATTTTACGCGCCCCTGTTCGATATTTTATTTTTAAGACTATTTTTCAGGTTATCGCCCTGTCTTTATGATCGGACGATTTTAATATTAAAGGTCGGTTATCTTGTTTTCGGTGATGACCTTGTTGGCTTTTTCCTCGCCGAGCATGCTCTTCAAAGCTTCGGTAGCCGTCTTATAAGGAAGAACGCCCATGGCTTCGCGCGCCTGGATCATCTTGTCGATATCTTCGTCAGCAAGACCCGTAAGGCCCAATTTCGAAAGGAGGCCGGGCTGGATCGTCGATATATTGATGTGAAGATCTTTAGCCTGCGGGATCGCGGGAATGACGGCAACATTCATGAAGAGGTCAGGTCCGACGTTCGCGAAGATATTGTTGGTTTCCATTGCGTTTTTGAAGAGATCTTCTTTGAAAGCCGTCCATTTGTTCTTAATTTCGTAGAAGGCTTTCTGTTCCATCTCTTTTTTTACGTATTTGAGTTTCGCCTGATAGTAGTCGAAATAAAGACCGCGCGCCTTGTTGGAAACCGTCGCGTAGTTGGTTCCTTCGAGGAATATTCTGTATAACACGTTCTTGTCTTCCGGGAATGTTTTTACGAAGCCTTCAAGAAATCCCATGAAATCGACGGGACGGAATTTATACATTATGGTGATGGATTTTATGAAAGGGTCTTTTATCGCTTTCGAGGTTAATATGTCATAGAAAATACCGGCTACGGCGCCTTCGGTCGATAATATCTGGAGGCCGTTCTTCAAAAGGCCGGTTCTTTTTTTCGTCGTCTGCCAGATATATCTGTCGCGGCGGACGGGGTCCTGACGCGTGAATAAAAATTCGGAAAGTCTGTATTTTTCGCGTTCCGATTCTTTCAGCTTCAAAAGAGGGTTGGTCGGGCCGTAAAGAGCTTCAAAAGCTTCAGCCCATCCTTCGATGTAAGCGAGTCCGCGGTCGGATATAACCGGGCCGTCATGACCGAGATTGCTTTTCTTTTCGACTTTTTTCATCTGCGAGCCGTACATGTCGAACATAATGCCGTGCGCGTTCTCGTGAGCCACTACGAGATCGAAGGTATCGTTATTGATAGCGTCGGCGATCATGAACATTTTGGGTATATCTTCGACGAATGTTACGGTGTTGAAGAAATATGAGGTTCCGTCTTTTAAAGGGAGATATAATGCCATTGGAGCGCATGCGGGGCCGGTTCCGGCGTTAAGGCCTACGAACATGGCGATCGGGGCGGTAACGAATTTTTTATAGAATTCTGCGTATCTTGCGTTGCCTGATTCAGTTATCAGCTGGAGTTTCACCATTCTGGCTATGATCCTGAGTTTTGCGGAATCAAGCATTTCAGCTGATTTCATCAGGTTGGGAATAACGTCTTTAGCGTAGTCTCCGCCGCCGGCAAATACGCCTACTTTAAATCCTTTAGGGCTTGCAACTTCGAGAAGTTCGCATTCGTTGGTGACCTGGACCATCGAAGGGTTCTGAGTGGCGGCGTCCATAGCGGGAGCCACCGATATAAAAGCGTTTTCAGCCTTGAAAGGGATGTCCTGATACTTGGGCGCTAAATATGTCGTCGGTTTATCCGCGAGCGCGGCGCCCGTAAAAGCGGTTAAAACTATAGGCACTGCTACAAGTATAGCGAGGGTTTTCTTCATTAAACCCGAAAAAGAAAAGTTATTCTTCATACTAAATACCTTCTTTCTTAAAATGATGTAATGATTATACCAGAAAAAAAGACCTTTGTCAAAAAAAACGCCACGTCGCGGGCATCGATAACTTATTCAAACCATCCGTCTTTCTTACATTCCGCGTCGAAAAAAAATTTTCGGCCATATTTTAAGATAATGGTATCATAACGCTTAAGGTCATCTTTTTATTGACATTTTTTTTCTATATATGTATAATATAATAAGCTTATATTCGAAATTTAACGCTAGGAGAACACATAAAATGCATTTCAAAAGTATCATAAACCTTATTTCATTGCTGTTTTTTTTATTTTTTTCGGCTTTTCCAATGTTTTCAGACGCATGCGCCGGCCAGGCATCCTTTTCGGCAGCGGTTTTAACCGTGGAAGCCGCTTCCGGCCAAACGATCGAGGTCCTCGTAAGAATAAAGATTGAAAAACCCTATCATATCTATGCTCCCGGCGATAAAACCGGGGTCCCCGTCTCTTTTAAAATTTCAGCTGAAGACGCCGTATCTTATGAAACAGCTTTCCCGGAACCGCTGAAAAAAAAGATAATGGGCGAAGATCTTTTATTGTTCGAAGACAGCGCGGAAGCCAGGATACTTCTATCCGTAAATCCCAGGCACGCCGGCAAAAGCGTTAAAATACCGGTCGAGGTCCAATATCAGGCCTGCACCGACGATATGTGCACCGCGCCGCAGAAGGAAACTTTTGAGATATCCCTCAGCGTTAAAGCGGCCGCGCCCATTCAGACCGGCGGCCCGGCGTCTCCGGAAAGCACTAATGCGGCGAACGGCAGCAATTCCTTTATAGTCAAAACGACCGCGGCGAACGGCACGGATAAAAATTCATCCGGCTCGACGCCGGAAACGCAAATCTCCAAAGACGCTGCTAATGCCGGCAAAACACCCGCAATTAGTAACGATCCGGCTAACGCCAAAAAAACTTCTGATATAACCGGCAGCGTCGTCGATGAAAAAAAACAGCCCGGATCTGGATCGGTCTCAAAAAACTCCGGTTCAAAGAGCACTTTCATGAAATTTTATGAAGAAAGCTTCATTTACGCCATACTAATAGCGTTCTTCTGGGGCCTCGTATCGTCTCTGACGCCGTGCGTATATCCTATGATCCCGATAACCGTGGCCTTTTTCGCCAACCAGGGAGAAAATTCCCGCGCCAGGACATTTTCACTCGCGCTCACTTTCGTCGTCGGGATAGCGCTTTCTTTCGCGATACTCGGCGTCGCCGTCACATTGTTCGGCGTCGATATGGGTTCCATTATGGCGAACCCGTGGATAGTCGGATTCGTCTGCGCGCTGCTTTTATTTTTCGCGGGCGCGATGTTCGAGTTCTATGAAATTAAAATGCCGGACGCCGTCATGTCAAAGGTCGGCCAGTCCGAACAGGGATTTTACGGGGCGTTTACGATGGGGCTTACTATGGGGCTTGTCGCGGCGCCCTGCGTAGGGCCTTTCGCTGGTTCGCTTTTAATATTCGTTTCAGCCATTAAATCGATACCGATAGGTTTCATAATGCTTTTTTCATACGGCATGGGCCTTGGAATGCTGTTTCTCGTCTTCGCCATGGGCGCGCGCTTCATGCCCAGATCCGGAATGTGGATGGTGCGCGTGAAGAACTTCTTCGGCCTGGTGCTTTTATGGATCACGCTTTACTTCATGCAGTTCGTAATGGCGAAAGCTGCTCTCATTATAACCGCTGGCATTTTCGCGTCCCTGACCGCCGTCATTCTCGGCGTCTTTTCAACCGTGGATGAAAACACACCGGTCGCGAATCATCTGGCAAAAGCCCTTGGTATCGTCTCCGTGTTCATAGCGGCGTTATTTTTCGCCTCGGGAATTTCCGAGCTTGGATTCATAAGCCTTTCAGGAAACGGACGGACGAACGGGCACGAAGCGGTTTCAACTAACGCTCAAAACGCGTCCGGCGGCCCTTCGAAAATATCCAGCGCGGAATTTTCAGACTGGATAAAAGATTACGACGAGGGCATGGCGCTCGCGAAAGCCGGAAAAAAGCCCGTCATCATAGATTTTTACGCCGACTGGTGCATACCATGCAAACAGATGGATTCAGATATATTCAAAAACCCTGATTTTATAAACGCCTCAAAAAACTTCGTGAAGATCAAACTCGACTGCACGAATTCATCCGGCAAGGGCGCGTTAATAAAAAAGGAAAAATTCAGTTCGCCGTTCATGCCTTACATCGTTTTTTATGAAAGCTCCGGCGCGCTTTATCCTAAAGAGATCCAGGGCTACATAAAACTTCCGGAAATGCTCGAAATGATCAATTCCATAAAATAAGGAGTTAAAATGGCTGAAAATAAAATAGAATCGCTTAAGATCGGCCCCGGGGAGAAAAAAGCTCTGACCAAATTTCTCGGCGCGCTTAAAGAAAGCCCGGATCTCGAGCTTTTATCATACACGTTATACGGCAGCGCTGCCGGAGATCACTACAACCCTGAAAAAAGCGACATGAATATTCTCGCTGCGGCGGAAAACATCTCGATCCCCGTTCTGAAGGAACTTATGCCGGCCGTATCGGAAGCCAGAATGTCCGCCATATCGCCGTTTTTTATAACCGCTGCGGATATGAGGGCATCGGCCGACGTATTTCCGGTCAAGTTCATGTCGATGCGTGACAGATACATCGTTTTAGACGGCGAGGATATACTGGCCTCATTAAAGATCAATAAAGAGAATTTAAGACTGCGTTGCGAACAGGAAGCCAGAAATATACACATGAGACTTACAAGATCTTTCGTAACCGGCTCCGGCCGCGGATTGATACAGAGCGTAGCTAAAATGACGGGCGGTTTTTTTGAAACTTTAAGGGCGGCGCTTTCGATCGGCTCTGAAAAACTCATCGCGGCTGAAGAAGTTTTCGCCGAGGCTGAAAAGCGGATCGGTATAACCAGGCTTGATCTCGAAAAAATAAAAGCCGCGAAGCGCATGAACATATCGCCCGGGCCTGACGAATCCGAAACGGTGTTCATATTATTGCTGGACGCATCGAAAAAACTGGCGGGATATATCGACAGGAATTGAGGCGGACGTCAAAGCGGTTGGATGCTTTGTTTCTGAAGGCGCTTTTAACGGCCCGGCCGGTATCGCCTGAATCACATGGATCTGGCGCGCTATCGCTCCCGCTATCTTTGTCCGCCAGCCGGCAGAAGCTGTAATAATAGTTTTCTTATGCCATTTAAACATTACCTTAGTGAGGTCAAATATGATCGATTTCTTAATAAGCATACCCGGACCCACTTATTTACTTTATTACTCCGTTTTTTCAGCAGCCATAATAATAATTTCGAAACTGATGGCCGACGACGACGGATCGGAGAACCTTCCGACGCCCGATACCGCCGTTTACGATCCCTATGAGATAGCTTACACAGAAGGCGGGGCGGCCCATGTGATCAAAACCGCCGTGTTCTCGCTCTGGCGCCTGAAAATAATAGAAATAACCGGTTCGAGCGCCGCCGACATGAAATTTGTTTCAGTAAAAACAGCCGCGCCGAGAGAAAATGAAATTGAAAACATAGTTTATAATTTTTTAAAACTGGCGGCGACCGCTTCCGAGATCACAAGCAGCCATAAACTTCAGCAGGAAATTGAAAAAATCATGGCGGGCGGCGTTGAAAGGTTGAAAAAAGACCGGCTTGTAAAAAACGACGCGGACAGCGGGCTCGCCTGGCAATGGTCGGCTTTTTGCGCTCTTTTGACCACGCTGGGCGGGGCCGTAAAGATAGCGCTCGGCATATACCGCGGAAAAAATGTAGGATTTCTGGTATTTCTTACCGTGATATTTCTCGCCGCGGGGTTTTTCGTTATATCGCCGTTCACTATATCGACCGTTCTTGGCAGAAAATTTCTGGCTTCCTCAAAAGAAAAATTAAAATGGGCCCTCGATAAGGCTAAAGCCGGAAATCTGCCCGAAGGCTTCGACCCGGCCTTTATCATAGCAGTATTCGGCGTCAGCGCTATAATCGGTTCGCCATATGAAGTTTTCGGAAGTTATTTTATAACATCCGGCGGGGGAAGCGACAGCAGCGGATGCAGCAGCAGCAGTTGCGGGGGCGGAGGCTGCGGAGGCGGGGGCGGCTGCGGGGGCTGCGGAGGCGGTTAATGGATAAGTTCTTCAGAACGCTTATCGCGCTCGATGAAAAAAGAAAATGCGAAATTGAATGCGGCCCGGAACCCGGCGGAATTTTAATGCAGTGGCACATAACGGAAAGATGCGATCTCAAATGTTCCCATTGCTATCAGAATGAAAATACGAGCGCCGAAATTGATTTCACGGGGCTTATGGCCGTGCTTGAACAGTTTGAGGAACTTATATCACGGATGAGCCGGAACGCTGAAAAACAGAGACCGGCGGAATATGAACTAAACAGGACCGCGCTTAAAAAGATGAATGACGGCGTCCGGGCGCACATAACCGTGACCGGAGGAGAGCCATTCATAAGAGAGGACTTTTTCGAACTTCTCGAAACGTTATACGAAAGACGCCGGAAATATTCTTACGCGATACTCACCAACGGAACGATGATAGACCGCAAAACCGCTGAAAAACTAGCCGAATTAAAACCCGGTTTCATTCAGATAAGCATCGAAGGGGATGAAGCGTCACATGATTCGATAAGAGGCGAGGGAAGCCACGAACTGGCCGTACAAGCTCTTCACAATCTTAAAAAAGCCGGCATAAGGACCATGGTCTCATTCACCGCGCATAAAGGAAATTTCATGAAATTTCCGGAGGCCGTGAAAACGGCGAAAACCGTTAGAGCCGAAAAAGTATGGGCCGACAGGCTGGTCGTCGAAGGACGCGGAAAAGGCCTCGCGGGTATGTCGCTTAACTGTTCCGAAGCTAAAGAGTTTTTTGATATCATGAAAGGATGCGAAGGCGGCGTCTTTTCAAAATTATTTACGAGCACCGAAGTTTCAATGCGCCGCTCGCTTCAATTTCTGACCGGCGGGCGCGAACCATACCGCTGCGGAGCCGGAGAAAGCCTTATAACGGTGATGCCGGACGGTACAGTTTATCCGTGCAGGCGCCTTCCGATATCATGCGGAAATCTTTTTGAAACAAGCCTTTTCGAAATCTATGAAAACGACCCGCTGATGAAAAAACTTCGCGACCGCTCGACCATCGTTGCGGGATGCGAGTGGTGCGCCTATTCGAAACTCTGCGGAGGCGGCGCAAGATGCGTCTCAAACGCAGAAACTGGAGACCCGTTCGCGAAAGACCCCGGATGCTGGATAAAAAGATAATATCTAATGTTTCTTGCGGCCGGTCATTAAAAACAGCGGATATTCTTTTTCCCTGCCGCCTTCATTTTTCTTTATGGTGTGATATATTTCAGAGCTTATGGTCTGAATGCCGTTATTTAAAAATATCGTTTCCATTTCTTTGATGTCAAAACCGTTATGTCCCGAAAAATCAGGCTGGCCGGAGTGAAAGCTTCCATCCTCTTTCAAAAGGTCGGCTATGATAATTATCCCGCCCGGCGCCAGCATTCCGTGAAAATAGTTGAATAATCCTGCTACGTCGTTGACGTGATGCAGCGACATATTGCAGTATAAAATATTCACATTTTTGAATATTTTCAAACCTCTCGTATCGGGTATGAACTGAGGAAACATATTTTCTATGCCGTGTTTTTTTATTTTAGACTCGAGCTCCGCGAGCATCCCTTTTGACGAATCAACCAGATATATCTTTTCAACGAGCGGCTGAAAATAAAAACTGAGAAGTCCGGTTCCGCAGCCATAATCCAGACAAACCGAGTCTTTGGCAACGGCCGTGTCCCCGATTATCGCGTTATATAATTTTTCCGTGCGTTCACGGTTCAGCGGGTTCTGATCCCATTCTTTAGCAAGATCGTCGAAATGGCTCATAAAAAACTCCTTTTATGTTTCCTATTCTATCCCGATAACTCCATGCGGACAGTGTTTTACGCAAAGGCAATCTTTCGTGCATTTATTGAGATTATCCTCGTTGACGGTTATGCCGGATTCGCCCTGTTCGAATATCTCGAACGCGCATACTGAAACGCAATCTCCGCAGGCCGTGCATTTCGACCTGTCGAAGGATAGTTTCAGCGAATTTTCGGCGCTTTCAAATATGGCGGCGCGCCTGGCCTTGTCGCCTGACGCTGCTCCGGAAACGGCTATTATACCGGCCTGAGTGATCTCGTGTACCTTCATTATATTTGTCGTTCCGGCTTTTCCGAAAGGCATGCCGGCGGTTATAAGGATGTGGTCGCCGTTTTTAACGAAACCGCTTGCTATCGCGGCTTCCTCGGACCTGGCCACTATTTCCTCGATGCTTGATATGCTTCCGACGAGCGAAGGAATGACGCCACGGAAAAGTTTAACGCGGCGGCTTACTTTTTCGGAGGTCGTAAGCGCGAGGATCGGAACGCGCGGCCTGTATTTTGAAACAAGTCTAGCCGTGCGCCCGCTCTCGGAATACACAACGATAAGCTTCGCGTCGAGATCCGTCGAAGCGTGGGTCGTAGCGTAGCAAAGCTCGTCGGCCACGGAATGCTGCGGGTGAAGGTCGCCGCATCTGTCGCGGCTGCTCATAAGGACATATCTATCGACCTCGGCCGATATCTTATACATCATGGCGACCGCTTCTTCGGGATAATTTCCGGTAGCCGTTTCCGCTGATAACATTATGGCGTCGGCCCCGTCGATTATTGCGTTAGCGACATCGGAAGCTTCGGCCCTTGTCGGCATGGGGTTATCGACCATGCTCTCGAGCATCTGAGTGGCTACGATAACGGGTTTCCCCGCGGCGTTACACTTTTGAATGATATTTTTTTGAATGAGCGGAACTTTTTCGGAAGATATTTCTACGCCCAGATCGCCGCGGGCGACCATAACGGCTCGGACCGCCTTTAAAATTGAATCGAAATTTTCGACGGCCTCGTGTCTTTCGATCTTGGCGATGACGGGCGTGTCTTTTCCCTGGCGGTGAATTATCTGTTTAACCCTCAAAATATCGCTGGCTTTTCTAACGAATGAAAGCGCTATATAATCAACGTCATTTTTTAAAACGAATTCTATGTCTTTGATGTCTTTTTCCGTAAGAGCCGGCGCCGAAACGGTAACGTTAGGAAGGTTGATTCCCTTTTTTTCCTTCAGCATTCCGCCTTTTACGACCACGCATGTCACGTCGGTATTTGAAACTACTTCGGTCACATGAAGCTCGAGGCGGCCGTCGTCGAGTAAAACTCTTGAGCCGGCCGAAACGTCGAACGGCAGGTTCTTATATACCGTAGGAATTATATCCGGGCCGAAAGTATTTTCGCGCGTCGTTATGGTCATTTTTTCGCCCTTTTTCAGTTCTATCGGGCCGTTCGGAAGGGCGGCTACACGGATCTTCGGCCCCTGAATATCGGCGAGTATGGCCACGGGAATATTTAATTCCTTGGAGGCCTGTCTGACCATGTTCATTTTCTCAAGCTGCAGATCGTGCGGATCGTGCGAAAAATTAAGTCTCGCAACGTCCATGCCGCGGCTTATAAGTTTTTTTATCATCTCGACGGAATGGCATGAAGGGCCTATGGTGCAGATGATCCTTGTAAGATTGTTCATTTTTAAAGTTCTCCTCGATTTTTATAAAATCCTTAAAATTTTTTCAGTTCTTAAAACCGGACGGCACTTACGCAAAAATTCGACCCGGCGCTAAACGCAATGTGAAAAATATAACTATAGCGTCACCGCAAAAACACCGAATGGCGCCATGCCGTCTTAACTTCAACCCTGCCCCTTCAAGCCTTTTTATATTTTTTTTGAATATTAAATTGATGAGACCAATCTCAACCGCATTGAAGATTAGAATAGTCAATATTAACATAACAGAGAAAAAAATTCAACTACTTTTTTTATCCGTCTTTTTGTATGTTTACAAACGACAGTAATTTTGTTAAAATCAAGACAATTATGTCAGATCAAATCAACAGAAAGTTCGGAGCATATATGGGAAAAGCGGACGACAGAAGAAAAGAACAGCTGGACATTTTAGCGGGCGGATCTGAAATAGAGGTTGGCGATGTCAATAACCTGCCGGTCGGAATATCTGAACTTCTTAATATCGGGGATGGTTCGCAATATGTTGAAACCCACATCGGTTCGGGATTAACGGCCGATATTTATAAATTGAAGATCAACGGTTCTTATTGGAACTTAAAAAAGAAGCGCGAAGAGATACTCGTTAAAAATATCGACGGCCAGACCTCGTTTTTAAACGAGATCCAGCGCAGGCGCGATTTTGAAAAGTTAAAGAAAGAGAACGCCGGAGCTTATTTGGGGATAGTCGATACGGCATACGCAAGTTTGAATAACGGGATCATATTATCGCCCTGGATCGAAGGGAAGCCGATAGAAAAATATTCGCGCGAGACATTGGACGATCTTTTCAACACACTTTATCATATAGAAATAGCGGGCCTTTTCGAATTCGACCTCTGCCCGGGAAACCTGCTGGCGCAAAAAGACGGAACGATCCGTTTATTCGATTTCGGATATATGTATCCTTATGATCCCCTGAGAGAATTTAATCCTGACGGAATGGAGAACCCGATCTTTCATCCGGTCGAAAGATTTGAGACCCGAAGCTTCATGCAATATTTAATGGATATTGAAGAAGAATTCGGTATAAAGGCCGCCCTGACCGTTTATAGCGCCGAAAAAGAATGCGCCGTTAAATATTACATTAAAAAAGTCCGCTGGCTCGAAGAAAATAAAGCGGACAACGATGTCGTCGAATGGACGCTGAATTTTATCAGGCAATGGGAAACCGGACTTTCCGGGCAGGCAGCCCTTGAAAAATTATACGGCATTGAATCATTCAGATCTTATGTACTTGATATCCACGATGACGTCAGCGGCCAAAGCTGCACTCGCGAAACGCTTAAAAAAGTCGAAAGAGTTTTATATAAAATAGAGAATGCCCATACCATTTTAAATGAGAACCGCTGCTTTTTCTGGAGCGACGAAAAATTGAGCCGGGCCGAGTTATTGAGCAGGTACGCCCAAATAAAAAAGCAGATCATCGAATATCAACTATATAAAAAAATTTGATCCAGGCTCCGCTTAAAGAGAGAACCGGACAATCATAAATTCAAACTTATCTATGAAAGCCCTATTTCGGTTTATTATTAAAAAACAGCCGCCTGGTCTTCTCATCCATCGAGTTAATATCGACCTCATAATCGAGGATCTTTTCTCCCGGACCATTCTTGATGATAACAGGCTGCGTGTCTTCATACACTTGTTTTACTATGGTTTCCGCGGTTTCAATTCCTTCATGTTTTTCAACGATACGCGAAATGGCATCCGGAACTTTATGATCATTATTTTTTTTCAGTTCAGCCTCATTTGTTTTCAGTTCCAAATGAACGTCCTTATTTATCAAACGCTCGGGCTCGCCTTCTTTTTTCACGATAGCGCCATCGCCCGCGCCGAGGATCAATTCGCCTTCTTTTTTCATGACCGCGACGACGCCTTCGGAAACGGAGATATCGGTAATAGAACCGTTATAACGCACTTTCAGTTTGGTTCCCCTGATAAAGATACGGGAGTTAGGCGTAGTTATTTCAAAATTCAACGGGGCCTGCTTTTTGAAATAATCTATGTCAATCTCGCCGGCCGCAAGTTTTATTCCGGCGGATCCGAGCTTCGCACAAGATCCCGTTTTAAATATAACGCTGAATTTTTCGGATGAAAAAGTTCCGGGACCGCCCGCTTTGACCGTCATGCCGTCCGTTATCTCACCGGCGCTGAAATGGTCTGCGGGTGGTGCGGGTTCAACCCACGCCTGGAAAGCCGGACACACGAATCTGCCTAAAACGGCTGATGGAAAATGCTTTTTATCCGCGGATCCACTGTAGAGAAGAAACGCCGAGAATAACAACGCGGCAAGAGCGGCGGCTGAAAAAGCGAAGCGCTGCGAAGAGACAAACTTTCTTAAATTCTCCATGATCCTTTGAATAAAAGAAGGCTCGAACCTGACTTCCGGCAAAGGGCGCGCAGAAACGAAGATACCTGAAACCGTCTTATCCAATTTCGCATAACTTTCATACAGTTTGCTGCATGCGGGACAAGACGCCAGATGACTCTCAATGCCTCGCTTTTCCGCTTCGGAAAGCTCGCCGTCAATAAATAATATTATCTCATCTTCCATGCCGGAGCATTTTTTTTCGACATCGCCCATATCCTCACCTCTCTTAAAAGCAATCGCCAAGGATCTCACGCATCTTGCGGCGAAGCCTTAGAAGTTTCTGTTTCACGTTATCTTCACTCAGGGATAATTCTTCGCCTATCTCTCTGCATGACATCGCAAGCGTATATTTGCATAAAAGCAGTCTTTGTTCTTCTTCCGAAAGGCCGTCAACGGCGGCTTTTAAAGTCAATCTCATAGCTTCGTCGCGCTCCGGCGCCTTCGGTTCGGCCTTTAATTCTTCGATACTTTCGGTCCTCTCGCGCTTTCTTTTTTCAAGGAAGGAAAACACCGTGTTCTTCGCTATGACGTAAAGATAAGTAGTTATCTTCGACCGCGCCTCGAAATCGCCGAAACTTCTGCACACGCGCATCCAGACTTCCTGATAAAGCTCTTCGTGAGTTTCATGAGGCTCGCCATATAATAAATAACGGATAACTCCGAAAACGTATTTTCCGTATTTTTCGATCATCTTGTCCAATGTGGCCGGCGTTTCATCGCGCATTAAAAATTCATCCAGTTGTTTAATTAAATTCCGGCGCCGATTATACTATATTTTTTATTTTTTTAAAACGGCAGTTTCGAATAATATTTCGGTGTTCCCATGATCTTGAAATTGTTGGCGCGGCCGACCTCGTTCTGGCTGCTCGTCGTATCCATTATGGTCCATTTTCCGTTGATATAAGCCTCAGGCCACACGTGGCCGACGACCATTCCGCTCGTTGTGAACTTGCAAGGGTTACAATGCGCGTATCTCGTCGGAATTTCGGCCGCTCTTAAAAGCGCGACCACCAGATGCGACTGGTCGCAGCAATTCGCCTGTTTCGATTCCAGCGCGCCTATGGCGCCTTTTTTCGAGTTTAAATAGTACTGAAATGAGGTTCCGTTATTGGCGAATTTAAATATATTCTTCGCGGTCTCTTCCGGCGTCGCGCCCTTCAGCTTATCGGCGGCGGCCTTTATTTTAGGGTCATTTGCCGGAGCCATATCGCTGGATTCCAGATACTGTCTCCGGATAGGACGGATGGTAAAACCAGCCTCGCTCCAGGAACCCGCCTTGTTCTGAAGCGAAACGTTGTCCCTGACCTCTTTTTCGACTATCACCTCAGAGCTCGCGCCGCTCAAAGGCTCTATGTTTTTTATATGATACGGCTTCATGGAAGCCGAGGGATTGGCCTTGAACTGCTTTCCAACGCTTTTATCCTCGCATTCGGCGGCCGCGGGAAAGAACGCCATAAAAATTATCATTATATAAAAACAAATTTTTTTCTTCATGAGCCGCCTCCAGAATAAAAATGAGGTTCCGTTATTTTTTCCGTCTCTGATTTAATTAGACACATTTAAAGGCGAAAAGTTTAAAATTATTTTTAAAAAATTTATTCGCCGGAGCATGTATCGATTTTTTTAACGGCCCTTAATCAGAGGCCGCAGCCGGGTTTGGCATCCATGTTATAGTCTTGTTTTTTATCATCATCTGAGGCGTGACTATAACCTCGATACTGTCAACCTCGTTTTCATTTTTGGAATTTTTTCCGAAAAGCATTATACTGACCTCATATTTTGAAAAATCAGGCCCGTCAATGAATTTTTTTCGCGCCGCAAAATTTATCTCCGCCTGTTTGTTATCTCCGATGATCGTTTTGACGCCATTTTCTTCTCTTTTTATGCTTCCATGTTCGTTCGAATATGTCACATTGCTGAAACCTGGAACGCCGCCGCCGTCGATATTGACGATCTTTTTGATTTGAATGCCGTCACGGGAATTCCCGGTTATACCGATCGAGACCGAATTAGCTATGTCATCCTTCATATACATCATCGCCAACCTGAAATACCTGGTTATATTAACGTGTTCGGTCCCGCTTCTGACGCTTGTATAAGTATTGGAAAACATCGGCCACAAAACGGTGACCAGCATCGTGCTTATCGCGACGCAGGCCAGGATCTCAACCAGCGTAAAGGCTTTTTTTAATTTAAAACGGCGTCTTAAAAAGCGTGAATTCAATTTTACTGGCTTCAGCATTAGATTCCTTCCCCCTTGCCCGCCACGATACTTCTATATTTATAACCTTGACCCCGGCCTGCTCTTCGATACCGACCATTGCCGCGAAATCGTCAAGCCCTTTTATCTTATCATCAATTTCGCCTAAAAAGGCTATGCTTTTTATTCCCGTCATTCCCTTTGTAAGCGAAAATTTGTCGTACGGGATCCCTTTCATCGTCTCAAGTATTCTTCCGGCAGCGGCTGACGCCGCGATAAATTCCTTGCTCAATTTCATTTCCTTGTGGCTCGATCTTAAAAGCATGAAGGCCGATAACACCCCCATACTGACTATCACGACGGCTATGAGAATTTCGATGAAACTTCCAAAGCCGCCATTTTTCATACGATCTCGTTCCATAAAATAACCGCTCATCATTTCACGAACCCTTTCATCACGTAATTGGGGTTGGGCGCCATCATCATTTTTTTAAATTTTTTGTAATTATCCGACCGCGGGTTGAAATCAGGAGCATAAACTATGCTTCCGCCCTGTTTATTATCTTCCGGATCAAATTTAGCGCACGCAATAAAACCTTTAACGCTGATCGAATGCGAGCTTGTTATCTTTCCATTCACGGCCGTCGCGGAGATATTGGAAAGTTCGCCCGCAAGGCTTATATCTCCGTTAAGACTTACAAAACTCAACGGAAGGTCGCTCTCGGCCTTCGAAAGCGATATATCCTTTTCAGCGATGATAATTCCGCCGCCGGAAAACTTATTGACCCCCGTAAGATCAAGAACGGATCTGACCAGATAGATCCCGCATACCCGTCCGCCGGTATTTTTCAAATAATTTTTAAGGTCGGCTTCCGAATTAAAAACCATTCCGGCGCGATCCATAAAATAATCAGTAATATCAACCGAATTCAAATTCCCCATAAAATAATCTTTTTCAAGATCCGACGACAGATCGACCTTCCCGTCATTCGGATAGAACTCAACGGAAGGGTCCAGAACGGATCTGAACTCGTTTTTGAGATATTCGGGAGGCATTGTCTGAGGGCGGCTTTCAAGCTTCAGGCCGTATAAAAAATCAAAAGAATTATTGTACGGTGAAATAATGATATTGGTCATATATTTCGAATAATTTTTATAATCCTCGAGCAATATTTCAAGTTTATCCGATATCGGAAGAGTAGCGCCATCGGTTCCGGGCGGAACCCAGGGAAGGATCGCCGGATTAAATATCTTTCCGTTCATCACTTCAAAAACGGCCGCGAATCTTATAAAAGCGCGATAAACATCGCCAAGGACGAGAGTGAGCGAAGGATCTTTTTCATCGGCGAAGAGTTTAAAGTAAGACGAGCGGAAATCCTTTACCTTGCCCGTTATATTTTCCTCATTTTTAAGTCCATCCCAAAAACCCGTGTAGCGATTTACTATCACGAATTCATCCGTCGGAAGATCAACGCGCGTAGGATCCTGGATCAGATGATAAGCTTCGCCGCAATCGCCGTATCCCTGGCCAAGCTTCAAAACGACCCGGCCGCCGCCCAAAAATACCCAGCCGCGCTTTTCGAGCGGAAGCGTGTAACTGCTGCCGTTATTAATAAACAAAGGTTTTATATCCGATACGCACTTGCCGTCATCGCCGCATAAAACGGTGTTATATTTAAGAGGCTGTCCGTCTTTTCCGGCGTCCCTGACGAATAAGGTAAAATGAGAATATACAGGCGGGATTATATTTACGAGCTTGTATTCCCTTACTTCCTTCATATAACGCCTGATGCCCTTATAGCTCGTAACGACCTCTATAAGTATCGTCCCGAACCCTTCTTTCGGGTCCGGCATTAACTTAAGGCACGCGCTCTTTGGAAACTGAAATTTGGTAAGCGCGGTAAACGAGGCTTCCATCGAGAAGGAACCGCGGTATTTATCCCTGTATATTTTTATGAACGGATTTTTTCCGAGGTCAAGATATGTTTTTTTACCGACGATAACGTCGATATCGTTTATATTTTCGAATAGTTCCCTGACCGTTATGTTCATCGCTGATTGAGTTACGGCGTCTGAAGTTTCGGCGTCGATGACGTGAAAAGTAAGTGCGGCGTCGCCTCTGACGAATGTATTATATGCAAATATCAGAACCGCGATAAGCATCATTATGCCTATCGCGAAATACAATATGAATCCTTTTTCGACATTTCCGTAACGCATCGGCATCACAAATATCCCTGCGCGGATATCTTTCATTCAGCTTCTTTTTTGTTGGATACCAGCGGTGATATAACTATTATCACGACGCTTTCCAAATTCATGATCATGAAACTTACAAGGCTCTTTAAAGCCGTCATATCACGAATTTATAAAATTGTATCTTCCTGTTTTTTATATCGAGTTTCATATAATAGACCGAACCTGACGCGTCAACATGAATGAACCTGTTGGAAAGCATTTCAGGCGAGGTGAACACCTCAGTTTTTCCTAGCTGTTTCATGTTTTTATCGAATTTATAGACATAAGCGTTCCCGGATATCTCGCCGCTTGAAAAATGCGCTTCAATATAGATGTTTCCGGCGGCGTCGCCTCCGACAGGCCGGCACGCCACGCATTGCATTCCGCTTTCTTTAGGCAGGAATTCGCCGGGAAGGATATTTTTCGTCGTCTTTTTAGTTTTAATATCCATCGTAAAAATACCGGCTTCAACCGTGCCGTTCATATAAAAATTATAAAACGAATGTTCTTCATTAGACGCCGCCAGATAAGACATTTCGATATCACCGGTTTTCACGTCAATGGCACATAACTTTAAGAGCTTTTCGCCGCCGTATATAAATGCCGCGGCTTTGGAATCATAACAGGAATTGAAGTAAACCAGGAGAATATCCTCTTTATCTTTTGAAGATGCGCACAACCATATATTCTGGATCCCCGGCGCCCGGTCGTTTATCCCAACCAGATCGGCAAGTTTATGTGATCTAAGGGCGATCCCGTTTTTCGTTTCGATATTTAATACCGCGATCTGAGGCCTGTCAGAGAAAGCGACGAAAATAGTGCCGCTTTTCGCGGACCAGGCGATATCGATAGGCAGGAACTCATACGGGACCTTTATTTCGCCCGCGTCTTTCCCATCGAGGCCATACGCGCATATTCTGTTTTTGGCTGAATCCAGAACGAATATCAATCCGTTTTTTTCATCGGAACAAAACGCCGCGGGATAATAAAATTTATCATAATCGGGCATTTCTTCCTCGACTATCCATTCGCCAAGCTGACCGGCTTCGACGGAGTCGCCGGTGCCGACCTGTTTTTCAAAAACCGGACTTGCCGGGACCGCGGCAAGCGCGGATACGGGATATAAAAACGCCGCGGAAACAGCCGCCAGCGACAGCAAACACATAAAAATAAGAACCATCGATCTCGTTTTCATTGATATCACTCCATTCGTTATTTTAAAAAATCGTTATCATTTTTTAAAGGCTGACCGGCCGTCATTTTCAGATGGCCGGAAAGCGCCTGTATATTAACTTTTAATATTTATCCGAAGTTTCACAAGAACCCGCTCCCATCAACGCTGGATCATTACGACACGGTTATTCCTCGACGCCCACTGGGCGTTGAACTGGGCGATCGTATATGAACGCGCGCCGCCCCGCCATGGATCGTTAAGATAAACGCGTCCGTCATGAACGCCTGTAACGACCATATAATGGCCCGGCCAGTACCCTTGAGTATCGACGTGTACCAGTACGGGTTTACCCGCGTCGGTCGCGCTTCTAAGAAAATCGACGCTTTTCCCGGTGGCGACGTAACTTCCGCCGAACCCGAGTTTTTTAGCGACCGAAACCATTTCGTTATATCCGGTTCCGTTTGTGCCGGTGCCGCAAAGATTGGCGAGGGTCTTCGTGGCCTTATCGACGCCGTAATATTGCATTATCATGCCGAGCGATGTCGGGCCGCAGTAATATTTTCCCATGCTTCCATTCGCGGCGGCCCTCTGCGCCCTTTCCGGAACATTCAGATTTCCGGCAGCTTTTTTTGAAGCCGTTACCAAGGAAGCTGGTTTCGATACGGAAGCCGGGACTTTTGCCGCAACGGCAGCAGGAGTTTTCACCGCGGCGGTCGGAGCTTTCGCTATGGCGCCCGTCTTTTCAATTATTATCGCGCGGTTCTGCCTGGTAGCCCACATCGCCTTGAATTGTGCGACGGAATATGAGTTGGTACGGCCCGTCCACGGATCGGCCACGATAACTTTTCCGTCACGCACGCCTGTAGCTACCATATAATGGCCCTGCGGCCAGAATCCTGCGGTATTCACATGTACCATAACGGGTTTCCCTGCTTCGGTCATGCTTTTTAACCAGTCTATGCTGCATCCGGTGGCTACGCGGCTTTTATCGAAACCAAGGTTCTTCGCGACCGAGGCCATTTCATTGAATCCGGTTCCTTTTACGCTTCTGGTCTGACAAAGTTTTGCAAGTTCCGGAGTCGATCTTTTCAAACCATAATATTCCATTATCATGCCAAGCGAAGCGGGACCGCCGGAAACGTTTCCGAGCTCGCCGTTCTCGGAAGCGAATTGCGAGCGGATATTAAGATCGACGGTTCCTGATACGCCATCGGCCTGATCTTTCGCAATATCCGATGCCGTGTTTTTCCCCGGTTCTCCGCCGACCGCTTTTATTATCTCGTCGGCAAGATACGGGATCCTTCTTTCGTCAATGACGTACTTATTGTACATCGACGATTCCGCGACTTTGAATCCGGCGCTTATAAGATACTGATAAGGGTTTTCTATACCGGTAAAGGATCTTGGTGAAAAATTATCGTCCCATGCGCGTTTAAGGAATTTAAGGTTCTTTATCATAAGAGAAGAAAGGTTTACGAAAACAAGGCCTTTTATTTCATTGGCCTTCCACGCGCCCCTGAGATATCCTTTATTTATGCCGATATTGAGATCGCGCCAGGTCCCGGAGCAAAGACACGCGCCATAGACCACCCAGTACCCCTTAGGGCAATTTTTTATAGTCAGGATGTGGTTGTTCGCGATGCTGTGATATTTCGAAACTTCAGTGTAATAGCCTTTTTTAGCAAGTTCGGCCTTCAGCTTGTTCAAAAACACGCGGTCCTTCGCGACGCTGTGCATGCAGTCGCAAACCAATAAAAGTTTAGGTTTAACCTCGCCTCCGACCTTTGTTATCGATCCGACGTCCGATCCGATGTCCTGGTTAAAAAGGCCGCTCGCAAAAGAAGGTCCGGCACCGAACGGCCAAATCATAAAAGATAAAATTATAAAACCGGTCAGAAAAAACCTTTTAAAATTTCTCATACCACTCACCTCTCCGATCACTTTTATATTTTTTATTATAATTGCTTTTTTCGACTTTCTGAAAATCCGGCCGCAAACGCTTTTCAATACACTTAAAAAACTGTGATTCCAAGCCTTTAATTCAATACATCGCCGTTATTTCAATTCCGCGTCGACCACAAAAGGCCTGTGGTCTGAAACCACTGAAGGATATACCTGAAAGCTTTTTATATTGAATTTGCCTTTCGACAGGAATATATAGTCGAATTTTACGGTCGGTTTATCTGAAGGGATCGTCGCTCCGGCTGCCGTGTTTAATTTATTAACGCCAGCAAGATAGAGAAAACCGTCGTCCATTATATCAGTGATCGGCTTTAAGACGTCCGGTTCCCCGGGCGTGGTGTTAAAATCGCCGGCGAGTATCACGGGAGTATCGGCATAATTTGATTTAATGAGTTCAGCCAGGAATTCAACCTGTTTTATGCGTTCGTCCTTGTGCATGCCTCTCGAAAGATGGGCGCATATCAATACGATCTCACGGCCGTTGACCTTTGTTTTGGCGACGGCTATGCCGCGCAATTCAGAGTCTTTGCGTATTTTGGGAAGGTCTTTGAGAACCGTTGCATACATTGGCGTTCTGCTTAGAACCGCGTTCCCCATTTTTTCGAGATATGTCCATATGCTGATATTTCCCTTGAAAAGATCGTACGGATATTTACCCGCGTTAGCTATAATCCTGGGCTGATTCGGGTATATCACGAATCCGGCTACCGATTCGGTTAGAAAAACGAGATCGGCGTTTATGTTTTTGACCACTCCGGCAAGAGATGATGTTTTGAAAAAACTGCTGACGCCCTGAAGATTATAGGTAACTATTCTAATGGAATTACTTTTTTTCACGGGCGGCGGGGCCGGGTTGAGAAGATTTTTTCCTTCGGCGGCAATATCCCTGACGCTTTTAAAAACATCCTGAGAAAAAAGGTCGCGGGCGAAACAATCGTTTTTTAAAAAGAAAAAGAAGAGCATTATAAATACGACAGTAAAAACAAAAGCAAAGTTCGCAATAATTTTATATTTTTTTTTCATTCAAGCCATCTCCTTGTTACTTTACGATCTGATAAACATCCAACCTCATGATAATTAGACACTATCACAAAACAAAAGTGACATTTTTTCGGAAAAAATTAAAATTAATTGCCTTTCACGACATATAACCAATAACAGAGATCACATCAAAGTTTTTTTGGCTGAGCATTCGCGTTTTGAAAAAATCAAAACAATATCAATTACTTTTTTTCTAACAGCGGATGTCTGATGCCGTAATTATTTGTATAAACCGTTTCAAATTCTATCACATCCGTTTATATTTTTCCATAAAATAATTTGGATGCCGTTTTAATAAATGTTGACAATAAAACTCTCCTAATATAATATGTTATTATAACCGCATACGATTTAGATCATTGAGGCGCCTCATCCGCCGATTAAAATAATCAAGAGGTTTAATTTTATGAAAAAGATCACGTTGACCGCAATCCTGTTAATATTTATGTGTCTCGGAAAATCGGAAGCCTGGGAATTCAACAGAACCGTCTCGGTCAAATATGTCAGCGAGAGCAATATCACGCAGGAATTCGATGAAAAATGGCGAATAAAGGACAGCGGAATTGAAACCGCCTTAAAACTCGGCGCTGAAAAAGAAGACGCGCCCGGCAAACGCTGGATATTATCACTCAACCTGAAAGATCATAAAAACAAGTCCTTTTCATCGCACGACCGCTTTTACTACGGCGTGAGGGCCGCTTACCGCAGAAAACTCGGCCTCGGGCACATGGCGCCCTGGTGGATGATAAGCGCGGGAACCGGAGAAGAACTCTACAAAAACGACGACGTTCACAACCGCTGGCTCTCGCTCGTCCAGCTGGAATACGGAAAACGGCTCGACCTCAAAAATATAATCACGGGAATATTAACTTTAGACAGCACGCACGGAGACAAAACCGAAGTATTCAACCAGAGAGGGGTTTCAGCCGCCGTCCGCGGGCAGTACTCAATGGATAACAGCTGGGCCCTCACATGGGGCGTCATGAAACGCAAAGGCGACGTCACTATCCACGGATGGGAAGATTATTATAGTTTCAGCCCTTATGTGGTAATGCACACATGGCCCGGCTGGAAGGGAAAAATGAAGGCGATGTATAAAGTTTCGGACGCCGACACTCTTAAATACGAACTCGGAGCAGTCTTCACGCCAGATAAAAGATCGTCATGGCGGTTCGGCTACGAAAATTATAAAACGGTTAAAAATTCATTGTCCTATCCGAATTCAATATATTCGGTCCAGTACAGCATAAATTTTTAGAGGAGGCCGACAGGTGAAATATTCAATTTTAATTATATTGTTGTCGGTATGTATGATCTCGCCAGTCCAGGCGGCCGATTTCAAATTGAAGGTAACGGATATCAAAGGAGATCTGGTAGCGGACGCGATAGCGACGCTAAAAAATGAAACGATAGCCGAAACGGGTCTGGCTCAAAAGACCGTCGAGATAAATCAGAAGGATAAAGAATTCACGCCGCGCGTTACGGTTATTCAAGCAGGCACGAACGTCGAATTTCCAAATCACGACACGGTCCAGCACCACGTCTATTCATTTTCACAGCCGAAACGCTTCGATATTCCGCTTTACAAAGAGGAAAAACCGAAACCGGTCCTCTTCGATAAACCCGGTGTAGTCGTCATAGGCTGCAATATCCATGACTGGATGAAAGCATATATTTTCGTTACGGACACCCCTTATTTTTCTAAATCATCCGCTGACGGCACTATCCATATCTCAAATATCCCCTCCGGAAAATACAAACTTGTATTCTGGCACCCGCGGTTAAAAAAAATCGTCGGAAAAGGCCTGCCGGAGTCTATCGACCTCGATGAAAAAAAGAATTTCTCGGAAGCCATTTCCGTGGACGTATCGGTCGAATTGAAAAAAGAGATCGTTCCCTCTAAAAATATCATCGGGGGCCAGGGTGGTTATTAGTGAAGTTTTTCCGGTTTAAAAGCCTTCAGTCAAGACTTTTATTCGTATTCGCAAGCCTTTTTCTGATCGTCGGAGGCCTGGTTTTTCTATCGATAAACAGCGTCCACGAGATCAACGCGAGAAATCAGATCGAAACGGAATTAAAACTCAGTTCCGGCGTAATAGACTCTTTTATTTCCACAAGGCTCGAAGCGCATAGTCAGGCGGCATCGATGCTGTCAAAAGATTACGCCTTCCAGCAGGCTTTTTCCAGCGGAAACATGGAAACGGTCTCATCGGCTATGACCAGCCTTCTGCAGCGGACCAGAGCCGATCTTATCATGCTTTTATCCATCGATGATTCACATGAGATCCTCGTGGATACGCCCGGATCAAAATTTTCGAAAACGCCTTTCCCTTATCCCGACCTGATCGTAAAAGCGGAGGAAAGCCAGAAACCTCAATCTTCGTTCGTCAACCTCGGAGATCAGCTTTACAGCATCATCATCGTTCCGATCCTTGCGCCGGACCCTATAGTATGTTTTGGTATAGGATTTCGCGTGGATGACAATTTATTAAAAAATATTAAAAAGATCGTTCCTTCGGATATTTCGATAGTCGAGCTCGGGCCGGGCTCCGCCCCGATGATCCGCGCTTCCACCATTCCACAGAATTACCGGCCGGAGTGGACAAAAATACTTCCGAAAACCTCATTTGAAAAAGACATTTCCGTGTTTTCCTTCGGATCAGAGCGTTTTCTGGTGCAGGCGAAACTGCTCGATGAAAAAACCGGCGCGTGGCTTATGACACAACACTCTCTCGAAGAAGCGCTTCAGCCGTTTTATATGCTTCGGACGATGCTTATATTCATAGGAATTTGCGGATTATTGATAACATTTTTAGGCAGCATGGCCATCTCCAGAAGCGTTTCAAAACCGGTCCGCGAACTGGCCGAAAAAAGCAAACGCGTCGCAAGGGGAATTTATAACGAACACGTTATGACGGACTCGGAGGACGAGGTGGGCGAACTAGCGAGATCGTTCAACCGCATGACCGACGGACTCATGGAGCGCGACAGGATACACGACCTGCTCGGAAAGGTCGTATCGCCGGCGATCGCCGAGGAACTTTTAAAAAGTAAAGAGATAGTCCTTGGCGGCGAAGAAAAAGTAGCCACTATATTATTTTCGGATATAAGGGATTTCAC
>CAZKCG010000006.1:0-101705 GCA_964551445.1 uncultured bacterium | reverse complement strand
CGCCATCAGAGATACTCGAGATATTGAACCACTATCTTACAAGCATGAACGATATAATCGAAGCTCGAGGCGGAGTGGTCGATAAATTCATAGGCGACGCCATCATGGCGCTTTTCGGGACGCCGATAAAACACGATGATGACGCCGACCGTGCGTTGGGCGCCGCGCTCGACATGATAAAAGAACTTAAAAAGATAAACGCGGAATTAGCGGCGAAAGGTTTTCCCGAGCTCAAGATCGGAATAGGCGTCAACACCGATATAATCGTGGCCGGCAATATGGGCTCCCGAAACCGCTTGAATTATACGGTCATCGGCGACGGCGTGAATCTCGCGTCCCGTCTGGAAAGCGAATGCAAAAAATTCCACAGAACCATCATCGTCAGCGAAAAAACACTTAAAAAAGCGGCTAAAACATATAAAACCGAATCGCTCGGCGAAGTAACGGTAAAAGGGAAAAAAGAGGCCGTTCCCGTCTTCGCGCTTCTTGAGGACGATGAAGCACAAGAATCATAGGAACGATAATTTTTGCGGGCGGACAACATAATAATTACAAAGTTGAAAGTTGAGAACTGATAGTTGAGAACTAGCGGATGGGCGGCCGGTCACGGCCTTCTTTTTTAATTGAGCGCAAAGCGCTCCCACATTAACTCTTCACTTTTCACTATCAGCTCTTCACTACGACCAGATATATTAAGGGAGGCGTAATTTGAAACAGATAATAGCCATGGGCGGCGGCGGATTTTCGATGGAACCGGAAAATCCCCTTCTGGACACCTATATTTTAAACCAGGTAAAAAAAGAAAGGCCCGAGGTCTGTTTTATCGGAACGGCCAGCGGCGACAACGACGAATATATAGGGCGTTTCTATAACTCATTTAAAAACATGCCGTGCGAGCCTTCGCATCTCTCGCTTTTTGATCCGCACACGAGAGATATCGAAGGATTTATTTTAAGCCGAGACATTATCTATGTCGGCGGCGGCAGCACTAAAAATCTTATCGCGCTCTGGCGCGAATGGGAGCTCGACAAAATATTTAAAAAAGCCTGGGAACAGGGCGTTATATTATCCGGCTTAAGCGCCGGCGGAATATGCTGGTTCGAGGAGGGCGTCACAGACTCGTATCACGGGGAACTTTCAAGCGTCAAATGCCTCGGCTTTTTAAACGGCAGCAGCTGCCCGCACTATGACAGCGACGAGCGAAGGCGGCCGGCATATCAGAAAATGGTTGCGGAAAAAGCTATGATGCCGGGCATCGCGGCAGATGACGGCGCGGCTGTCCATTATATCGACGGGGCGCTTGCGCATATTGTAAGCTCGAGGCCGGATTCGAAAGCTTACAGGTTAGACCTTGCGGGAGGCCGCGTCATTGAAACACCGCTTCAGGCAAGATACCTCGGATAAATTTCAACGCAGCTGAAATTTGTAAACAGAGCATAAAAAAAGAAGAATTTATATTCACCACCCAAATCATCTTGATAATATACGGTTTCTATGTTAAAATAAGACCACTTCAAAAAACGGGAGGCTTTAAAAATGGACGAAAATTTAAACTACTATGAAAAAGGACCGGCTCAGGCGGTTCGCGGCTCCATGACGAACGCCCAGGTGGCGGCCGAACAGATCAGTTTCATGAATAAAGTTTATATGTGGATGTCTGTCGCGCTTGTCATAACGGGCGTTGTGGCCATGTATGTGGCTTCAAATATTCCACTGGTTAAAATGATAGTTTTGAACAAGGTCATATTCTACGGCCTTCTTTTCGGCGAATTGGCGCTCGTATGGTATCTTTCCGCGGCCATCGAAAAACTCAGCGCCGCGACGGCTACGGGCATGTTCATCTTTTACGCGGCGGTGAACGGACTTACGCTTTCCGTAGTATTCCTTGTATTTACGGCCGAATCGATAGCTTCGACATTCTTTCTGACGGCGGCCACTTTCGGCATCATGAGCGCGTTCGGATATTTCACGAAATCGGACCTGACCGCGGTCGGAAGCTTCGCCACCATGGGCTTGATCGGCGTTTTAATAGCTACGATCTTCAACATTTTCATGCAGAGCACGATGCTTCACTGGATCATAACATACGCCGGACTCGCAGTATTTATTGCGCTTACAGCCTATGACACGCAGAAGATAAAAGATATGAATATAATCGGCAACGAAGGTACGGAAGAAGATCAGAAGGAAGCCGTAATGGGCGCACTGACCTTATATCTGGATTTCATAAACCTTTTCCTTTATATGCTCCAGCTTTTCGGAGACCGCAAGAGATAGACGAAATCAGAGAATAGTGATGAGAGAATAGTTGTTGACTGGCGCGTTTCACGCGCTCTTAATTATTTGAATAAAAACAATCGGCTGAAGGCCGCTACATTAACTATTCTCTGTTCACTATTCTTTATTCACTGATATAATAGTTCCATAAAAAACAAGAAAAAGCCTTAATTTTTTAATGAAGCCTTTAACGATTCTTCCTTGTACTTTTCGTTGATCGCCCTCAATTGTTCCTGAACCTTGAGAAAAGCCTCCACGACCTTCGGATCGAAATGAGTTCCGCAGTCTTTTTTTATTCTCGCGACTGCTTCTTCATGCGGCAGCGCCTCTTTGTAGGGCCGTTTTGAAACTATGGCGTCATACGCGTCGGCCAGCGAGAAAATTCTTGCCGCGAGCGGAATGTGTTCGCCGGAGAGACCGACGGGATAACCCGTGCCGTTATATTTTTCGTGGTGATATAATATGATATCGCGCGCCATAAGAAGATATCCCCGGCTTATGTTGTGGCCGCCTATAATATCAGTTATGACGCCGGCGCCTATCGTTACGTGCGTTTTCATGATCGCGTACTCCGCGTCGGTAAGGCTGGCCGGCTTTAACAAGATGTTGTCCCTTATACCGACCTTTCCTATATCATGAAGCGGGCCGACCCTGTAAATATTTGCGATAAAAGCATCGCTGAGCCCGAGCTGTTTTGAAATCGCCGTGGAATATTCGCGGGTTCTTTCAAGATGAAAACCGGTTTCGGGATCGCGCAGTTCGGCGAGTTTGGCCAGGGCGAAAACGGTTACATCGTTTATGCTGAAATAAGCGTTGGAAACCGTGGAAATAGTTTTGTGATGAACGCGGTCTATCGCCCCCATACACCTTAAAAGATCTTTTTCATCGATATTATCCACAAGAATATGGCCATAGCTGTCTTCAAAGAGGTGAAACACCTCGACGAATTTTTTGTATGATATATCATTATAAGCTATCCCTGACGCTATTTCGGCGTTGCCCTGATAATAGCCGTTGAAATCGCCTATCGACAGATATTTTGCGAAATCGTTCACGAGTTTTTCAAAGCCTGATATGAAATAACTCATTTCAGAATCGTCGGATATGGTTTCTTCGCGCTTCACCGCTTCGACCCAGTTTTTTATTATCTCTTCCTTATGTTGTCCGAAAAGCACCGCAGATTTTTTTATTAGTTCGATCTCACAGGGTTTCATTTTTACTTCTTTGCTCCGTTCTTTATAACTTTAATAATTGCGCTACATTTCATGCAAAGCACAAGCAAGGCTGAACACTTAAAACGCAAAATTAAATTTTTAATATAATAGCATTTTTGACGAAAATTTGCAAATATTTTAAAGTGATTCTGGCCGAATTTCCCGAAAACGAATTAATTCTAAAATTATCCAAATTCCAGCCGATATTTAATTATAACTTCTACTATATTCGAATGGCGTGGAGATAAAATGGGCGATTTCAAAGATCAGTTCTATAAGTTAGTTATATTTTCATCCATATTTTTCATCATAACTTTTTATTTCTGCCAGTCCCAGACGGTTAGATATGCGCTGTCTAAATCCTCGCGCGCGCATGTTCTTCAGAAAGCGCCTCCCTATCCCGGAAAAATAATGAGCAAAGCCGATATCAAAGCGCATTCAGCATCATTCATAAACCGCGCTCCGGCCATGGCAGGAAATAAAAACCTCGCGCTCGCTACAAAAGGCAATTTGAAAGTGATCGCCGTCAGATGCCAGTTCCCTGAAGAAAGCAGCACGCGCATAAACGGCAACGGCCGCATGAAGGAAACCCTCGCTTCAATAACCGCTAATATGAACGATTTCGCTAACTATTTCAAAACGGTTTCATTTAATAATTTGAATATAACCGTGGACGTTTCAGCGGAAATTTACGAAGCGGCCCAGAAAATGTCATATTACGGCGGACCCGGCGAGGACAGTTTTACCCTGAGACAGCTTATAGTCGAAATTTTCAACGCTTCACAGATAAACGCCTCTAAAAATCAAACGGATACGGCTAAATACATCGATTACGACAAATACGACGCGATACTTCTTATTCACGCCGGCGCAGGCCAGGAAAGCGATATAGCCAACGGCGGTTCAGGCGATACGCCTGACGACATATGGTCCGTCGGCTTCAACGACGCGAACCTGATCACACCCGGCGGAAAAAAAATAGACAATGTTTTAATAGCGCCTGAAACGGAAGTTCAGGATGGAAACAATGAAAACAGCCCTCTCGGCGTGACCTGCCATGAATTCGGCCATTTACTCGGCCTCGCCGACCTCTACGATACCGATAATTCCTCTCTCGGCGTCGGCGGATGGGACCTCATGGGATACGGCGCCTGGCGCAACAAGGGCAAAACGCCCAGCATGCCTTCTTCATGGACGCTTATCCAGCTTGGTTATCTCACGCCCACGGAAGTTTTAAGCGACAGTTCGAACCTTGCCGTCACCGCGCTTTCAGACTCGCCAAACGCCCTGAAAATTTACGCGGTTTCAAAAGAAAGCTCGCCGCTGGAATATTTTCTCGTTGAAAACCGCCAGAAAAAGGGATTTGACGCATATTTAGAATCGGGAATACTTATCTGGCACGTCGACGACGCCGTCGGGTCAATTTCCGGAAACAGTTTAAATTACGACGAAACTCACAAAAGCCTCGACCTCGAGGTCGCGTCAGGGCTTGACGCCAACGGAAAAGACAGGCTCGATTATAATATCAACGGCACAAAGGCGGTTTTAAGCACCGATCTTTTTTACGCCGGATATAAAACGGATTTCAACGCTTTCACGAACCCTTCATCCATAGCGTATAACGGCACGGACGCGCCTGTTGGAATAACGGTCTTGTCGCCTCCAGTCGATATCATGAACGTCAATGTGACCACGAAAGCGGCCGTCATACCGCAAAAAGTTGAAATATCCAGATCATATTTTTATCCAAATCCGGTTTCAGGGCGCAACGGCAAATTTTATTATTTTCTAAATTTCACGCCTTCGGACGTGAAGATAAAAATATTCGACAGGAATAGAAGAACCGTTTTTGAAAAAGAACTCGCCGGAAGATTCGGCGCCAACGAATTTTCGTGGAACTTATCGAACGATGATATGAGCGAAGTTTCGAACGGGACCTATTTCTACAGGCTGACCGCTGATTCGGCTGAAAAAACGGGTAAAATAGTGGTGTTAAAATGAAAAATATGCCGGACAAAAAAAGATATTATTATTTAAATTTAAATAATTACAATAACCGTTTCATCGTGGCGCTTATAATGATCGCGGCGCTCTTTATATTTTCAACACCTGGAAAAACCTTCGCTTCGGCGCCCGACATAAGTTATATCCAGCAGAATTATTCCGCCGCGGCGCTCGGAATGGGCGGGGCTTTCTCGACATTTTCGAGCGATTCGACGGTCATGTTCTATAACCCGGCAAGCCTTGCGAGACTTAAAACCAGCGAGATCATGGCGACCTCCTCAAGAAGCGATTTCGACCAGAGCGCTGAAAGTCTTAATTTTTCGATGCTGCACGGAAAAAAGAAGCGTGCGTTCGGCGGATTTGCCTACATGAGAGACGAAATATCCGGGATAGAAGGCCGGGACGCTTTCGGAAATCTGACCGGATCATTCTCGGATAAAGAACAGATCATAGGTTACGGACTCGGCGCCACGAACGAGTACTTTAAAAAACAGGGTATCTATTACGGATTTTTCGCTAAACAGATGAGCCATAGCGTAATGGGCGCGACCGGCTCGGGACTTTCAATAGACTTCGGCGCCCTCCGCGAATTTAAAAACGGCCACAACGCCGCGATCGTTTTAAGAAACGCCGTTGGAAGCCTTAAATGGACAAACACAAAAAGCAACGCTTCGGAACCATTCGCGAGAGTTTTAGCGCTCGGATATTCCGCCGGATGTACAAAGAACGGCCGGATCGCGGCCGAACTTACTCTCGACGGTTCGAAGGATAAAATGTTTACGCCGGCCGTCGGATTTGAAAAGAAAGTATCGGATAAAACGGTCGTAAGAACGGGATTAAATGACGGGCGCATGGCTTACGGCATGGGATTTGCGCTGAAACAGAGCCGTATCGACTACGCTTTTTCAAAAGGCGCTGCGTCGGACCTGCATAAGATATCCGCCGTCTTCTACACCGATAAAAACAAATAGAACGCCCGCTGAACAAAGATTTTTGTAAAATTATAATTTAATGTGATTTTGATATTTACTAAACCGCGGCAAGTATGATATAATTTTGGGGAATTTATTATGCCAGTAACAGACGAAATTTCAAGGCTGCTTAACGATCTTAAAGCAGATAAAGAAGAGACCAGGAAAAAGGCCGTCATCACGCTCTCAAGGCACAATCTGCCTGAGGTCCGAGATGCGCTTTCCGCGCTTGCCAACGACACATCAACGGCCGTGCGCTATTTCGCCAAAAAAGCGCTGAAGGATTTCGAATCCACTTCCGCGTTCCAGGCATCGACGACCGGCGGTCTCAGCCTCGCCCAGAATCCATCGCCCGCTCTCAGAACTGAAGCGCCGCAAGTCAAACCCGCCGTTGAAACCGCGCCGACCCCGCCAGAAAAACCCATGGCCACATCCAACGAGATATTCGACAGAAGCGGCGGCTCATTGACCGAACTTTTGAACGATCTTAAAAACCCTGACGAAGCCGTAAAACTCGAGGTCATAAAAAAACTCGGCGAACGCAAAGAGGTCGTCGCGACCGAACCGCTCCTCGGGCTCATACATAACCAGTCCCGCAGCGTCCGCGTTTACGCCGTTCAATCGCTCGGCTTAATAGGCGAGAACCGCGTTTTAACTCCGCTGTTAAATCTGCTCAATTCCGAACAGGACGCGTTCGTCGTGGCAACCCTCGTAAAAGCGATAGCCCGGGTCGGCGGCGTTCAGCTCATCCCCATCATCGCCAGATACCTCAAGGATCCCGACGCCAGAACGCGCGCCAACACCATCGAAGCGCTTGAAATAATAGGCGACCCGAAGATCATAAAATTTCTCATCCCGCTCATACAGGACGAGAACACGCGCGTTAAAGCCAACACGATAAAGATACTGTCTAAATTCGGAAAATCGAATATGCTCGAAAAGCTCGAGGAAATGATCAAATCCGACGACGCTTCCATCCGCGGATCGGCGATCTATGCGTTGAACGCCATCGGCGGCGAGCACGCAATAGACCTTCTCGAAAAAGCGAAGGGCGACACCGACGTATCCAACCTCAAAAAGCTCATAGAAGGCCTCGCCCGCATAAATATGCCCAGATCGTTCCAGATGCTCGAAGAACTGGCCAGCCACCCGAATTCCGAAGTAGCGGAAATGGCAGCCACCTTCTTAACGGACAGGGACGCTTCGCAATCGGAACCCGGCGCTGCTCAGATAACGGAACCGGCCGAACAGCCGCGCGATATCCAAAAGCCTCAGATAACAACTGATCAGGCCACCGTCAGGGCGTCGTCACAAACCGCCCCGCCGCCTGAATCTTTCGCCAAACCCTCCGAAACGCCGTCCGATCGGCCGCGCGACTACAACTCCGCCGATTTCGAAAAACTCTGGAACGAAGTTCTCTCGTCCCTTAGTAAATTCAACAAACAGCATCCGAATTTCACTAAAGAAAAGATGCATTCATTCCTGGACTTTTTAAAAAGCACTATCCGCTAAGCCAGGCTCTTCCTCAAAAACTCCAGATTTTCCTTGAATTCACGGCATGTGTCGGCGAACGATCTGTGATTGGTCAGCGAACGCGGATCGGTCTCCATGGTTATCGCGTGCGAATATCCACGCGCCGCGAGCTTTTTCAAAAACTTTTCAATATCCATGTGTCCGTCGAGCGGGAGCCTGTGTTCGCGCCCCATTTTGTAATTTGAAAGATGGACATGCACGATCTCTCCGGATATCATATCCAGATAATCGGCCGGTTCGCAGCCCCATGTCCCCAGATGAGTGGTGTCGATTGTCAGATATTTGAATTTATTGAGTTTATCCAAATGATTAAGCGAGTTGTCTATATCGTCGACCTCTATCGGTCTTAAAAAATTCATTTTATTCGTATGCGTCGCGATATCATAGGTCAGGCTGCGCCTGAATTTAAAGGCGAGTTTTTTGAAATTATATATTTTTCGCCCTATCCCGCCGAACATGACGTAGCGCCTCGGCATGTTCTCGATCCCGATCTTCACGGGCTCGTTCAGGTTTTGAAAATTTTCGAGTTCATCGATAAGCCACGCTTTATATTCGGTCTCATGCGCGAGCGCCGTATGCGCCACGACCACCTTCGCGCCGAGTTCATGCGCCATTTCAACCGTCTTCATCAGTTTCTGCGGCGTCGTCTTCGGCCAGTATTCACTGTTCCAGCTCGAGAACGGACAGTGCAGAACCCGCACCGGCACGCCGTATTTATTCGCCAGATATTTCATGTAGCTGATATCGGACATCTCGCGGCTTCTCCCGACTATGATCTCGACGCCGTCAAATCCGCACTTGGCAGCGATGTTAAAAAAAGGCAGAAGCTGATGTTCATAGAGCGCCCCGTGGCTTAAATATATTTCAGTCAATTTCTATTTCCTTTCCGTCCAAAAAAATTCAATATATTTTATTTTATAGCATCGCATCTTTTTTTGCAATATTTTTCTTTTTGTTCGTCTTTTTGTTTCAGCTTTGTAATATTTTTGGCCCCCGTCCAATTTATTCACGATCGATTTCAGCAGCGGCCTCTTTTTATAGTTGAAAGTTTAGAGTGGAGAGTTGAGAACCAAATGAGAGAAGAGAGATTAGAGAATAGTGGATAGTTATGGATGCGCCTTCGGCGCTCAATTTTAAAAATGCCGGCTACCCCGCCAATATATTGCAACGATCTCACCCGAAAAAGGCGGCCAAAGGCCGCGACATCAACTTTTCTCTCTCCTCTTTTCACTATTCTCTTGTATATCGTTTTCTAAATAAACATTTATTTTAAAGAATGCTGATCAAATATATTTGTAAATAAATTTATGTTCAAGTCGATAATAAAAACATGGTTTATCATTTTTTATTGGATTATATCATAAAAAACAAAACAAAGTTCACGGGCTGCGCTTTAATATTTGCCGCATTAGCCGTGTTTCTTACCGTTGTGCCCGCCCTCGCGGCGGACCCTTTCACGGACGTCCCCAGGGACCACTGGGCGTATGACGCCATAGACAAGCTCATTCAGAGCGGTTATATGGACGGATTCGCCGACGACACCTTCAGGGGCAGAAAGGTCGTCACGCGCTATGAAATGGCGATGACGCTCGCGAAGGTCCTGACGAAAGTCGAGGACGTCGAAACGGCCGGCGGCGTGATATCGCCGAAAGACGCCGAATCGATCAAAAATCTCGCCGGAGAGTTCCGCGAGGAATTAAAATCTCTCGGAATTAAGGTTAACGCGCTCGATCAAAGGGTCACCGAACTTGAAAAATTCCAGAAGAACTCAGAAAAACTGAGAATAACCGGATACTATAAAGTATCCGACGTTTTCGTATGGGATAAATACACCACCAAAAACGACGGCGACAACGGCAACGACGATTATGACGCATATGACATCTATAACCCATATTACAGTTCCAACGACGTCAACGGCCTCGGGCAGCTCAAAAACCAGGTCAACCTTAAATTCACCGGAAGGCCCTTCGAAGGCGTGGAATCGTATCTTGAGCTTAAAGCCTGGGTCAATTCGAGCAGCCAGAACGTTAAAACATATTACACTCAAAGTAAAACGACCATCAGGCCGTATCTTGAAAAATATATGACCGATTATAAGACCGACCGCGACATCATGGCGGAAAAAGCGCATCTGACAATTAAAAGCCAGTACGCGACGGTCCGCGCGTTCAACAACGAAGATCTCACAAAACTCGACGATCCCGCGATACTTCTAAATAAAGGCGGAAGGAACGCCACTACCACGAGCCGCATTTATTATAAACCTTCCGACGTATTTTCGGGCATCGAAACCAAGGGAACCGTAAAAGACGTGACCTATACCACATCAGTACTCAAAGAATATTCAAACAGCGATATATACACCGGAAGAGCGGTATATATGGTTCCTAAAAGAATACTTAAAACCGACACCGCCGAGATAATCTTCGGAACGACCTTCGTGGAACGCGCCAACGACTACTATAAACGCGGAAATTTCTCGCAGGCCAACGGCGTAGATCTCGGCATTAAATTCACCGACATAGGAACGCTCAAAATTACTTCCGAATACCTCGAATCAAGAAACGGCGAAGATAAACTCTACGGAAACGGCAGAGAAGACATCCGCCGCGACCACGGAACCAAGGTTGACGCCGAATATCAGCTTGAGAACATGACGCTTGTTTTAAATCACTATAAATACGGAAAAGACTTTTTCATTTCAACGGCGAGATACGATACGCTTTATACCGATACCATGTTTGACGGCGGCCCCGCGGTCCACAATAACTACGGCCGCGAATCCCTCGAAGGCGAGAACTTTTTAAAAATGGCTATTAAATATGACATTCCATTCGCTGAAGAACAGAAATTAAAACTCGAAGGCGTCATCCAGACCAAAAAATGGGAATATAATCCTGAAAAAACTCATAAAACGGACGGTTATACCGGAAAAAAATTCTCGTTCCAGGCCGACGCTGACATGGCAAAGAATATGACCTCGAAATTTTATACTGAACTTTTGAAAGACGCTTTAAAGGACGAGGTCGGTTCGACCTACACCGAAGTGGAAATGAACGCCAAATTAAACGAAAGAATTTCAACGACCGCGAGATTTGGAGCATTTAACAACAACGACGACGTTAACATGGAAAAAAAGACGATGAAAGAAAACTCTTTCTACGGCGAACTTTCCTCGCAGCTGATGAAAAATATATGGGGCAAGGTTTACGGCAAACGCACCATAAACCATATCGGCTGGCATGACGGCAATACGGCGTCGCCTTCCAAGGACAACACCGAAAAACTCATCGACGAGAACGGATTCGAAACCAATTTCACGCTGACCTCGTCGCTCTCGCTGAAACTCACTCTCAAGGGACTTCACAACGTTTATAACGCGTACACCACGCAGAATGAAAAATTCAACTGGTTCACCTCAGAACTCACTGAAGTATTTACCGATAAACTCAAGGGCAGAGTTCTCTACTGGTGGAAGAACCCTCAGGACCACACAGGAGCGTCGAATGACAATCTTCGCAACCTGACCGCGGAACTTGCGTATGACCCGACGGATAAAACAAGGATGCGCGTGCGATACGGCGATTTCATAGATACCGACCAGGACTGGAAGAACATAGAAACGGAAAAGAAAGTAACTTTTGAAGCCTCGACTGATTTTTAAAGATGGAAACGGTGAGATGAAATGAACAGAAAAAATAATCCCAACAGCAAAAAAACTATATTTAAAAAATTCATGCTTTTGATGTGCCTCATGACGGCGTTTCTCGCCACGGGCTGCATACAGGAAAAGCTCGCCGACAAAACTCTTCCGCCCGGCAGCCCCAAACAGTTCGAAAGATGGCTCTGCACCGTCCGCGCGCCTGTCGGTAACTGGAAATACAGGGTCGCGCTCAATCCGAAGATGTATAACAACGTATGGACCGGAAAGGAATGGACGATAGCGTCTTCAAAAGATCCGCTGCTTCCCGCGGCGGCCGTCACCGTCGATCCGACTTACACCACACCGCCCGCAACCGGCGAAGTGTCTATTTACGGCATGAAGACCTTCCGCTTTTACAGCGACAATTCCGAAGCTAAAAAACTTATGGATTCAACGGAAAAACTCTGGTATTCGTCTCTTATGTTCGAGCCTTTCAATTATCACATGGGCAAGGATTTTTTCACGAACCAGATGGTAGTTAGATTTTTCCTGAATAAAACCGCTTACGAATCCGAATACGGCCCGATCACTAACGCCGCGGTAGCCGGCGATTTCAACCTCTGGGGCAAGAGCGGAGAACGCAACAGGAATGAATTTAAAGACGACGGCGTATGGCCCGACTCGACGGCCAATGACGGCACATGGACGGTCGAAGTGCCGGTAGAATCGACCTACACCTATGAATATATGTTCTACTTAAATCCTCAGTGGGACGCGGCAGCCGGACAATGGCAGGACGCTTCGTATAAAGCGGTTCCCGATATGGCGAATCTGAAGAATAAATTCGACGATCTGACCGGCAACTCCATAATAACCATAAACTAAGGCCTGAAAAATGATCAAAATTATTGAAAGCGAAAAATTATGAAAAAAGAAAAAATGCTTATCCACATATTATTAACGGTCCTGGCGGCGATTATTTTAACCGCGGGTCCGGCGTTTTCGATCGAAGGGCCCAGGCACGGAAAATTGCTGTTTTCCTACATTGATGATAAGTTCGACGACTACGGACCTGGAACATATTCCTATCCGGGAGGAAAGCTTTACAAATCGAATCCTCACATGTTCGATATCGCGAGCGTCAAGATCTATGAAGTGGATGAATTCTACCGTTTCGACGTCGAATATAAGGGTAAGATAGTCCGCTCCTGGCCCGGTTTCATGGGATATGGAAACGGCTGGATATTAAATATCGCCGAAATTTATATCGACCGCGACCACAAATGGGGGTCGGGGCACAGAAACGCAGCGCTCGGAAGAAATTTAACGTTCACTCCCGAATCGTCATGGGACAGAGTGGTTTTTTTAAGCCCCGTCGCAAGCGATGATATGATAAGCGCCATAAGAGATAAAACGGACGATCTGGAATTCGCCGAAAGCCTTAACGACTTCGTATTCCCGACCTCGATAAACGTTTTCGACTATACGCTGTCGGCTACCGTTAGAAAATCCGATCTCGGGGAATACTCGAAAAAATGGGGCATACAGGTTCTATCCACCGTATTGGACCCTTCCTCGGCGTACACGACATTTTATAACCAGCGGGTATATAAAACCGCTTCGGATGAAAATTTCGGCGGCGGCACCGACCTTTACGGCGCGCCTAACGTAATAGACATGATAACCCCGAAAGGCGTTTCACAGAAAGACCTGCTTTCAAGATATCGGGCTCATCCGAACCCGGGGCTTGCCGAATTCGCCAAGATCACCTGCGTTTACGGCGACGATGAGAACGCCGCGGCCTTTTCTGACGCAAAAATTTTAGAAACTAATATTGCCGCGGCAAAAAAAGACGGAACGGAAACAGTTCTGACGAAAAAACTCGAACTTGATTCCGGCGACAGCGTCGATCTTAACGCTATCGTGAAAGAGCGCGTTATCGAAAACGCTAAAGCCGAAAAACCGCTTCTGACAGCCGACGCCGGAAAAAACAGGGCGGGCGTAAGATCATTGAAAGCCGAACAGGAAGAAGAAATAACGGCGGATCTTTCGCCGGGCAAAGCCGCTGATAAAAGTTTGAAAAATGAAAATTCAAAAAACATAAAAGAAACGGATAAATCATCTAAATTAAAGAAGAATAAGTCCGATAACAATAATATCGAAAAAGACAAGAAAAACTACGATGAATTCTTTAAAAAACTCGACGAACAGAAATTAAAGGTCAGCAAAAACGACGACGAGAACTCATCATTTGACGATATAGAAAAATTCCTGGCCGCGAAAGAGAAGAAGAACGGCTTCATAAAACCGGCGAAAAAAGAGAAGCTCAGCGGATTCAAAGACGACGTTTATGAGATGGCAAGGATAGGCGGCAGCGCGGGCGTCAAAGGCAATGAAGCAAAAGCTAAAACAGCCGCAAAAACGGCGCAGGCGATCGAAAGCACCTCCGCGGCAGGCGAAGAACTGAAACCTTCAATAGAGGGAACCCAGGAAGCGGCCATAACGGAAGCTGAAGACCGCAGCATAGTCGGAAGATTATTTAAAAAGAAGAAGAAGAGCCAGAAAAAAGCCACCGATAAATACGCAGAGGAAAAAAACAGCGGCAGGCTTTTAGAAGAACTTAAAGAAACTGACAGCAAAATACTTCCTGAAGATACACTGGCATCGATAGCCAGAAACGAGCTCCCTGAGAATTCAAGAGCGAAAACGGGCAAAAACTCGGCTAAAACGGAAACTAAAACGCAGCAGGCGTCCATTGAAAAAGACGGCGGGGCCGGTTTAAAACCTGAAGACAACGGATGCGTTGGAAATATGAGAACGCTCGGCGATATGGGCGCGAAATACATTGAAAAACACCCGGACGCGCGAAAGATATCGATGAACATGTTAATGAGCGACGGACTTTTAAAGGAACCGCTCAAATGCCCGGCCGGCGGAAGATATCTCATTGAGGTCAACGGCGGCAAAGCGGAAATCACCTGCATAAACGTTAACGGCACCGGACATGGAAAATATTAAATAAATAAATTGAAGATCCTAAAGCGGGAGGCGCACATGAGAGTCAAAGCATTTACACGAAGCACGATCTTAATGAGAACGACGATCTTATCCATACTTATACTCATAGTAACCATAGGAACCGCGGCGGCGGCGTTAACGGTCATCCCAACTATTCCCGAACAGCGCGGCCTTAGGCCTTCAGGTTTCGGCGAAGCGGGATGCCGCGAGCTCGGAATGGGCGAAGCGGCGGTGGCCCTGTCGAATGACGCTTCAGGCGCGTTCTGGAACCCGGCGGGACTCGCGGACTTAAAGCTCGGAAAAAGGGAAGCCGAGGTAATGGTTAAGGCCAACGATAGAAATATGGCAACTTACGACTCGGTCGCGCTTACCGGATCCGTTTATTCAGAAGAGAAAAAAGCCGAATTTTCAATACAGCAATATCTTGAAAGCAATATGAAAGCCCCCGTTTACGATAAAAAACTCAACTATAACTACGGCATCGGCGGCATCTTCACCAATCAGTACGGCGGCGTCCGCGTCAACAACCTGGTTTTCGGCGTCGGCAAAAAGGTTGACAAGATAAAGGGGCTCGCGGTCGGAACAAAGGTCAGAGTGGCAAGTTACACCGATTATATGAACGCGCAGAACATGCTCGAAGGCTTCACCGAAGTCGCGGCGGGCGCCGGAGCGATATATGACCTCAATAAATTCGTGAAAGTAGGGCTCGCGCTTGACAATCTTATAAAATCCAGCAGATATGAGTTACCAACGTGCCTCACCATGGGCCTGGCGGTTAATATCGCCGAAGGAACGGTCATAGCCATGGACGGCTACAATCTGATAGACCAGAAAAACATACTTGGAAAAACCGAATTCCGCGCCGGCGTTGAAAAGGCCTTCATGGACAATGCTTTCACGATAAGACTCGGAACCAAGAACGGTAATTTGAACCTCGGCTTCGGAATGCAGTTCACCCCGGAATTCCACTTTGACTACGCGTTCATGGCCGATTACGACACCAATATCCAGCAGCACTTCGTCTCTGGAAACATTCGATTCTGATTATTCTCCCCAATAAATTCAAGGAAGAGAATTATACACGGAAATTGTGATTCAGGCCCCTTAACCGGGGCCTGCTTTTTTTATATTTTAAGTTTGTATCCGAGTCTCGGCACTACGCTTAGGATATCGCCGTAAGGTGAAAGCTTTTTTCGAAGCCTGGATATGTGAGGATCGAGGCTGCTTGATTCGATGTAGTTATCGCCCCAGACGCTTTTTATTAGTTCTTCGCGCGTTATGAGCTTGCCTGTGTTAGATTTCAGCGTCTTAAGTATGAGAAGTTCCGTATAACTTAAGCTTATCGTCACTTTATCGACGGCGATCTCTCCCTTCGCGAAATTAACGGTCAGTCCTTTATATGAAAAACCTTCTTCATCAGCGGCCCGAACTGGTTCACCGTCCGCACGCGGCGTTAAGATCCTTCTGGATATGGCTTTTATTCTTGATTTAAGCTCCTTGAGGGAAAAAGGCTTGCATAGATAATCATCTGCGCCCGTTTCGAGACCGGCGATCCTGTCGGTTTCGGAAGCGTTGCCCGATAATATTATCACCGGAATATCGAGACCGGCCTTCCTCATTTTTGAAAGGATATCAAATCCGCTGCCGTCGCCGAGATTAACGTCGAGCACCAGCATATAATAATTTTTAAGCCATTCAGAAACATCAGCGCTGTCTAACTTTTCAGACGCGGCCGCGAAACTGTTTATAGCGTCCACTTCAACGCCCTCGGGTTGAAATGAACGCACGAGCAATTTAACGAGTATTTTATCGTCTTCGATCACAAGCAACTTTTTGCCTATTGAACCCATTTTTTATTTCTCCGAATAACCTTATTTTTCTAAGATCCAAAATTATTGAATGAGATCGTCGGACATCCTGTAAACGCCCTTTTCTATGAAAGCCCCGAGAATATCCTTGTCGAGTTTACCCGCGGTTGCGTCCTCGTTCAATATTTTAAGCGCGACCTCTGGCGTCATAGCTTTTTTATAGGGACGGTCCTGCGAAACCAGCGCGTCGTATATGTCGGAAATAGTTATTATTCGAACCTGAGGCGGGATGTTGGGCGCTATTATTTTCGTAGGATACCCGCTGCCGTTAAGTTTTTCATGGTGTTTTCCGGCGAACTCAGCCACGTTTTTCAATTCACGCGTAAAAGGTATCTGTTTCAAGATCTCGTAAGTTTTAGACACGTGCGATTCCATGGCCGTTCTCTCACCTTCCGTCAGGTTTCCACGAATGACCATAAGATTTTCAAACTCTTCCTGCGTGATATATTCCCACATCTGACCGGATCTGTCGATATATTTTTTGTTTCTGAGCTGCTCGATCCTTTTGGCCTTTTCTTCGACCAGAAAACCCGGGATATTGACACCGGCGATAAAATCAATGTCGTCTTTGATCTCGCGGCGGTATCCGGCTATAGCGGTCTGAAGATCTGAAAGCGCCATCGAGTCGTCTATGGCTCCCGTTTTTGACGAGACCATTTTAAGCGTGTCTTCATAAGCGTCTTTTTCCATTTTTTCACATATCATGCCAAGGCGGTAGCGCAGAACATTGAACTGCTGGTCCGTCAGTTTATTCGCTTTATTCAGCACCGCTTCCTTGACGCCGATCTTTCCGATGTCGTGAAGCCACGCGGCGTATTTTATCTCTTTTATCTGAGGCTGGCTGAAACTTCCCATCGCCGCGGCAAGACCGACGGCGTACATCGCCACGCGGCGCGAATGGCCGCCCGTGCAGGGATCTCGTTCGTCGATAGCGGTCGCGGAATATTTGACGAAGGAATCGAATAGATTTTCAATTTCTTTATAAAGAAGAGTGTTCTCGATCGATACGGCAGCGAGCGAACCGACGGCGTTTATGACCTCGAGGTCGGATTCGGTGAATTTGACTACCGTCCCGTCGCTCTGTTTATTTATAAGTTGTAATATTCCGAGCACTTCGTTCTTATGCGAGAAAAGCGGGACCACGACCATCGATTTAGTCCTGAAACCGGTCTTCTGATCGAAAGATTTATTGAATTTATAGGGCCGGTCCGGCGAAAGCTCGTAAACATCGTCAATTAAGAGCATTTTCCCGGTAACGCCGACGTATCCGGCTATGGATTCGGGCGTAAGCGGAAGCAATACTTCGCTGAAACTTTTCTGATCGGTAACGTAAAATATCAGTTTCTGGCGTTCATGATCGACCAGATAAAGCGAGACACGGGTAGCGCTGGTGAGCTGCGCAACTTCGTTCGTTATAAGATTCATCAATTTTTTCAGGTCTTTTTCCTGAGAAAGATTTATAGCGATCCTGATAAAGCGCATGGACATGTCGTCATGCAGCAATTTTTCACTGCCAGGGCCGGTAAGAATTATTTCTTTATTCGAACAAGGTATCTGGGAAGCTATCTTTAAATTATCCATTCTGTAATACTCCGTTACTTTTCAGCAAAGCCAAATCAGTCGAATTTTTCAACCACATTATATCATTTTATAAAATTTTATTCAATATATTTTTAATGATTCAGACCGCTAAACCGTGAGTGGGAAAGGTCGCTTTCAACATTCCTTGCCTGCCGCGCACGGATGCGCCAATGGCACGCAGGCGCAAAACAGAGAATAGAGATGAGATAATAGAGAACAGTTGTGGATTGACGATACATTTAAAACAATAGGCCGCCCGGCACGGAGGCCGCAGTGTCGCCGGTGCCACGGATGGCAAGAAGGCGACCGACGCGCCTGAAGCGACGGGCAATGAGCGGCTTGCGGGAGCCGACCAAAGGCCGCGACCTGAACTCTTCACTTTTATCTATTCACTAACAATAAAAAAGGGCCGTAAATACGGCCCTTTTTTATTGTTTAGATATTTTTAAACTTGATTATTTCTTTTCAGCCTGTTTATCTACTCTTTCAGTTATTTTTCCGCCGTCTTTGAGTTTGTTCTTTAGATCGCCTATCTTCACATAAAAATCGCTGTATTTGAATTTTTTAAAGTTTTTTATAGCTTCGGATTTTTCAACTTCGGTCTTCGCTCTTTTTATGCTTTTTAAAACGTCGGCGTTTGGAAGTAATATCACATCGCCGTCTTTTAAGCCAATATCGCTGAATTTAGCCTTGTTAACGTCGAAATCGATAACGTTGATATTGTTGAATTTTAAAACTTCGGTGATAAGGGTCGCGTCATCGAGGTTCTGTTTGGCGAAATTCTTGAGCGTTTCCTCGGCCTTAACGATATAATTTTTAAAAACGTCGGCATCGGCGTTTGAAACGCCGTAAAAACCAAGCGATAAAGCAATTATAAATACAATGGAAAAAATGGTTTTAAAAGATTTCATAGCATATCACTCCTTCGAATTTTTTTCAGTTAGTTATTTATTTATTAAATAAATGTTCACAAAAATATTTAGCTACTACTATTTTACTACAAAAAATGAAAAATGTTTCATTTTTTATTTAAAAACTTATATATTTAATCTTTGATCTCGTTATTAAGCTGGAAATTTTTATTTAAAAGCCTTGGATATATGGTGTATTGAACCTTGACTTCCTCGTTGGCGCGGGATGTGGCTTCATCCGCCAGGGCGCTTATTTTAACCGTAAAATAAACCGGTTTGAACTTATCGGGGTTATTCTGAACGGCGGGATCGTAATTATGTTTTATGCCGAAATCCTTGATCCTGCCGCGGCCGAACCTCTGAGAGCCCCCGTCGATGCTCTTTATTATTTCTTTGGCTTTATCGTCGAACTCGTATTTTATGACCGAAGGCTTATTGGATTTACCGCTGTCGGTCCACAGCGTTTTATTATAAAAAAATGATTTTATCCAGGTATCTTTAGGCTGAGTTATGATGTCGGTATTCTCGCTGTCCAATATTGGAAGAGAAGACAATTCGTATCTTAAACCTTCCATCAGAACCGAGACCGCGTGAATATTCTGAAGTTTTTCACCGGATGTTTTGACGAAAAAATAGCTGTTGGCGAACATATTGTAGCCAACCGTCATTATCGCGAGCGTTAAAGCCAGAACGACGAGTATTTCGACTATCGTAAAAGCACGGTTCGTGCGCCGCATCATCATAGATTCACCAGTTTCCGAACGAGCGTGGATAATTTTATGGAAACGGGCCTTTTAGTGGTAACGCCCTTATCGTTTTGCGCGCTTATGACCCAGCTGACATCCACGGTGATCTTTCTCATTTTATATTTTACGGCGCCCGCGTTGAACTTCTCGTCCGTTTCCTTCGATATGGTCACTTTTCTCGTAAAAGCCGACCTGGTGTCCGGTCTCGCCATTTCATCCGGGCCTATCTCGAGCGCTTTAAAAGCGGTGTCGTCATCGGCCTGATTGAGATCTTTCAGTTTCTTATAAGGCGTCGTCTTTATGCGGTCTATCATATCGGCTGCGTAGGCTATGCCTTTCATTTCCTCAATCGTCGATTCGGCGCCGCGCCGCGCGTTCATGATGTTCATAAAGATCGGCACGAAAGCGAATGAAAGCACCGCTATGGCGACAAGGATCTCGATTATCGTGAAAGCTTTATTTTTGAAGTTTTGTTCTACCATTCGGAGGTCACCGTCCATTCCTGAATGGTAGGCATCATATTGACCGAATAAGCGAACTCGTTGGTCAGATAGCTCGCTTTTGTGGCGGGATCCGGGTCAGGATATAAGATGGGGTTATATTCGATAATGGGCGAGCCGTTGGCGTTTTTTCTAAGTCCGGTGAATTCATCGAGTTTTATCGAATTTACCGCTACGCCGCCGAATATATCAACCGTTTTCTGGGGATCGGTGACCGATAAAGAACCGCTGACCGTGCCGCTTTTATCATATAACGAAACAAGGTGCGCGCAGACGGGGTTTCCGTCCACTATTATCTTATCGCCGAGGCTTACTATGGTTAAAAGGCTTGCCGCGAGGGCGCTTTTTTCTTTGAGGGTCTTGCCGTCCCTGATGCTTTTTCTGTCTTTTATATCGATCTTCTTTATCTTCACGCTTTTCTGGCTCACTATTATTCCGCCGCGCTCGATGTCGGTTATAACGGGGATCTCCACGTCAACATCCTTGTCAAAGACCACGACCTTATTAAGCGTGAGCTTTCCGCCCTTTACGACCTCGTCCCAGAAATCCTTCTGTTCGTCCTTTGAAACAAGCATCGTCTGGCGTTCGTTAAAGTAAGCTTTAACGAATTTCATCTTATTGAGATCTTCAGTTATATCGACGTAGCCTTTCACTATGTTTTTAGTAAAAGTGGCGTCGTCTTTCGGAATTATGGAGTTATATTTATTGGCGCTTTTCGGTTCGAACATCTTTTCAATGGCTTCCGGAATGCCGCCGGTGGATGAAACGGGATATGCCGAATGGATGTAAGTGTTGTGCCTTATATCGGATCTGGCGTTCACGAAATTCGGCCAGTCGAGGCCGAAGGCATAAAGAGCTCTTTGAAGGTCGGTGAGAGGGACCGGAGCAGTGCAAGAAGACGTAGAACTCGGATTGGAAGGGTCGCAGGTGGCGCATCGGCAGTTATTGACCGGATTGCCGTTCTTCGCCGGAGAATTAGAGCCGTCGCCTTCCCAGAGATCTTTATGGGTGTTCTGGTCCATGTATCTTAAAAACTTGGCGTTATCAAAATTACTTCCGTTCTTATCGCATCTGTAGATACCGAGCATGGCGAACGCCCGGTAAACGTTTCCGAGCATCACGTTATTTAAATTGCTGTTGCCGCCGGGAGCATCGGGCGAATCAAAGAAATGAAAAACGGATGAAAGCGCTTTTACGGCGGCTCCGCCGGTGCTACTGGAAGAACCGGTGGAACTTCCCTTGCGGCCGTAAACTTCGACGACGGGATTTAATCCCACGATATCATTTATACTGGCACTTACGAGATCATCCGAAAAACCGGCCTCATAAAAGGCGGCTTCATCGTCAGGTTTGTGCTTTCCTTTTCCCGCGTTTCCTACGCTTTTATTGAGGTAGCAGGACGCGGGAGACGGGGCGTTGACGCGGAATAAATGGTGGTCTTCGCCCGTTTCCTTGGCTCCGCCCGCCAGATTTATCAAAATAGGTTTTTTCTGATTAGCATCGTTTCCGCCGGCGCCGAGAAAGACCCACCCGGTCTGGCCGCCGTTGGAGTTTCGCACTATTACCGGCATGCCGTCGGGGGCCGCCGTTCCGTTCTCGTTCACCTGTATCAGATTGAACGCGGTGCTCGGCATTTCCTTGCCGCCGTCGGGCATTTCTATGGGTATGTCTTTATTGACCGCTTCGGGCCTGAACGCGTCCCTTAAGAAAAAGCTGAACCTTGAAACGACGGGAAGCGCGCTGCATGTGAGTTTTATCGCTCTTTTTTCACGGATGGTCTGGGATACGTTCATAGCGTCGCTCCAGGCCCTGGCGGTAACTTCGGCCACGCCCTGTTTTTCGGCCGAGTTTTTGATGGCTATGGGAGCTATATCTGAGAATTCGCGCAGGTATTTGACGTCGATCTTTATGGTGACCTTTATCCCCGGATACATTTTTAAATACTGGTCGACGATCTCCTTCAAAAGCGGATAATTATCCGGAGTATAGGTCAATTCATTTCCCTTGCCGAAGAGCAGCGGAATTATCTGGCCGTTAAGATCTTTCTGGTATATCGCCATGAAAAGTTTTGAGTTCTGGTCGTTAAGCTGGGCCTCGAGTTCGTTCAGACCTATGGCGCATGCGGCGTCGGCGATATTTGCCAGGACCGAAATGCGCGAATAACGCCCGGCGAGATGCGCTTCCTGGCGAAGCAGGTTCGAAAGGCTGTAAAAAAGTATGCTTATTATGGCGATCATGACGATTATTATCGCCGATGTCATGCCCTTTTTTTCAGATATTATCTTCAGCATAAAAACCTTTATGTTACAGGGGCCGCCGGATGCGTGTGTTCACGGCAGGAAACCGCTGGAACGAAAATTAATTCATTTTTAAATTTAGACGGCGGCAAAGATTTTAGAGTTCAATAAAAAATAACACCAATGCTACTTGGTGTTATTATAAAACATTTTTAATTTTTTTTCAATTGTTTTGTATTTAAAATTTACTATACATTTAAACGGGACCGCGTTACGAATATCGCGGGCGAATCATTTTCTTACTTTATTTCGCCGCTGCCGCTCTTGAGATTGTCTATGACGTTATTTATGGTCGTGCTCTGTATCTTTGTTTCGACAGTCTTTTTAATAAGCTCGGCTTCATATGTCGGGGCGTCAAGTGAAACAGCGGTTGTCTCGACGAATATTTGCTGGATGTGTACGGCCGGTTTTTGTGAGGTCTTTTTCGTTACGAGTTTTTTCGCGCCGGCGCCGAGGTTGAAGGTATCACCGGAGGCTGTATCGGTAACCTTTACGCTTCCAAGTTGAACGTCGACCTCTGTTTCGTCCGAGATCCTGCTGACGGAGAATTTAGTTCCGGTCACTTCGACGAAAGCGTCGGGGGTCGTCACGGTGAATATGTTTAAAGCCTTTGGCGTGACCTCTATCTGAGCGATGCCGTTCTTTATGACAAGTCCGTTGTCGGTCATTTTGAACTTGGTGTTGTGTTTGAGTATTATAGCGGCGGCGCTTTTGTAAGACAGTTTGAGGTCTTCGGGGCCTTCGACGAAATAGAATTTGTCGAGTTTGGGCTCTTTAATTCCGCCGGCTATGCTTCCGCGCTCTATGCTGATAATGCTTTTCTTGAATTTGGGTTCGACCTTGTCCGGAACCGAAGCGATACGCTCGGGAATGCCGTTATTTTTCTTGAATTTGGGTTCGACCGGCTGAGGGACTATGTTTATTTTGTTGTTTTCAGCAATTTTTTCAGTGTTGTTGGCGTCATTTGAAAGATATTGATATCCGAAGATAACGGCGGCGGCGACAACGGCGAATCCGGCGGCGAATGAGAAGCGCTCGCGGGTCAGGCCCAATGCGGCGGCTATGCGGTCTATTATCGACGGTTCGTCAGAAGGCGCGACTTCGACTTTGAGCGCGGCCGATCTTTTAGGAATAACTTTATTTATTATATCTGAAGCGAGATTAGCCGGAACTTCGACCTTATCCGAGGCGAGCGTTGCGGTCATCTTTAACATGCGTTCCTGGGCTTCAGCGCATTTCTGGCATGAAGCGAGGTGCGATCTGAGTTCGGCGATAACACCGGCGGAAGCGTCGAGCTTTTCGATCCTGCCGTCGCATTCGATTATGAGGTTTTTCATTTCCCTGCAATTCATAGCCTTCACTTCCATTTCTCAAGTAATCTGCTGTATTTTTCAAGCAGATAACCTTTGGCTCTTTTTAACCTGCTCTTTACGGTGCCCAGCGGCACTTCGAGTATGTCCGCGATCTCTTCATACGAATAGTCGCCCCAGAAATATAGCACGAGGACTGTTTTATAATTTAACGGTATCGAATTTATTATGGCCGTTATGGTTTCATTCTTTAAGCTCTTTTCAACCCGCTCGTCGGGACCGGCGCTTTTATCTATGAACTGTTCTTCGTAATCTCTTCCGTCTTCTTCGTTGTAAAAGTTTTGAGCTATCGGGACCTGTTTGTTTTTGAAGCGGTCTTTATATAGATTGAATGTTATTCGCGAAAGCCAGGTGGACATTTTAAATTCGGGGTTATATTTACCGATGAAACGGAACGCCCGCAGAAAAACATCCTGAGTAAGATCGCGAGCCTCGTCGCCGTTTCTTATAAGGCGATATGAGAGGCTGTAGACCATCTTGGTATATTTGGTAATTATCTTCTCGAATTCGGAAGCATTACCTTCTTTAACTTTCGCTATTACATCTAATTCGTTAAATTCCATTTGATCCCACTGAACTTTTGCACATTACACTTTACTTTGAAAGTAAAAGAAAAGTTCCATAAATTTTTATTATTTTTAAAATTTCGACACAAGGTACAAATGATAACACAACAGCCGTATTTTTTTCAAGAAATTTTAAAATTGCGGTGTTTTTAATTTTCAGAGGGCAAAACCGAACTTTTTAACTCATGTATAAGTTTTAAACAACTAACCGATACCGGGATTGACAGATTAATTACAAATTGATATAATCTCATCTGAGTATTAAGTACTACATAAACACTCAAAAAGTTCACATAAAAATAAAAAAATCAGAAAGGGTAGGTAAAAACATATGCAGGAAGGTAAAAAATGCGGAAAATATACTAAGGCCATACACGGAGGACAGGTTATAGACCCTCTCTACGGCGCGGTATCGGTTCCTATATATCAGACATCGACCTTCGCGTTCTTATCGGCTGAAGACGGCGCGGCTAAATTCGCGGGAGAAGTAAAAGGCTATAAATACACAAGACTTGGAAACCCGACCGTAAAAGCTCTCGAGGACTCGGTCGCGACGCTCGAGAACGGATACGCCGGACTCGCCACCGCTTCCGGAATGGCCGCCATAAACGCCATTTACATGACATTCCTTTCACAGGGCGCCCACATAGTTTCGACCGACGCGGTTTACGGGCCGTCAAGGCTTTTGATCGAGAAACATTATTCACGGTTCGGCGTGGAATTCACTTACGTCGACACCTCCAATATAGAACTGGTCAAAAAAGCCATTAAGAAGAACACTAAAATATTATATATCGAAACGCCCGCCAACCCGACGCTCGCGATAACCGACATCAAAGAATGCGCGAAACTGGCTAAAAAACATAATCTTCTGCTCGTCGTCGACAACACCTTCATGAGCCCGCATTTACAGCGCCCGATAGAACTCGGCGCGGACATCGTCGTTCACTCGATGACCAAATCGCTGAACGGCCATTCGGACGTAGTCGCCGGCATGATAGTTACCAAAGATAAAGAATTATACAAACAGATCCAGGCCGTCCACTTCTCATCGGGCGGGACGATAGATCCGAACCAGGCGTGGCTCGTATTAAGAGGCATCAAAACCATGCCCCTGCGCGTTGAAAAATCAGAAATGAACGCGCGCGAGGTCGCTAAATTCCTTGAAAAACACCCGATGGTAGAATGGGTAAAATATCCCGGTTTAAAATCGCACCCGCAGCACGAACTGGCTAAAAAACAGATGGAAGGCTTCGGTTCGATGCTCTGCTTCGACGTCAAGGGCGGCGTTGAAGGCGGAAAAACGGTTATGAACAATGTCCATATATCCACTCTCGCCGTTTCCCTCGGCGGCATAGAAAGCCTTATCCAGCACCCCGCGTCGATGACGCACGCGGCGATGGGGCAGAAAACGAGGCTTGAGGCCGGCATCACCGATGGAATGATCCGATTCTCGGTCGGATGCGAGGACTGCAAAGACATAATAGAAGACCTTGATAACGCGCTGAACAAGATCAAAGTGAACAAAACGAATTTGAAAACTAAAAAGAAATAAGAAAATAAAAACCGGAAGAACCGTTAAAAAGCGGCCTTCCGGTTTTTTATTAAAAATCAGAAAGAGGTGGGACGAAATGTTAAGATCGAAAAAAATGCCAGCCATCACCAAAACCCTTGTTTTTGTTATGTTTATAGTGGCGATCCTAATGACGGCCGCGGCTTACGCTTCTGAAAAAAGCAGCAGATACGACGGGCGGAATATTTCCATCGTACCGCCGGACGGCCATGGCGGCAAGTATTATATCGACGCCGGAAGCACGGCGAGAATATCGGTCTTGATAGACGGCCAGAGAACGAGGATCTATCGCAAGAACGGCGAATACTTCATCGAAGGCCGCGAAGGATCGAACTACTCTCTTTTAATAGTCAACAGGACCGGCGGAAGAATAAAAGCGGTTTCATCGGTTGACGGACTCGACGCGGTCGACGGCTCGTCCAGAAGCGGATATGACAGGACGGGATATATTATAAACGGCTATGGACACGCGAACATACGCGGCTGGAGGATATCCGACAGCGAGGTCGCGTCCTTCTGTTTCGGCCCTATATCTGAATCTTACGCCATGAAAATGGACAAGCCTTCAAATATAGGCGTAATAAATTTCGCTTTCTTCCGCGAAAAAGAACGATATGCGGAACCGCCCATATACATCGACCGCGGCATGAGCGAATATGAAAAAAGGGAAAATTCCTCAGCCGCCGGAAAATCAGGAGCCCCTGCAGCTTCACGCAATGAAGGCGCCGCCGAAAGAAAAGTTTCATCCGACATGGGATACTCGCCTTCCCCTAAAGAACGCGTTTCGTCGCAATCGATAGGGACCGAATTCGGAGCGAACCGCTATTCGTCGGTAGCCAGGGTTGATTTCGAAGAGCGCACAACTTACCCGGAACAGATCGTGAACATAAATTACGCGAGCCATGAAGACCTTGTAAGACGGGGCGTTTTCAACGATGACGACATCGTGATAATCGACGATCAGCCGGTTATTTACAGGGAATATAACGAATATTCAACGCCGCCTTCGGACTGGCGTAAAAAATAAGGTGTGATATGGAAAATTTTAACGCAGCTAACTTTATAAAAAGGCTTCTCGGTTTTTTAAGATCGCCCGCGCAAACGGTCAGAGAGGCCGTCGACGAAGAGGCTAAAACCGATGCCACGGCAGCGCTCGTGCTCGCAAACATCATAGCGCTTATAATTACCGTTCTGATGTATTTTTACTTTACGTACAAATACAGAGCGCTCCTCAATTTACCAGGCTTTTCTCTTATGAAAATGCTTATAAAAACGGTTTTAGGCGTAAACATATCATTCGCCCTGTCGGTAGCCGCATACTATCAGATCGGCAAGATATTCAAAGGCAGCGGAACTTTAAGCGATGTTTTCATAGCGCTTGCGATGATATGCGTTCCGGTAAGTATAATTTCGACTATAGGTTCGGCTTTTCCGGCGCTTTCGGGCGCCGCCAGAATTTTAAATCTGGGACTTGAATATATAGCCGTAAAAGAGGCGCACCGTTTTGAAGAACCGAAAGACGTAATAATAACGGCGATAATAGTATCGGTAGCATTATACGCCGTCGGATATATTATTTCTTTCGTATTTTAATAAGTTTTAAAAACTGCCGGACCCGAAAAGGTTATGCGCTAACGCATATGAACATCAGGGACCTGTCCTTGAAATACTGATGAGCCGCCTCGACTTTTTCGGGTTCGAGAAGATACTGGTTGGATCTGACCTTCGCGAATATATTCTTCGTAAAAAATTCGTCCTTTTCGATCTCCGCGAGGCGCTCCGGCGCTCCGGAAACGCTTATAAGGACGTATTTTTTTTCAAAAAGAACTACGACCGACATATACCAGTCGCGCACCGTGGCCATTATATTCTCGGGAATATCGCCTTTCACGTTCCTCTGCATGAAACTTTTAAAATCATTGAAATTCGTGCCGAGCGATATCGAACGCATCACCGATTCGCGGTTTATCGAGAATTGATAGACGCGGTCTATCGAAGCAAGATCGGCAAAACATAATATTTTAATATACTGCGAAATATCAGGCGTATCGGTGATATAGTTAAAATCGGAAGTGAGTACTGCCATGCGTTTATGTATCTTTTTCTTCGCCGCCATATCGCCGGAAACGGTTTCCATGGTGGGAAACATTATTTCATAGACCCTTTCGCCGAAAGGAGAAAGTTTTATATAAACGGGCTGCTGATCGGAATATATGACCTCCGCCATTCCGAAGCAGATAAGCGACTTTATAAGCGGCTCGGCGTCGGAAAGTTTGCATTGAAGGGAACGGATATTAAAATAAAAATCCGGGCGGAGCTTTTTAAGCAGCATATCGATAAGTTCGTTATTTCTGGCCAGAACGAACTCTTTCAGGTATTTTTCTATATTGACCTCGAGCCATGAGGGTTCGCCCATCACCTCGGCCTTATGAAAAAGATTCGGCAGAAGCCTCTGTTTTTTCATCTCGCCTATAACGGGAACGAAGTCGGTGAATTTTCTAAGAGTGTCAAGCATCGGGGCGCGGCCGCGGGTCTCTTTTATCGATTCGTCAAGAAGCGCGGAAGCGCGCTCTGACAGCGTAAATTCACGGGCGATGAGAAGATGGAGATATTTTATAAAAAAAAGATGCGCGTCAAGATAGGTTTTCGACATTTTATATGAATATTCCGCCGGCGGAAGCGTGGCGATGTATTCTCTTATTTCCTGAGGCGGGCCTATCACGGCGGCGCCGTCTTTCTTGTTTTTATTGAAATATTCGAAACAGGTTTTGAATATTTCATCAGGGATCGCGAAATAATCTTTTTTTATCTGGAATATGAATCCGCATCTTCTGAAAATGTCTATTTTTCTGAGATGTTCCTCACCCTCGATCCTGACGAGAGTATTGAGAGGATTCGACATTATGAGCGATTCGAAATACTGTTCATGTTCGCTGGTGAAATTATTGCGCAAAAACGCCCGTAAATTTTCATGGCTCGAAAAATGTTCGGCGATCTTTTTACAGAGTGCGCGTTTCAAAGTGGGATCCTGCGTGTGCGCTATGACTTTGCTGTGGTTATAAAATTTTACCGTTTCGTTGTACAATTGAGTGTTCAACGCTAAAAAAAGTTCAACAAGTTCCATATTAATTATTTTCCTTCTAACTGTTGTTTGCCTTTAAGTTTATTGGCTATAACGTCCCTGGCGAATTTCGCGTCGGTGTGATCCGGCTGAAGCTCGAGCGTCTTATCGTAGCATAAAAGCGCGTCCTCGTATCTGGCTATAATATTTAACACGTTGCCCCGGTCATACCAGGCGACGGCGTTCGTAGCGTCTATGGCTATAGATTTATCGAAATAACGAAGCGCCTCTTCATGATTTCCGAGGTTGGCCTGCGTGTTGGCCATGTCGTAGAGCGTAGTGGGCTCGTTCGGGTCTATCTCGAGGGCCTTGTAGTAACATTTAATGGCTTCCTCGTATTTGTGGGCGGTGCATGATATAAGCCCCTGTTCATTCAAAACCAGGCCCTTCAAATGCCATATCATCTTGTTCTTCGGATCGAGTTTAAGCACGCGGTCGTAATAATTGATGGCTTCCTGATAGTTTCCGTAACCGTGAAGCGTATATCCTTTTTTAATGAGAGCTTCGACATTTTCAGGTTCGAGCTTCAGCACCGTGTCATAACATTTTACGGCTTCGTCATGGCGGTTTATGTTGGCGAGCGCGAGTCCCTTGTTATACCATGTATCCTTATCGCTGGGCTCCATTTCAATGACCTTTTCAAAACATTTTACGGCTTCCTCGTTCTTGCCCGAAGTGATCATGGCGACACCCTTGTAGAACCATGCATTGGTGAATGCTTCGTCAAGGTTTATGGCTTTGTCGAAACATTTAACGGCCTCGTCAAGTTCACCGAGATTATAAAGAGCGTTCCCCGTCCAATACCACACGTCCGCGTATTTTTCATCGGCGAGCGAAGATTGCTCGCCGAGGGCCGCGCTCGCCTCGGAAAGGATCTTTTCCTTATATTCGCGGGCGTCGACGTTGGCGGTATCAAGCTCTATGGCGCGGTTAAGACATTTAATAGCCTCGTTGTACTTGTGCCATTTCGCAAGAGTGATGCCTATGTCAACCCAATCCTTGGATTCTTTTATGGAATTTACAAATAGGGTCTTTTCTTCAATATTCATTTCTATCATACACCGTACGAGGCTTGTTAATCTGCGCCGCGGCCTGACGCGCGTCACGCTGAAATGCCGCGGCCCCCGCCAAAACCGTTACTCTTTTTTCGAATATTTGTCCTGCTGTTTTTTCATTCCGTCCGTGAAATTTTCGACGACCTTTCCGAGATGTTCCATGTATTTGACCATTTTGTCGTCGTCGATGACCTTCTTTTCGTTACGCGCCATCGTCTCGTCGAGTATGCCTTCGAGCTGAGTATTAAGGGTTTCCGTGGTCTTATCGGCGAGGTAATTAAGGGTCGAGTCGATCCTCGAGAATCCTTTTATCTCGAGGGCGGTCTCCATGATCTGATAGATGCCCGTGAATATTTCCTTGAGGTTGTCTATCTTTTCAGCCGTTTTTATCTTCGACTGCGTGAGCGCGTCTATAGCCTGATAAAAGCCCTGCGCGTGATGGCGGACGAGCGATACGGCTTCGGACGCGTTCTTGACTATTTCAAAATAACTGGTTTCATTAAGCTTGGCCTGATCGAGTTCGCGGGAAAGAGATGTTTTTTCCTGTTCGATCTTGGGCCGCTCCGTCTCGTTGGCCTCGCGCAGCCTTCTGTCGACGTCTTCGAGCTCCCGGCCGATACGCCTTACTTCTTCGCGCCAGTGTTCGTATTTCGGCTGGTTCTCGTTGAGTTTTTCAACGATTATCTTTTCTTTCTGAGTCAGCGCTGAATACATTTCGGCGTTCTTGGCTATCTGCTGATTGAGCGATTCCACGGTGCCGTTGGCGTAAGCGAGAACGGTCTTCATCGAACCATCCACGTTCTGCGTCTTTATCCTGTCAAGACGGCTGGCGTTTGCCCATTTGGTGGCGCCTATCGCGCCCCAGAACTTTTCAAGGCCCTGATAATCTTTGGTGGTAGCGACTTTTCTGCCGAGGTTCTCGAGTTCGTTTGTAAGTTCTTCAATGAGGCTCTGCATGTCCTGCTGGTATTCTTTCCCCTGAACTATGGCCGAATCAAGAGCTTTCAGTTCGCCGACGTTGAATTTTTTTCCGTCTTTCGCGCGGTCCCTGGATTTTTCCACGGAAAGCATATCGTCAAGCTTGCTTTCGTATTCTTTTTTCGAATCGTCAAAGGTCCTTTTAAGTTCGACGGTCTTTTTCTGCATATCGTCGACTTTTTCCTTGTGGGCTTTGAGGAAATTTTCAGCTATGTCTGCCATGGGTTACCTCCATAATGCTTTATCTGTTATAGATGTTTTAATTAACTGATTCAAGCGCCGCGTCAACGGACTTAAGGCGTGAAAACTTATTATACCATAAAATTATTATAATAATCAATATATTACTCGGAAGTTAATAATTATGAAGGGAAAGGAAAGCATATGTCAATATCCAATGCATATTTAAGGCGAAAACGACCCCGCCGCGAAAAGGGACAATAAACTTCGCTGAATATCTGAACGGCACGCCGGCCGAAGCGGGATCGAATTCCTTGCCGTACATAGATCAGCCCGCATGATAATGGCTATTATTATAAAAAACGGGGGCTTCAAATATTGAAAGCTCCCCGTTATTATAACAGCCATTAAATTATTTCGCGTCGAATATTTATTAAAGTTTCAGATCATATCCTTTCGTCGGAAAACCGCTGCCTTCATATATGTATCCGAATTTTCCGCCGTCGTCGGTCATATCGGGGCCGACGCTGAAAATAAGGACCTCGCCTGTCGAACTGACGGAATACTTCAAAGGCGTTCCCGCGAAAAAATCCGTGCATATATCCGGAAACTTTTTCAATTCTTCAAGTTTTGAAAGCGCCTCAATATCAGCGGGAGCCTTCTCTCCGGCGCGGGTATGTTTTTGAATCGCCGCCCTTAACATGACGCCGTTTACCATAAGCCTTGAGATGATATGCTGTTCGAGAGCGCGTTTAACATTTGGAACGGCCATGATCACGAGCGGATTGATATCTGAATTGATGAGCTCTATGGGCGAATTATTGATCTTATTTATTTTATCCGTGAAAGCGTTAAGTTTGACGAGGGTTTCTTTATAAGACGAGCTTTTGCAGGCGATAATATCGTCCATGACCTTCGAATACTGTTTCACCGCGTCGCCGTAATAAAGATTCATGAGGTCCACGGCCAGATTAGCCGCGATCCACTCGATTTTACTGTGCGATTTTATACCGGCGAAAAATTCACGAAAAGCCTTCTCGTCAAGCAGGTTTTTTTCATCCGTGATCATCGAGAAAATATCGTCATAGAGAAAGCTGTATTTTTCGATCTTTTCCATAAGCGAGGCCAGCTGTCCGGCCGAAAGCGGATTTCTGGAATTTATGAGCTTCATGGCGGAGTCACAGGCCGTTTTTTTTACCGCAATGGCTATCATGCCTGAAAGAAGATGTTTTTCACCGTTATTTCCCTTCTGCGCGATGAGTGAAAGTGAAAGAAGCGAGTTGACTGCCGACAACGCTTTGACGGTATCGCCTTTTTCGATCTTATAGCTCGCGTATGCGGCAAGAGCCAGTGAGGCGGTTCGCTCACCTCTGTAACTGAATTTTTCGGAAATAAGTATCCTGTTTTGAAGAAGGAACGCGCTCAATGTGGAATTTGAATCGGTATCAAAATAACTTATAAGAGTATTCTCGATCGTAGATAAATTCGCTTCGAGGGCTTTCTCATATTTATTGACCAGAACGTTTTCAGCAGTAGCTGAACTTTTCTCAAGAGCTTTTTTACCCGCTTCGTATGAACTGTGATAGAATCTGGTAAAATATAGATCTGATCTGTCATAGAATTCGAACAATTTAACTATTTTCGCCGCGATATCAGCCTCTTCGGCGCTTCTTTTGACCACTTTCGGCGCCTGCGGCCCGGCGAAGGAATTTTTAGTTATCAGCAATATTCCATAAACCAGGACGCACTGAAACGCCAGAAAACAAAGAACGGCTATAATGACGAAGAGTTTATTGACCCTTCCACGGTCGCATCCGTTATGATTTTTCATATAGATCACTCCTTATCGTCGTATTGATCAAAATTTTTCCGCCTGGCGCCGCGGCAAAAAATTAATTATTATTGTTCACCTGTTAAAAAAACATTTTTATATTTTTGACTTCTTTTGAACTGAACATCGACCAGACAAGGTTTAGCAAAGATTCCAATATAAGAAAACCTACATATAACATAAGTCCTTCAAAGAGAAGGAATATGAAAACAGCGGACGGTTTTCCGGAGCTGAAGGCCGAGTAAAATGAATTCGTGAAATTGTCCCTGCCGTATAACATCTCATTCATTGAAGGATCGCCGGCATCTTTAACCGCCACGGACATGGTCGAAGATTCGAACGCCGTGAATAAAATGATCGAAATAAGGACGAAAATCATAATGTACGGAAAGTAATTCGCTTTCGCCGTGATCCTTTTGAACTGCGCGCTTTTCATTTCATTTATATTTAAGAGCGCGTCTTTTGAAGCCTGTTCCGAAAAAACCGACCCGATTTTTTTTTCAAAATCGTTATTCTCCGTCATCGCTCATCATCTCCCGCATTTTTTCCTTCGCCCTGGAAAGCCTGGACATGACCGTCCCCGGTTCAATATTCAAAACTTCTGATATTTCTTCGTATGAAAGTCCGTCGTAGTATTTCAGGATCAAAACCGCGCGGTCGTTTTCGCCTAACTTTTGAAGCGCCGAGCGAAGCCTGGTCTTTTTTTCTCCGGCTATGACCCCGTCCATGAATTCAGCTCCGGGATCGGCGGGATCCGTTAAAAATCTGAACGCGTTTTTCAGCATATACCTTATCTTCGAGGCGTAAGAACGGCGGTCCTGATAAAATTCGTTAGCCGCCACACGGTACAGCCACGCCTTTATATTGTAATTCATTATATCCTTTTCACGGTGCGCCTTCATAAAAACATCCTGGGCGATATCGAACGAAAGATGCGCGTCGCATGAGAGGTTGAGAAGAAAGAAAAAAACATGGCGGTAGTATGTTTCGTATAAAAGCTCAAACCCCGATTCCGCGCTTCTTTTATACGCCTCGCTTATCGATGTGTCGATGGAACTTTGCTGCGTCATTTTTTCTTCCCGTAAATATAACGATCGAGAGGATGGAAATATTCCATGAATTTTATTATTTTTTTGAGATCTTTAAAAAGCGCTTTATATGGAGAGTTTTACGCTCACAAAAGCTTTGAATTCATCGAGCGACGCCATATCGATATTGCCGCCCTGAACGACAAGCGGGCTGCCACCGCCCTTGACGGCATATTTTTGAGTTATCTCGGTAAATATCGATTTTATGTCTTTTTCGTAAGAAGGCGTTTTCCCGATGACGAACCTGAAAACTTTAGTTTCACCGGATAATTCGGGTTTTATGAAAATGAAGGCGAACCGGCCGGCCGACTTCGAAAATATCTGTCCTACGCGCGCGATCTCCTGATAAGGCGTTTCATCGAAAACCTCTAAATAAATCCCTTTTTCGGTATTTTTGCCTGAAGATAGTTCATCCGCGAGTTTCGCGTAATATTTGTCGAAGAGTTCGCTTTTCGTTTTAGATAAATTTTTATTTTCGGCTTCGAGTTTTTCGACGGTTTTTTTCAGGTCTGCCGCTTTTATACTCATTGATTCCGCGATCTCATTAACCATATAGTTTTTAACTCTGTAGTCGGCCACGGCGCGGGCGCCGCATAAAAATTTAATGCGGGCCCCCGAGGCGACCTTTTCCTGGCCGGTTATCTTGACGACGCCGACCTCGCCGGTCCGCGAAACATGTGTTCCGCAGCAGAGCGAAGTATCGAAACCTTCGGCCTGGACGATCCTGACCGATTCGTCTTCAAGTTCAGGAGTTTTTCTCAGCTTGTAATTTGAAAGTTCTTCTTTTTTTACCATAAAGGTTTTGACCGGAAGGTCTTTATAAATTATGGAATTGGCCATATCTTCGGCGGCATCGAGGATATATTTATCGAGCTTGAAATTTTTAACGGCTGCTGCGCCGGGGACGGCGAGATCTATCGTCATGAAGTCTGAACCCATGTGCATCGAGACCGTGTGAAGGTCAGCGGTTCTTATAAAAGATTCCGAGAGGATGTGCTGGCCGGTGTGATCCTGCATATTCTGAAACCTGCGCGGGAAATTTACGGAGCATTTTACCGTTTCACCGGCAATAACCGGAGCTGAAGGCTCTTCTGAAAATCTGTGATAAATAATTATGCTGCCGGAAGCGTCCTTTTTTTCATAAACCGATTCAATAAAAAAGCCCGCTATCTCGCCGCAATCGGATAACTGTCCGCCGCCTTCGGGATAAAAATAAGTTTGATCGAGAACGGCCTCGAATTTCACGGTCTCTTCTTTTTCAATTTTAACCGGGATCTTTTCGACGGAAAGGAGTTTAGCTTCGAAATTATGGATATAAGGGGCTTCATAATATTTTTTTATAGTGGAATTTATCATTTTGATTCTTCCTTTTTATATATTCAAATGTAACCCGGCAAAAGCCATTTTAAAGACACTTACATCATCATCGTCCGCGTTGCCTCCATGCGCCCATCCTTGATTTCGGCGGCATTAACGCTATCCATGCGTATCATCCCGTCAAGGGAAACATAAAATCCTGAAATGGTTTTATATTGATAATGTAATAAATCAACGCGCCGGTATTGAAACGGTACCGGTAATTACCGACTTTTTTGCTCCGGTGGCTGACGGAACATTCGACGGTTTCAAATAAATCGTTTCATTGCCCAGCACAACCATCAGAAGCGCTTCTTTCGAAGCCGGAGACACGCCAAGCTCTTCAGATCTGATTACGGAAACTTTATGTTTCGAGAGCATTTCGGACATTTTTTTCAATATCATCGGATTTTTGGCGCCGCCGCCCGCGCAAGGCATCATTATTTCGCTGTTTTCACGATCGTTTTCAAGACATTTCGGAAGGACCCATTTTTTTACCGCTTCGACGACGCAATAAGCGGTGAATTCGGTCGCCGTCCTTATCATATCGGCGACGCGGACCCCGTTGTCCCTTCCGAAAGCTATGAGCGATCTCACGTAATGATCGCCGAAATCCTCGCGGCCGGTGCTTTTGGGCGGAGCCTTCTTCAGGTATGGGTGAGAGAGCAAAAATTTAAAGACCGGTTCGGAAAAATTCGCGGCCATGGCTATACGGGAATCCTTATCGTAAACTACCCGGCCGGCGGAATATTCTATGACGAGCCGGTCTATTATCATGTTGCCCGGGCCGCAGTCAAAGGCTATTATTTTATTGAAATCGCCGCCGGAAGGTATATAAGTGATATTTGATATTCCGCCTATATTAAGAGGCAGAACGTTCTTTTTTAATTTCGAAAAAAGGACGTGGTCTAGATAAGGCACGAGCGGCGCGCCCTGGCCTCCGGCCGCGATATCTGACGCGCGGAAATCCCATACGACCGGAATGCCGATAAGTTCTGAAAGATATGCGCCATCACCAAGCTGAAGGGTCGCCCTTCCCGGAACGTGAAAAAAGGTCTGGCCGGAAACGGCGATAAAATCTATATCAGTTTTATTGAATGAATGCTTTTTACACAGCCGCGATATCGAATCATGATATAGTTTCGAGATCTCATAATTTAACATGCAGATATCTTCCAGGCCGGCGCGCTTTTCAGTTATAATGGTCCGCATTTTCGAAGCCATGGCGGCCGGAATGCCGAACGACCCGAACGCTTCTTCGCTATAGCGCGTTTTAACCCCCGTGCCCTTGATCTTAACGAGCAGAACGTCCACGCCGTCCATTGAAGTTCCGGTCATTATGCCTATCGCGTATTTGAATTCATTTTCTTTTTTTGATATAAACGATATTTTTTTCATACGGTAATTTTACTATTTTCACGGCTCAAAATCAAGTTAAAATTATATGTCGTTTCGGACTTTTAATAGATCTCATGACCGGGTTTTATCCTTGACCCGGAATATACAATCGTCATTGCAGGGAGAGTAAGCGGCGAACCGGTCTAACGGTTTTGAACTATCATGATTTATTATTCTCATTACAATGGTGTCGCTTCGCCCTCAATGAGAACTTTTTCATATGTTTTTCGTTTTCAATGGCGCGACGCCGTTGAAATCACATCTCCATAACGGAACACGGGATACGAGATGTCCGGCACGGCATGGTTTAACGGTCTTAAAAACCTATTTATTTTGGTTGACAAAAAACGGGTGTTCGTTTAATATTTATTATAATATTGTTCATAAATCCGTTCCGAAAAGTTGAACCAGTGCCGATTTATGCCTGAAAACAATTGAGATGTCTGCATCTTGATCAAGAAAAACGACTTTTCGAAAACAAATTTATCAACCCAAACTTAAATTGGAGCGTGATCTTGTTGTTTAAAAAATCGCTTTTCTTTTTCACGTTATTATTTTTATCTGTTTTTTTCACCTTCATTGCCACGAACTCTTTTTCACAGGTAACCCTCTCCGAACAGACCCTATCGCTTAAATCAGGCTTTAATTTCATCAGTTTTACCGTAACTCCGCCCCCGACGCCTCAGGCGCTTAAAGATAAAAGCGCGGCTATCGAGAATATTTATTCATACAGCGCCGCGGCCGGAAGTTTTTTAAGCATGTCCGAAGGCAACCTCGCCTCTCTTTCAACGGGCAAAGGTTATATAATAAAAGCGCAGAATGACGCGAGCATAACGATCAACGGCCCGCCCGCAGCCAATATCGGCGATATAACATTAAAAAAGGGATTCAACCTGCTCGGTTTCTCAAAATTATCATCCGCATCTCCAGTAAGGTCTTTTACCCACCTGATAAACGCGACACCGTCTATTTCAGGGGTATATAAATGGAGTCCCGCGTCAGGAAGTTTCATTCAGGCGGTCCGGGGAACCGACGGAAGCCCGTCAACGCCCGACGGCATAGATCCGACACTTAAAGCCGGCGAGGCTTATTTTATAAACGCGGCAGCAGATACTAAAATTAATTATGACAACGGCGTAACGATCCCGAAAGTTTTCGACGGCATTTATATAATTCCTGACTCCGCCGTTATCGCCGCTGGCGGAAATTACGACCTGAATAAAGTGAAGCTATACTCGCGTTACACGGACGGCTCGACATCCGAAGTAACCGTTTCGCCGACATTCTCGACCGACACCGGCAGCATTTCCGGCACGACCTACACTGCGCCTAAATACGCGACTTCGGCCGTTATTACCGTCACATACACGGACACGGCAACCAACTCAACAAAAACAGTATTTTTCACGCTTGCGGTTACCGGCACCGGTTCAATTCAGACAACGGCGTATAAATGCAGTTACAAGCTTGCCGCGAAAACCAAGATAGTAGATGAGGGCACAGTCATCACCGAATCCCTCACTTCGACGCAGATAGTCCTGAACACGCCAACGGCCGCATCCGCGCCGGCGGTCGGCGACATCGTTGTCGGATACTATGGAGACGGATATATAAGAAAAGCTGCATCCGTTTCGGTCCAGGGAACGAAAGTCGTCGTGACAACTTCGCGGGCGAGCCTTGAAGAAGCGTTCGAAAATCTTAATTTTCAATATAAAGGGAAATTATCCGCGCTTCAGGCCGCCGACACTTCCGCGGCCGGAAGCCCCGAGTCAAGGGCGGTCGCAAGATTCCTGCGCTCCAGGACCGTAATGCCATCGCCGGCACCCGACAGAAGTATCATTTCAAAAGACAATCTTAAAAAGATACTTGATAACGTCAGCCTGAGCGTAACTCTGACGCGCGCTGATATCGACTTCGATCCCGTCATCGAATGCGACCTTCAGATCGACTGGTTCACGCTCAAAAGGTTCCTTTTCGTGGTCGGCGGGAGCATGGCCTGCGGAATTGAATTCCAGGTTGACGCTACGGCGGCCGTGCCTCTTCCGATCAAATCGGAACTCGCGATCTTCCACTCGAAACCGCATATTTTCTCCGTGGGCCCCGTTCCATTCACCTTTGAATGGGACATAACCTGCGGCATCGACGCGAGCGCCGCAGTGACGGGAAGCTATAAATACTCGAACGACTGGAATTACAATTTGAGGCTCGGCGCGGAATATGACGGCACGGCATGGAAAAAGATAAACGAGATTACTAAAACTGCATCCGCGAAAGAAGATTACGAGATGAAGGGCGCCATCGAGATAAAGCCGCGCCTGAGTTTCGGGTTCATGCTCAAGATCGCCGGAGTGACCGGCCCGAAGATCGCGCTCGAAGTATTTCTGTCATTCCTCGCCGAAATGGCAAAGATCGACAGGGCCGACATATCGGTATCGGCCGGCGTCGGCGCGAGCGTGAATTTTGTGGTGGAGGTGTTCTCATGGAACCTCGCCGAATTCAAGGCCGAATTATTTTCTTACACATGGAAAATTTACGAGCGAAGCATAGAATTTTTCACTTGGCCGCCCTTAATATCTTCCGGCGGCGGAACTTATGTCACCGCCCAGACCGTAGCTTTAAGTACGACGAGTGAAAATGCCTTAATAAGATATACTACCGACGGTACAGATCCAGGCGTGAATTACGGAACGCTATACACCGAGCCTTTTAAAATAGAAAAAAGCATGACCGTAAAAGCCATCGCTTATAAAACTATAGCTAAAATGTTGGTTTCATCGAGCATAAGCCAGGCGAATTATTTGATTGTCGACGAAAACGATCCGACAGTCGCTAAAATATCGCTTTTCATGACACCTGGCGCTCCCGGATCGTTATCACCCAGAACTAAAGGGTCCGCAGGCGATAACTGGGGCGAAACTTATCCCGAATATGTTTATGGCATTATCGGCAGTTATTTTGAATTCACTTTCATACCCGGCGCTTCTTCAACATTTTCCGAATGGAGAGTCAGGGACTGCGAGAAATATACATGTGATTACTATCAGGTTTATCCGTACACCTCAGAAAATGGTGTTTTTAGATATAACGTAAAACTCGAAAAAAAATACGAAAATTATTATTTCAGATACGAGAGGTTTAATTCCAACAATCAGAAAATGTATCGTTTCGATTATAACGCCATAACTCCAAACGGCGGCACTATTACTATAGACAATAAAGGCGATAACTGGTATTATTTACCGGGCAGCGAAATAACCCTGACCGCGACTGCTTCTCCAGGCTATCTATTGAGCGAGATCGGATATATCGGATATCCGCCAAACACCTATGAAACGAACCCATATAAACTCGGCAACTTCGAAACCGGCAGCGTTAAATTTAAAACTCCGGGAGTAGATTTTAACGCCGCCGCGCACTTTTCGCCTAAAAGAACCGCGACCGTTATAGTTGAACCATCGGCGGATAATGTAGCGGAATATAAGTTGGTTCCCAGCGTAGAAAATAAATATTTTACGTCCTATTGGGATCTGTCATTCACCGTAACGCCAGCCGCCGGAAAAAAATTAGTGCGCATTGACATCGATTACGGAAACGGCCGGTCGACTCTCGTGGACAATTTCAAATACTTTAATAACTTAAATATCAAAAAAGGTGACCAGGACTTTAAATTATATGTAGTGACGGCGAACCAGTAATTAATTGACATTGCTCAAAAAGAACCGCTTTAAAATTGCGCCCGGAACCTCCATGAAGTCCGTCGCATTGAGGCGTTTCTGACCGACTGCTTTATTTACCGGTTCGCGGCAAATTTAGGATGCCGGAACTAAAAAAGCGAATTAACTTAGATCAATAGGAGTTTTTAATGAAAATTTCATTTAAATCAAAACTATCCGTTTCATTCATTTTACTTATAGCTTTTACGATCACACTGACGTTTGGAACCAATATAACCGCTGCCCCTTCCGGCAGCCCGGGCATGATGCAGAAGATAAAAGCTTTAAAACAGGCCATCCAGGAGGCCAAAAGCCGTGGAATAGACACGGCGAAAGCGGAAGAAGCGGACATGAGATCTTTTCAGGCGGCCAAAAGAGGCGACGGCGAGGCCGCCGCGAAGCTTATGGAAGAAGCTTTTGAATATCTTCGCGCAGCCTCTAAAAACACCCCGAATACCGAACCCGCCGTCAAAAAGAGCGAACCGCGTCCTGCCGCAGACCAGTTGCCCGCTTTTGAACCAAGAAGCGAACGGGCCGGGGAAAAAAGACCAGATATTAAGAACCGCCGAGGCAGAGATCAAAAAAGACCGGGAGAAATGAAAAAGGGCGGAACGGAAAAACAGAATGTCAAAAGTTCCGACTTCCAGGAACCGGCGATCGGCGAAAAACCCGTTTTTGTAATGGCTTTCACTCATCACTATGAAGGGCCGGGAGGTTACTACGCGAAAGCCGAAGAAGTGAGAAGGATAGCTGAATTTTTTCATAAACACAAAATACCCGGCACTTTGTTTTTCGACGGCATCCTCGTTGACAGGCTTAAAAAGGAAGATCCGGGAATATTCGAATTCATTAATTCTTATAAATTGCCGCTCGGCTACCACGGCGAGGAAACGCACGGGCCTTACCCCGTCGGATCGGATCTTTGCGCAGAAGTTTATCATCTCAGAGAGGCTCAAAATTATAAAGGGCAGTGGTCGCTGACCACGGGCAAAAACTGGGACGACGCCGTTCGCGAGGTCACGGAACGCTATTCTTACATGATCCCGTACACCATAGACGAAAACACCCGCATGCTCGACAGAAAAAACTCCGCGCAAACCGATAAAAGCAGGACGGGAGGTCTCAGACTGGTCCAGGAGGCTTTCGGACGCGATATTTCAATAATGCCCAGCCACGCCCTTGAAAGCGCCCCCGAAGGTTACGCTTTCCGTAAAATGAGTAAATTCGGCTTCGATCAGCCGGCAGTGCCGATAGCGCTTCACGCTCTTAAAATTTTCAAGGGCGATTCTGCGGCTGAGATGATAATGGGCATCGCCGGAAAGAACGTGAGCATCTTCTGGCACATGGGCAGAATAATATGCAAGGGCGACGACATGGGCGAAGCGTCATGGCATCCGCCTTATATAAATAAACTCAACCGCCTCGACCGCAATGAACCAAGGCTTTTAGTGATGGGTTTTTCCAGGATAGACGGCGACGCGGCCGGTGAAACGGTGAAATATTTGAACGAGCGGTTTTTTCCCGCAAATCCGGGCAGCAAATGGGTAAGCGGCGATACCCTCGCCGAAAATTTCGAGCCCGAAAAAGCTTATAAGCCAACAGGTGAAGACCTTTCGGCTATATCGGAATACATATTGAAAAACTGGAAGAACGGCCCGCCCGATATGATAGAAACTGGCGCGCGAACATTCTCTCTGGCCGACGGTTTCGAGGCACTGGCAAGGTCGTTATGCGCCTATAAAAAAAGCGGGGCGCTTCCGGAAAGCGTATCCTGTGAAGTTTTATACGGCCCGATAACCGAAAGCGGCGGCGCGTTCTTAACGGAGCCGGCCGAATTTTCGTTAGACGCCATAGCTATCGCGGCCGAAAACATCTGTTCACAATGGGATTCGTCGAAGGATGACAGGTTCATTCCCGCCGCCTGCGACGCTGACGGCAAAAAAATGAACCCGGGAGAAATGCTTTACGCTATGGCTTCGGCGTTCAAATCAATAAAAAGCGGGAAAGATCAGCCCGTCAAAATAGCGCCTTCTTCAGCATATCCGCCTTACGCGGCGTGCATGGACATTCTTTTCAAACCTAAGTCCGCGCAGCCTTCATGTTACACAAAAGGCCAGCTCTGGACGGTAAAACCGGTCAGGCTTTTAAATGAAAAAGCGGAAAGCGGGAAAATCGAAAAACCGGCGGAAGAAAAAATTCCCGTTCAGGGAAGCGGAAAGCCGCCTGATAAAACCGGAAAGATAGAAATGGTATTTGCTTCTAACCTTGAAAGTCCAGGCGGGTGTTACCGCGAGGACGCGAGCGGCGCGGACCTCTTCCGCGTGTCGTTCGATATTGGAACGAAAAAAGCGTCGGAGCTTAAACGCCTCACTTCCGCCCCGGCTAAAGCCGAGTGGTTCCCGGCGCTTTCGCCTGACGGTTCCCGCGCGGCCTACAATCAGACCGACCCGCAGGTGCGCGGGCCGAGGGGTAACGAGATCAGGATCATAGATATAAATAACGGGAACGACGAGTTGCTAAGCGGCGAATCCCGCTTTCCGTGCTTCTGCCCCGACGGCAAAAATATAATTTTCTCATTCACGAAACCGGGTTCACGCCAGATCGTCAGGGCGTCGATAGGGACCGGCGGACAAAAGACGGCTCTGGGCGAAAAAATAACGATAGCGGACGAAAGACAAGGTTCACAGATGGTCGAGGACCCTTCGGTCTCGCCCGACGGTTCATGGATCGTTTTTCACCGCAAGGAGGAAAAGGGCGGGGCCGGGCTCGGATACATAGGGACCGACGGTTCGGGGTTTTCAGCGATAACGCGCCAGGCCGGGTTCGGGCACGCTGCCGTCAATCCGGACGGAAAAACCGTCGTCTGCAGCAGTTCAAGAACAGGCGGACTGAGCATACTCTCAAAGAACGGGAACGCATGGTCCGAGCCTTTTGACCTGCCACTGTCGCTTAACGCTTCCGATTTCGTCAAATATGACGCCAGATTTTCCGGCGTCACGAAAGCCTGCCATACCTACACCGACTGGATAGGCTCCGATCTTCTGATGGTCTCGACCCAGGGCGGCGACGAACAGAACAAGTTTCATTTTTCACGGATATTCCTGCTGAAATTCCAAAATTTTCAACAGGCGCCTGAAATAATAGATGTTTCAAGCGCCATTGAAGAACTGACAGGAAAAAAGTCAAAAGACTTCTGCACGGCGGCCGGAAGATATATTGAATAAAACTCCTTAATTTTGAATATTTTTAACTAAAAACAATTAAAGAAACGCAAATAAAAGCGCGAAGCGGTCCCTGTTAAAAATACACGGGAACCGCTTCGTCGTTTAATGCCGCCCGGCGAAAGAAAATATCCTGAAACATTTCCGGCGCGGGCGGCGGACGGTATTTTTTTACAACTTGCTATTTTTCTGCCGTGAAATTCTTTTTAATATCTATCTCGGCCTCCGCCGCTTTAAATTCTATTTTTCCGTCCGACATGCCGCATTTCACGCTCGCGCCTTCGGTTATCTCGCGGCTTAATATCTTCATGGCGAACGGGCCTTTTATCGATTTTTCTATCGCGCGGTTGACGGGCCGCGCGCCGAATTGAGGGCTGAATCCTATATCCACGAGGCGGTCTATGACCTCGTCCGTAAATTCTATTTTTATGTTTTTTTCAGAGATGAGGCCGCAAAGTTCCGCGAGCCTTAATTTAACTATATTCCTCATCGCGTCGCGGCCGAGCGAATTAAAAACGATTATTTCATCGAGCCTGTTTATGAATTCGGGCCTGAAATGACCCTTCAATTCATCCATGGCATACGCGGTGCGATCGCTCAGAGACTTTTCACTGTTCTCGTACAGCCAGGCTCCGGCGATATTACTCGTAAGGATTATGACCGTATTCTTGAAATCGACAGTTCTGCCTTTACCGTCAGTGAGGCGGCCGTCGTCGAATATCTGAAGAAAAATATTGAAAACGTCCGAATGAGCCTTTTCAACCTCGTCCAGAAGTATCACCGAATAAGGCTTGCGTCTAACGGTTTCCGTGAGATAACCGCCTTCCTCATAACCCACATATCCCGGAGGCGCTCCGATAAGTCTCGCCACGGAATGTTTTTCCATGAACTCGGAAAGGTCTATCCGCACCATCGCGTCTTCGGTGTCGAAAAGCTCTTTCGCGAGAGTTTTGGCAAGCTCGGTCTTTCCGACGCCGGTCGGGCCGAGAAATAAAAACACGCCCTGCGGCTTATTCGGCGATTTCAGTCCGGCGCGCGAACGCCTTATCGTATCGGCCACGCACGCGACCGCGTCGCTCTGGCCTATCACTCGCTCTTTCATGTGTTCTTCCATATCGAGCAGTTTTCTCGTTTCCGATTCCGTCATCCTGGTGACTGGGATCCCGGTCCATGTGGAAACGACCTTCGCTATATCCTCTTCGTCGACCTCTTCCTTTAAAAGACGGCCTTCTTCCTTCATTTTTTCAAGCTCGGCCGCGCACGCCCTCGATTCTTTTTCGAGAGTGACTATGTCGCCGTAGCGAAGTTCCGCCGCGCGCTGAAGGTTCACTTCAAGTTCGGCCTTTTCAGCCAGAAGCTTTTTCTGCTCGATCTCCTGATTTATCCTGCCGAGTTTTTGTATTATGCGTTTTTCGTTCTCCCACTTGACCTTCAGTTCTTTCGATTTATCCTTGAGATCGGCCATATCCTTTTCTATGACGGCAAGCCTCGACATGGCGCCGGCGTCGTCCTTATCTTTTTTCAGCGCCTCGCGCTCGATCTCGAGCTGGATAACCCTGCGTTCCACGACGTCGAGTTCATACGGCATGCTGTCTATCTGAATTCTAAGCCTCGACGCGGCTTCATCTATAAGATCCACCGCTTTATCGGGCAGGAAACGGTCCGATATATAGCGGTCCGAATATTTAGCGGCGGCGACAAGCGCTGAATCTTTTATACGGATCCCGTGATGGACCTCGTATCTTTCCTTAAGCCCGCGCAATATCGAAATCGTTTCCTCGACGCTCGGCTCGTTTACGAGAACGGGCTGAAATCTGCGTTCAAGCGCCGCGTCTTTTTCTATATATTTTTTATACTCATCAAGGGTGGTCGCGCCAATACAACGCAATGCGCCTCTTGCAAGAGACGGTTTAAGCATGTTGGACGCGTCCATGGAGCCTTCGGCGGCGCCGGCGCCGACAAGAGTGTGAAGTTCGTCAATAAAAAGTATTATATTTCCGTCAGCGTCCTCGATCTCTTTAATAACGGCTTTCAGGCGGTCCTCGAACTCGCCGCGGAATTTAGCTCCGGCGATAAGCGCTCCCATATCGAGCGATGCGATCGTTTTATTTTTAAGCCCTTCCGGAACGTCGCCTGAAACTATTCTTCTCGCGATACCTTCGACGATCGCCGTTTTTCCGACGCCGGGTTCGCCTATGAGAACGGGATTGTTCTTGGTGCGGCGCGACAACACCTGAATAACCCGCCTTATTTCGTTATCGCGGCCTATCACGGGATCCAGTTTCTGTTTTCTGGCAAGGTCGGTAAGATCGCGCGTATATTTTTTCAGAGCCTCATATTTTTCCTCCGGGTTTTCATCGGTCACGCGGGAAAGCCCTCTTACCGCTTTAAGCGCCGAATAGATCCTGGCGGCCGTGACGCCGGCGGAGGCAAGCGTCCTTGAAACGGCCCCTCCCGATTTGACGAGCGCGAGAAGGATATGCTCGGTGGAAACGAATTCGTCCTTCATCGCGAGCGATTCCTCGACGGAACTTTCAAATATGGCCGAAAGCTCGTTCGACATATAAGCGTTAGACGCCATACCGCTGACCTTCGGCATTTTTTCAAGTTCGAGCATTATCTTTTTTCTGAGATTATCTATGTCGGTCTCCATACGCCTCATAATGGGTATGGTAATACCTTCCTTCTGTTCGAGCAGCGCGAGCAGAAGATGCGGCGCGTCCACCGCCTGATGTGAATGACGCGCGGCTATAGACGCGGCGGCCTCGACGGCCTCCCTGGCTTTGATCGTGAATTTATCCAATCTGGCCATATATACCTCCCGAAATTCTTATAACAAAAAAAGCTTTGTGATATTCAAACAAATTTTTACCAGTTAAACTTGCATTTTTCATGCCGTTTTATACGGTCCGCGCCGGCATTATACGCGCCGGGTTTCATTTAACAATCTTTTCAATACTTTTCAGGTTAAAAAACCGTATAATTCAATTCGGCCAGATTTTTGTTTTCAGTTTTTATTTTTTAAAAGTGCAATACGAAGAAAAACTCCACACTTTTAAAAGTTCATACTGTGGAAAAATAGGCGCAATTTAACTTTTCGTTTTAAATTTAGAACTTTAAATTGTTGACAAATATGCTTTTTTGTAATATATTCAGTTAGAATTAAGATTAAAGTAATGAAAATATTAAATTTATAAACAAAATCATGGAGGCTTTATGCTTAAAGAACTCGTTATAGTGCTTATGATAATCATCATCGCGGTCACGCAAACCGCTTTCAAAGGACCGGCGTTCGCGGCCCCCGGTGAAACGCAGGCGCTCATAGATAAAGCGGAAAAATTAATAACCGCCGGCGACTACCAGGAAGCCAAGCGCACTTACCTTAAAGCTATAACCGCCGACCCTAAGAATACCCGCGTCAGAAACAACCTCGGCGCGATGTTCGTGGTTTTAGGCGACCTCGACAAAGCCCTCGAACAGTTCGAGGAAATATTGAAGATCAACCCCGAATATTCAAACGCGTATGAAAATATAGGGCTTATAATGTCCCGCAAAGGCGACTACGAACGCGCCGTAAAAATGCTGAAAATGTCGCTTTCGCTGAACCCTGATTCATCCACCGCTCATTACAATCTGGGCCTTTCATACATAGGCCTTGAAAAATACAACGACGGGCTGAAGGAGCTCAAAACGGCCGTAGCCATTAATCCTTCTTTCGCGGAAGCCCTTACGTCGTTAGGCGAAATATACTACCGCCTCGACAGCGTAAGCGACGCGAACGCGTGCCTTCTGAAAGCCGTAGCGCTCAATCCGCAGAATTACTCCGCTTTTATCACGCTGGGCCTGGTCAATTTAAAACAGGCCAAATATGACGCGGCCGCGGACTATTTCAACAAAGCGCTGAAAGGACCCAGAAACGCGCAGGTACTGGCAAGCTACAACATGGGCATCCTTTTTCTGGCGAAAAAAGAAGCCGAAAAAGCCATGGAGATGTTCAAAAAAACGACCGACCTCGAACCTGGATTCGCCGCGGCTTTTAACGACTGGGGAATGGTCCTTTTACAGGATTCGAATTTCGACGACGCGGCCAAACTTTTCATAAAGGCCGTAAATATCGAACCCAAGAACAAGATCTTCAATTTCAACCTCATCGAATGCTACAAGAACCTTCAAAAATACAACGACGCCATAAAAGTATGCGAATACCTCATAAAAACAGACCCTAAAAACGCCGCCGCTTACGATATGATGGGTTATATGTATTATTTCAAGGGCGACTCTAAAAATTCGAAGGAAAACTATGAAAAGGCGGTAGAACTCGATCCTACCTACGCCGAGGCGCACTATCACCTGGGCGTTCTCTACGATAAAACCGGACTTCCCGAGAAAGCCCTCGTCGAATATCGCTCCGCGATAAAACTCAACCCCGCTCACGTAATGGCTTTAAACAATCTCGGATTCGCCCTGATGAACGATCTGAAACTCGACGAGGCCGCTAAACATCTCGAGGCCGCCATTAAAATAGAACCGGATTTTTCTTTCGCTATCTATAACCTCGGAATAGTTTATTTCAACAGAAATAAAGCCGAAGACAGAAACAACGCCCGCAAGCTGTTCCTGAAGATCCAGGAATTCGAACCGAAAGGCTCGCCCCTTTATAAGCTTTCAGAGGACGCTATCGCCCAGGTGGACAGATCTAAATAAGATCTTTCGTCAACTAACAGGAGGAAATATTGAACAGGTTTTCATACCGCAGAACAAACAAGGGTTTCATGGACGGTTTCATCGGCAATATGATATTGCTTATGATAGGCGGAGGCGTCATATTGTGGGCCATTATGAGATTTGGCGTAACTTACGACGTTTCAATGGTAAAGCAAAAAATGTCGAAACTCGACGGCATGGCTATAATGATATCGGGAAAGATAACCGACATGCGCCCCGGATTCAGTGAGATACCCACCGGCCTGGGGTCTCCTTACATGGGGTTCAAAATAAAAACCAGGAAAGGCGAAGCCTGGGTCGTCTCACTTAAAGACAAGCCCGCGATCGGTTCAAAACTTTTTATGGAGGTCGAGGTCATAGGCTCGATAGAAACCGCGAACAAGAGGTTCAATATTCTTCCTTCACAGAAACTGACCACCGGATCGCCGCTTTACAGCATGCTGCCCGTTTTCCTCGAAAAATCAAGGATAGGGCTTCCTTTCGTATTCTAAATCCGGATACGCGCATCCTTTTTTAATAAAAGATCATCTGAACAGGGTCATTTCGTTGAAATGGCCTTTTTCAGTTTTTCTATCATATCTTTTACTTTCTTGTTCGTAGGATTTAAGCGCATAGCTCTCTGGAATTCGACGTAAGACTGGTCGTAGCTTTCTATTTTGGCCAGATAAAGAGCGTAGTTATAATGGTAGGTAAATGAAGAAGGCACAAGTTCGATGGCTTTCTGAAATTTTTCAAGGGCCTGTTCGACCTCTCCGCGCCTGGCGTGATCGATGGCCTCTTTATGAAAATCCATGGCGCCTTTGGCAAGATTCATACCTTCCTGCTGAGGTATCTGTTCAGAGCCTGAACCGGGATCGCCGGTTTTAGAGTCTTCCGACCCGGCCATAAAATTATCAGGCGCCGCTTCACGCAAGGGCGGAACCGAAACTTCGGCCGTTTCCTTTTTTTCCTTTCGCGCCTGTTCTTCCCCGATCGAAGCTACTACGGCGTCGTCTTTATTCAGGTAGCGGTTTATGCTCGATTCGAGAGTGGCGGCGGTCTTTTTCACTTCGGCCTCCGCCGCTCCAGCGGTTTTGGCGGCATCCGGCTTTTTCGCGTTTTCCGGCGGCAGAGCCGTTTTAGCGTCGCATTTCGAGCAGATGATCGCGCCGAGCGGGCCCAGGCTGTATCGGCCGCCTTCAGGGCACGCGGGTTCAAACCGGAGATAGCCGCTTTTAACGATATCCACGAGCCTGACCTCTAAAGTTTTAGAATAGGGATTCTCCACCATATAAAGCTCTCGGGCGGATATCAGTTTTTTCTTTATTTTTGCGCATGTAAGGCGGCTTTTAAACTCGATATTGCTTATAGGGTCGCTATTTTCCGCCAAAGAAGGACCGGCGGGCAAGATAAGGCATAAACAAAAAATAACCGCCGCCAGACGAATAAAACGCTGAATTTTTAAATATAGGGATTTTTGCATATTTACTTTCACTCTTTATTGTGGTATTATGAATTTAACGAGAGATACTCCCGGCATATGTTTTATTATTTCAAGTATGTGATTCGTTATTTTTACCATTATTTTCAGGCGTTGTCAATATTTTTTAAAAAATGTCGCTTTCAAGCGATTTTTAGAACGGTGATTGATCATGAAGAAAAGGATAGACGATTATCTTGTAGATATTTCATCCGACGATGAAAAGATCCGGTTGAACGCGGTCATCGAGCTCGGCGACGCCGACGATGAGACCGCCATAAATATTCTGGCGAAGCTTAAGGTCGACCCAAGCTCGGCGGTTCGTTTTTACGCCAAAAAATCCATATTGAAGCTGACCACGAAATTCCAGAAGACCGAAGCCGAAATACCGGCGAACGATCTCAGCGAGGAAATAAAAGAAAAGATACTCAAGATAAAGAACATCGAAAAAATAAAAGACAGATCAAAAATAGACAAGCTTTTCACGGAACTCTCCGCCGAAGCCAGTCCGCTTATAAAATCCATCATAGTAAGCGTTCTCGGAAAATTATGCGATGAAAAACATATCGATCGCATACTCGAACTGACCAATGACGAGGACACCCGAATAGTCGCTAACGCCGTCGAAGCGCTCGAAAATATCGGCTCTGAAAAAACAATCGAACCGCTCACCAGGCTTTTATTCCATGAGGATTCGCGCGTAAAAGCCAACGTTTGCAAGGCGCTCTGGAAATTTTCCGGCAAAAAAAAGGATATCGGCCTTATGGTCATGTCCCGTATGCGCGAGCTTGTAGCATCAGAAAAACCCTGGATAAGAAGCTCCGCCATTTACGTGCTCTCTGAAATAAAAACGGAAGAAGCCGTCGAACTCATTAAAAACTGCAGGAACGACGCCGAAAAAATAATCAAGGACCAGGCCGTCGATACGCTCAAAAAAATGGGCGTCGTCGAAACTCCGCCGCCCGTAAGCGAAGAACAGAAGGAAAAAATGTCGCAGCTGGAAGAACTTCCTCCCGACGATTTCATTCCTAAAGCTAAATTTTACGGCGCTAAAGTATGGAAATTTTCAAGAGAAAAATACGCGATACTGCGCGAAGCGTTAGACGACGACGATAAGCGCCTTATGATAAGGAACTACTCGAAAAAAGCCGGATTCGCATTCATCGGACTGATCATTTTCGTGATCTTCTTCAACGCTATATGGGAACTTAAATATCCGCCGCCGCAGGAAGATAAAAAAATAGCGGCCGTCCAGGAGGAAGTGGTCTCTCAAAACCTTCTTGACGCGGCGAGTCAGCTTAAAAAACTTAATCTCGACGACAGTATTTTAAAGTTAAAAAAAGAACTTGAAAAAAATCCGAACGATCCGATCGCTAAAAAGATCCTCGCCGTGGCTTATAACCAGAAAGCCATTAAAAGCATGGATGCGGCGAACTCGAAGGAAGCTGCCGAGCTCGCGAAAGAAGCGGTTGATCTTTCTCCCGATTTCACCGAAGCGTATCTTACCCTCGCCCGGGCGCAAACGGCTTTAAACGATACAGCTAAAGCTCTGGAAACGCTCAAAAGCGGCATCGCTCAGAACGATAAAAACTCGCCTATACAGCAGGAATACGGAAAGCTTCTTATTTCGCTGGGAAACTTCGATGAAGCCCGGACGGCCCTTCAAAAATCGATCGATAACGATACGGCCAACGGCGTCAGTTATTATCTTATGGCAAAATGCCTACTCGCCCTGAAAGATACGGCCGCGGCCAAGAACTACTACGCCAAAGCCGTTTTTTTCGCTCCACAGAAATATGAATTAAGAAGGGAAACGGCCGAAAAATTTATCGAGCTAAATCTTTTTTCCGAAGCGATAACGGAACTTGGAGTTATAATCAGAAACTCGCCCAAAAACGGCAAAGCAAGAGAAACGCTAGGCAACCTGTATTTCCAGACCAGCAATTACCGCGGCGCGGCTGAGGAATTCAAGGCGGCGCTCGCCGAATCTCCGAACAACTACGAAGTGACTTTTAAGGCGGGTTTATGCTTTCAGGCAATGGAAAACACGGACGAGATGTTCAGATATTTTTATAAGGCGGTAAAATTAAATCCGAACTTCGCCGAAGCTTATCAGGCTCTCGGCGGCATATATGAATTCCAGAAAAATCCGGCCGCGGCCAAAACATGCTATGACAAAGTGATCAAACTCAACCCTTCATTCGCCGGAAGCTACATTTCCTTAGCCCAGATGCACATGAACGCCAGCCAGTTCCCGAACGCGATCGCGACCCTCAATTCGGCGCTTAAAAATATTCCGGACAACCGTGAAATGCTTTTCACTCTCGCTATGGCGTATCTCGGGCAGAAGGACAATAAAAACGCGAAAGACACCTTCAACAAGCTATTATCTTTGATCGGCGGCGAAAAAGAAGATCCCGCCTACAAAAAAATAACGGAAATAATTTCAAAACTGTAGCCTTTAATATTCATAATATTGAATATTTAAACGCGTTGTTAAAAAAGTTATCCTGAATCAAAACAAGGCATAATTTGAGTGAACTATGAAAAAAAAGAAATTACCCGGACGGAAATCCAGATTTATTCCAATAACCGCGACAGCCGCCTTTATTTTAACTTTTTTCGCGGCGATACAGGCTTTCGCATGCGACTCCAGCACTTTCAACTTTTTTCAAATATATCAGGGCGCGACCTTTAAAGCTAATATAAGTTCCTTTAACCCGCTTGAAGACTCCATTCAGAAATTCTGCAATTTTTCGGCGGCTCCGGTAAAGCAGCAGAATGCCAGAAACGGCGGTTCTGAAGAAATAAAAGTCATTTTTAAAGGGCCGCTGGTTTTGGATGAAACCAATTTTAAGTTAGACGACATGGAAAAAAAAGAATATCTCGATTCGATAGAGACGCGGATAAGATTTTTTTACGCTTCACATAATATCAAGCTTTTAGGGCGTGAAGAAACCCGGAAAATTTTTGAGTCGATCGGGCAGACCGACGAAAATTTTTTAATGACGCCCGAAATATCAAAAACTCTTCAGGAAAAACATAATATTTACGCTTTTTTAAATATCGCCATCGCGGAGATGAACTCCTGGAACGGATACAGCTTTAATTTAATGGGTTATTCCGACGACCGCAGAGACGCGGAATACCGTAATTATTCGCGCGTTAACATGCGTTATAAACTGACCGAATGTAAAAGCGGCGATATACTCTGGATCGACGAGGTCCCGGGAATAACGGAAGATATTTTTTTCCTGACCTTTTTTGAAAAAGCGAGGCCGCTGTTTTTAAAGAAGGAATGCGTCACCACTTCGGTAATCTCTGAAAGCAGCTGCATAACACAGGAACCGGAAGTAAAAAAATAAGTTGAGAGTTCAGAGTGGATAGTTGATAACTAAAGGATTTTTTTCTGATTTAAACGCTCTGTCTATAATTTTAATTTGTAAAGGCTCGCGAAGGTCACTTCTCGCCATCCCTGGCTTCAGCGACACTAGCGCCTCAGGCGCGTCGCAAACTGTTCACTTTACACTATTATCCTTCACTAATGGAATATTTTCCATAAAAAATAGGAAATGCCAATGATAGTGCCTGAAAAAATAGATAAAAAAACACTTTTACATATATGCTGCGCTCCATGCGCGGCGCCGGCCTTATTAGATCTTTCAGAAAGCGAAGGCCTTACCGGATTTTTTTATAATCCGAACATACATCCCGACGAGGAATATGAAAAAAGGCTTAATGAGATCCCTAAAATTTCTGAAATATTTAAAATACCTCATATTTCGATCCGTTCCGATTACTCCATTTTTCTTCAATTTATAAAAGGCCTCGAAGACGAGCCGGAAGGCGGCCGAAGATGCGCCATGTGTTTCGAGCTCAGACTTTCAAAAGCTTTCGAATACGCTTTCGAGAAAGGGTTTCACTATGTCGGAACCACGCTTTCAACGAGCCCTCATAAAAATATAAAAGTGATAAATTCTATCGGTAACGCCATCGCTGAAAAATATGAGAGCGTGAAATTCCTTGAATTCGATTTTAAAAAAAAGGACGGATTTAAAAAAAGCGTCCAGCTATGCGAAAAATATTTTATTTACAGGCAGAAATACTGCGGCTGCCACTTTTCTAAAACATCCTCGAAAAAAGATAATTAAAAAGTTAAGTCCATCCATGTTTATTCCGATATGTATAATATGTAAAGTGAGTAAGTATAGTAGCGGTAAAAACTACGAAGTATGGAGGATTTAAAAATGTCAAATTATGTTTTAACTCTTGGAAATCTCTACGGAACAAGGGACAAATTCAACCAGGCTCACGAAGGCGACAAAGTTGACGTGGTCATCAAGGCCGTTCTGCGTGAAATGTTCCAGGCAACGAAATAAACAAGGAGAGTCGTAGCGATAATGATTACGGACGAACGCATCGGACCCAAAACGGCACATGAGATAATGCGCGATACGCTTCTTGCGAAACTTCGCGAGTCGTGGAACAAAGCTGAACTTTCATGTGAAAAATTCAACAAATAGAAAGAATACATACTTTCATGATAAAATTAAAATAATAACGGCGGGATTTTATCCGCCGTTATTTTAATTACTATGATATTTAACTTTTTTGAACCGGAAGGCAGATCCGTAAGCCGCCTTTAAAAAGATTCAGCCGGTGACGCCGTGAAGAACCTTTTATTTCGCCGCCTTAACGCCGGCATTGGGATTTTTCTGTATGTTTTTTATTATCCTGTCTAAAAAGGCCGAATATTTAGCATTATCGGAAGGTTCGCCCAGCGCCTTCTGAAGCGGCTCGAGAGCCGGCTGGCCTATAAGTTCGATAACCTGGGACAGTTTTTCAACGGCGAACTTCGATCCGCTGTAAACATCGAAATTATTTACGATCTCCGAAACTCCGTCGTGTCCGAAACTTTTTAATATGCCGAGAAGATAGTTCGATATTCTTTCGTTCTCCTCGTTGATGAATTTTAAAATATCGGATATAGCGACCGTTCCGAATCTTTTTATTATCTTGATGTTGAGAGTGCACATTTCATCGGTCTCGCGCTTCATCGATTCAAGTATCGAGGGCACTACATAAGCTTTCCCGATCTCGGCGAGAGCTGAAACCACGTATCTTCTTACCCATTCATTTCCATCGTTTAAAGCCTTGAGAAGAACCGGCAGCGACCGTTCGTCGCGGATCTCGCCCAGAGCGTAAGCGGCGTATATTTTAAGGTCGTCGTCGCCCTCGAGAAGATAGTGTTCAAGGGGCGCGATAGCCAGATCGCCGAAATTTCTGAGAACCTTTTTGGTCCAGTAGCGCACGTCGTTATTTTCGTTCTTAAGCGCCTTTATCAAAGGTCCTATCGAAGGTTCGCCTATCTCTTCAAGAGCGTCGGCCGCGCTTTTTCGAACCGGCCATGATTTGTCGTGAAGCCCTTCCATAAGATAAGGGATAGCCTTCGGGTCTTTTATTTTTCCAAGCGCTTCGGCCGCGAAAAAACGGACCTCTTTATTATTCGAACGCATAGCGTCTATAAGCGGATCGATCGCTTCTTTTCCGATAGAACCCAGAACGACCGTCGACCAGTATTTTATGTCCTCGTTGGGACTGTTCAAAAACTGCGTGAGTTGAGGTATGCAGACCGCGCCAATACTCGTAAGCGCGTCGGCCGCGGTTTTTCTGACGAACCAGGATTCGTCGCCCATCGCCTCGATAAGAGGTATAACCGCTTCGGCTGATTTAATTTCACCGAGCGCCTCGGCCGCGTTTTTACGCATATCTTTATCGTCTAACTTTAATATTTTTATCAGCGGTTCGACCGCGCACTCGCCGATATTGGCGAGTATTTTTTTCGAAAGGTGTCGGATCTCGGTATCGTCGTCTTTTAAAAGCCTGAGAACGGGCTGTATGGATTTGGCGCCGATCTTTCCAAGGACCCTGGTGGTCCAGTAACGGACGTCCTTATCCTCGTGAGAAAGCGCTATCGTAAGGGGCTCGATGGCTTTTTCGCCTATCTGTTCGAGGGCGTCCGCGGAACTTTTTCTGATGGTCCACGACTCGTCGCGGAAACAATTTATGAGCTGGCGGATCGCGCGGATGTCCTGAGCTTTTGAAAGCGCAAGCGTCGCGAAAAAACGCATGTCCTTATTTTCGGATTTCAATATTTTTATCAGCGGATCGATCGCTATATCGCCCATATCGCCGAATATTTTAGTCGACCAGTATCTGATATCCTCGTTGGTCGAACTAAGCGCTTCCACCAGAAGCGGAATGGCGCGCTCGCCGAACTTCTGCATGGCTGCGGCTGAATTTTTACGGACCGACCATGATTTGTCGCCGAGGGATTTAACGATGTGGGGTATCACCCGGCTGTCGCCGGTATCGGAAAGCGCCCTTACGGCGAATATTTTCAGGTCTTTATCGGCGCTGGATAGAATGTCTATCAGCACTGGAAGAGCGGTATCGCCTATCCTGCCTAAAATGATAGTGGCCCAGTATTTAGTGTCGTCGTCGGGATTGTCAAGAAGCGCGTCGCGCAGATGGGACACGGCTTTGTTGCCAAGTTCCATAAGCTGTTCTGAAGATTCCTTGCGCCTCTGATAGTTCTGATCTTTGAGCTCGCTTATAAGCGTTTTTATCTCTTCGTCAGTTATGTTGGCCAGAAAATTTTGAGGCTGATCGTTACTCAAGATAAATCAACCCTTTCTTTGAGTTTTTTTAATTCGTGACGCCGGCTTTTTTTCATCCCCGGACGGAGCTTTTTGTTTCTTTTGAGGAGCGGCCTGAACGGCCGGTTTTTTTTCGGCCTTTTTTTCGTTAATGAGATCTTCCGAAGAAACCTTTTGAGATCTGGCGTTGTTTTCTTCGATGATCTCGGCCTGAGGCGCCGGATCAGGAGTTTCCCGCACCTGGTCATTCGCGGCGGACAGGACGGACGCATCGCCCGAAGGTTCGACCATCTTGAAAAAATTAACGGAAACGCTGAGTTTACAAAGCGTTTCTTTTATGTTGTCGATATCATAGACGGTCATATCTTTAGGCGAAGATATTTCGCCCATCACGTTGTTAAGGTTACTGACATATACTTTCATTTCGGACACTTTTGAATTCAGGGACGCTATCAGGTCGTTGAATCCGTCAGCCAGTTCATGGAACTCATCACTTGTCCTGAGATGAAAATGAGAATCGAGCTCGCCGCTCGCGAGATCTTCGAGGACCATTTCAAATCTGTAGATGGGGCCGGCCATAGTATGAGATACGAATATTCCTATGAATGTGACTATTATTATCGCAACGAGTTCCGAAAAAAGTATGACAGGAAGAAGAAGGTCGCGCTGATTTTCGACCTCAAGTATCTTGGCGAACTGTTCGATGACGACCGAGCCTGAAAGCAGGCCGTATATTATGCCGCCGACTATGTTCGCCACTATTACGACTATAAGAAGTATTATGAGCGTGAGTTTGGTCTGAAAACCGGGTTTTACAAAGTAATTTTTACGCAGATTTCTCATATAGCCATCTCCCCGTGCCATTAATTAATATTTTCGATCACAAAAGAACTGTCAAACCGCGGTCGATTTAGGAATAAAACTCTTCACGGCCTGGGAAATATCGTCATATATTTCAAAAACCCTTGTAAGATAAGTTATCTGGAATATTTTTTTTATGGATTCGGACAACCCGCATATTTTGATCGTTCCGTTGTTCTTCACGATGTTCTTCTGGGTATCGACAAGTATGCCTATGCCGAAACTGTTGATATATGCGATCTGGCTGAAATCCAGCAATATGTTTTTTTCCTGTTTCTGGAAAAGCCTCATGGTGTTTTCAAATTCAACGGCGGTTTCGGGGTCAATTCTGCCTATTATTTTATATACCGAGAGCGAAAGGCTCGTCAGTTCTTCATTTTCAATTTTCTGAAAAGTCAGATTAGAAGTCATTTTTTTTACCCCCTAAAATTACCTGGTAATTATAACACGAAAATTAAATTAATTCAACAAAAATCAATTTCTTTTTTATTTGTTAAAATCATTATCAAATAACTAACAAAAATGCTTGCAAAAAAAAGCAAACTTTATTATAATACTCCACAAATCAATTATCACGTTTTTAAAGAGGGTGTTAAAATGAACGTTTTAGTAATAGGTCGCGGCGGTCGCGAACACTCGCTTGTCTGGAAGATCAAACAATCCCCGCGGGTAAAAAAAGTTTACTGCGCAACCGGCAACAGCGGCATAGAAGCCCTGGCCGAACGCGTAAAAATACCCGCCGAAAATGTCGACGAATTAGTAGCTTTCGCTAAAAAACACGACGTGGGCCTTACGGTTGTGGGACCCGAAGTCGCTCTGGCGCAGGGCATAGTCGATAAATTCGAAAAAGAGGGATTAAAGATATTCGGGCCATCGAAAGCAGCGGTACAGCTTGAAAACTCAAAAGCCTTCGCGAAACAGCTCATGAGCAAATACGATATACCGACGGCTAAGTTCGGAGTATTTTCAAACGAACAGGAAGCCTTCGACTATATCGACAGAAACAGCCCGCCCTTCGCTATAAAAGCGGACGGAATGGACTCAGGAAAAGGCCTTATACTCGCCCGCGACGAAATAACAGCCCGCCTGGCGGTCCAGGTCATCATGAAAGATATGACCTTCGGCGACGCAGGAAAATACGTCATAATCGAAGAAGCGATATCAGGCATCGAAACTTCGGTCGTAGCCTTCACCGACGGCGACAGGATCTTAAGCGCCACGTCGGCCGGGATCTATAAAAGAGCTTACGACGGCGACCGCGGCCCTTTCACGGGCGGCATGGGCGCTTTTTCACCCGATCCGAGGCTTTCCGAAGAAGATATGCAAAACATCATCAAAACGATACTCCAGCCTACGATCGACGCTATGAAAAAAGAAAAATGCAAACTCAAAGGCATACTATACATGGACCTCATACTTACCGAAAAAGGCCCCAGAGTTGTCGAGTTCCAGGTCCGTTTCAACGATCCGGCCACCCAGGCAGTTCTTCCAAGGCTTAAAAGCGACATAATCGACATTATGCTCGCCATATGCGAAGGAAAGATCGAAGGACTCAATATCGAATGGGATACCCGTTCCACCGTACAGGTAGTTCTCGTCTCCGGCGGTTATCCCATGAAATACACGACCGGAAAAACGATAAGCGGAATAGATAACGTCACCAAATCGGAAGATCTTATGCTGTTCCACGCCGGAACAGGAAAAGATCCGTCAGACAGGCTTATAACAGCCGGCGGAAGAGCCGTGGACATAGTTTCCATAGCGGCTAACGTCAACGACGCGCGCAAGAAAGCGTACAACGAAGTAGAAAAGATATTTTTTAAAGATATGCATTTCAGAAAAGATATCGCACAGGATATCAGTGAATATGAGAAAGCGAGGGGATCAAGATGAGTCCGGGCTCGATAAAAATGAAATTCTGCGAATCGCTCGACCGTTTTGTTGAGATCCGCCAGTTTACGGATGAAGAAGCAGAAAAAATCTTCAAAAACGTTAAGATCACCGACAAAAAGTCTTACAAAAGACTGGTCATAAACACCACCATAGTCAACTATCTCGATGAGATAGCCCAGCTCGTGTTCGGCAACAACAACTATTCTCTTTTCGGAGAGATCGCCGAACAGGAACTTTATAATCTCTGTATCAAAGTCAATCCTTCGCTCGACATCAAAAAGGTCACCATAACAGTCGATGACGAATCAAAGGGCGGAAGCGAGAGCCAGATACAGTTGTTAAACAAGATCGAATCTTCGAGCGACGGCTCGTGGGATATTTCAGAACGCCTCATAAACATGGAAAAATACCTTCACAAAAGGATAGTCGGCCAGGAACGCGCCGTCGCCATCGTTGCTCAGGCCATAAGAAAATCTCACGTCGGGTTAAGAAATCCGAACAGGCCGGTCGGATCGTTCATATTCGCCGGCCAGACAGGCGTCGGAAAAACGGAACTTGCAAAGGCTCTGGCCGAGTTTTTGTACGGCAATGAAAACGAGCTTATCCGTATCGACTGCTCGGAATATTCCATGAGCCACGAATACGCCAAGCTCATAGGCGCGCCTCCAGGTTATATAGGCCATAAAGAAGGCGGATTTTTGACCGAAGCCGTTAAAAACAAACCTAAATCGATAGTGCTTTTCGACGAGCTTGAAAAAGCCCACAAAAAAGTTCACAATCTGCTCCTTCAGATAATGGACGACGGCATACTCACCGACAACAAAGGCGTCAAGGTGTCCTTTAAGGACTGCGTCATAATAATGACATCTAACGTCGGCGTCGAGGAATTCAAAAATATCGAAGTGGCGATCGGTTTCAACCAGACCTCGAAGGACCTTTCGCATAATACGAAAGAAAAAGAAACCAGAAAAGCTCTCGAAAAAGAATTCGCGCCCGAGTTTTTGAACAGGGTCGACGAGATAGTCACATTCACCGCGCTTACTAAAGAAGACAGCTTGAAGATCGTCGATATAATGCTCAACGAGGTCGTCGAAAGACTTCGCAAGAACCTTAAAATGACGATCGAATTTCCGCAGAAGGTCCGCGAATTTCTTGTGGAGAAGGGATTCAACCAGAAATACGGCGCCCGCCCGTTAAAGCGAGCCATAAAAACTTATGTTGAAAACCCCCTCGCCGAAATGATAATCGAAAAGAAGTTCAAAACCAACGATTCGATAACCTCAAAAGTAGCCATCCTTACTCAAAAAGAGATCAAGGAACGCTATTTAAAAGCCTTATCGGAAGACGGCAGGACCACCAAAGATATCAAGGAAGAAATGGAAAAATTCGATAAGAAACTTAAGGAAGCTGAAGCGAAGGCCGCGACCGACGACAAAAAGAAACCGGAACCGGAAAAAGAAAAAGCCATAAAGTTCACGCTTAAACCGGGTTCCGCTAAAGCTAAAAAAACGAACGAAGAAAAAGACGGCGATAAAGCCTCACTTAAAGAGACCGCCGGCGATAAAGAAGAAGAAAGCAAATAGAACTATTTCTTCGTCTTCAATATAAAGTAAATAAGGTTTTCCAGAAAAAGGTAAAACGATATTGCTGAAATTGAATAAAAAAATATATCCATGATACTTAATTTATCGGAACATTACCGGAAAATTTAATCTAAAAAATTCAGGAGATTCATTATGGATTTTAATGAAAACGAAAAAACCGAACTCCTTTCAACTCTGAAAGGAATTGAGAACGCTATAAATCAATTGACAGCAACATTGAAAACCGTTATAGAGCCGAGCGTAATGCTCCGCCACTTCAAAAAAGGAGCGGCGATCCGCGTAGATGACTCTCAGGCCGCGAAGAACAACAAAACATTTTAGCTCTATAAACAGGGAATTTTACCGTTTTATAAAAATACCAGAAAGTAGGTGCCAATTTGGGAGAAGATAATTTTTCAAAGATTCGGGATTTGATAGCCAAATTCAAAGATAAATCCTGGTACGCAAGGAAAAAAAGCGCCGAAGAAGTAATAAATTTCGGCACGGACGCCTTTAATCCGCTTATGGAATCGGCCCGTTCCGATAACGACGATATGCGCTTCTGGTCTTATTTTTGCCTCGCAAAAATAGACGTCGAACACGGAATAACTTTCCTTTTGCAACAGCTTCAGTCGACGGAAAGATCAAATAAATCTTTTTCCGCGCTTGTTCTGGGCGAATCGAAAGATAAGCGTGTCGTTCCGGCGCTTATAGCCGCCCTCAACGATGACTCATGGGCCACCTGCGCTGCCGCGGCAAAAAGTCTTACTCATCGCGGCGAGAACGTCATCCCCGAATTGATGGAACCTCTCAAAACGGCCAACTATAATGTGGCTTTCTGGATCACCAAAGTATTCTCAAAACTCGGGCTTAAAGGTATTCAGGTCCTCGTTCAATTCCTCAGGCTTAAAAACAAGAACGTGCGCGTTCTGGTAACGGAAGCGCTCGCGGAATCCAAAGATCTCTCCGTCGTTCCATATCTGCTCGAATGTTTAAAAGATGAGACCTTTTCGGTCCAGAAACACGCCGCCGAAGCTCTCGCGAGCCTCGGTGAAGGCGTCGTCGAACCGCTTATATCTCTCGTCAAGGATGAACCGCAGATACACGACTGGATGATAAAGATCTTCGATATCCTCGGAAATAAAAGGATCCGACCGCTTATCGAACTTTTAAAACACCCCGACCGCGACGTCAGAATGCGCGCCGCGGAACTTCTCGGAAGCTGCAAAAATGAAAGCGTCGTAAAACCTCTCATCGAGACGCTCTCCGATAAAGTCTGGCTGGTTAGAAAAAGCTCGGCGACGGGCCTTGCCGAGGTCGGCGAGATCGCGGTAGATCATCTCATCCGCGCTCTTAAAACGGAAGACGAGAACGTGCGTTACTGGATAACCACCATCCTCGGCAAAATAGGCGATAAGACGATAGACCCTCTCGTGAAGATACTTCAGACCGGAAGCCGCGATATGAAAGCGCTGGTAGCCCAGGCTCTCGGAGAAACCCGTGATCCGAGGGCGGTCAGGCCGCTTATCGAATCGCTCAAGGACGATTCATGGGTAGTGCGAAATTCGTCATCCAATTCGCTTAAACAACTCGGCTCCATGGCGGTCCTTCCGCTTATAAAGGTCCTTATGAGCCAGAACGAGGACCTCCGCTTCTGGTCTCAAAAGATAATAGCCGACATCGGATCTCACGAAGTGGACCAGTTCATAGACATACTCCAGACCAACGACAACAATGAAATGCGATATTTCGCGGCTTTCGGACTTTCAATAATAAAATCGAAAAAAGCCATAGAACCTCTTATTTCAGCGATGCTTAACGACAACGACGACTGGGTGAAAAAATACTCGGCGACGGCGCTTGGTTCGATAGGCGACAGACGCGTAATAAAACCGCTGATCTCAATGCTCGACTCGACCAGCGAAGAGCTTTGCATATGGATATCGAAGGTCCTGGGAAAAATGGGCAACGATGTTATAGACCCGCTGATGCAGGCCATAAACTCGCAGGACGAAAAGGTCAAGTTCTACGCGATGGTCGCACTGGCTGAAACGGGCGAAAAACAATCAGTAGAACAGCTCGTCAAATTCCTTAAAACCAACGACAAGATGTCTGAACACGCCATACGCGCGCTTTCAAGCGCGGGCGAAGCCGCTATCAACCCGCTTGTGAACCTTTTCACCTGCGATAATTACGAAGCTAAAAATAATGCCGTGGCGGTCCTTTCAAAATTAGGCGAGCACTACGACAAACTCAGCGATATTCACGAAAAATCCGACAATAAAGATATAAAACACTGGTTAAGCAAAGTCCTGCACGATATGAAAAAACCTAAACTCAGACTGAAAAAATAGGGCATGGAGTGATGCATATTGCCTTCCAAGACAGAATTTAACGCCATAGTTGACCGGATCGAGGGCGAACTGGCCGTGCTCGAAATGCAGCTCGGCCATCAGCTCGTGGTTCCCACGATCTATCTGCCGCGTGAGATACATGACGGAGCCGTATTAAACATAGTTTTCGAATATGATCCGGAAGCAACTAAAAAAAAGAGGGCCGACGCTGAAAAGCTTCAAAACGAAGTCCATTCAGTTCGCGAACCTGACGTTATTTAAAAAATACACGCTAATTAACATTGCCCGTAATTAATACATATTTCAGGAGGCCCTTTTAATGAAAAAAATGTTTTCACTGGTCCTGTCACTTGTTTTTGTGGCCGTTTTTTTATGCTCCGCCGCCCTCGCTTTTGATTACGCCAGAATAATCCCTGAAAAACCTCTTATAATATTCAAATTCAACGTTAAAAACTTTTTGAACTCTAATCTTTACGAATCCTTTAACGCCGGCGCCGTCAAAAAAGCCCAGGACGAGATCCAGGCCGAATTTGAAAAACGCACGGGTATAGTCGCCAGACGCGATATTAACGAGATAATCATAGCCGTCAGCTCCGAATTGGACATGGCGGGCAGCGCTCCCAACGGGATAGGCGTCTTTATCACCGGAAGTTTTAAACCGGAAGAACTGCTCAAAGAACTTGAAAAAGAACCTAAAGTTAAAGATATGATCGTAAAAAAAGGCGCTTCTTTCATTATTAAAATGGAAAAGGGATTTTCCGCGGCGTTTTTAGGCACCGATGTATGCGCCGCAGGCTCGAACGACGTAATAGAAGCTCTGGAGGCCGGTAAATTCAAAGGCGCCGATATCCCGGCCGATATAAAACCCGCTTTTGAAAAATCAAATTTCTTTTTTTTCCTTCAAAATTCAGGAGCTTTGAAAACTCTTATCGCTTCGGGCGCAGAAACCGGCAAGATACCAGCCATAGCGAAGGACATGCTGTCAAAATTCTTATCGCTCACGGCTTGCGATGAATATCCTTCATTTACCATCCGCGCCGACTTCTCAGAAAAAGCACCCGTTGAAGAACTTAAAAAATTGATCAACAGCGGTCTTGGAATGGCTGAATTTTTAATGATATCGAAAGAAAAAGAGGTTAACGAAAAACTTAAAACCGCCTCCACTTTCGAACTTATAGGCCCTGAAATAGCGGGTATGAAATACGGCCTCGCCATAGGGCGCGAAGCCTTGAAAACAATCGAATTCAAATCGGAAAACAACTCGGCCATATTGCGCCTGACGGTACCAGAAAATCTCAAACAGTATTTAAAACCCGAAATGCTTCCTATACTGGCCGGCTGCGCCGGTATCGGCGCAGCAATAGCCATACCGAACTTTAAAAAAGCCAGAAACATGGCCGAAGAAAAAGGATGCCAGGCGAACATGAGAATTCTCGAAGGCGCATGCGAACTTTATATGATGGATAACGCCGTAGTCGATTCAATGGACACGGATACTCTGCAGAAAAAAGGATATCTTAAAACCGCCCCTGCCTGCTCCGCGGGCGGTTCATACAAAATTAACTTCAATAAAGAAGGTTCATCTATAGAATGTTCAAAACACGGTAAACTTGAAATAAAATAAATTTACGGCTCTAAATTCAGGGAGGTACGCTGATGAAAAGATCCCTAATAACATTGATTGTTTTAACGATACTTCTAACTTTCGCCTCGCAGGCTTTTTGCGCGGACTATTCAAAACTCATTCCCGCAAAACCGGCCGTTATTATAAAAATCAACATTAAACCATTCCTGAACATAGATGTTTTTAAAAGTATTCTCGAAATGGGAGAAATAAAAAAAGCTATGGCCGACACTTTCGTAGAATTCGAAAAACGCACGGGCCTGGCCATAACTCGCGATGTAACGGAACTGTTCGCGGCCGTTTCCGAGAACATAGACCTTAAAGCTCCCGCGCCAAACAATTTAATATTCGCGCTCGTCGGAAGCTTCGACCCGGAAAAATTCATGGGCGAACTCGAAAAAGAAAAAGCCGTTAAAGGCATGATCGAAACCCAGGGCGGATTGAAGGTCATAAAACATAAAGAAATATCAGGAGCTTTCGTTAGTAAAGACGCCTTCGTGGTGGCGACTCCGGATGTCATGAAAAGTTTCGCGGATCAAAAATTCGAATCAGCGGATCTTAAAGGCGAAATGAAGGCCAGCTTCGACGCGGCTTCGATTTTCCTTCATATATCCCTTGCGGGTAACGTTAAACAGATGCTCGACGCCAGGGTTTTTTCAAAATTCACCGTCTACGCCAGGTCGCTCGCCGAAAAATTAACGAACGCGACGCTTTATAACACCGCCGATTCCATAATAGTTGAAGCGGTTTTTTCTGATAAGGCCGCCTGCGACGAAGTAAAGAACACGTTCAACGCAATGAAGGGAATGGCTGAACAGGCCCTTTCCGTCGAGGAACGCAAGATCGACGAAACCATAAAAACGGCATCCGCTTTTGAAATGCTGAAAGACGGCGCGGCCAATAAAAAAACCGCTATCGCGATGGGAAAAGAAGCGCTGGCCGCTCTTGAGTTCACCGCGAAAGAAAATTCCGCCATTTTAAAATTTAAAATGCCCGAACAGTACAAGGCTTTTTTTAAACCTGAAGCCGCGCCGATCCTGATCGCGATAGGCGGAATTATAGCCTCGATAGCCATTCCTAACTTCAAACGCGCCAGGGACCGCGCGAAAAAAAATAAATAAGCTCACCGTAACTAAAGCAGAAAGAATGGATGTAACCCGATGAAAAAAACTATCGCCCCGTCCGAAAAACCGGTGGCTGAAATAAAAAAAGACCGTAAAAAAGCGCCGGTTAAAACTTTAGAATATTACCTCGGCCAGCTTACGAGCGCGAAGGTCGAAGAATTCGAAAAGTTATTCAAACATATATCGAAATTCGATCACGCGGAAGTGCTTTCAAAACTTTCAATAATTCTTGAAACAGCTTCCACAATAAACACTTTAAGAAACTCGCACGATATATTCGTCAAATACGGAACAAGATCCGTGGAATATATCGACGCGCTCCTTAATAAACCCGGCGTAAAATTCGACGCGGTCGAATGCGCTCTGTTCTCGCTGCACGCCATAGGCAATAAAAGCGCGGCCCAGCACAAGCTTTTAGAGCTTTACGCTCGGCATAAGGACGATAACGAAGTGAACCTTCAGATCGTCGTCGACATGTTCGAACTCGACCTTTTAAGAGAAGCCGTGGACGCGGCCGACTATCACATGAACCTCGGCCTCGAACAGAAAAACGAGCTGCTGACGGTCCTCGTCGAATTTTTTGAGGAACATCTCGAAATAGAATCATGGCTCAGGCAGCAGATCGACTCTAAATCAAAAAAACTCATTTCCATAATCGACGACATATCCGAGTCGTTCGAAGATATGACCATAACTCAAAACTCCATCGAATTCTTCAAGTTCGAGGATTTCCTCACGGAAAGCTATAACGAAAAAAATATCCGCGAAACCATTTTCTGCTACGACCTGGCTAATAATATCGCCAATTACATAACGCACTACAAACAGGAAAATTACCTTGACTTCCTCGACTACTCACAGATAAAAGGGTTCGTTTTCTGCCTCGTCAGAGACTCCATAGAACTCATCAAAAATTCCGCCGAGGGCGGCCACGGTTCGCTTCTTTGCGATCTGGATTCCGACGCGGCGGCGCTGTTTTTAAAGGACACTTCAAAATCTCAGTTTGAAAGGCTTTACAGCTTCTTCTGGGACGATATGAAATTAATATACGGCCCGGAAGGCATCCAGCCGATAAACATAGACTTTTTCGCGTGGAAGATGAACTGCCAGGTGTACTCGTCCCTGCGCGATTTCATATCCAACAACGGCGGAATATCTCCCGACATCAATTCAGAGGACGAAAGCTTCCTTAAATTCGTTTTCAACATGGCCGAAGAGATCGTCGGCGGGGTCGAAGAGTTCGTTTCCTGCACCAGCGAAAAAACCATCTTTAAGATAGACGAAACAACCGTTGAATATTTCAAGCAGCTTATAAAGAAAAATAAAAAATGAAAAGGGTCAGATAAGGCCTTCAAAAACGCTTAAGGGACGGCAATTCAATATGATATGGCCGTCCTTTTTTATTTCGGCAGTGAGGCTTCCGCCGGGAAGATTGATCCTGACCGATCTGCCGGCAAGCCCGTTCGAGAAAGCGGCGTAAGCTACCGCCGAAGCTCCGGTTCCGCACGCGAGAGTAGCTCCCGCGCCGCGCTCCCAAACGATCATATCAAGTTCGTTCACGGCGGCCTGCGTCACGAATTCCACGTTCGTTTTTTCCGGAAAAAGACGGTGATTTTCGATCAGCGGGCCGAGCTTTAAAAATTCGCGCCTCGTAAGCCGCTCCTTTAAAAATATCACGCAGTGAGGGTTTCCCATGGATATAAGATTTATATCGGCTTTGAAATCTCCGAATTTATAAGGCGTCATAAGGGCAGGACCGGCTTTAAAGTTACGCGGCATCGCCTTCGCTGAAAAAGGGACCTCTTCCGGTTTTGTTCCGGCTTTTCCCATATCTATCGAAACCATGTATTTTCCGTTGTTTCGCGTTACAGACGGTATCCTTTCGCCCCCGCGGGTTTCAACGCGGATCGGCGTTCCAGACCTGTATTTTTTCCGAAGCAGGCCGTTCTTCACCGCGTACATGGCGAGGCATGCCAGGCCGTTGCCGCACATCATGGCGAACGATCCGTCCGAATTGATTATTTCCATTTTAAAATCGAACTCTTTAGAGGACGGAGGAAGATAAGCGACCACGCCGTCGGCGCCTATGCCGAAATGCCTGTCGCATAACTTTACAACTTTTTTCCCGGTGAAGATCTTATAAAAAGAAGAAGGGTCGTCAAAAAAATCGACCGCTATAAAGTCGTTTCCAAGGTGATGCAGCTTCTCGAATCTTATTTTTTTCATACCGCGGCCGTCTTTTTTCGTCATTTCTTTTTTATGATTATAAGGGTCATATCGTCGAACTGTTTTTCTTCGCCCTTGAACAGGCTGATCTCGCTCATTACCGAATCGATGCACCCGTCAGGCGTTTTGCCTGAATTTTTAAGTATGAGGTTCATGAAATTTTCCTCGCCCCACATCTCTTTTTTTGCGTTAGCCACGTCAAATATGCCGTCGGTGTAAAACGCGAGTATGTCGCCGGAACCGAGATCTACGCTGACCTGATTATAGGTCGCGTCATCGGCTATTCCGAGCAGCAGCCCGGCCACCTCGACATGGTTTATATCGTTCTTTTTTTTGCTGTAATGGGCCGGATAGCAGTTTCCGGCGTTGGATATGGCCATGCGGCATTCCTTCGCGTCGTATATGGCGTACATGAAAGATATGAAGCTGTTGGATTCGAGATCATTTATGATGTTGCGGTTGAGTTCCTCGATCACCTTCGCCGGATCATCCTTCTCCCTTGTAAGATGCCGGAAAAGCGTTCTTAATATCATCATCTGAAGCGAAGCCGGAACGCCTTTCCCCGCCACGTCGCCGATACAGATACCGTAGAAACGATCGGAAAGCTTAACGAAATCAAAATAGTCGCCGCCCATTTCAAGGGCTGAAAAATTCATGACCGATATCTCGAGGCCGGGTATATCGATGGCTGATTTCGGCAAAAGCCGCGCCTGTATCCTGTGAGCTATCTCGAGTTCCTTGGAGATCCTTTCCTTTTCAAGAAGATTTTCGGAAAGCTTGAAATTCTCGATCGTCGTCGAAAGCTGGCCGGCTATGAATTCAAGTTTATTGAGGTCTTCGCCGTTGAATAACAGTCCGGAAATTTTATCGGTAATATTTATTATCGCTACGATCTCGCCCCTGGCCCGAAGCGGAACCGCTATGAATGAATCGGTCATATAACCGCGTTTTTTATGGAGATTGAAATCCTTTTTTTCGTTGCCTATTTTTTCGGTATATTCTGGTGAAGGATATAACAGCGATTTGTTTTCCTTTAAAATAAAATTCGTCACCGAGCCGCGCTTTTTGATGCGCATGTCCTCGACGTCTTTTTCCTTGGAGCCGATGCGGCCCTTGACGATTATATCGCCGTTAAGGTCGTCGATCCATATAACGGATGCGCGCCGGCACTCCATGGTTTTTTTAGTGACCTCGATTATCATTTTTAAAAGGTCGGATACGGCGAAAGTGGTCTTGAGTATCTTACCCATTGCGTATAACGTTCCAAGCTCGGCTTTTCTGGCCTCCAGTTCTATCCTGATCGAGTTCAGCTCGTTATCAAGCGTTTTTATGGACTTTTCAAGGTCTTTTTTCTCGCGGTTGACGTTCTTGACCACGTCGTCGTTGTCTTTTTTTAAAAAGAATTTAAAGTCGGCGTAATTGGCGTGTATGAATTCTTCAACGTGAAGGCATATGCCCCTTATCTTTTCGAGGTCCTCGACCGAAAATTCCGATCCGTCGACCTTATCGGTCACGTTCACGACCGCTATCATTTTTTTATCATGGAAAACGGGCACGTTCAAAAACGAACTGGTCTTATATTTAAGTCTTTTTTTTATGGAGGTGAATCGTTTGTCTACGGAGACGTTCTCGATTATCTGCGGAGCTTTGGTAGCAAGAACATTCACGGTCGCCGGGCCGCGGCTGAAAACCCTTTTATTTTTAGAGTTTTGAACGAGTATATCCCCGTTGGTCTCATCAAGAAAAAGAATGGAGCATTTATCACATTTTATTATGCTTATGATAGAATCGATGACCATATTGAAAAATTTATTTAAAACGATCCTGGAATCAGCCAGTTTCCTCAAATTAAAAAGGTCGGATATGGAATTTAATTTTTTTTCAAGAACGCTGGAGCTGTTCTCTATAAGGTGGCTGCCTATACTGCGTTCTATCAGGCGGTTGCATTTTTCTATTATGGCGAAAACCTCGCTGGCGTTTATGGGCGAGGTAAAATAGTGGAAGGCGCCGTATAAAAGCGACGATATGGCGCTTTTGCGGTCATCCGCGCTGACGGTGGTCACTAAAAGTATATCGGGATTTATATTTAAAAGCTGCTTGATCGAATTTTCCGCGTTGAATTTCAGCGGAATATTTTCAAGGTCGAGAAAAACGATATCTGAATTTTTGACTATAGAGCTGTATTTATCGATGTTAGCAAAAAAATCAGCCGTCAAAAAAGTGGTCAGCGCGTATTCATCGGGATTTTCCAGAATTTCAAGTAAAGTCCTTGAATAGCGGTTGTCCTGGCTCAGGACAATTATTTTTAAAGAGTTTAGCAAAACTTCCTCCCGTGAAAGATTCATGAATTATACCGTAAATTTAACGGCTTGTCAAAAAAATTTAACAAAAATAATTTTTTTCTTTTGAATTTTATTATATATTATGCTAAAATGTTATGTAAATTACGGTCTTAATAGAATATTATATTTTTAATATATCAAGAGGTGTACTTAATAATGAAAAATCTTTTTTTTCAAAATTTCCGGTTGTCCGTTTTTTTTATGATCTTTTTCACTCTCGCTTCATTGCTTTTCGGCTGCGGCGGGGGCGGCGGAAGTTCATCCACGACGACCGATACCATCGGTCCGATAGTCGCGACTATAGAAGGTAAAATATTCGTTCCGGTGAGCGTCAGCGCAGCGCCCGGACAGAGATCGCCGGAACCTGCCGGACCCGGAACCTTCGAGGTCGGAACTTCATCCGAAAACTCACTTCTTTCGAACCCTTCAAGAGCCATAACCATAAACCCGCGCGAAGGATATGTCCCGCTTTCAGGCGCGAACGTTACACTTTCAGGAACCAATAAAGCGGTCGTCACCGACGCGAGCGGATATTTCAAGTTCGAGATAGGCCAGTTCGAACTTCCTAAAACCGAAACTAAAAAAATAACCGTATCAAAACCGGATTCAAACGTCAACATCGAATTCGACGTAAGAGTGACCGCCGGAGAAAATAAATATATAGCCACCGAGGTCGACACAAGGACCGGCGAAAAAGCCATCAAGGAGATACTCACCAACAAACAGCAGTCGCCTTTCGTTTACGTTTCAGGAAGGATAATGAGCTCGGCCGGCGCAGTGGTTTCGAACGCCATAGTCGATATAACCGACGAAACGACGCTCGCGAAGATAACTCCGAACGTAATTCCATATCCTGTGACCGACGCTTTCGGCCGTTATGAAATAACCGGCCTGATCGACGGACATACTTATACAGTAACATCGCTCAAGGAAAACTTCAAACCGTACTCTAAAAGCATAATAGTATCTTCAAACTACACCCTTTCAAACATCGATTTTATCATTCCCGGAACGTTCAACGTAAGCAAAAGAACCTTCAAACCCGGAATAACCGATATCAAGATCAGCTACACCACGAGCGTGCCTTCCACATACACGATGTACTACGGCACCACTCAGGAGTATAAGTATACCTATACCCCGAGCAGCGCTACATATTCAAAGAGCACGGATATAATATTGTCCAATCTGTCGCCAAAAACGGTCTATAACTATAAACTCACGATCGTCGATCAATTCGGCAACGCTATAACCACGGACAATGAAACATTCGAAACGCTTGATCCCGCGGCCACTTCAACCGTCGCTCCAACCATAAACCCCAACTATACAGTTGTAAAGACGCATAAAAGCATCACGGTCAATTTTTCGACGAACACTTCCGCATACGGTCAGGTAAAATATACCACCGGAACGCTCGCGCCTTCTTACTCGGTAGAACTGGGACCTCAGACCAATTTCAACGTAACGCTCGACAACCTTTTGAATAACACCACTTATAAACTTAACCTGATAGCCAGAAACATGGTGAACAAAGATAATTATACGGATGAACCCAAATCGCCCTCCACCATAACCGTCACCACCGACAACAGCCCGGACAGAAATTATCCCCTGATATCCGCCATAACCGTTTCAGACATCAAAGCGAAAGAAGCGACTATAAGCTGGGACGCGGCCGATTCGCATGAAAACATAATAAACAATACCGACGCCACGATTTATTTCGACACTTTTTCTTATCCGATCCTCGAATACGATATACTTTCAGACCCGATACAGCCCAAACTCAAGGATAGATACGGTTCAGCCACCACGACGCAGTCCTTCACCAGAAACACCAGAAAGACTATTACGCTTTCAGGCCTTCAGTATTCCACCAAATATTATTTCAGGCCGGCGTCCGTCGATCCTTCAGGGAACGCAGGCACTTCCACAAGTGAAACACAATTTTCGAATATACTTTATTACAACTCAGGAACATCCGGAGAAGGCGCCTTTACGACGGCTTCCCCGGGAACGGCTTTAACCTTCTCTCTCGATGAATCCCCGGCCAAAGGCCAGATATCGGTCGGAGAAGACGCTAAAATACTCAGAATGAAACTGACGGGCTCGACCGAAGAAAATCTCGTTTTAAATAAGATCGTTTTCAGCCAGACCGGCAACATAAGCTATAACAGCATGGACAAATTCGAAGTTTCCGACGGAATAAACAAATGGACGGTCACAAAACCAACCAGTTCAAGCATTGAAGTTCTGTTCACCAATCCATCCTTATCGATACCTAAAAATAATTCGATCTATCTTACCGCTAACGTGGCTCTCAATTCCGCGGCGCTTTCAACGACCAACGATACTAAAAGCGTTATAATAGCGGTCGCTCCAAACACCAAAACCGCGACCGTGATAGATGTCACCGGTGACGTATATGGCGACTATATCAAAACAATAGATTCGACAACCGGAAAAGATAAAATAGCCGGCGTTCCGATCCAGTCCGCCTCTCAGGACATAAACATCGGCCAGCTCAAATTAACCGCCGCCTCTACCGACGTGTCAAGCTCCGATTATCAGAGTTCGACCCAGACGGTCCTTGTCAACAAGGGCATGCAGGACGTCACTATGTTCAAATTCAAGGTCGAAGCCCAGTATGAAGACATAGACATCACGCAGATACAGCTGGTTCAAAGCGGAACGGCTACGGAAGACGACTTTGAGCTTATAAGGCTTTATGACGGCATCAATTCAATAGGCGTCGGCGCGGTTTCAGGCAATAACATCATATTTCAATCCAACACAAGTCTCACCAAAATAACTAAAGGATCCACCAGCGATAAGACCAAAATAATATCGGTTGTCGGCAGCATAAGGCCTAACGCCATCAATTCGCGCTATCTTCAGATGAAAATAGATACGATAAATATCGTCGGCTTAGGAAATTTCTCAAAACAAAAGATCAAAATAATCGGAGCCAACGATCAGACAACCGGAAATTCAGCGCTCGTCGGAAGTAAATACATGATAGGCGATAATGCGCTGCTTATAGCGCTCGCCACCGATTCACCCACGAAACAGGTCTTCAAGCTCAGTGAAACCAACAAAACCTTCACTATATTCAACATCACGGCCGGATCTGCCGAAGAGATCCAGATAGACACAATAGAACTGACCTTCAACGGCACCGCTTCATTCTCAAACTCGGCTTTTTACATAACCGATGAAAACAATACCGTGATCTACCAAACCGCCGATGTCGCGCCGCTTATAAACGCGACAACGAAAAAACTTACCATAGCCCCGCAATCCTCATTTATTATAACAAGGGGCACCACGAGAAAAATATTCGTAAAAGGCAATATCAGCTCAGCCTCTTCCGAGGTCGGAAAAACTATACAAATAGGACTTTCAACCGAAGGCGCGGTACTCGGACACGGCGTCCAGACGGCGGAGAAAAAATCATCGGCGGGAACCGCGATACCGTCCGAACCACATTCAATAGTCGGAACGGTAGTTCTGGCGCCGGATCTTCCGCAGCCTTCATTCGATCTATTGGCCGGATCCGCTCAGAACAATTTCATTAAATTTAAAATAACTCCGTCCGGTGAAACGCTTGAAGTTCAAAGCTTCACGTTCAACTTCGTCGGAAGCTACAGCATCCTCGATAAACTCAAGGTCATAGACCCCTCTAAAATAGATCCCGCGACCGGAAAAAGCGCCGAGGTCGCCGTTAATCCGACAATTTCAGGAAGTTCGGTCATATTCACCCCTACCGTCACGACCTCGGTTCCCCCGTCCGGCATGCTTTTCTGGCTGGTGGGCGACATCTCGAGTTCGGCAAATTCCTCGAACTCCATGCAGTTCACTATACCTTCGAGCGGCATCTCGATCAAAGGCCAGGCTTCCGGCCAGACATATAAAACACAGGAAATAATAACCGGAAACAACTTAAAAATAGTCGGTGAAGCGTTTTATCTATCCTCGACACCGTCGCTTTCAAATATCAGCTCCATAACCATAGGCGATCCGGCGACCCAGGAAGTTTTCGCTTTCAGGTTCGAGGCTAAACCAAGGACCAGCTATTACATCTCAAAAATAACGCTGAGACAGACCGGAAGCGCCACTTTCGGCGCCGGCCAGGATGTAACCGAAACGGACTTTGATTTTTACACCGAATCGACGCTTAAGAACGCTCAGATAAAAATTTCGGGCTCCGACATCAACATTACTTTCGCTTCAACCACTGACGTTTTGATCGACGCCACCAGCCAGTCAAGCCTGTCGAGTTATCTCAACTGCTACCTGAAATGCAAAACGCAGAAGACGGCCGTCAAAGGCAAGACCCTGCAATTCTACGTCGACAATCAGCTGGTGACCGCCAACAGCACGACGCTTAAAACACAGCTTTCAGGGACCGGAAGCGTGACCGGCAACTCCATAACGCTCAAGGACGGCGGCGTCAGCGCGCAGACATACGCGAGCACTCCGGCTTCGGCAAGTATTTTAAACGCCAACCTGATACCATTTTTCTCGTTCCTCCTCACTTCAGAGGTCGAGGCCCTTGAAGTACGCCAGATCAACCTTAATTTAAGCGTGATAAACGGACAGCCGACGGATTTTGATCCATCTTCCCTCGTGATCGACGTTTTTGATTCCGCGGGCGCCGCGGTTCTTCCGGCATATCAGGGCGGCAACGTAACCGTCAGCGGCAACACTTATTCGGTCGTTCCAAGCAGCGGAGGCGTTTATCTATCGATACCAAAAGACAGTTTCATAAGGATACAGGTTTCCGGAAAAGCCAATTTCGCGGCCGCTCAGACCGGAAGCCAGATGGCCTTCAGGATCGCCGCCGCCGGAGATATAACGACGGTAGGAACGGTCTCAGGCCATACCATTTATTCAACCGGAACGGTCTCCGGAAATTACATGACGGTCCAGAAAAGCCTCAGTACAGTGACGGTCGCGGCAAGAACGGATACGCCGCCCGCGCAAATTTTAACGCTCCCCGCTTCGACCAAACAGCTTTTCACATTCGATCTTACCACTAATAACGTTGAAAATCTCAACGTGACAAAGATGATCGTAACGTTCGACGATTCAACATCTACGCTAAATACCGGCTCGCTCGTGACCACATCCGATAATAACGGTTCAAACACGGTACTGGCCGGTCCCGGTATCGTCGGCAACACACTGACTTACGGCAATGGCGTCGCCACGCTGTTTACCATCCAAAAAAATTCTTCGGCTAAAATAACTATATCAGGCCAGATATCCGGCGTCGCGGCCGCCGGAAACCAGTTCAGGCTAAAGGTAATGACCGACGGCGACATAACGGCCGTTGGACAGACATCGGCATCGACGATCGCGTCAACCGGAACGACCGCGGGCAACGTAATGACAGTGACATCATTAGCTTCGGCTCCGACGCCTACGCTCTCCGCCGCGGCATCCGCAGCGGTTTCGGGTTATCCGAACAGCCAGAAAATAACCTGGACGACAAATACTTTTTCCGATTCTAAAGTTCAATATGGAACGACCGACGGCGGCCCTTATCCCTTCACGCTGACCGACAGCGCTTCGACTTTGAGCCATAGTATGATCATCAACGGATTGACCACCGGCGTAACCTATTATTACGTGGTTTCTTCAACGGATTCGCGCGGAAATATAAACAGTTTAACTAATCCTGCGCAGAAATTCACGCTGACATCCCTGAAAAAAGGATATCTCGACGCCGTGTTTCAAGCGCCCGCCGCTACCGATCCGACCATTATTCCGCCCGGAACGAGATTTCTCGTAAGAAAAATAGACCTTAAAAATTTCAAGGATTCGACCTACGGCGATGGAGCCAGAATAACCTCCGTAACGTTTGATTACTCCGCATCAATTTTTCCGCTCGCTTCGATAACAAAATTCGAGCTCACAGACGGCGTACTGCCTCCTTTTACGGTTAACAATCCTTCATCGAACACGATAAAATTCGACAATATGAATTACGTCGTGCCTGAACCTTCCACTGCTGGCGCCTTACCCGTAACGACCGCGACGCTCTCGCTTTACGCTACTATAAATTCCTCCACGGCCTCGACCGATTATAACGAAACCATAGTTCTGGGCATCACTCCAAAAACACATATCATCGCCCGCGGAGCGCTTTATAACAGCGACATAAATGCCGACGCCGGGGCTTTCCCATCGAGCGCCGCTTTAACCACAGGTCCTCAAACGGTGGACGCGGGCCAGTTGATCGCAAGCGATGACGCCGCAACCAACGGCGCCGCCGCGTCAAACGCGTCGCCGGGCGATCTCAACGTATTATTAATGGGTTTCAACCTTAAAACGGCCAGAACCGGCGATACCGGAGCCGCAGCCAAGTGCCCGGAAGACATAACCTTAAAAACCATTAAAGTTTCAAACGCCGGAACAGGTTCGCTTTCCACCGATATAAGCAACGTAAAACTCTACGACGAAAACAATAATCTTTTAGGCAATGGCGTTTATAATTCCGGAAACTATGAATTTTCATCCGCCCTGCTTTATACCATGCCTAAAGGCGATACAGTAACGAAAAACTTCAAGGTCTACGCCGATATCCCGCAGAACGCCACGCTTGGCAAAACCATAAAATTAAAACTTCTTTCCACCGATATTACGGCCACGAACGCGAATTCCAATACAAATTCGATATCGCCGGTCACGCCGCCGCCCGCAACGGTAACGGTTACCGGCCGGGAACATCTCGTCGGCAAGAACGATCTTACCGTGACGCTCGACGCAACCTCGCCGACGGCCGCAACTTTCTATCCAGACGGAACGGAAAGGCTTATATCCATTTTCACGGTCAAAACGGGAGCGGCCGAGGGCGTGACCCTTGGCGGGGCCGCGGCCGGCCTTGAATCTAATTTCACCCGTACGGGAACCATGCCGCAAGCCAACATCTCAAGCGTAAGGCTTTTTGACGGAACCGCTTTCCATACTCTTTCCACGCTTAACGGATTCCCGTACTACGCCACAAAAGACGCTATAGCTCTTAACGCCAACACAACCTATAAATTCTCCATTTATGCCACTATAACCTCTGCTCCGGCTGTCGCCGGGGGAACGACTCTGGGTTTCAAAATGAACGATACATCTGACGTTCCTAATTTCAGGCTTACCGGAAAAGGAAGCTCATCGCTTCGGACGATCAATTCAGCCAACGGAGTTCCTACGCCTGATTCTCCCTATAAGACCGTCATCGGAAAATTAACTCTCGCAGATAGCGCCACGTCGCCAACCGGCAATATACTTATCGGAAACACCGGCGGCGGAAGCGGAGTATCACTTTTCGCATTCAGCATGACGCCGGCGGGAGAAAATTCAAAAATTGATTCAATAAAAATACTTATGAACAACGGAAGCCTTACAAACGACATAGACAACACCATCACCAACCTCAAACTTTATGATGCTCTTCCGCCTGCCGCTCCCGTTGCCACGGCGACTTCAGTTTCCGGAAATTACATCACATTCTCAAATCTTTCCGGAGTGGCGCCCTTCAATAACATGATCGACGGCGTGACAAAAACCCTGACCCTGTATGGAAACGTCAGGACCGCTTCCACTTCGGGCAGCAGCGTAAGTTTCAAGATAGAAACGCCTTCGACGGACGTGGTCTCTACGGGCCAGGCATCGCTTCAAACTCTTTTAGTGACCGGAAGCGCGGCCGGAAACACGCTTACCACCGCGACAGGCTCTCTTTCGGTCGGGCCGTCCGATAAAATAGGCATAGGCGGTACCGCGACAACTGATACCAAAGAGATCAAACTTGGCGACAAAAGCGACGGCATGCTGGTAATTCCTATCAAAATAACTCCCGGATCCGCCGAAGACGTTAAAATAACCGAGATCAAACTCAATGTTGAAGGTTTCGACCTTACAACTGATTTCGGAATTCCGCCGGCCTACTGGATGTGGAGAGATAACCCGCCGGCGGTATCCGACCTTACGGCGGCCGGAATTAACCTTTCCGGAGTGACCATAACTCCCACCGGCGGAAGCCTTGTGACATTTACAAAAGCTTCCGGAATAACGACGATCACCGCCGGAATAACGACATGTCTCGTTATCGGTGTTCAGCCGGGTTCGCCCGCCAATGGCCGCTCCGGCAAATTCGTCATTAAAGGCACGCCCGTCGGCTCAATAAAAGGCCTTGGGGCAACTTCCGGAAAAGAATTCTATTCAACCGGAAGCGTCAACGACGGAACCGGAACCATGCAAAAAGTAGTGACCGGAATACTTTCAGCCTCGCTCGATCCTTCATCGGTATCACAAACATTACTTAAAGGCCAGAGCGGAATTACCATAGCCAAATTCAGGCTTTCTTCAGCTCTTTCATCTACCGGCGGCATCATTGAGGACATAAACCTTAACAAGGTCAAGATATACACCTCGGCCGACACTTCCAATTTCAGCGCGGCGCCTCAGATCAAGATCGGCGGCAGCGGGCTCATCGCAAGATCAGGCATATCATCAGATACCAATACGCATGTTTATGATTTTTCCATGGTGTCCGTTCCGGGCGCGACTGGAGCCACCAACCAGGCGAACAACCTTAAAATGACCTTCACGAAAAAACTGACCAACGCCGGCTCTCCTTATAATGAGATCGCAAGCGGCGCCATAACCGGCAATTTCACTGGAACCGGCGTTACGATCACTTCGGCGACCTATACGGATTCCGCGGGCGGCGGGCCTTTCGTAACATTCGTTCTGGCCGGTGCGACGAACGGCGCAACGATAGTGGCCAACAACACTCTGCTGGAAGCTTCGACCGGAAATAACATTACGGCCTTCGCATATTATAACACGGCAGCGACAATGTGGTACAACACTCCGCTTCTCACAAAAGATGCCGCAGCCTCAGACATTCAGTTCATAACAGGCATATCTCAGACCGCGAACACCAATTCGCTCAGCGCGTCGCTCATCGCATCGGGAACGCAGGGTAAAGGATTTACATCCGCCCAGACCATCACATGTTCAAGCGGAGACCAGCCCGGACCTTCACATACGATCGGCAGCATAGGATTCACGGCTTCAATAAGCGCCGCCGACAATCCTCTCTCGCAATACGCCGTTTTTACCAAGGACGACATGAGCGCGACAGCCGACAGCGCCAGAATGATTGGTATCAGCATGTCCGTCGATAACACTGAAAATCTCAACTTCACGAACATGGTCATCAAATATGAAGGCAATGTTAACGCTTCCTCTATCAAAAGCCTTTACATCAAAAACTCAAGCGATACGGACCTGACGGTCGCGGGCGGCAAACTCAATCCGTTCGCTTCTTCCGGCTCGATCTGCACCGTCGTTCCAGCCGATTTTATAGGCGGCGTCGCTCCTACATTTACCAAAGGCACGACGACATCCTGGAGAATATATCTGGGATTGAATCCGACCTCTTCCATCACCGATGGAAGCTCCATCAAGCTAAGCATAGCCAACGCCGGGATCACCGCATCAGGCGCATCAACCAGCCAGACGGTGACGAGCACGAATGCCGTTTCAAACACGATGTTTCTGCAAAAAGCCATACTTAACTTCACCGCTTCGTCCTACGCTGCAGGTAATTTCCAGCCGGGCGACACCGGCAAAACGGTCTTCCAGTTCACGGCCACGCCCGGAACCTATCAGGATATAGCCGCCATCAACCTCAGAATTCCGATCGCCGGATCTCATAACGCCGATCTCTACACCGAACTGACCAATTATAAATTATACGCGGACGGCAAATTATGCGCGGCCACTATAACCCCCGTCGGCGGAGCTCCAGGCACTTCTCTTCTGATCACTCCCAACCCGACGATCACGATAACCAAGGGAACCGCTAAGACATTTGCTCTGACAGCGGATATAGCAAGTACGGCCGTAAGCGGAAAATTCATCAACTTCAAGACGGACGGAACGCTGCTGTATGTTCCCGCCACCGACTTCAGTCCTCTCATATATTCACCAAACCTCGCGGGTTCCGCGACGGGAAATCAGCATAAGATAACGCGCTACGCGAGCCTTACCATAGCTAATTCTTCGTACACGCCCGATTCGACCAACCTCACGCTCAACGTCATAGATAATATCACCACGGGCCCTTCCGCAGATACTAACTGCAATAAAGGCAGAATAGGAATATTCGAATTAACGGCAGGCACGCAGAGCAATATAAATATCACCAAGATAAAGCTTAACTATCAGGGCAGCGCCATGTCGGACATAAAAACACCCGCTCCGCCGCCGCCGGCAATTCCAGCGTCGCCAAATTACGGCATGGGCATAAGAATAAGCAGCAGCATTCTTACTCTCGATTCGGGCGCGCCGCTTTTCACCATATCCAACTTCGACGCGGTTAACAAGACCATCGAATTCACGATCGATACCGTTGCGTTCCCGGCTTACGTAGGCCCGCCCGCTGGATATCTTCTCACCAAGGACACCAAATACTATGTCGGCGTTTACGCCCAGATCAATTCAAACGCCTCCATCGGCCATTTCACGAAAGTAAATATAACCGCGACGAACACGACCCAGAGCGATCCGGTAAACGCGCCATTCACGGCATCCGCGGCCACTACTTCTGAAGATATCAAATATGACGGCGTAGCGACGAGCAATTCCATTTACATCGATTCACCGGAAGTAAGCGTCGTGGTCCGCTCGTCGGAACTTTCAGACGTCCTTCTCGACCTGCCTTATAATATAGCCATAACCGACCGCAAGGTAATGCAGATCGATATCTCAAACTCAAACTTCACCGCTTATCAGCTCTACAAGGTCGATATCGACATGGGCATGTATTCAAGCGCCGTCGCCCTTTTAAACAACAACGTCACCGCAACCCTCAAACTGTACGAACTTCAGACCACCCAGCCGAACGAGAGTCTCGTAGCGCAGGTCGGCCCCACAAATCTCAATATAGCCACCGTGAATTCCGACATGGTCCCGGTCACTTTCTCATTACTGCCCGCGTCCATGTCCTTCACCAAAGGCCAGACGAGAAAGTTCGCCGTAAAACTCTCAACCAATAAATCTCTTTATTCCGCGATAAACAACGTGCCCGCTAACCCGAATTACGGCGGCGGCGCATTCAGCAACACCTGGCTGACAGGCTGCTTCCCTTATATAACTTTCGCCGTGAATCAGACCGCCGGAAACGGTATCATGGGCTACTATCCCAACCTGACCACTCCGACCGGCGTCGTTAAAGGCAGAGACTATATAAGGATCCCGGCTGACAGCACCAAGAAATTCTTCTTCAGGTCCGCTCAATAAGAAGCTGATTTTTTCGCTGACCGCATAATAAAAAACGGGGTGTGAATTTTTATCACGCCCCGTTTTTATTTTATATTATCATTATATTTTTGGATCTTTCGTATTTTGCAAAGCAGGAATGAACCATATTTTTCTTATATAACTATCGCGCCTTCCTTGTAAAACTCGTTGGTCAGAACGTCAAAAGAGTCATATGGAACGCTTTCCATCTTAGCCGGATTTTTAATGGCGGCGGCAAGCGTTTTAAGATCTTTCGCCGACGGCTCGCAAACCTCGAATATGAAGTTCTGTTCGCCCACGCCCGTAAAATTACATTTCTGGCACCCGGTTCCGTGGTAAACCTTAAAGCCCTTTTCTACCGACGCGTCTGAATCCTCGTCGCGGCAGAATCCGCATATAAAATCAGCGTTTTTAGCGGCAATTACAATTCTTATGTTATTGATTATATCTTTCGCCATCGGGTGCGCGGTTATTTTATTGAAAAGCGCCTTTAGATCAGGCTCATTCATATTTAAAACGGAAAGCGCGCCCGTCGAAACGGACCTCATGATATATTCAAAAGCCTCAGCCTCGTGGACCATCGACGAAGCTATAACGCCCGCCCCCATTTTTATCGATGTCTCGTATAGTTCGCCAAGATCGGGGCTGACGGCGTGCGCAAAGCCTTCGCTCGCGTATTCGATCTGAACGATATCGCTCACGGGGTACATTATGTTTTTTTCGATGGATACGATCTTTCTGTTCTGAATGTTTTTTGAAAGCTCGCCTAATATCGTATAGTATAGTTTGTTAAGCTTGAAATCGTCGGTGGAGGTTAAAATGATGATCCCGCCGCCCGTTTTTTCAAGCGCTTTTCTTACCGGCCTGATATATTGTTTCTGGTATCTGAAGAAATTTTCGAGCGGGCGCGGAAAATTATTGAGCGAGCAAATTTTTAAAAGCATGTTATCGCCGAAAAGCGTTGGAACGATAAGCGCGTCGACGAATAATTTAAGGCTCAATATCCCTATGGCGAAGCCGCCCTCGGAGAACATGCGGTCGTCCTGATAGTTGAGCCTGGACAGATGCTTGACCTTCGCGACGATATATTCGTAGTTTTGAGGCGTTATGGTATGGTCGAGATTGAAGTATGCTCCATTGATCTTCAAAAGTATCTTGATGCCCTCCGCATAGGCCTCAAAATGCACTTCAGAGGCTCCCGCGCGGGCCGCGTCATAGAGAACTTCAAACAGCGCCCGTATGCGCGAATTATGGTTATCGCCGATGACGCCGAGTATCTTTTCGGGAAAATTGGCCGCAAGACGCGTCGGTTTCACCGTTTCAAACTCCGAGATCGTCTCTAAAACCTCGATATCCGTAAATTCCTCGAAATCGAAATCTCTGGAGTTTTTCGGGAACATCTTATCGATCGCGCCCATTATGGCGCCGAAGGTCGTAAGCGAGAAAGCGATCCTGTAATCGGGCAGAATGCTTGAATTTATTATATCGCCGATGGTGGACGGGTCGCATATCGCGAATTCGATCTCCTTCGTTTTTTCGGAAAACTTCGTGATAACGCTCATAAATGTTGAGAAAAATGAGTCCGGAAAACCTTCGGGGAGCTGTTTGACGGGTTTTAACTTTTCAGGCGGCACGAAGGCAAGCCCGAAAACCTTCGCAAGCGACATGGCGAGGTTATTTTCAGACAGGATCCCGGATGAGACAAGATATCTTCCAAGTTTTCGAAGATCGCCCTTTTTCATAAGGAAAACGCGCGTCAATTCTTCGAACGAAATGAATTTTTCTTCGACGAGTATCGTTGGCAGGTCTTTATTTTTCATCTGCGAGAGTATCATCGCGTGAAGATCGCGCCGGGATATGACGTTATTTTCTAAAAGGAGCGTTCCGAGTCGCTTGTTTTTGGCTCTGGAATCATTGATGTATCCGGATATTTCAACTTCCGTGAGATAGCGCTTTTCGATGAGCAGTTTCGCTATTATATCGTCGAACGGAGAGGCGCCGGCAGGCGTAGAGGATCTTGGCATAATTTCTTATCTCCTTTTAACACCCGGTATTGTTTTGGTTCCACTTTTATTGTTTCCGCCGGTTTTATCTTCATTATCGGCGTTCTCATTTCGCATACGGTTTTTCTCCGGGGCGGCTTTCGTGGATCTCAAAGCCGAATCGAGCCAGTCGCAGGCTTTTACTTTCTTGCCTTTAGCGACCTCGACCATAATATGCGCACCGGTTCGGGGCGAATACATAACGAGCTTTTCGTTGAATTCTTCGAGTTCGCGCACCGACGCATAATTCATGGCCCATCTGACGCGGATCTGATTCGCGAAATTATTGGCGCTGACCTTTTCGGAATCGACGAAAAAGTTAAGTTTCGAATTCTGGATATAGCTTATCATATCGTCGGGGGTCATTATCGATCTTGACGAATTAGAGCCGATGACGGCTGGATTGAAGGTTATCTTCTGAAGATTGGCTCTCGGAACGGATATTTTGCCAAAACTTGTTTCGATCTCGAAAGTATCGCCTGAAAACGCGACGATCTCGCCGGATATGCGGTCGCCGTTAGTGAAGATAATTTCTTCCGCGGCCGGAGCCTTTGAGCTGTTTGAAAAGATCAATAAGCCCGCCAGTAGTATCGTTTTAAAAAGCAATTTCTGTTTCATTTTTCACCTTATTTCAATAATTTATTATATTCTTTGATCTTAAGTTCAGCTTTTCATGATATTTCTCTGAGCAAACGCCTTAAAAGATCATGAGCTTATTGAACCATATTTAAATAATTATAACACAATCCGTGCGATCAAGTCAAATCCTGTTACCATCAATTTAATGCCCCGAGCCCACCTGCATGATTTTAAATTGATCAAAAAGTCCACAACTATCCACTCTCAACTTTTAACTCTGCGCTCTAATACAAAAACCCCCGCCGCACCTAAGTGACAGCGGGGGTCTTTGTTATTATGCTATGTTATTGGTTCTTGATTTAGCTTGCGCTTAATTAGAACTTAACATTCATGTCTAAACGAACCTGATCGTAACCTGTTCCAAGACCAGCTGCGTAATCTACGTCGCCAGTTTTGTATTTGGTTGTTCTGTAACGAAGTTTGAAAGCTGTGTTTTCTCTGTACTGGTAGGTTCCAACGAGCTGTGTCGATGTCTGGTCTACGTTTCCTGAGAAGTTTGTAACAGCGGCTTTTGTTTTGCCTTTGAAATCTTCGTACCATACGTCGAGGTGAAGTTTGTTTGTAGCTTTGTAACCAACGATCAAGCTAGCGATTTTTGAATTATTGTAGCTGCTTACGTCGTTTCCGATGAGGCAGAAGTTACCATAATAAGCTGAATCGCTATAGTCGTCGTTTACGCCAACAACTCTGAAATCTTTAGCTCTGTCCTGGTATAAGAGTGTTAAATCCCATGTAGGATTGATTGTCCATTCAGCGCCGAGCTTCATGCCCTGGCCCTTCCATGATGTTGTGTCAGGAGCGCCAGCATAGTTAGCTTTGTCTTTGGCAGGAGTCTGATCTGCGTATTCAAGGAAAGCAACTACGTTTTTGCCGAGTTTACCGTCGAGGGTTAAGCCCATCATGTTAGCGCCGGTTGTGCCGAGGTTGGTAGCAAATGTTACAGGAGCGTAAACATTTGTTGAGGTCAGGTAATAGAGACCAGCAGCTACGTTTTTCCAAGCGTGGTCAACGGTGAACAATTTTGTGTTCATGCCGTCGTTAGCGTTTGTGAATAAACCAAGGTTAGCGCCTCTTGTGTCTAAGAAAGCAAGGCTGAAGTTTGTGCCTCTGTAGTTTTTCTTCATCTGGATACCGTCGATTTCGTTATCAAGGATAAAGCCTTTACCAAGTGTAAGTGTGAAACGGCCTATTCTGAAGTTGTCAACGATATTGTTTCCGCCGAAGTTCTTTATGTCAACATAACCAAGGAAAAGGTTTCTCTGGCTTACGTCAGCTGTAGGAAGGAGGTTACCGAATGTGTTGTTCTGTACGTTTGAATTGTGAACTGTTGTGTCCTGGTATGAGAAGAAAGCTGTAACGTTATCGTCGATGTTAGCTTTCATGTTCATACGGAATCTGTTCTGCATTCTTGAGTAGTTAGCAACAGCGATTGTAGCAGGTTTGATTTTGTAGTTGTCCCAACGGATTCTGTCTTCAACTGACAGCTTGATTTTGCCAAGGCCGCCCTTTTTAAGCATGTCGATGTCAGCTTTTGCTGCGTCAACGTCGTTACGCATTACTTTTACTTCTTCTTCGAGAGCCTGAACTTTAACGCCGAGGAGAGCAAGTTCGTCTGCGAATTCGATCGTGAGTTTCTGGAGGGTTTCGAGGTCGGCGCCGCCGAATTTTTTGTCGATAAGACGAGCAACCATGAGAGCCATTTCATATCTGGTCATAGCTTTTGCGCCTTTGAATTTTCCGTCAGCGTAACCTTCGAGGAGACCTTTTGCAGCGAGGCTGTTAACAGCTTCGTACGCCCAATGTTTTTTAGGAACGTCTGAGAACGGTCCTGCGAATGCCATACCTATTGTTGTTGCGAGAAATACCACTACCATTACTAATAATAAACTTTTTTTCATTACTAAATCCCCCTTAGTGAATTTTAAATTGGTCGGGTCTGACTCTTTAGTCATCTTTTTCTCCGACTCTTCCGGGGGGCTTGTTTTAGAATTTTCGTTCAAAGTCTCCAAAGTTACCTTTAATCTACTTCTTCTTAACTTACCCTTTTGTCAGAATCATCGTTACTCGATTTTCAAGATCTCGTTCCCTACCTGTTCTTATTCGTGATTGTCATTAAACCATATCCGTGCACTAAGATGAGTTTCACCTCCTTTATATTCACGAACATAATTTTTCAAATCTGGCAACCAACCCTAAATAACAAGTTATAAAGATTTTAACAACAAAATTTATTTATGTCAAGATGTTTTTTTGTCAACCGCTTACCGGATGCCGAAAACACCATTTTATAAAAGACATTTGGTCGAAAAAAATTTTAAAAATATTTTCAGACACCCTGTCGAACGCTATTCAATTATATTTCGGCACCAACCTCGATTTGTTTAACGATCTTTTAAGGATCCGCTTTATCCGGTGATTTTTGGCGTTTCGTAAAAAGACGACCGGTGCCTTTTCGATGACAGAATTAGTTTAACAACAATCCAGATATTTTGCAAGGGCATATCCATTTATTTTTATATTGATTTTTACCCGGTGTTTGTTATAAAATTACCTGCACGATGGGGATGATCACTATAGCCGGCGAATAAAATAACTTGCAGCCGCCGAAAGCGTAACGACGAAGGGCGCCTCTTTGCACGCCATCCCTGACGCTCGCGTCTTCGGTCTCAACCGCAATGAAGCGGCTGCCGCTCATCGTCGTTTATTATAAACCGGCAGGCAAAATACGGGACGATCACTATATAAGCGGCGGACAATGCGGGAAGGCATTAAAGGTTTAAGCCCGTCTTTACTTGAAAGCAGAATCATATAATTCAAAAAATTATGAGACGCAATAAATCATCATTATATATACATTTAAAAATCGCATTCAAATAAAAAACGATACCGTTTGAATTGAAAGGAATTAAATGACCAGTAACAAAAGCCCGGCCGCGGCGATCGCGGAACTCATCAAAGAAAGCAGAATGACCTGCGTTTTAACGGGCGCCGGAATATCGACCGAAAGCGGCATTCCCGATTTCAGATCTCCGAAAACCGGCCTCTGGTCGAAATACGACCCGATGGAACTTCTGTCGGCGGATGTCATGTTCGACGATCCGAAGCTTTTTTACACCGAATCAATAAAGATACTCACGCCCATGCTCGACGCTAAACCCAACAGGGCGCATGAGATCCTCGCCGAAATGGAAACCGGAAACATCATTCACAGCCTTGTGACGCAGAATATAGACGGCCTTCATTATAAAGCCGGATCAAGAAACATTTATGAGGTCCACGGAAACCTCCGGACGGGCCGCTGCCTCACATGCCTGGATGAAACGGCATTTTCATTGCTTCTTGAAAAGACGGCGCATGGAGAGGTGCCGCCGAGGTGCGATAAATGCGGCGGAATGCTTAGAACGAACGTGGTTTTATTCGGCGACCCGCTTCCGGAATGTTTCGAAGACGCTCATTACGACGCCCGATCATGCGATCTGATGATAGTTATAGGATCGAGCCTCGCCGTGGCGCCGGTGAATATGCTTCCGTCCATGGCGAAAAAACTCGTCATAATAAACATTGGCGAAACTTCATGCGACAGGCAGGCTGAAATTTTATATAAAGAAAAAGCTTCGGCCGCGCTTGAAAATATATATACTATTTTAAAGAGATAGTGTATTATATTAAACAATTAAGAATGAAACCGGTAAAAATCATATTGCATTTTAAAAACGGGAGTTTTTCAGATGAACGCCAGTTATTACATATTCCTCGCGGGAAATTTTATTTCACAGATAGGCGACAAGATCTATGAGATCGCCCTCGCCTGGTATATCCTCGAAAAGACGGGTTCCGCCATCTCAATGGGCGGCATGCTCGTTTTCGTGAGCCTCCCCGCTCTTCTGGTCGGGCCTTTTGCCGGTTCCTACATCGACAAGGTCAACAAAAAATGGGTTATGCTCGCGGCCGATATTTTACGCGGTTTTTTAATTTTTTATATAACTTACCGCGTGTATCTTAAAGATCTGGAGATCTTCGAAGTTTATATAGCCGGTTTCGTTCTCTCCTCCCTTTCATGCTTTTTCAATCCCGCCGCCACGGCGTCCATTCCCTTTCTCGTCGATGAACAGCATATAGTAAGGGCCACGGCGTTCAATCAGATGGCCCGCGATTTTTCGGTCATAACGGGCGCGGCGGCAGGCGGCGCCATCGTAGGTTTTTTAGGCGTTTATATGGCTTTTCTTTTAAACGCGTGCTCTTTCATCATTTCCGGCGTCTGTATTTTATTGATAAAACTTTCGACGCCGAGGGTTTCGGAAACCATCTCCATAATGGCCAATCTGAAGGACGGCTTTAAATACGTATATTCGCAAAAAACAATATTCCATCTTCTGACGCTTTTTTCAGGGCTCAATTTCTTCGGCGTTCCGACGATCCTATTCCTTCCGCTTTTCGTGACGCGCGTATTGAAAATGGACTCGATCGTGTTCGGTTTCGCCGAAGCCGCCGTCGCTGTCGGTTCTTTCGCGGGCGGATTCCTTGTCTCGAAATATCAGAAGCACGACGAAAAGGTCAATAAAAAAATATTTATCAGCCTGCTCTTAAGCGGCGTTTTCATATCGATGGTAAGCGCGGTAAGAACGAAAGAGCTTCTCTATGTTCTCATGTTCTGGAACGGTTTCGCGCTGGCCATATGTAACATCAATATGATAGCCTTCTTTCAAAAGATGGTCCCCGACGAATACAAGGGCCGATTCTTTTCAATTCTCGAAACCATAGCCTTCGCGACATTTCCGCTCGCGTTCGCCGTTTTCGGCTATGCCGCCGAAAGATATTCGGTCGCCAATCTCTACGCGCTCTGCGGCACGATGATATTTTTAATAGCTTTACTATTTAAAAGGATAAAAGGAGTCAACGAAATATGAAAACGCTGAAGATCCCGGAACAACAAATTTGCGAAGCCTTGAGCGGATCGCATATTTTCTCGGGCATAACGCCCTGCGAACTTATAAATTTCTCGAAGATCATCTCGGTCAGGTCATATGAAAAAGGCGAAACCATATTTTCCGAAGGCGACCGCGCTCACGGTTTTTATATAGTAAAGACCGGAAAAGTAAAGATCTATAAGATATCATCCGGCGGAAAAACCCAGATCATCCATATTTTCGGTCCCGGTGAGCCGTTCGGAGAAGCCGCGATATTCATGGAGAACACTTTTCCCGCTTATGCCGAGACCGTTTCAGGAAGCGAACTCATTTATATAAAATTCGACGACTTCACCGGGCACATGAAAAAAGAGCCGCGCTTCGCGCTTAACATCATAGCGGCCCTCTGCATAAGGCTTCGCGGATTCTTAAAAACGATAGAAGAACTTTCGCTCAACGAAGTTTCAACGCGCCTGGCTAAATATCTTGTAAATCTGGCTGAACGGACCTATAGTGAACCGGCCGATGATTGCGTCCTGACGCTCAACATCAAAAAAAGCCTTCTGGCGAGCCAGCTGGGAACCATTCCCGAAACGCTTTCGCGCACGCTCGCTAAATTCAAGAAAAAGGGAATAATAAAGGCGTCGAAGAGCAGCATCATAATAACCGACCTTGAAAAATTGCTTGAAATGGCCGACCTTTAATCGGAAACAAACCGTTTTAAAATTCAACGCATAGGATAATTTAATCAGTATGGAAACGAAAAGCGCGTCAAAACAAGAACTTATAAAGGAGCTTGAAAAAACCTTCAAAGAAGTCGGTTTTTGCAGGAACCTGCTGAAAAATATCCTTGACGCCATATCCATCGGCGTTTCATACGAGGACCGTGAAGGCCGCGTCGTTATAGAGAACATGGCGTCGAAAAAAATATGGGGGAATATCCGGTTCATAAGCGAAACGCAGACTTTTAAACATTCCGATTTTCTAACTTATATCGAAAAATTCGGAACCGAACACGAAACGATAAAACCTGACAATCACGGCATATTCGAAGACACCATAGAAATTGAATGTCTCGACGACAGCAGAAAGACCATACACTGCTCGGTCGCCAACATTTTCAGCGAAAACGGCGAACCCGCGGGTTCGATATTGATAAGCCAGGATATAACCGAACTTAGAAGATCGAAGGAAGCCATAGAGAACAGCGAAAGAAAATTCCGTGAAATAATAGAGCTCGCGGACGAAGGCTACTGGGTCATCGATAAAAATATGGACACGGTCTTCGTCAACAGAAGGCTTTCCGAGATATTAGGCTACGCGCCTGAAGAACTGATAGGAAAAAAATTATCCGATTTCATGAAAGAGGGCGAAAAAAATGATTTTTTATCGGGCGATAACGAAACGGGCGGAACTAATCCCGAGCGCGTCTTCATTCACAGGTCGGGGAAAAAGATACACGCGAAGGTGAACGCGAGGCCTATTATTGATGCCAAAGGCTCATACGACGGAGCATTCGCGCTTATAACCGATCTGACCGAAACAAATGAACTCAAGCATCAGGTCGATATCGTCAAAAGCGAGTTCTTCGAGAACCATTCCTTCAATAATATCGTAGGCAAGAGCGATTTTGTAAGATATATCGCCGGCATCCTTCCGGTCATATCGCATAACGACTGCAATATTCTCATCGAAGGCCCTTCCGGCACGGGCAAAGGCTTAATAGCCCGAGTCATACATAAACTTTCACCGAGAGCGGAAAAGCCTTTCGTAACGGTCAACTGCGGCTCAATACCCGAGCAGCTTCTCGAATCGGAACTTTTCGGACATACGAAGGGAGCGTTCACCGACGCTAAATACGATAAAGCGGGTAAATTCACGGCCGCCGAGGGCGGATACATATTTCTCGATGAAATAGGCGAGATGCCTATACATCTTCAGGCTAAGATACTAAGGTTCATAGAAGAAAAACAATTCGAGCCGGTGGGCAGCAACCGAACCGTCAACGCAGACGTTCAGGTCGTCGCGGCCACCAATAAAAATCTTCAGGATCTCACGCGGGAAGGAAAATTTCGTGAAGATCTTTATTACAGGCTGAAAGTCGTGAGCATAAAAATACCGCCGCTTCGCGAGCGCAGGGAAGATATATTTCTTCTGTCTGATTATTTCATAAGCAAATTAAATAAAAAATATACGAAAAGCGTTCTGAGACTTTCTGAAGATGTAATGGCTTTCTTCATTTCATACGATTTTCCCGGAAATATCAGAGAACTTCAAAATATCATAGAACACGCCTTTCTCTTCTGCGGAACGGACACCATTAAACCCGACCATCTTCCCAGGGATTATAAAAATAAGATCGCGGCGCATTCTCAGAATAAATACGGCGGAAACGCTGATCACGCCACGGGATCTGGCTATACCGGCGATCCATTCCGCGGCGGACGGCCCGTCAATTCGGCGCGCGCCGAAACGCCGGCGGAAACGGAAAAATTTCAGCAAAGAAACGGCGCTAATAACGCCGGGCCCGTTACTATCGATACGCTTGAAAAAGAAGCGCTTATCGAAGCGTTGAAAAAAAACGGTTTCAACCGCCAGAATACGGCCGCTTATATGAGCATAAGCCGCGTCAAACTATGGCGGAAGATGAAAAAATACGGGCTTATCTGACCTTTCAAATTTAAAAACATTTTATAATTCATATTATTTCAATGTGTTTCAAAATCAAACGAAACCATTTGAAACAATATGAAATTCATGTTTCTTTTAGTTTCATATCGTTACGAACGCGCCGATCAAATTATGTAAACTTAATTTTCTAAAACAGCGTCCGGGCTTGAAGCACGGAACAATATTCAAATCTGGCACGCAACTTGTATTAGTAATTTGATAATTCGAACGGGCAATTCTTTTTTAAGGAGAAATTGCGTAAGTGAAAATAATTGATAAAAACCTATCCATACTAGAACACGAATTCAGCGATGAATTCGAGAATTCACAACGCAATAAATATCTTGTTTTAAATTTACGCGGCGAAGAATTCGCCATAGAAATAAGCTATATCACCGAGATCATTGAAAAGGTAAAGACGATCTTTGTTCCCGGGGAAACCGCTGGAACGAAATTTTTTATTGAACACAAAAATAAGTTCATCCCGGCCGTCAGCCTGAGAAAGATCTTCAATCTTTCCGAAAATGAATCCAAAGACAAAACATCCATAATAATCAACATCAACGAAACGCAAAATGCGCTTATCGTAGATTCCGTATTGGATATCGAGGATATCGATATCGAGAATTCCGAAAAAACAGAGACCGACGCCAGAAGGTCCGGCGCAGGTTTTATTAAAATGGCGTGCCGGGTGAACGGCGCGGTTAAAAACATTCTTAACATGGAAAAAATATTTTTTAATTAATTTTTATAAAAAGGAGTGTGAATCATGTTTGAGGACAAAAAGGGGTTAAAAAACCAGCAACTTGTGAGTTTCAGGATCGGTTTGGAAGAATTCGGCATCAGCATCATGAAGGTCCAGGAGATCATCAGAATGCAGGAGATCACGAAAGTGCCGCAAATGCCTGATTTTATCGAAGGCGTTATCAACCTTCGCGGAAACGTCATCCCGATAGTCGATCTTAGAAAACGCTTCAATCTTTTGATCACTGAAAAAACGAACGAATCAAGGATCGTCGTGGTGTCCGTTTTAGACCGGGTAATGGGTATCATCGTTGACGGCGTATCGGAAGTTTTAAGGCTCAGCGACGATCAGATCGAGCCGCCGCCGCCGGTTATTTCAAATATCGGCCGCGAATACATCAAAGGCATCGGAAAACTCGACAAGAGGCTTCTGATACTGCTCGAGATCGATAAGATACTTTCATCGGAAGAACATTCGTTGATAGAGACGGTGGAATAACAATAAATCATTGACTTTAGCCGCAAATCATCATGTAACGACGGCAGCAAAACCCCCGGCAACTAATAAGCGGAAACCAATGACCCAAAAAACAAATGTTTAAAAATATAAAAAACTTAGGAGTGTGATCTATGGGTAATCTAAGTATCAGGGCGAAGATCATGGGAGGATTTATTCTTCTCGCCTTTATAGCCGGCATAGTCGGTTATGTGGGCATTAGTTATTTAAAATATCTCGACGATCAGGATACCATGCTTTATGAGAAAATGACGATGCCTTTAGCAAATACCGGCAATATGATGGAACTTTTCCAGCGCATCCGCGTCAATTCGCGCGATATTATAAGCGCCGATAAAGCTGACGGCGACAGCGGAACCAAATATTTCGCCGACCGTATTAAAATGATCGAGGACGAATTCGAAAAAAACCATAAGGAATTTGAAAAAACAATACTTACTCAAGCCGGCAGAGATGAATACAATAAACTGCTCACTTTTTACAAAGCATATACTGAAGATGTTTCAAAAATAGTTTCGCTTGCTTTAGAAAACAAAGATTCTGAAGCTATAAACTTATTAAAAGGCGACGCCGCCAAAACATCCAGAGCAACCCAGGACCAGCTCGATGTTTTACAAGCTCAAAAAATAAAACTCGCCAAAGAAAAAGCCGACAGCAATACGGTCGAAGCGAATCACGCGGTAAATTACATGATATACATTATAATCGGCGCCGTAATTCTTGCGATAGTTCTCGGTTTCCTTTTCGCCAACAGCATATACGCCGTCATTAATTTCCTTCTGGCGGAAGCTAAAAAGCTCACCGAAGCGGTCCAGAACGGAAAACTCGATATCAGAGGCGACGTTGAAAAAACCAACTTTGAATTCCAGCCCGTCGTTAAGGGCGTCAACGCTATCATGGACGCTTTTATCCGCCCGCTCAACGTAACGGCGGAATACGTGGATAGAATTTCCAAAGGCGATATCCCGCCGAGAATAACGGACACATACCACGGCGATTTCAACGAGATCAAGAACAACTTGAACCAGTGCGTCGATACGGTAAACGCTCTCGTCAGAGACGCTAACATGCTCGCCGTAGCCGCTGTCGAAGGCAAGCTCGCCACGCGCGCCGATGCTTCGAAACATCAGGGAGATTTCCAGAAGATCGTCGTTGGCGTTAACAACACTCTCGACGCAGTTATTGGACCGCTCAACGTGGCCGCTGAATACGTCGACAGAATTTCCAAAGGCGACGTACCCGCGAAGATCACGGATAAATACAACGGCGATTTCAACGAACTCAAAAACAATCTCAACACCTGTATCGACGCGGTTAACGCGCTTGTTAAAGACGCGGCTATGTTATCGGTCGCAGCCGTAGAAGGAAAACTCGCTACTCGCGCAGACGCTACGAAGCACCAGGGAGATTTCAGAAAAATAGTCGAAGGCGTTAACCACACTCTCGACGCGGTTATCGGACCTCTTAACGTGGCCGCTGAATACGTGGACAGAATTTCCAAAGGCGACATTCCAGCCAAGATAACGGATAAATATAATGGTGATTTCAACGAGATCAAGAACAATCTTAATCAGTGCATCGACGCCGTTAACGCGCTCGTTAAAGACGCGGGATTGTTATCGGTCGCAGCTGTCGAAGGTAAACTCGCTACTCGCGCGGACGCATCCAAACACCAGGGCGATTTCCAGAAGATTGTCGTCGGAGTTAACCAGACGCTTGACGCCGTTATTGGACCGCTCAACGTGGCCGCTGAATACGTTGACAGGATCTCAAAAGGCGACGTGCCCGCGAAGATCACGGATAAATACAACGGCGATTTCAATGAGATCAAGAACAACCTCAACCAGTGCATCGACGCCGTCAACGCGCTCGTAGCGGACGCCAAAATGTTATCCATAGCGGCTGTCGAAGGTAAACTCGCTACAAGGGCAGACGCCAAGAAACACCAGGGTGATTTCCAGAAGATCGTAGAAGGCGTTAACCAGACGCTCGACGCCGTTATCGGACCGTTGAACGTGGCCGCTGACTACGTTGACAAAATATCCAAGGGTAATATTCCAGCTAAAATAACGGATAAATACAACGGCGATTTCAATACCATCAAGAACAATCTCAACCAGTGCATCGACGCCGTCAACGCGCTCGTTAAAGACGCGGGATTGTTATCGGTCGCGGCTGTCGAAGGCAAACTCGCTACGCGCGCGGACGCATCCAAACACCAGGGTGATTTCCAGAAGATCGTCGAAGGCGTCAACAATACTCTCGACGCGGTTATCGGGCCGTTGAACGTGTCCGCCGAATATGTCGATAGAATATCGAAAGGCGACATTCCCTCTAAGATAACAGATAGCTATAACGGCGATTTCAACAATATCAAGAACAACCTCAACCAGTGTATTGACGCGGTCAACTCGCTCGTTAAAGACGCGGGAATGCTCTCGGTAGCCGCCGTAGAAGGCAAACTCGCTACAAGAGCGGACGCGGCTAAACATCATGGCGATTTCCAGAAGATAGTCGTCGGAGTTAATAATACGCTCGACGCGGTCATCGGACCGTTGAACGTGGCGGCTAACTATGTCGACAGGATATCAAAGGGCGATATCCCGGCTAAGATCACCGATAACTACAACGGCGATTTCAACACCATCAAAAACAATCTCAACCAGTGCATCGACGCCGTAAACGCGCTTGTAAACGACGCTAAAATGCTCTCCATCGCAGCAGTTGAAGGAAAACTCGCTACGCGCGCAGATGCTAAAAAACACCAGGGAGATTTCAATAAGATCGTTGAAGGCGTTAATAATACGCTCGACGCGGTTATCGGACCATTGAACGTGGCCGCAAACTACGTTGACCAGATATCCAAAGGCAACATTCCAGCTAAAATAACGGATAAATACAACGGCGATTTCAATACCATCAAGAACAATCTTAATCAGTGCATCGACGCCGTAAACTCACTCGTTAAAGACGCAGCCATGTTATCCGTCGCAGCAGTTGAAGGAAAACTCGCTACGCGCGCGGACGCCTCGAAACACCAGGGCGACTTCAGAAAGATCGTAGAAGGCGTTAACCAGACCCTCGACTCGGTTATCGGACCATTGAACGTGGCCGCGAATTACGTGGACAAAATATCCAAGGGCGATATTCCGCCAAGGATCACTGACAAATATAACGGCGATTTCAACGAGCTCAAAAACAATCTCAACACCTGTATCGACGCGCTCAATCTTCTCATCGTCGACGACGGCGGAACTGTGCTCGAACAGGCCGCGGACAAGAACCTCACGGTCAGAATGACGGGCAACTACCAGGGCGCTTACAATATAATGAAGAGCAATATCAACAAGGTCATCGAAAATCTCGATATCGCTTTCTCGCAGGTGTTCGAAGCGACCGAACAGGTTTCCGCCGTATCGGGCGAAATGTCGTCTAACGCTCAGAACGTGTCGCAGGGCGCGCAGAGCCAGGCTTCGACGGTCGAAGAAATTTCAGCGTCAATAGGCGAACTCACTAAATCCACGAACGATATAGCAGGATCGGCCGGAAACACCAACCAGCTCGCAGAGGAAACCAGAAAAGAAGCGGGCGAAGGCGGCGCGGCCGTTAATAACTCCATCGAAGCCATGAAACAGATCAGCCACTCCTCCGAACAGATCGCCGAGATCATCGGAGTGATAAGCGAAATAGCCGACCAGACAAACCTTCTCGCGTTGAACGCCGCGATAGAAGCCGCCCGCGCGGGCGAACACGGTATGGGTTTCGCGGTGGTCGCGGACGAAGTTAGAAAACTCGCTGAAAGATCGTCATCGGCCGCGAAAGAAATAACGAGCCTTATCAAGGAATCGACGCAGAAAGTAACGGACGGCTCGAAACTTTCCGAACAGGCCGGCGTAGCTCTTAAAAAGATACTCTCGAGCGTTGAAAAGACCGCCGGAGCCATCGAACAGATATCGGCCGCAACGGAAGAACAGGGCGCTACGGCGAGCGAAGTTTCAAGAGCGGTCGAGAACGTGGCCGCGATAACCGAAGAGAACGCAAGTTCATCGGAAGAACTCGCCGCTTCCGCTGAAGAACTTTCAGCTTCGGCCGAATCGCTTAGAAACCTCATCGAAACCTTCCAGATAAGCGCTAAAAAATCAGGCGCCGGAAGAAGCATGACCGTGGCTTCGACCAAGGTGAAAGCCGCGAAACAACCTAAACAAGATTCACACGGCCTGCATGACATAGTTAAAAAATAATGTCATAAATATCTGATCCAAAAACGACGGAGCGTAAAGCTCCGTCGTTTTTAATTTTTCTTCCAGATTTTTCTTGATTGAAAAGTTAAAATGTGATAAATTGTTGTAAGTATAACTTGATATGTTTAAAATATCAATTTAATTAAATGGTGTTTGATAATGAAATTTTTAAAATTAACGATCGCTTTTGAATATAAAAAGCCGGAAACTATGTGAAAATTATCTCACATAGTTTTTTTATTATAACGAAAAGGGAGCATGGTTCATGTTCGAAGACAAAAAGGGGTTAAAAAATCAGCAACTTGTTAGTTTCAGGATAGGTTCCGAGGAATTCGGCATCAGCATAATGAAGGTCCAGGAGATCATCAGAATGCAGGAGATCACTAAAGTACCTCAAATGCCTGATTTTATCGAGGGAGTTATAAATCTTCGCGGAAATGTTATTCCTATAGTCGATCTCAGAAAGCGTTTCAATCTTTTGATCACTGAAAAAACCAACGAATCCAGGATAGTCGTGGTATCGGTTCTGGATCGGGTAATGGGGATCATCGTCGACGGAGTATCGGAGGTACTCAGGCTTTCAGACGAACAGATAGAGCCGCCGCCCCCCGTTATTTCAAATATAGGCCGCGATTATATCAAAGGCATCGGAAAACTCGATAAAAGACTTCTGATACTTTTAGAAATAGACAAAATACTTTCATCCGAAGAACATTCATTGATCGAAACGACAGTGTGACAGATCAAAATAATTCAAGACCTGCTTTAATTCAAAAAAACATAATGGAGGCATTTATGAATCTGACCATCAAGTCAAAACTGATCATCCTCGTTGTTTCAGCTTTAGTTTCGCTCATATTCGTAGGATATTCAGGATCCAGTTCCTCACAGGAAGCTTTATCCAAGTTCAAGGAGACCGCCAACGATAAAACGCCGGCCATAGGAATGATAATGGATTATTCACTTCAGCTTATGCGGCTTCGAAACAAGTCCAATGAAATTTCCTGCGTATTCGGCGATACGGCGAAATTCGAAAAACAATTTGTCGATATAAAAAAACAGTTTACAGAATCTTACAAAGAATTTGACAAGATAAAACTGACTGGCGCTATAAAAAAAAGAATAGAAGACATCGGAACTAAAAACGCCGAGATGATTTCGCTGGCCGATGCTATCGTTGAAAAACATATTCACAGAAAAAAATTCGTCACCGTCGAAAACGCGATACCGGTTCCTCTTAACGCTTTCATAACCGCCAGAGAACTCGATCATATAAACTGGGTACGGCTTTTAGAGAGAGCGATCGAGGACGGTCATGAATTCACCGGACAAACGGACCACAGCCTTTGCGCATTCGGAAAATGGTACAGATCATATAAAGCGGAAGACCCGGAACTCGCTAAGATCATGGAAAAATTTGACGAACCTCATAAGAAACTGCATGGAACCGCGCCTAAAATAAAAGAAATGCTCAAAGGCGTAGGCGGGCAGGAAACCGCAATAAAATATTTTAAATCTGACGTGCTTCCCATATTAAATGAAATAACAGGCATTTTTAAAGAATGTAAAGACTGCTCAAGCAAAAATTATGTTGACGCCACCGCTTTAATGGACCAGAATTTCGCTAAATTAGCCGACGAAGGTGCTAGATTAAGGGCTGAATGCGAATCGATAGAAAGCGATATAACCAGGGAAATAAACGAATTCGTCTCCATGTCCGAAAAAAATATCGGTTACTCGATATCACTTATTTATATCATAGTAGCGATCGCAGCTGCGATAATCCTCTCGCTTGGATATGCCATAGGCGGAGGTATAATAGGGGTTAATTTATTCCTTGTGGAGGAAGCAGGCAGGCTTTCGGCCGCGGTTAAAAACGGAAAACTCGATATCAGAGGCGATGTTGAAAAAACCAATTTTGAATTCCAGCCGATCGTTAAAGGCGTAAACGAGATCATGGACGCTTTCATCCGTCCGCTCAACGTCACGGCCGAATATGTTGACAGAATTTCAAAGGGCGATATTCCGCCAAGAATAACGGATACTTATCACGGCGATTTCAACGAGATCAAGAACAACTTGAACCAGTGCATAGACACCGTTAACGCGCTCGTTAAAGATGCAAATATGTTATCGGCCGCGGCCGTCGAAGGCAAACTCGCCACGCGCGCTGACGCTTCGAAACATCAGGGCGATTTCAAAAAGATCGTTGAAGGGGTTAACAACACTCTCGATGCCGTTATAGGACCGCTCAATGTGGCCGCCGAATATGTGGACAGAATTTCAAAAGGCGACGTTCCCGCTAAAATAACGGATAAATATAACGGTGATTTCAACGAACTCAAAAACAATCTCAACACCTGTATAGACGCCGTAAACGCGCTCGTTAAAGACGCCGGAATCTTATCGGTCGCGGCGGTCGAAGGTAAACTCGCCACGCGCGCTGACGCTTCGAAACATCAGGGCGATTTCAGAAAGATCGTTGAAGGAGTTAACCACACTCTCGACGCCGTTATCGGGCCACTGAACGTGGCGGCGGAATATGTAGACAGGATATCCAAAGGTGATGTTCCCGCTAAAATAACGGATAAATATAACGGCGATTTCAACGAGATCAAAAACAATCTTAATCAGTGTATCGACGCGGTTAGTTCGCTGGTTAAAGACGCTAACACTTTATCGGTTGCAGCTGTGGAAGGGAAATTGTATACGCGCGCTGACGCGGCTAAACACCAGGGCGATTTTAAAAAGATCGTAGAAGGAGTTAATGACACGATCAATTCGCTTGTAAAACTAATCGATAGTGTTCCCGCGCCTTTAATGATAGTGAACAAGGATTTTGAAGTCCTTTTCATGAATAAGGCCGGATCATCTTTAGGCAACGCTTCCGGCGAACAACTTTGTGCATCAAAAGCAAGATGTTATGATTTTTTCAAGACGAGCGACTGCCGCACTTCAAAATGCGCGACCGCTAAAGCAATGCAGATGGGAAGCGATAGCACCAGCGAAACGGACGCTCATCCCGGCAGTTACAACCTTGACATAACATACACCGGCGTGCCTATAAAAAATAAAGAAGGAATAATCGTCGGCGCAATAGAAATTGTTACGGACCAGACGGCGATTAAAAAATCTCAAAGAATAGCCCAAAAAGTTGCGGAATTTCAGGAAATAGAAACGAAAAAAGTTACTGAAGCTTTAGATAAACTTGCCAAAGGCGATTTAAACATTAATATCGAGGTAGCCGCATCCGATAATGATACGGCTGACAGCAAAAAGAAATTTGAAACGATAAAAGCAGCTTTAAATCAATCAATTTCGGCAGTCAACGCGCTCGTGGCGGACGCCAAAATGTTGTCCATAGCTGCGGTCGAAGGTAAACTCGCTACAAGGGCAGACGCCAAGAAACACCAGGGCGATTTCCAGAAGATCGTAGAAGGCGTTAACCAGACGCTTGACGCGGTCATCGGACCGCTGAACGTGGCCGCTGAATACGTCGACAGAATTTCCAAAGGCGACGTACCCGCGAAGATCACGGATAAATATAACGGCGATTTCAACGAGATCAAGAACAACCTCAACACTTGCATCGATGCCGTAACCGCTCTCGTCGCGGACGCCAAGACGCTTTCAATCGCGGCGGTCGAAGGCAAGCTCGCAACCCGCGCGGACGCCTCGAAACACCAGGGCGATTTCAAAAAGATCGTAGAAGGCGTTAACCACACTCTCGACGCCGTTATCGGGCCACTGAACGTGGCGGCGGAATATG